>NZ_KB911581.1:3027341-3627341 GCF_000383595.1 Streptomyces bottropensis ATCC 25435 | reverse complement strand
CTCCAGGATCCCGGCCGCCGCGTCGCGCCGTACCTCGCGGGCGGTGAAGGCGAGGTCGTACGGCAGGACCGAACGGATCCGTACGATGCCGGTGGTGGCGTCGATCCGGATCACCTCGCGGACCTGGGGCCACCAGCGCGGGTAGTCGTCGGCCCGCTGGAGCGCGTCGTACACGGCGGCGGGCGGCGCGGGCAGCCTCCAGAGGCTGCGGAAGCGGTAGTGACACCAGTCCATGGTCGGATTCTGCCCGCTCCGGGGTCCTTGGCACGGGATCTGAGTACCTCCTGAGTACCGGCACTCATGCCCATCCGGCGTGACCCGGACCACACTCCGGGCATGACGCATTTTCCGTCCCCGGCCGAGGAGTTGCGGGTCCTCGACTCCGAGCTGCGGCAGCTCGACGCCCGCCGCGCCTTCCTGCTGACGCGCCGTGCCTGGCTGGTGCACGTCCTGTACGCACCCTCGTCCGCACCCTCGTCCGCGTCCGCGCCCGCGGCGACGCACGGGCGGCGCCCCGAGGCGACGGGGCCCGGGGTCCAGAACGTGCTGCTGATCCTCGGGGGCGTCCTGCTGACCGTCGCGGCGATCGCGTTCACGCTGGTCAGCTGGGGATACATGGGAATCGCGGGCCGGTCCCTGGTGCTCGGCGCGGTGACCGTGGCCGCGCTCGGCACCCCGGTGCCCCTCCTGCGTCGCGGCCTGCGCTCGACCGCCGAGGCGGTGGCCGGTCTCGGCCTCGCCCTGACGGTCCTGGACGCGTACGCTCTCCACGAGGTCGCGTTCACCGGGGCGGACGCGACGGGGTACGCGGCTGCCGCGTCGGCGGTGCTGGCGGCGTTGTGGGCGGCGTACGGGCTGGGGCTCGGCGCGCAGGCGCCCCGAGCGGCTGACACCGACGCGGCGATCACCCGCACCGCCCTCGCTCTGCCGCTTCCCCTCGCCCTCGTCGCCGCTCAACTCCCCTTGTTCCTCTGGTCGTTCGCGATGAACGCGGGCGTGGAGACGGTCACGGCCGTGCTGCTGGTGACAGCGGCGGCCGACACCGCGATCGCGCTCCGGGCGCCCTTCAAGCCGGTGCGGATCGTCGCTGTGGTGGGCGCGTTCGGCTGGGGTGCCTGGGGTGTACTGGCGGCCGGGTGGCTCTCGTGGGCCGCCGCCGGCCCGAGCGCCGCCGCCCGTGCGGCGGCGCTCCTCGCCCTCGGCGCGGCGATCGCCCTGACCACCGCCTGGTTCACGCCCAAGCGGGCCCTGGCCCTCGGGACCGCTCTCACCGGTGGGCTCCTCGTGGTCGTCGGCGCCGGTGGCATGGCCCGCTCGGTCCTGCCCGAGGTGTGGACGGTCCCGGCCCACCTCCTGTGCGGAATCGCCCTGTCGGCGGCCGTACGCACGCAGGCCCCCGGGCCCGTACGCCGGGGCCTCGGGCACGCTTGCGCCGTGGTCCAGGGCCTCGCCGTGGCCACCGCGCTGCCGACCGTGGCCATCGCGCTGCTCGGCCCGGTCGGCCGGATCGAGCGGGTCTGGTCGGGTGCGCCCGTGGACGCCCGCGCGGCGGTGACGCTCGACGCGCCCTGGCCGCCGAACACGGCCACCGTGCCCCTCGTGCTCGCCGTCGTCGCCGGCGTGCTGACCGTGACCGCGCGCACCGTGAGATGGCGGACCCCGGCCCTGGTCGGCGCCCTCGTCCTCAGCTGGGCGACGGTCCTGGTACTCCCCCCGGTCCTCGAACTGCCGTTCACAGCCGGGCTGGTGGCGCAGGGTCTCCTGGTCGTGGCCGCACTGGGCTTCGCCGCGCTCGTGCGGCCGGCGGAACCCGGGCGCCTCCAGGCACCACTGCCCCTCACCGGCGCCGTCCTGGCCCTCGTCACCGCCCTGGGCCTGGCCCTGCACTCCCTGGCCACCGAGCCGGCCACCCTCACCGTCCTCGCCGCCTCGACCGTCGTGTTCGCGGCGGCGGCCGCCCGGCGCGACGACCTGGGTCCCCTCACCGCCCCCGTCTCCCTCGCCCACGCCACCGCCCTGACCTGCGCGATCGGCGCCTCCGCCGACTGGGAGCCGCAGCACACGGCCCTGCTCGTCCTCGCCGTGCCGGCCGTCGCGGCCCTGCTCGCGGCCCGCCTCGGCGACTCTCCCCTGACGATCCCCGTCGAGGCGACCGGCGCCGCGGCCGGCCTCGTGGCCCTCGCCCTCTGTGCCGCACACCCACCGCTGCTGGCCCTGACCCTCGCGCTCTGCGGAGTCATCACCACGGGCACCGCCCTACGGCCGGACCGCCACCGGCTCGGCTACGCGGCCACCGTCCTCTTCGTGCTGGCCTCCTGGGTACGGCTGGCCGTCTGGGACGTCGGCTCCCCGGAGGCGTACACCCTGCCGGTGACCGTCCCGGCCCTGCTCGTCGGCCACCTGCGTCGGCGCCGGGACCTGACCGCCTCGTCCTGGACGGCGTACGGCCCGGGACTCGCCGTCACGCTCGTCCCGAGCCTCGTCGCGGCCTGGGGCGACGCGCACTGGCTCCGCCCCCTGGTGCTGGGCGCCGCCGCCCTGCTGATCACGCTCCTGGGCGCCCGCCACCGCCTCCAGGCTCCCCTGCTCCTCGGCGGCGGCACGCTCACCCTGGTCACCCTGCACGAACTGGCCCCCTACATCGCCCAGGTCGTGGACGCCCTCCCCCGCTGGGCGCCTCCCGCCCTCGCGGGCCTGCTCCTGCTGGCGGCGGGCGCCACCTACGAACAGCGCCTGCGCGACGCACGACGAGTGCGGGACCTCCTGGGAAGGCTGAGCTGAGGCGCGCGCGCCGTCAGGGGCGCGGGGAACCGCGCGCCCAGCCACGACGATCCCGCGGTTCCCCACCCACCCCAGCCACCACAAGCCCTCCGCTCTACCCGGCGGAGCGCTACGGCATCTTGTCGCCCACCAGCGCCAGGTTCTGGATCGCCGCCAGCCCGTACAGCGCGGTCGCGTTGGTCGACACCCACGCCGCCTCGCTGCCCGGCACGAGCGCCGTCGGCCCCTCGATCTTCTTGGTGGTCCAGTCGGTCGACTCCTTGTAGTCCCAGGTGTCGGCGCTGTTGTAGAACTGCCGCCACGCACGGGCCGCGAGCTTGTCGTCCTTCAACTGCACGGCGGCGTAGGCGTCCTGTCGCGAATGGCCCTGGAAGAGCAACAGGCTGCCGAAGTTGGAGCCGTAGCGCGCGGCCTGCTCCGCCTTCGTCGCGTTGAAGTAGCGGCAGTAGTCCAGCCAGGCCTCCTTGAACTTGGGCATCTCGATCTGGTCGAGGAGTTCCGCGCACATCTCGACCAGCCCGAACATGGCCGACAGATGCGAGACCCCGACCACCGGCTTGTCCGCGACGGCGAACTTCCCGGTGTCCAGGTCGTACAGCCCGGTGCCCTGGACGAAGCCGTTGGGCTGGGCGGCGATCGTCTCCATGGTCGACAGGACGCGCGCCCTGGCCTTCTCCCACTTGGGGCCGCGCCGCTCCCACTCGGTCAGCCACGCCGACACGAGCCCGGACCAGTCGGTGCCGAAGCCGATCGACAGCGCCTTGCGGTCGGGGGTGTAGGGCTCGGTGCGGATCTTGCGGATGGGGTCGAGGACGAGGAACGTCTCGTCGGAGTCGACGTTGGCGTGCATGAGGTCGCCGACGCGTTCGTCGGCGGTGAGGAAGTAGTAGTAGCGGCGGTAGGTGGTGTTGGCGATCCGCTGTTGCTTGGCGCTGTCGGCGTAGTGCTGGACGCCGTGCCGGGTGCCGAGGCCGGCCCATTTGCCGAGGTGGTAGACGTCGACCTCGCCGGTGTGGCGGGTCATGGCCTCCGCGAAGCGGAAGATGTCCGCGCGGCCGGAGCGCATGTACGCGAACCAGAGCCACAGGTCCGGCGAGAGTTCGGAGTTGTCCCAGGCGTAGCCGCCGATGTCGTAGCACCACTGGTGACGGCTGGGGTCGTAGGTGTGCATGATGTCGCCGTAGTCCCAGAAGCCGTACCACCGGCGCATCTCCACCTGGTCCTTGTAGTAGGTGAAGAGGAAGTCCAGGTGGTTCTCGATCTTCGCCTTGGCGGCGGTGGAGCGGTCCGGCTCGGCGAACAGCCTGCCGAAGACGCCCGCCTTGACGAGTTGCTTGGGCGGGGCGGCGAGCTGCGGGGGCGTGCGGACGGCCTCGACCTGCTTGGCCATGTCCTCGGCACCCGGGGTGGACTCATGGGCCCAGAAGAGGAGTTCGCTGGTGCGGGCGATGCCGTAGGGGGTGCCGAACCCGGGCTCATAGTCCTCGTAGGTGATGTTGAGGCCTTCGAGCTGCTCGGGGAAGGTGTCCTGGCCCATGCCGTCGTGGTAGAAGCGCAGGTCCATGGGCCGCGCCTCGGGCGACCAGAGCCAGAGGGTGACCTCGGCGGTGTCGGTCTGCGCGTCGCGGATGTCGAGCTGGGCGGGGAACTTCTCCCAGAAGTCCCGCAGGCCGAAGGCGAACCCGCCGGACGCGCCACCGACGTAGCCGAAGCCGCTGGCCCGCCGGCCACCGCCGGCCGGGATCCAGCCGTGGCCCTTCTTGGTGCGCTTGCGGACACCGAAGCCGTCGGCGGACAGCTGCGAGAGCGTGTAGTCGCCCCACTCGGGGATGTACTGCAGGCGGGTCGTGACGCGCTGGTCCCAGGTGGACGGGTCGGGCAGCTTCTTCCCCTCGAACTGGGCGGTGCGCACGGCCGTCCCCGGGTCGCGCCGCAGGCCCGTGACTCCCTTGACCGCCTCGCGCAGCAGACCATTGCCCTCGCCGCCGATCCGGATGTGGCGGTCGTACGCGGCGTCGCGCATCGGCACCTCGAAGCGGACGCCGATGCCGCGGACGAAGTCGCCGCCGGCCTTTCCGGGCTCCTGGTTGCCGTCGAAGGTGATGGTGTGCACCATGCGGAACGACTCGGCGCCCGCGTAGAAGTAGAGGCGGATCGAGAAGGGCAGCCAGCTGTGGCTTCCCTTGCGGTGCTTGCCGTCGATGCGGACCACGGCACGCACCGGGCCCTCCTGCTCGACCTCGACCTCGTCGATGAGGCTCTCGTAGCGCTGGAACTTCTCGGTGCCCTGGTCGCCGTCCTCTATCTCGGGCTGACGCAGCAGCACCAGATGGCCGTGGTGGGCGATCTCGGTGGAGCCGCGGAGCACGGACTTCACCAGCGTGGAGCCGGACTTGCCGATCTTGGCGGTGATGACACCGGTCGACACGTCGATGGTCGTGCCGCGCTTGTCGACGGTGACCTTCTTCTCCGGCGCGGCCGGCGTGCCCGCCGCGAGGGTGAGCTTTCCGGAGCCGGCCCCCGCGCCCACCGCGTGCGCGGTCCACTTCAGGGAGCCGTCGGGCCAGTAGCCGATCGGCCAGGACTGCACGGCCACGGCCTTGCCGTCGCCGTCGGTCAGGGAGAACGACTGTTCTTTTTCGTACGCGCCCTTCGGCCACGGCACCCCCACGGTCGAACCGGGGGCGGCTCCGAGCCCGCCGTCCTCCAGCCAGTCCAGGGTGACCGGATCCGCCTCCGCCGCTTCGGCCAGGGGCGCGGCCTGCGCGTTCGAACTCCCTAGAGCCCAGCTGACCTGCGCTGCGGCTCCTGCGACGGCGGCCGCCTTGAGAAGGGACCTGCGGTCGATGGGGGACATGGCCTTTCCTTTCCGTACGGGAAGTCTTGCGTGCTGATGGTCAGGGGCATGACAGAGAGAGGTACGACGCCTCCGGGGCGTCGACCTGAACGGACGGCACCGCCCGCCGCGGTCAGCGGTGGCGGTACCGCTCCTCCACGGCGACGGCCGCCGCCGCGACGGCCCCGAGCACCGGGATCGCCAGCGGCGCGACGAACCAGGCGGAACAGACCACGACGGCCAGTCCGCCGACGAGCAGAAACGACCCGGCGGGGTCGAGCACGGTCCGCCGCCCGGCCGCGCCGAGCAGCGCCCGCCAGGTGGCGCCGGGCCGCCAGACCGCCGCCGCGCGCAGTCCGGCGACCACGGCCCCGATCAGCGCGAGGACACCGACCGCGCCGACCAGCGGCCCGCCCGGAATCCCGGCGCGTACGGCCTGCACGTCCACCCACACCGCCGCGAGCGCCCCCCATCCGGCGAGCCCGACGAGCCAGCCGCCGCGTACCGCCGTCCGGACGTCGGCCCAGAACTCCCGCCAGCCGCCGCCCTCATGGGCCGTGCGGCGCCGCAGGTGCCGGGAGCCGGCGGCGAACGCGGCGGGGTAGGTCACCAGCGGCAACGAGGCCAGCGCGATCCATACCCCGGTGAGCAGGCACTCGGCGAACAGCGCGAACCGTTCGGCGAGCACGGACTCCCCGCGGGGCGCGGCGGCCTTCGCACGGGCACGGGCCTGGGCCATGGTCAGCTCACCTCAGCCCTTCAGTCCCGAGGTGGCCATGCCGTCGATCAGATAGCGCTGGAAGGCGAGGAAGAAGGCGAGCACCGGCAGCAGCGCCACCAGCGACATCGCGATCATGCCGCCGTAGTTGGCGACCCCGTCCTGGTCCACGAACATCTTCAGCCCGAGCGAGACGGTGTACTTGTCGGGCTCGTTCAGATAGATCAACGGGCCCATGAAGTCGTTCCAGGAGTTGATGAACGTGAAGATCGCGCTGGTGATGAGCGCGGGCCGGCACAGCGGCAGCACGATCGACCAGTAGATCCGGAAGTGCCCGCAGCCGTCGAGCCGCGCCGCCTCGTCGAGCTCCTTGGGCAGGTTCCTCATGAACTGCACCATCAGGAAGACGAAGAACGCCTCCGTGGCCAGGTACTTCGGCAGCAGCAGGGGGGTGTAGGTGTTGATCAGTTCCATGTTGCGGAACAGCACGTACTGCGGGATCAGCAGCACGTGGTACGGCAGCAGGAGCGTGCCGATCATCAGCGTGAAGAGCAGATTGCGTCCGGCGAACTTGATCTTCGAGAAGGCGTAGGCCGTCAGCGAGCAGGACACCAGGATCCCGACCACCGAACCCACGGCGAGCGTGAGCGAGTTGAGGAAGAAGGTCGAGATCGGGATGTCGGCGATGCCGTCGGAGAGCCGGGTGTAGTTCGCGATGATCGGATCGCTCGGCAGCAGATCCAGACTGCCGACGATGTCCTCGCTCTTCTTGAACGAGCCGCCGACGACCCAGATCACCGGGTAGAGGATCACCGCGAGGATCGCGAGCGACCCGATGTGCCAGGCGAGCGAGCCGGGCAGCCTGCGACGCAGGGCACCCGTTCTCGCGGAGGGTCCCGGGGCCGGGGTGATCTCGGTGGCCTGTGCGCTCATCAGGCACCCTCCTCGTAGTGCACCCAGCGCTTCTGGGACCAGAACAGCACCGCCGTCACCAGGGCGACCGCGACCAGCAGCAGCCAGGCCATGGCGGAGGCCAGACCCATCCGGCTGTTCTCGAAGCCCTGGACGTACAGATAACAGGTGTAGACCATGGAGCCGTCGGCCGGACCGCAGGCATTGCCTCCGGCGCCGCCGCCGACGATGTACGCCGAGCTGAAGATCTGGAACGAGTGGATCGTCTCCAGCAGGACGTTGAAGAAGAGGACCGGGGAGATCATCGGCAGGGTGATGTTCCAGAACCGCCGCCAGGGGCCCGCCCCGTCGACCTCGGCGGCCTCGTACAGCTCACGCGGGACCTGCTTGAGACCGGCGAGGAAGATGACCATGGGGGCGCCGAACTGCCAGACGGTGAGCGCCACCAGGCTGTAGATGATCATTTCCGGGTCGCCGGTCCAGCCACCGACGTCGATGCCGAAGATCTGCTGCGTGCGGTCGACGATCGCGTCGTCGGAGAAGATCGCCTTCCAGACGATCGCGATGGAGACGCTGGCACCGATCAGCGACGGCGCGTAGAAAGCGGCCCGGTAGAAGGCCTGTCCACGCCGCTTCTGGGCCAGGAGCAGCGCCACGCCGAGGGCCGCGATCAGTTTCAGCGGTGTGCCGACGACGACGTACCAGAGGGTGACCCGCACCGAGTGGCGCCAGCGTGGGTCGGCGAACATCTCGGAGAAGTTGTCGAGGCCGATCCACCTGGGCGCGTCGAACAGGTTGTAGTCGGTGAACGCGAAGTAGAGCGAGGCGATCATCGGGCCTGCCGTGAGCAGCAGGAAACCGGCGATCCAGGGGGACATGAAGAGATAGCCGGCCAGGTTCTCCCGGCGGCCCCGCCGCTTGAGTGCGGCGGGGCGGGGAGCCTTGGCCGGACGGTGCCGCGGCTCGGAGTCCTTGGCCAGGTCCTCCGTCGCAGGGGCGTGTGTCACGGCGGTTCCCATCAGCTGCCGAGAGCCGTCTTCGACTCGGTGAAGAACTGCTTGACGGCGTCGTCCACCGAGCGCGTGCCCAGGCCGAGTTCCTCGCCGATGCGCAGGAACGCGGCCTCACAGATGTCCGCGCCGTTCGGGTGCGGAGTGATGGGCTCCAGGACGCCTGACGCGACGAGGGACTCCTCGTACGCGGCGATCGCCTTGTTGACCGGGTCGGTCGGCTTGAACGCGTCGTACTGGGCCTGGGTCGCGGGCACCCCGCGGTCGTAGCCCATGATCTTGGCGACCTCGGGCTCGTGCACCATGAAGTCGATGAACTGGGCGACTTCCTTGGGGTGCTGGGTGCGCTTGGACGCGCTGAGCATGAGGGAGCCGAGGTACTGGCCGGTCTTCTTGCCGTCGGTGGTGGGGATGGGGGCCAGCCCGTACTCGCTCTTGCCCTCGGCGGTGTAACGGACGGTGAAGTTGTCCCAGGTGAACTCACCGGCGGCGAGTTCCGCGGCGACAGCCGACTTGGGCTTGATCTGCGCGACCTTCTTCGGGTCGGCGTAGAGGCCCTCCTCGATGCCCTTCCTGGCCTTCGTCCACCACTGCTTCAGATCCGCCTCGGTGAAGCCGAGCCCGTCCTCGGTGAAGAACGCCTTGCCGTTCTGGCGCAGGTAGAGGTCGTAGAGGTACATGACGCCGTACATGCCGCTGTCGCCGGCGCGGCCCGTCTTGTCGCGGATCTTCTTCATCCCGGCGTCGAAGTCGTCCCAGGTCCAGCCCTGCTCCGGCTTCACCCCGGACTTGGTGTAGACGGGCTTGTCGATCACCAGGGCCATCGAGTTGGACCCGACCGGCACTCCGAGCAGCTTTCCGTCGACCTCGCCGAACTTCTCCAGGCCCGCTCTGAAGCCCTCCAACGACAGGTGGCCCGCTTCGACCTGTGGGCCGAGATCGAGCAGCACATTCTTCGCGTCGTATTTCCGGAGGAATCCGATGGCATTCTGGAACACGTCCGGCGGATTTCCACCGGAGGCCTGGGTGTTGAACTTCTTCCAGAAGTCGGGATAGGGCTGGAAGTCGGTCTTGACCTTGATCTTCGGGTACTTCTTCTCGAAAAGCGCGATGGTCTTCTTGATGCGCTCCGCGCGGTCCTCGGCACCCCACCAGGCGTAACGGATCGTCACCGTCCCGTCTCCCGCGCCACTGCCGCCGCCGCAGGCCGTGGCGGTCGCCCCCAGCCCCGCGACGGCCAGTGAGGCTCCGGCCGCCTTGAGGACCGTCCGCCTCTCAACGTTCCTGTTCTGCTGCATGGTTGAGCCTCCCCGCGACGTTGCGTCCGCGCCATGAATCGTTTCAAGTAAGCGCTTGCTGGCACAAGGTACGGAGAGCCTCAGGAGACGTCAATGATTCGGACAGGAATTGATGGAAAGCGGCCTCGCTCCAGCACCCGCGGCGCCGAGGTCGCAGGTGACGGTCGGTCAACCGTAAGCGCAGGTCGGGGAGTTGCGACCGACGGGCCGAACACGACGGACGTCGAGGAGCGGTGAACCGGAGAGACTGAAAGGAGTCAGTGGGGCGACCCCGGGCTTTTCTCGCCGAACCCACCCGAGACCATGGCGGACCGGCCGGACACCGCCCCCGGCCGAGGGCGAGGAGGAACTGGATCCGGCCAAATTCGAACTCCACCGAGGGCGCCACCGCAGCCGCCCGGACCCGTCGAACGGCCCCGGACCGCCCCCCGGCCTCCACCATCCCTACTGCTCACACAGGTGCCGACAGGCATGTGTACCCACAACGAAAAGCGGCCCGGTCCATGTTTCCATGGACCGGGCCGCCATCATCCGGTGGGCGATACTGGGTTCGAACCAGTGACCTCTTCGGTGTGAACGAAGCGCTCTCCCACTGAGCTAATCGCCCGGACGCAGGAAGAACATTACCCCATGTCAGCGGGTACCCCCGACCACGCTCGCCGCCACCGCGCCGGCTCGCCGCCGATCACTGGTCCTTGATGTTCCAGGGCATCTCGAAGCCGAACTTCCAGACATAGAAACCGACCAGCACGGCCACGATCACCAGGCCGATCGACGTCAGAATGATGTTGCGGCGCCGGACCCTGGGGTCGAGGGCGCGCTGGGTGGCCTCGGAGACCTTCCGCTTGGTCCAGCGGAGCACCAGCTGGGCCCAGACGAACTCCGTCGCCCAGATCGCCATGCCCCCGAAGATCACGAGCCAGCCGGGGCCGGGCAGCGGAAGCATGATCACTCCCGCGACCACCACCGCGAGGCCGACGACGAAGACAGCCACCTGCCAGCTCACGTGCAGCATCCGCCGCGCCCTGACGAATTCCGGCGCACGAGATCCGAGCGGCGCCTCGTTCTTGGCCACATCGGCCTCACAGTTCGCTACATCCGTGTCACTCTTCGTTCCGTCGGCCGCCACACCGGCCTCCCCCGTTCCGTGACTCCCCGTGTCCATACAGCCAAACCCTACCGGAGAGAAACCGGTCACCGGAATGGTCGTACCCACCGAAGACGGTCTCGGCCGGATGAGCTACCAAAAGCAACGCAAAACTCCCAGAGGGGTTTACAACGGCACCGTAGGTGGCATGTCGATTTCGCCGACGTGCGAATCCCCGAGCGCACACTGAGCGAAAGGCCTTGGCGCTTATGAACACCACGGTCAGCTGCGAGCTGCACCTGCGCCTCGTTGTGTCGAGCGAGTCCTCACTGCCTGTTCCCGCGGGACTGCGGTATGACACGGCCGATCCCTACGCCGTGCACGCCACCTTCCACACCGGAGCAGAGGAAACGGTCGAGTGGGTGTTCGCCCGCGACCTCCTCGCCGAGGGCCTGCACCGGCCCACCGGCACCGGCGACGTCCGTGTCTGGCCGTCCCGCAGTCACGGCCAGGGCGTCGTGTGCATCGCCCTGAGCTCCCCGGAGGGCGAAGCCCTCCTCGAAGCCCCGGCGCGAGCCCTGGAGTCCTTCCTGAAGCGCACAGACGCCGCCGTGCCACCCGGCACGGAGCACCGGCACTTCGACCTCGATCAGGAGCTCTCGCACATCCTGGCCGAAAGCTAGGGCGAGGCCCCCACAGAGCCGCCCGGCGCCGTCCACTCGGGGAGACGGCTCGGGCCAAGACAACCGAATACGGCTTCAGGCCGACCCAACGACGCCGTCGTCGCGGACCTCCGCGCGGCGGCGTCCTGGTGTCGTCACCGAGTGTGACGCGAGCCGGGCACGA
Source organism: Streptomyces bottropensis ATCC 25435 (assembly GCF_000383595.1). Classification (NCBI taxonomy): domain Bacteria; kingdom Bacillati; phylum Actinomycetota; class Actinomycetes; order Kitasatosporales; family Streptomycetaceae; genus Streptomyces; species Streptomyces bottropensis. The sequence goes on along the minus strand of NZ_KB911581.1, from coordinate 3,615,853 downwards.
AACGGGTCCCTGGCCCGTTCCACTCGTGCCCGGGTGCTCCGGGCCGGTTCGCATCGGCTCACCGCCTCGCCGAGCGATTACCATCGGCCAGCATCGGCGGGCGCCCGCCCGACCCACGCAGGCCAGGGAGCGAAACGTGCTGATCACCCACGACACCCGGTGTTCCCTCGATGCCGTGGTGGATCTGGTGAACACCGCGCCGGACGACGAGACGGCGACCGACGAGCTCGCGACCGTCGTGGCGCTCGCCGACTTCGTACGAAAGCACGACATCAGCGATGTCGGGGTGCTGTCCGAGTTCGACCTCGCGGCCGTGCGCCGGGTCCGCGGCCGGTTCGCGGAGATCTTCGCGGCGGCCGAGGCTGCCGACGCGGCCTCGGCCGCCTCGGTCATCAACGAGCTGATCGCCGCGGCGGGCACCACACCCCGCCTCACCGACCACGACGGCTACGACTGGCATGTGCACTACTTCGCGCCCGGCGCGTCCCTCGCCGACCATCTCTCCGCCGACTGCGGCATGGCGCTGGCCTTCTTCGTGGTCGCCGGGGAGCAGGAGCGGCTGCGTCGCTGTGAGGCTCCCGACTGCCGGCGCGCCTTCGTCGACCTCTCGCGCAATCGCTCCCGCCGCTACTGCGACAGCCGCACCTGCGGAAACCGCCTGCACGTGGCCGCCTACCGGGCTCGCCGCAAGGAGGCGGCCGGCTGAGTCGGCGGTCGGCCCCGAACGCCGAGATCGGCAAGGACACCGGGGTCGAGCACGGGGACGGAGACTGACGGAGCCCTCGACGGATGACGCCAGGGGCTCCGTTTACGGCTCAGAGCATCAGCAGGTCGTGCAGTGACGCCATGAGCAGCAGGCAGCCGATCACCGCTAGGAAGATCATCAGCGGTGGCTGGGAGAGCGCGAAGAGACAACCTCGCCGCTCCTTGGGTGGAGCGACGGTGTCGCTCTGTGGTGTGTCCAGCATCTCGCCGCGATGATGACGCAGCGGAGACCCTCCGCGCGATCAATCCACCCGGAATGACGGAGAGTTCGCCAATATCCACAACGTACGGAGCGAACGTGATCACTTCGGGGTCGCCGCCCGACCTACCGTGTCGTTTCGGTCCGGGGCCCCCGGTTCGTTGCGGAGCCCCTTCGGTGGCCGGACGCCACCCTCCCCAGGATCAGATGCCGTGCTTCTTCAGGATCGCCTCGATGTCGCTGAAGTCGTCCCCCGCCGCCGCACCCGAGCCACCGGCCCGGGGCGCCGCCGCCGGACGGGCCGCCGGCCGTGACCCCTGCCCCAGCGAGGGCGCCGAGGCCGCCGGGGCTATCGCACCCGTGCGGGACGCCTTGGCCTCCTTGCGGTCCTTCCCGGAAGCTAGGCGGCGCCGCTCGACCGCGCGGGTGGTCATGAACAGGAACCAGGCGGCGCCGAGCACTCCGAAACCGGCCCACGCGGTCGGGCTGAACGCGGTGTCGGCCAGCCACTCGACGACCCCGGTCATCACCAGACCGAGGGGTACCAGGGAGTAGGCGGCGATACGGGCCGCCCTGAGGAAACGCTTCCGGTACGCCGTGATCGCGGCGATGCCCAGGCCTGCCGCGGAGACGGCGGCACAGACGGTCTCGGCAATCATCCGGTCCTCCAGGCGGTGCGCGGTCGGTCGGTCTCGTTGCGTCCCTTCCATCCTGCACCGCCACGCGTCCGATATGCCATGGTCCGGGGAGACCTCAGGGACATCTCCGGGTCCCCTCGGGGTCGGCCCCGGCTCCGGGCAGCTGGAAGACTGATCTCCATGAGCGACTCCTCCCCCCTGCCGACCGCCGTCGTCCTGGACGTCTGGTGCGAACTCCAGTGTTCGGACTGCCGCGGCGCCCTCGACGACATCCGCGCACTGCGGGCCCGCTACGGCGACCGGCTGGACGTGCGGCTGCGGCACTTCCCGCTGGAGAAGCACAAGCACGCCTTCGCCGCCGCGCAGGCCGCCGAGGAGGCCGCGGAGCAGGGGCGGGCGTGGCCGTACGTCGAGGCCGTGCTCGGGCGGGTCGAGGAGCTGGACCGGACCGGAGAGCCGTTCCTCGTCGAGGTCGCCCGGGAACTCGGTCTGGACGCCGAGGAGTTCGACACCGCGCTCATCGACGGCCGGCACATCCTGATCGTCGACGCCGACCAGGCCGAGGGCAAGGCGATCGGTGTGACGGGCACCCCCACGTACGTCATCGGCGGCGAGCGCCTCGACGGCGGCAAGAGCCAGGCCGGGCTGCGCGAGCGGATCGAGGAGATCGCCGACCGGCTGCTGGCCGGGGACGCCTGACCCCGGCCCGCCGCGAGGACCCCACGAAGATCCGGCGGCGCGCTTCCGTGTCCGCCGACGCCCCCGCCGCCACGCGCCCGCACCCCACCGCCGTCAGATCAGGGGCTTGGACAGGTGGTGGGCCGTCGTCTCGTAGCCGAGGGAGTCGTACAGGCACTCGGCCCGGGCGTTGCCCGCGAAGACGTTGAGTGCGATGGCGGTCTTCCCGGCCGCCACGGCCTGGGCCTCGGCCAGCAGCATGAGCGAGCGGCCGTGGCCGCGGCCCCGGTGCGCGGCGTCCGCCTCCACGTCGTAGACGAAGGCGGCGTCGTCGGCCAGCGACAGCCACAGCGTGCCGACCCTCGTGCCCTCGTGCTCCAGCACGCTGCACAGGTTGTGCGCGGAGGCCACTCCGCGCGGCAGGCACCGCACGTAGTCATCGGCTGCTCTGGCGTACGCCTCCGCCTCGGGCACACCACGGGTGATCAGGTCCTGGGCGTAGCCCTCCAGCCCGGCCTCCTTCCAGGGTTCGTACTCGGCCTCGGTCATGGGCCGGCCCCGGCTGCCCTCGGGCAGTGCGGGCGGGGTGCCGTCGAGGGGCTTGCGCATGCTGCGGTTGCGCGGGACGTAGCCGAGCGCCTGGGTCAGGCGCAGCGCGGGCTCTGCGTCCGCCGGGACGGACGCCTCGATCCGCCGGCAGCCCCAGCCCCGGGCCACCTCCTCGGCGGCGAGCGCGGCCACCGTGGCCCGGCCGCGCCGCCGGTCGGGTTCGTCGATGCGCAGATTCAGGATCCGGGCGGCCGAGGAGCCGGGTCCGGGGCGGGTACCGAGGTGGATCTCGCCTGCGGGACGGCTGTTCACGCACACCTGGTAGCGGCGCGAACGGGCTCCGTCGGCGGCGTGCTGAAGCGGCTCGATGGGCCGCAGGGTGGTGGTCATCAGGGGTGTTCTACCCGCCACTGCGCGCGGAGTCTGCCGAATTTCCGCGGCCGTCACGGATCGAGGTCGTCGCCGGACCGTTCGTCGAAGACCCGCATCGCCTTGGCCGTCACCGGGCCCGGGGTGGGGGAGAGTTCACGGGCGTCGACGCGGTGCACGGACTGCACGTCGCGCAGGCTCGACGTCAGGAACACCTCGTCGGCGCGGTCCAGGACGTCCAGCGGCAGGTCGGTCTCGCGGGCGCCGGTCCACTCGACGACGAGGGCGCGGGTGATGCCCGCCAGACAGCCGGAGGCCACCGGCGGGGTGTGGATCTCGCCGTCGAGGACGACGAAGACGTTGGAGCCCGTGCCCTCGCAGAGCCGGCCCACCGTGTTGGCGAACAGTGCCTCGGTCGCGCCCTGTTCGTGGGCGCGGGCCAGGGCGACGACGTTCTCCGCGTACGAGGTGGTCTTCAGGCCGGTGAGGGCGCCGCGCTCGTTGCGGGTCCACGGGACGGTGATCACGGCGGTGGAGTCGGCGCGCCGGGCGGTCTCGGCGAGGGCCACGACGAGGGTCGGGCCGTGGTCGCCCCGGTCGGAGCCGAGCGGCGACACACCGCCGGTGTAGGTGATGCGGAGCCGGCCGAGCGCCACGGGGTTGGCCTCGATCACGGCGGAGCAGGCGCGGCGCACCTCGTCGAGGTCGGGTTCGGGCAGACCGAGTCCGCGGGCCGAGAGGGCCAGGCGGTCGAGATGGCGGGTCAGCGCGAACGGCCGGCCGTCGACCGTCTTCGCGGTCTCGAAGACGCCGTCGCCCACGGTCAGTCCGTGGTCGAGGACGGAGACACGGGCGGAGTCGATGTCCTGCAGTCCGCCGTCGAGCCAGATCTTCACGTAAGGGTCCTCCCACTCGCCTCGTACGTTCCCGACGCTACCGCGAGCAGTCTGGCGGCCTTCAGCTCGGTCTCCCGCCACTCGGCCTCGGGGTCCGACCCCCAGGTGATGCCCGCGCCCGTGCCGAAGCGCAGTTCGCCCGCGGCCCGGTCGATCCAGAAGGTACGGATCCCGACCGCCAGCTCGCCCGTGCCCCGGTCGGCGTCGACCCAGCCGATGCCGCCGGTGTACGGGCCGCGCGGCGCGGTCTCCAGGGCGTCGATGATGCGCAGGGCGCTCGACTTCGGCGCGCCGGTGACGGAGCCGGGCGGGAAGGCGGCGGCGAGCAGCTCCGGCCAGCCGGCGCCGTCGCGCAGTTCGCCGCGCACCATCGACACCAGGTGCACGAGTCCCGGATGCTTCTCGACGACGCACAGGTCGGGCACGGTCACCGACCCGGTGGCGCAGACCTGCCCGATGTCGTTGCGGACCAGGTCGACGATCATGACGTTCTCGGCGTAGTCCTTCTCCAGGAGGTCCGCCTCGGTGCGTCCGGTGCCCTTGATCGGGCCCGACTCGACGACCCGGCCGTCGCGGCGCAGGAAGAGTTCGGGTGAGGCGGTGGCGATCTCGACGCCGTGCCCTGGGAGGCGAATCGTTCCTGCAAAGGGTGCCGGATTACCGCGGGCCAGCAGCGCGGTCAGGGCGTCCACGTCGGCGTCGGGGGCGACGGGCGCGGACAGTACCCGGCAGAGGTTCGCCTGGTACACCTCGCCGGCGGCGATGTGCTCGCGGATGCGGCGAACGCCCGCCGTGTACCCCGCGCGGTCGAGGGACGACGTCCAGTCGCCGACGCCCGGCCCGCGCCACTCCCCCGGCACCGGGGCGGGCGCGGGCTCGCGACGTACGTCACTGAAGCGCGCGCACACCGGATCACCCTCGTAGTTGGCGCACACGGCCCAGAAGCCGGAGGAGTCCAGGGCGGCGGCGTCGCTGGTCACATCGGTGAGACCGGTGGCGACGAGGTTGCCGAAGCGGGCGAGGGGAGGGAGGTCGGGCACACGGTCGAGTCTAGGACGGGCGCCCCGCGGGCGGTCCCGGACGGGTCTCGGACTGGACGCAACGCAGCACGCTGCACAAACGCGTTTTTGTGCTGGCCCCGGAATCCGCTAGAGTTCAACTCGTCGCCGGGTCGCGCAAGCGGGCTGGAAACGACAAGCGGACGTAGCTCAGTTGGTAGAGCGCAACCTTGCCAAGGTTGAGGTCGCCAGTTCGAACCTGGTCGTCCGCTCGCAGGAACGTGGGGGATCTTCCCGAACCCCCGCACTCCTGGTGGAGTGGCCGAGAGGCGAGGCAACGGCCTGCAAAGCCGTCTACACGGGTTCAAATCCCGTCTCCACCTCCAAGGACGATTAGCTCAGCGGGAGAGCGCTTCCCTGACACGGAAGAGGTCACTGGTTCAATCCCAGTATCGTCCACTGAGGCCTGAGGGCTTCCGGAGCCGTGAGGCTTCGACCCCGCGCGATTAGCTCAGCGGGAGAGCGCTTCCCTGACACGGAAGAGGTCACTGGTTCAATCCCAGTATCGCGCACGCAGGATCAGCACCCGTGGTGCTGTGATCCCGAGGACGATTAGCTCAGCGGGAGAGCGCTTCCCTGACACGGAAGAGGTCACTGGTTCAATCCCAGTATCGTCCACACGCACCGAGCCCCCGGCCGTCTCGTACGGCCGGGGGCTTCGTCGTGGGCAGGGCGCGGACGCACCCTGCCCACGGCTCAGCTGGAGAACAGCATGTGACCGAAGCCGCGGTTGTGGTGTCCGTGACCGCCGTGATGGCCTCCGTGGTGACCGCCCTGCGGAGCGCCCCAGGCGGGAGCGCTGTGACCGCCGCCCGAGGGGTACTGCGGAGCCGCCGGCGGCGGGGGAACGGCCGGACCGCCGCCCCACTGGCCCTCCAGACGGGTCAGAGCCTCCAGCTCGCCGTAGTCGAGGAAGATCCCCCGGCAGCCGCTGCACTGCTCGATCTGGACGCCACTGCGGTTGTAGGTGTGCATCGGCGCATGGCACTTGGGACACTGCATGTGCATGGTTCGGATCAACTCCTCGGCGTTCGGTCCTGCTTCGCGTTACGCCTGGACAGACACTGTCCGGCCGCGGTCGGTTGCACCCTACTTCGGGAAAGGGCCGTCCAACTCCGGCGGGATGCCATTCATTCGGTCACATGCGTCCACAACGGACCGCTGCGCGTCGTCGAGGGGCCGGCCTGCCGCCGTGGACTTCGCGAGCGCCAGGGCCGCGGTCTGCACGGTGAGTGCGCGGGCCGGCACGTCCAGTACCGGCCAGGGGTCGCCGTGCGCGGGGACGGCCGGGCCGTCGGCCCCCCGGTAGGCGCTCAGGAAGCGGGTCCACTCCTCGGGCAAAAGGAGGCCGCAGGCGTACCAGGCGGCGGGGCGGGCGAGGTCCCAGGCGGGGACGCCCACGCCCAGGTCGTCGACGTCGATGAGCCGCCAGGGGCCCGTGCCCGCGGGATGCCGGACGAGCTGGCCGAGGTGCAGATCGCCGTGGCAGAGGGTGCCCGTGCCGGGCATGGGGGCCTCGGCCCTGGCCCAGGCGGGAAGGGTGCGCCAGGCGCGCAGTACCGAGGGCGTGGCGGGGTGGTGGGGTGCGGTGGCTTTCAGGCGGGCGACGGCCTGGGCGGCCTTGGCCGGGCCGCGCATGGGCGGCAGGCCCGGCGGCGGCTGCTGCCGGTGGAGGCGGGCGAGGAGGGTGGCCGCCGCCTCCCAGGGAGCGGCCTCCGGGGCCTCGGGGTCGACCGGGGTGCCGTACGGCCAGAACGTGACGAGGCGGTCGTGGAGGGCGGCCGGGGTCGGACGGAGTGGGGCGAGCAGGGTGTCCGGGTGGGCCGCGGCGACGGTCAGGCGGAGGGTCAGGTGGGCGGGGTCGGTGCCGGGGGCGTGGGCCTTGGCCACGGTGTCGGCGTGACGGACGACCGTGCCGTCGGGGCGTTCCGCGAGGACCGAGTCCGGGTGGGAACAGGGGGCGGACCCGGGGTGGGCCGTGCCGCGCACCCTGGCCCTGAGGGCGGGCAGCACGCCGGCGTCGGCTGTGGTCGTCATGGGTCCCCCTGCTCGGCTACGGCGCTGCACGTGAGCCTACGGCCCCGGTGCGCCCGGCCGGAGGGGCCGGGAGAGGATTCCGGGCCCGGTGGTCACGAGGAGCCGTCGTGCCCGCCCTGACCCGTCGGCACGAGCGCTCTCGGTGGGGGGCTCCGGAAAAAGGCAACGCCCGCGCAGCTCCCCAGCTGCGCGGGCGTCTTTTGCCGTCCGCCGCACCCCCGTCCCCACGGGGTTTCATGGATGGATGTCCCCGCCCGGACCGCTCTTCCGGGCCTGGGGTCGCCGCTCAGCGCCCCAGCATCACACCCACGGACGACGCTTGTGTGACCACTGCTTCCCAGCCGCCGAAGGCGTACACGAGCAGGGCCGCCAGAGGGAGGACCATCGCGGTCGCCACCAAGGGGTGACGACGGCCCGGACGACGGTCGGCGGTGAACGTCCTGCGCTCCCGTGTGCGGATCGCGGTCCGCGGTGCCGTGTGGGCCATGGTCCCTCCTCTGACCTTCTTGTCGATGTTGCTTGTCGTTGGCAGCGGCGGGTGTCTGACCTCGGGGGACGAGTGCTGCACCCGCCGCTTGACCTCAAATCTAGGCGGGTGGCGGGTCGGGGTCGTCATGCCCTCGTACCGATTGCCGGGCCTCCCGGAGGATGAGCGAGGACCCTCGGTGTACTCCCCAGGGTGGAGACGGGGTCCCAGGTCTCGGGGTCTTCCCGGAGGGGACGCCCGGTCTGCCCCATCTGCTACCCGTTCCGCTCCGAGCCGTCCTCGCGGGGCACCGGCTGCTCGACCAGCGCGAGGACCCGGTTCGCCATGAACCGGGCCGTCCGCACCACGGAGCCGTTCCGGGTGACTTCGCTCACTTCCACCACGCCCCGTCGCACCGCCGTCTCCACCCGGCGGCCCGCCCTGCTCGCGATCACCTCGTACGTGCGCGTCGTGTCCCCGGCGTCCACGACGATCTCCACTCGGTCACCCTTCACGGGTTCAATCCCCCTTCTGCGGTGGCTGGTTGGGATCAAGGGGAGCCCAACAACGCCCCGAACTCCTGTTCCCTGACTCCTCTTCAAGTTTCTCATTCGGCACTGACAATCCGTCGGGTCGTGAGGGCGCGGCCTCTGCGCACGCCCGGCCGTGGAAACGTAAGCTGTGGCTCGTCAGACGGAACGGGCAGCGGGGATGAACATGGCGATGATGCGCCTGAGGCGCGAGGACCCGCGCGTCGTCGGCTCGTTCAGGATCCACAGACGGCTCGGCGCGGGGGGAATGGGCGTCGTCTACCTGGGCTCCGACCGGCGTGGACAGCGCGTCGCGCTCAAGGTCATCCGGCCGGACCTGGCGGAGGATCAGGAGTTCCGGTCCCGGTTCGCGCGCGAGGTGTCGGCGGCGCGGCGGATCAGGGGCGGGTGCACGGCCCGGCTGGTCGCCGCCGATCTGGACGCGGACCGGCCGTGGTTCGCCACGCAGTACGTGCCGGGGCCCTCGCTGCACGACAAGGTCGCCGATGAGGGGCCCATGTCGGCGGCCGACGTGGCCGCCGTCGGCGCCGCCCTCTCCGAGGGGCTCGTGGCCGTGCACGAGGCCGGTGTCGTACACCGTGATCTCAAGCCCTCCAACATCCTGCTGTCCCCCAAGGGGCCGCGGATCATCGACTTCGGTATCGCGTGGGCGACCGGGGCCTCGACCCTGACCCATGTCGGTACGGCCGTGGGGTCGCCCGGCTTCCTGGCGCCCGAACAGGTGCGCGGGGCCGCCGTCACGCCGGCCACCGACGTCTTCTCCCTCGGCGCCACGCTCGCCTACGCGGCGACCTCCGACTCGCCCTTCGGACACGGCAGTTCGGAGGTCATGCTCTACCGGGTGGTGCACGAGGAGGCGCAGCTGCGCGGGGTGCCCGACGCGCTCGCCCCCCTCGTCCGCGCCTGTCTGGCGAAGGACCCGGAGGAGCGGCCCAGCACGCTGCAACTGTCGCTGCGGCTCAAGGAGATCGCCGCCCGTGAGGCACAGGGCCTGTCCGACATGCGGCCGCCCGCGCCGCGCACGGATCCGGACCGCTCCTCGGGGCGGCTCGCGGAGCAGTACGTCGAGCAGCGCACCCTGCGCCAGCCGCCGGAGCCGCGGGGGACACAGCCCGGCAGGCCGGGCACGGCCGGTGCACAGGCTCCCCGGACCGGGGGCGGCTCCCGGGCGGGTGGGAGCGGGGCGCGGACGGGGGCCGGCGGGGCGCGTTCGGGGGCTCGTCCCCTGCCACCGCGCAACACCACGGGGTCCGGGAAGCGGCCCGCTCCGCGCAGTGGCGCGGGGCGGCCGGGGCCCCGGACCAACGGGACCGGGCGACGGCCCGCCAATCCGCGGCTGCTGCGGCAGCGGCTTTTCGTGTTCGTCGTGGTGACGCTGCTCGCCGCGCTCGGGATCGCCACGGCGCAGGGGTGCCAGGGGCCGTCCCGGGGGCTCGGTGACGGCGTCCGCCAGGAGCAGCCGGTCGTGGAGCGGGACGGCGGGGGTTCGGCGGGGTCGGCCCTGGTCCCCTAGGACCCGGCCCGGGGCGCTAGTTCCGCGGCCGTCCCGTCGCCACCGCGTAGAAGGCCACTGCCGCCGCCGCGCCCACGTTGAGGGAGTCGACTCCGTGGGCCATGGGGATGCGGACCCATTCGTCGGCGGACATGAGGGCCTTGGTGGAGAGGCCGTCTCCCTCGGCGCCGAGCATCAGGGCGACGCGGTCCATGCGGTGCGGGGCGGTCTCGTCGAGGGACTTCGCCTTCTCGTCCGGGGTGAGGGCGAGCAGGGTGAAGCCGGCGTCGCGGACCGCGTCGAGGCCCTTGGGCCAGGCGTCCAGGCGGGCGTAGGGCACGGAGAAGACCGCTCCCATGGAGACCTTGACGCTGCGGCGGTAGAGCGGGTCGGCGCAGTCCGGGGAGAGCAGGACCGCGTCCATGCCGAGGGCGGCGGCCGAGCGGAAGATCGCGCCGATGTTGGTGTGGTCGTTGACCGACTCCATGATGACGACCCGGCGGGCGGCGCCCAGGAGTTGGTCGGCCGTCGGCAGGGGCCTGCGCTGCATCGAGGCGAGGGCGCCGCGGTGCACGTGGTACCCGGTGACCTGTTCGGCGAGTTCGGGGCTGACCGCGTAGACGGGGGCCGGGAGTTCGTCGATGACGTCGCGCATGACGTCGACCCACTTGGCGGAGAGCAGCATGGAGCGCATCTCGTAGCCGGCTTCCTTGGCCCGTCTGATGACCTTCTCGCCCTCGGCGATGAACAGGCCCTCGGCGGGTTCGCGCCGTCGGCGCAGCTCCACGTCGGTCAGGCCGGTGTAGTCGCGCAGGCGCGGGTCGTCGGGGTCGTCAACGGTGATGAGATCGGCCACAGGGTGATACTGCCTTGTCCTGGGTGTGGTGCCAACGGCTGGGGACGGGTCGGGTTACCGGTGGTTACGGTTCCGCTCCGCACGGTCCGGGGTCATCGCCCGGTGTCATGCGTCCGGCCCGGGCCCCACCTTCACGACCTCGCCGATCACGATCACGGCCGGCGGCTTGACCCCTTGCGCACGCACCGTCTCGGCGACCGTGGCGAGGGTGGCGTCCACCCGGCGCTGGGCGGCCGTGGTGCCCTCCTGGACCAGGGCGACCGGGGTGTCCGGGGACCTCCCGTGCGCCACCAGGGTCTCGGCGATCCGGCCGATCTTGTCGACGCCCATCAGGATCACCAGGGTGCCGGTCAGCCGGGCGAGGGCGGGCCAGTCGACGAGGGAGCGCTCGTCGTCGGGGGCCACATGGCCGCTGACCACGGTGAACTCGTGCGCGACACCCCGGTGGGTGACCGGGATGCCGGCCGCGCTCGGGACGGAGATCGAACTGGAGATGCCGGGGACGACCGTGCACGGGATGCCGGCCTCGGCGAGCGCGTGCAGTTCCTCCATGCCGCGGCCGAACACGTACGGGTCGCCGCCCTTGAGGCGCACGACCGACTTGCCCTGCTTGGCGTGCTCGATCAGCGCGTTGTTGATCGCCTCCTGGGCCATGAAGCGGCCGTACGGAATCTTCGCCGCGTCGATCACCTCGACGTGCGGCGGGAGTTCGGCGAGGAGGTCGCGGGGGCCGAGGCGGTCGGCGATGACGACATCGGCCTCGGCGAGGAGGCGGCGGCCGCGCACGGTGATCAGGTCCGGGTCGCCGGGGCCGCCGCCGACGAGGGAGACACCGGGGGTGCGGGTGCGGTGGTGGGGGGCCACGAGGGTGCCGTCCCGCAGGCCCTCGACGACCGCGTCGCGGATCGCGGCGGTGTGGCGGGGGTCGCGCTCCTGGGCGTTGGCGGTGAGCACGGCGACCGTGACGCCCTCGCTGTGGCCGGTCGCCGGGGTCCAGGCGGTGGCCTCCTCCGCGCTGTCGGAGCGGACGCACCAGATGCGGTGGCGCTCCGCCTCGGCGGACGCGCGGGCGTTCGCCACCGGGTCGCCGGTGGCGATCAGGACGTACCAGGCCTCGGCGAGGTCGCCCTCCGCGTACCTGCGCCGCTCCCAGGTCAGCTCGCCCGCGTCCGCCATCGCCTCCACGGAGGGGGTGGCGCTCGGGGACACGAGGACGATGTCGGCGCCGGCCGCGATGAGGGCGGGGAGGCGGCGTTGGGCGACCTGGCCGCCGCCGATGACGACCACTCGGCGGCCGGTGAGGCGGAGGCCTACGGGGTAGGCGGGGTGTTCGGCCATGAGGGTGCGGCTCCTCGGGCTGGCGGCGTGCGAGGCGGGCCACTGCGGCTTTGGAGTGTGCCCTGACGTGCGGATTCTAAGGGGCGGACGGGGAGTGGGGCTCAGCAGGTGCACCGGCTGAGCCGCCGGAGCGGGATGCGGGCCGGTGGGCGCGACCGCCCCCGGGCCGGTGGCGCGCCCGGCGCCCGCTTCCCCCTGCTACTTCTCGGTCACCCCCGCCGAGTCGAACGTCGCCACCTCGTGCATCGCCCTGGCCGCGCTCTGGACGACCGGGAGGGCGAGGAGGGCGCCGGTGCCCTCGCCGAGGCGGAGGTCGAGGTCGACCAGCGGGCGCAGACCCAGTTTCTGCAGGGCGGCCACATGGCCGGGCTCGGCACTGCGGTGGCCGGCGATGCAGGCGGCGAGGACCTCGGGGGCGATGGCACGGGCCACCAGCGCGGCGGCGCCGGCGCTGACGCCGTCGAGGATCACCGGCGTACGCAGGGAGGCGCCGCCGAGGAGGAGACCGACGATGGCGGCGTGTTCGAAGCCGCCCATCGCCGCCAGGACGCCGATGGGGTCGGCCGGGTCGGGCTCGTGCAGCTCGATGGCGCGGCGTACGACGTCCGTCTTGCGGGCGAGGGTCTCGTCGTTGATGCCCGTGCCCCGGCCGGTGACCTCGGAGGGGTCGGCGCCGGTGAAGACGGAGATCAGGGCGGCGGAGGCGGTGGTGTTGGCGATGCCCATCTCGCCCGTGAGGAGCGCCTTGTTGCCGGCCGCGACCAGGTCGCGGGCCGTCTCGATGCCCACCTCGATGGCCTGCTTTGCCTCTTCGCGGGTCATCGCGGGGCCGGTGGTCATGTCGGACGTACCGGCGCGGATCTTGCGCGGCAGCAGCCCCGGGGTGGCCGGGAGGTCACTCGCCACGCCGACGTCCACGACGCAGACCTCGGCGCCCACCTGGGCGGCGAAGGCGTTGCAGACGGCACCCCCGCCCAGGAAGTTGGCGACCATCTGGGCCGTCACCTCCTGGGGCCAGGGGGTGACGCCCTGGGCGTGGACGCCGTGGTCGCCCGCGAAGATCGCGACGGCCGCGGGCTCCGGGATGGGCGGCGGGCACTGCCTGGACAGGCCGGACAGCTGGGCGGAGATGATCTCCAGCATGCCGAGGGCGCCGGCCGGCTTGGTCATGCGCTTCTGGCGCTCCCACGCCTCGCCGAGCGCCTTGGCGTCCAGCGGGCGGATGCCGGCGACGGTCTCGGCGAGCAGGTCGTGCGGCTCGGCGCCGGGCAGGGCGCGGCGGCCGTACGTCTCCTCGTGGACGACCCAGGAGAGCGGGCGGCGCTTGGCCCAGCCCGCCTGCATCAGCTCGGGCTCCGCCGGGAACTCGTCGACGTACCCGACGCACAGGTACGCCACGACCTCCAGGTGCTCGGGCAGGCCGAGGGCACGGACCATCTCGCGCTCGTCGAAGAAGCTGACCCAGCCGACGCCGAGGCCCTCGGCGCGGGCCGCGAGCCAGAGGTTCTCGACCGCGAGGGCGGAGGAGTACGGGGCCATCTGCGGCTGGGTGTGGCGGCCCAGGGTGTGCCGGCCGCCCCGGGTGGGGTCGGCGGTGACGACGATGTTCACCGGGGTGTCGAGGATCGCCTCGATCTTCAGTTCCTTGAACTGCTTCGCCCGGCCCTTCGGCAGCGACTTCGCGTACGCCTCGCGCTGGCGCTGGGCGAGTTCGTGCATCGTGCGGCGCGTCTCGGCGGACCGGATGACGACGAAGTCCCAGGGCTGCGAGTGGCCGACGGAGGGTGCCGTGTGGGCGGCCTCCAGGACGCGGAGCAGCACGTCGTGCGGGATCGGGTCGCTGCGGAAGCCGTTGCGGATGTCGCGGCGCTCGCGCATGACCTTGAGGACGGCCTCGCGTTCGGCGTCGTCGTAGGGCGGCGCGGCCGGGCCCGTGGGCTGCCGGGCCTCCTCCCGCACGTCCGCCGGTGCGTCTTCGGCTGTCTCGTCCACCGGGGCCGTGCTTTCTTCGGCTGTCGCTTCCACTGCTTCCGCTTCCGGCGCCTCGCCGTCCTCCTGGTCGGCGGCCCGGGTGGCCAGGTCCTCGGCGCTCTGGACGACCTCCGGGTCCGCGCCGGTCGCCGCGAGCGGCTGCGGCACGAGCACCGTCTCGGCCTCGGAGTCCCGGGGCGCCGGGACCGCGGGCCCGGTCCCGGCCGGTTCCGTCTGGCCCTCGGTCGGCGGGAACTCGGCGGCGACGGGGGTCGCCCGGTCCTGCTCCGACAGCGGCGGGACCACCATCCCGTGGGGCGGGGTCGTGGCCGGGTGCGGGGCGGTCGGCACGGAGCCGAGGAGGGGCACGAACGGGGCCGGCGTACGACCGGCGCCGGTTGCGGGCTCCTCGGTGGTGCCGGCGAGCGGGGTGTCCGACGCGGGCTCGGCCGGGGGCTGGATCACCGCGCCCTGGGGGGCGTCGATCGCGGCGGCCGCGGGAATCGGAGCCTCGGCCGTGGACGGCTCGGCAGCCGGGGGGTCCGCGATCTCGCGGGTCACGGCCGCGGAGTCGGCCGCGGGCTCGGCCGGAGCCTCGACGGTCGCCTCGTCCGAAGGCGTGGGCTCCTGGGCATCCGTACCGCCGGCCGACCGGTCCGCCGCGTTCACGTACGTGACCTCGGGCTCGACGACGGCTTCGGCGGGGACGGGTGCCTGCGGGGTCTCCGGCTGCGGAACGGTGTCGGCGGCGGCCTGTTCGGCTGCCGACTGCTCCGCTTCCTCGTTCCGGTCCTGGTCGTCCTGCTCGCTGCGGTCCTGGGCCTCGCTCCGGTGCTCGGGTTGGTGCTGGTTCTGGTCCTGGTCCTGGTCCGCTACGAGTGCGACCGGCTCGGTGGCCTGCGGGTCCTGCGGTACGGGCCCGGGTTCCGGCTGTACGGGCTCCAGCGGCCGGGAGTCCGCGGCTCCGGTTTCGGGCGCGCCCTCCGCGGGGACGTCCGGCGTCGGGACCGCCGCGGTCTCCGTGAGCTGCTGGGGCTCCTCGGCGACCGGCGGTTTCACCGGCTGCTGGGGCTCCTGCGCAGGGGCGGGCTCCGCAGCGGTGTCCGTGACGTTCTCGGCGGCGGGCTCCTGCGGGGAAGCGGGGGGCTCCTCGGCGGGCGCGGCGGGGGCCGCCTGGGCATCGGCCTCGTCGGTCGGCGCCTGCGGCCCGGGGGCTGCGTGCTGCTCGGCGGGCTGCTCGGTGTCCTGCGCTTCGATCATGTCCTCCGCCACGGCCTCGTCGGCCGGCACGGGCGCTACGGGCACGACGGACACCGCGGGCCCGGCGTGGTCCGCCGGCGGCAGCGTCTCCGCCTCGTCGAGCGCGGCCGGAGCGGACGCGTCGCCGGGCGCGGTGGCCGCCTCGGGCTCCTGCGGGACCTGAGGCAGGCCCTGGGGCTCGGCGGCGGTCTGGACCGGGACCGGCTCTGAGTCCTGGGCGGCCGGAGGGAGGGCCGTCGCGTCCGGCGTCTGCTGGGCCGGGTCGACGGGCGCGGCCTCGTCGAAGGCCTGCGCCTCGGGTGCCGCCTCCACCGGGTCGGTGGCCTGCGGAGCCACCGCCTGCGGAGCCACGGCCTGCGGGTGCTCGACGCCGGACGCGATCTCGGCGGCCTCGGGGGCCGGAGGCGCGTCGACGGCCGCGGGGGCCTCTTCCCGCACAGCAGCCGGCACCTCGGCCGGTTCGGGCACCTCGGCCGGTTCGGGCACCTCGGTGTCGACGGGGGCCGGTGCCTCGGCCGCCTCCGGGGCGTGAGCCTGCGCCTCGGGCGCCTCTGAGACCTCGGCCTGCTCGGCGGCGGGCGCCTCGGCCTCGCCGGGCAACTGCTCCTCGGCGGCGACCGGCGCGTCCACGGCCTCCGGGACCTCCGGGGCCTCAGTCCGGGGCTCGACCGCCTCCGGGGCCTGGAACTGCGCGGCGACCGGCGTCCCCACGGCTTCCGGGTTGCGGAACTGCGCGGCCGCGGCCTCCTGGGCCAGGGCGTACGCGGCGTCCTGGGCCTGGTGCAGGGCCTCGGCGTCCTGGATCTCCTCCGGCGCGTCGGCGGACTGCGGCGCCTCCTCGCTCAGCGGTGTCTCCGCCACCGCCACGGAAAGCTGCGCCTCCTGCGGAACGACCGTTTCTGCGGCCGCTCCCCCGGCGACGACCCCGGGGGCGGCCTGGGCAGGGGCCCCGACCCACTGCGACACGGGCTGCTGGGGCACGTCGAGATACTCGGGGCCCATGGTGGGCGGGCCGGAGTGGCGCCCGGCGCCGGGTGGGACGGGGGCACCGGCCGGGCCGCGGTCGGCGAGGGAGCGGACCGGGCTGGCGGAGGCGTCGGGGGTGGGCGGGCCGAGATGCAGGGGCCGACGGGCCACCGGCGGCTGCGGGACGGGGGTCGCGACGGGCGTACGGACGGCGCCGAGGTCGAGCGAGCCGCTGTCCCGGCCGGACATCTCGTGCGGGCCCGGCTCGTGGACGGGTTCGTGGACGACCTGGACCACGGGCTCGGGCGCGGGCGGCGGCATCTCGTTGCCCCACGCGCCCTGGGCACCCGGCAGCAGAAGGTCTTCGTCCTCGGCGGCGGTCTCGGAGAGGTAGGTGTACGCACCCGGCGCAGGGACGCCCGGCTGCTCCACCATGCCTGCGCTCTCCGGCAGTCCCTCGCCCGGGACCTGGCCGGTGTCGGTCATGCGTACCCCTCGCCCATCGGTTAGTGCCTCCATGCCAGCTGGCCCGGGACGGCGCACCTACCGCCCCACTGTGAAGAACGAGCGTGCGTGCCCAGCGGCACGTGACGACCCGGCTGCATGTCGACAAAGCCATTGAAGGGCCATTGTCCCGGTCGTCCCCCCGTCGCGACAGCTTGATCCGCGCCGGTCCGCTGTGGACTGCGCCACGTTGCGCGTCCTCCCCGTTTCGCCGTACCACACACGCCCTCAAAACGGGCGTGCTTTTAGGACATTGACCGACGAAGTGCCGGATGTCGAAGTGCGGTACAACAGTCCGCCAGCTTACCGCGCCGGTACGACAACCGGATCACAGGGAATGTTCGGGCAGGGTCCCGCTGAGCAGGAAGGCGACGCTTCGTTCCCGCTCCGTCCAGGCCCTTGTATCGAGTTCCACGGACTGGACGAAGTCGCAGCGGACCTCGTACCCGTGCTCGTTCAGGTCCCGTCCCACGCGCTCGGCGGCGGGGCGGGTCAGGGCGTGGGTGACGATGCACCGGGGGCGGCGGTCGGCGACGGCGGACACCACGGCCGCTCCCCCACCGCCGACGCGTACGACGTCGGGTTCGGGGAGGTTCTCCAGGACGTGCGGGGCGGCGCCGTGGACCACCTGGAGCTGGACGCCGAAGCGGCGGGCGGCCAGGGTCGTGCGGCCGCAGGCCTCGGGGTCGCGGTCGACGGCGATGACGGCGGCGCCGCAGCGGGCGGCCTCGGTGGCGAAGGCGCCGCTGCCGGAGCCGATGTCCCAGACGAGGTCGCCCACGCGCGGTCCCAGGCGGGCCAGTTGGGAGGAGCGCAGCAGTTCGGCCTCGCCCTCGCCCAGGGCGCCGCCGTAGACGGCGGAGGGCAGGGCCCAGCCGCGCGGTCCGCCGCCGGGGTCGCGCCCGGCGAGCCAGCCGCCGCCCTCGGCCGCGCTCGCGTGGCCGCCGATGACGATGACGAGGTTGGGGTCGCGCCAGGTGCGGTCGACGGCCTTGTCGGAGGTGAGGACGGTGACCCGCTCGCGTTCCGTGCCGAGTTCCTCGCAGACCACGAAGGTGCGGTGCACTCCGTCGAGGAGCAGGCCGAGTTCGGCGGGTCCGGCGCCGGGCGAGGTGAGGACGGCGACCTTGGTGTGGGCGCGGCACACGTTCACCGCGCGGCGCAGCGTACGGCGGTGGGCGACGACGACCTCCGCGTCGTCCCAGGGCATGCCCGCGCGGGCGAAGGCGGCGGCCACGGAGGAGACGCCGGGGACGACCTCGACCTCCAGGCCGAACTCGGGGGACCTGAGAGTGCGCACGACACCGAAGAAGCCCGGGTCGCCGTCGGCGAGGACCACGGCGGTGCCCCGATGGCCGGCGATGCGGCGGGCGGCGAGGGCGACGCTGCCGAGACGGATGCGTTCGGCGGGCGGGGGCACCTCGGGCAGTGCGAGGTGGTGGGCCGCGCCGGCCACCAGTGTGGCGGCGGCGAGGGCGGAGCGTGCCGCGGCGGTCAGGGGGGAGCCGTCCCAGCCGATCACGGTGACCCGGTCGGCCATCGTCGTCAGTCTCCAGAGGGTCTTCGCAGGTCGTCGGGAATGCCCGCACGGGGTCCCGTGAGACTACCTGGTGACGTCGTGGGCCCCGGCGGCCGGGTTCGCGGCCGCGCGTGTGCCCGTGGGTGGTTCAGTTCCAGTCCGAGTAGGCCCCGTAGCCGCCGCTGTCGGCCAGTTCCTGGCTGACGCCCTCGATGTCCTCCGGGAGGAGGCTCCAGACGATGAAGTCCGTGCGGACCTCGGTCCAGCCGTCCTCGGCGGTGCGGGTGCGCGCTATACAGGCGTTGCGCAGCACGCCCTCGCTGATACAGCCGATCTTCTGGGCGACCTGCTGGGAGGCGGTGTTGTCGGCGGCCGTGCGCAGCTCGATGCGTTCGAACTTCTGCTCACGGAACAGCCATTGGGCGGTGGCGAGGGCGGCCTCGGAGGCGTAGCCCTCACCGCGGGCCCAGGGGGCGACGACGTACGAGAGTTCCGTCGCACGCACGTGCCAGTCGGTTTTCGTCAACTGGATGACGCCGACCAGGCGCTGGGTGAGGAACTCGGTGACCGCGAGGTCGAGGCCGCGTCCCGAGGTGCGTTCGGTGGGCGCGTACTCGGTGATCCAGGTACGCGCCTCGCGTTCGGTGAAGGGCTGCGGGACATCGGTCCAGGCCATCACCTGTTCGTCGTTCATCATCTCGGTGAACGCCTGGATGTCGTCCTCGTCGAACGGGCGCAGAACCAACCGATCCGTGTTGATGGAGATGTCGGGAAAGGTGCTCATCATGCGCCGCTCCGTAACGCTCGAGAACTTTGAGAGCCTGCCGAACTGCCCAGCATGCAGCATGTAAGCACTCAATCGCACCATGGGGCCCTCCCCCACTGCCCGAAGGGCGTGGGGGTACCCCCACCCCGTGAGAGAGCGGACCCCATGCGTGGCGATACGCCGTATACGTGCCGGCGAGCCGGCCGGCGGAGCCGTCAGAAGGACGGGAGGACGGAGCCGTTGCTCCACTTGTCCTCGATGAACTTCCGTACCTCGTCGGAGGTGAGGAGCTTGGCGAGCTTCTTCACGCGCGGGTCGTCCTCGCTGCCCTCCTTGACGGCGAGGAAGTTGCCGTTCGGATTGTTCTTGGCGGGCTCCACGGCGAGGGCGTCGTCGGCGGGCGAGAGGTCCGCTTCGAGGGCGTAGTTGCCGTTGATCACCGCGGCGTCGACGTCGTCCAGGGAGCGCGGGGTCTGGGCCGCCTCCAGTTCCTTGAACGTGAGCTTCTTCGGGTTCGCGGTGATGTCGGCGGGGGTCGCGTCGGTGCCGACCCCCTCCTTGAGGGTGATGATCCCGGCGGAGTCGAGGAGCTTGAGGGCACGCGCCTCGTTGACCGTGTCGTTGGGTACGGCGATGGTCGCGCCGCTCTTGAGGCCGTCCTTGCTCTTGACCTTGCGGGAGTAGAGGCCGAGCGGTTCCAGGTGGACGGTGACGACGGGCACGATGCTGGTGCCGTTCTTCTTGTTGTAGTCGTCGAGGTAGGGCTGGTTCTGGAAGTAGTTGGCGTCGACGGACCCGTCCTGCGTCGCCGGGTTCTGCAGGACGTAGTCGCTGAACTCCTTGACCTCCAGCTCCAGGCCCGCGTCCTTCGCCAGATGGTCCTTCACGAAGCCGAGGATGTCCGCGTGCGGGGTCGGGCTGGCGGCGACCACCAGCGGGCCGCTCGTGTCGGACGCGTTGTCGTCCTTGTCCGCGCCGCAGGCGGTGAGCCCGAGGGTGAGGGCCCCGGCGGCGAGAGCGGCGGTGGTGAACTTGACGGTGTTACGCACGAAAAGTGCCTTTCCTTTTGGGTGGAGTTGTCCCGTCTTGGGTGGGACGAGAAATCTGTCGGATGCCTGGCGTACCGGCGCCGGGGCTACGCCTTGGTGCCCTCTGTCGTGGCGGCCCCGGTCCTCAGCAGCCGCAGGACGGGCGCGGCCGAGGACCGCCCGCCGCGCCGGTGCAGGGCGCGGGCCGCGTAGTCGCCGGCGAACTGGACGGCGGAGATGACGACCGCGAGGACCGCCACGGTGATCCACATCAGTTCGGTCTCGAAGCGCTGGTAGCCGTACCGGATGGCGATGTCGCCGAGGCCGCCCGCGCCGACGGTGCCGGCCATGGCGGAGTAGCCGATGAGGGCGACGACGGTCGTGGTGGCCGAGGAGATCAGCGACGGCAGGGACTCGGGGACGAGGACCCGGCGGACGACGGTCCAGGTGTTGCCGCCCATGGCCTGCACGGCTTCGACGAGCCCGTGGTCCACTTCGCGGACCGCCGTCTCGACCAGACGCGCGAAGAACGGGATCGCGCCGATGGCGAGCGGCACGATGGCGGCCTCACGGCCGATGGTCGAGCCGGTGACCCAGCGGGTGAAGCCCATCAGCGCGACCATCAGGATGATGAAGGGCATCGAGCGGGCGACGTTCACGATCTGCCCGATGACCTTGTTGGCGAGGACGTTGCGCAGCAGCCCGTCCCGGTCCGTGAGGACGAGCAGGATGCCGAGCGGGAGTCCGCCGACGACCGCGATGAGCGTGGACCAGCCGACCATGTAGAAGGTGTCCCCGCACGCCTGTTCCAGTAGGGGCCGCATCTCGTCCCAGGTCACTTGGCACCCCCCTGCACCGGCGTGGAGGCCTGGGCGTCCCGGCCGACCACGTCGACGCGCAGGCCCTGCTCGCGCAGGAAACCGAGGGGGACGACGTTGTCCTCGTAGCGTCCGGGCAGTTCCAGGCGCATCCGGCCGATCTGGAGGCCGCCGACGGTGTCGATGGCGGCGCCGAGGATCGAGATGTCGATGTTGTACGTGCGGGACAGGCGGGAGACGACCGGCTGGGTCGCGGCCTCGCCCTGGAAGGTGACGTCGACGACCGTGCGGTCCTCGCCGGTGGCCTCGCCGCCCACCGGGAAGAGGGCGGCGGCCAGGGCGGAGCCGGGGGTGGCGAGCAGCTCGCCGACCGTGCCGGACTCCACGATCCGGCCCTTCTCCATGAGGGCGGCCGAGTCGCAGACGGTCTTGACGACGTCCATCTCGTGCGTGATGAGCAGGACGGTCAGGCCGAGCCGGCGGTTCAGGTCGCGCAGCAGGGCCAGGATCGAGCGGGTGGTCTCGGGGTCGAGGGCGCTGGTGGCCTCGTCGGAGAGGAGCACCTCGGGGTCACCGGCCAGCGCGCGGGCGATGCCGACGCGCTGCTTCTGGCCGCCGGAGAGCTGGGCCGGGTATGCCTTGGCCTTGTCGGCCAGGCCGACGAGGTCGAGCAGTTCCAGGGCCTTGCGGGACCGCTCCTTGCCGGACCTGCCGAGGATGTCGAGCGGCAGCTCGATGTTGTCCTGGACCGTGCGGGTGGACAGCAGGTTGAAGTGCTGGAAGACCATGCCGATACGGCCGCGCGCCCGGCGGAGTTCCCGGCCGGCGCGGGGGCCGCGGCCGGCCAGGGCGGTCAGGTCCCGGCCCGCGACGGTCACGGTTCCGGAGGTGGGGCGTTCGAGGAGGTTGACGCAGCGGATCAGCGAGGACTTGCCGGCGCCGGACTGGCCGATCACGCCGTACACCTCGCCCTCGCGTACATGGAGATCGACGCCGTCGAGGGCGGTCGTCTCACGGCCGCGACCGCGGTAGACCTTGGTCAGGCCCGATGTGGTGATCACTGGATTTCCGTCACTGTCGTGTGCGGGGGCGTGGGTGTGCCCGGGCACGGGTGCAGGCTGTCAGGGACGCGACACGGTTCTCGCGGTGGCGAGGGAACCGGGGGAGAACATGCGCGTGGGGCTCGGTCCGTCACGCGCGAGGGCGTGCGGGGCCTTCTACTAGGCGCACATTCGACACATACAACGAGCACCGGGCGTCATCGTCGCCTCGGTCGCAAGGGTGCGGCAGCTCGTCGTGGTCATGAGATCAGTAAAACAGATGTATGCGGCAGGTGAGAGCGGGCTGTCCGCAATGCGGACAGCCCAGGGAGGCATCTCCGCAGGTGCGATGGGGTGGTGTCCGCTGCGTGGGCAACGGCCGTTGTGGCCAAGGCCACGATCCGCGGCCTTCGGGTTTCACGGGCCGGGGCCGGGCGCGGCGGGGTTTTGGGCCGTAATAGGGTCGCGGCATGCTTGTTCCCCTGACGGTGACGACCGCCGTCGCCGCCCTTCTGCTCGCCGCCTGGTGCGGCTGGGCCGCGTACCGCGATCAGCCGACCAAGGACTGGCACTTCATCGGCATGGCCGCGGTGTCGGTGCTGGCCCTGGTGCAACTGGTCGTCGGCATCGTGCAGTTGGCGCGCGGGGAGAAGCCGGAGCAGGGGACCACGATCTTCGTCTCCTATCTGCTCGGGGCGTTCGCCTGCGTCCCGGTCACCGGGTTCATGTCCCTGGCGGAGCGCACCCGCTGGGGCAGCGTGACCGTCGCGGCCGGCGGCGTGGTGCTCGCCGTGCTGCAGGTGCGGCTCTACGACATCTGGGGAGGCTGACGTGACCGCCACGGACGACGTACCGCGGGACACCAGGCGGACGCGGCTCATCAGCGGGCCGGGAATGCTGCTGGTCTGGCTCTACGGCGTGATGGTCGTCGGGGCCGTGTCCCGCTCCGCCGTGCAGATCTCCACCGAGTTCGAGCACGCGCCGCTCGCCTACACGCTGTCCGCGGTGGCCGGTGTCGTGTACGGGTTCATCACGTACTCGCTGGTGCGGGGCGGGGAGTTCGCCCGGCGGGCCGCGCGGATCTGCTGCGCGGTCGAACTGGCCGGCGTCCTCGTCGTCGGGACATGGACGCTGGTCGAGCCGTCGGCGTTCCCCGACAAGACCGTGTGGTCGGACTACGGGATCGGATACCTGTTCATCCCCGTGATCCTGCCGGTCACGGCGATGTACTGGCTGCGCAAGAGCGCGCGACAGGGGCAGGCCGCCTGAGGGTCTCGTCGTCAGGCGACCGAGGTTTCCGTCGTGGCTCGTCGTGCGGATCTTCGGGCCCCACCGAGGGCGCGTCGGGCGCGCCCCGGCTCTAGGCCGTCGTCGCGTACGCCGCCGCGGGCTTCTCCAGCACCACCATCGGTACGCCGTCCCGGCCCTGGCTGGTGCCCACGGTCTCGTAGCCGACCCGGCGGTACAACCGGAGGTTGCCCTCGCTGCGCCGGCCCGCGCTGAGGCGGAACCTGGTGGCGCCGTGCTCCTCGGCGAGGGCGGACTCGGCGGCGCGCAGGAGCCGTGCGCCGATGCCGTGGCCCTGGAGACGCGGGTGGACGCAGAGCTTGCCGATGGCCGCGGTGCCGTCGGCGCCGAGGGCGCCGCGCACGGAGCCGACCACTTCGTCACCCAGCCTGGCCACGAACACACAGTCCGCGGCGACCTCCTCGCGGACGGAGTCGAGGCTCTGGACGAGCGGATCGATGCGGTAGTTGCCGTACAGGGCCGCCTCGCCCTGGAAGCACAGGTACTGCAGCCTGAAGATCTGCTCGGCGTCCTGCTCGGTCGCCACCGAGATGGTCACGCTCATGCCCATGTGTGCACGCCTCCCGCTCACCTGCTCACCCGATGTCCTTCACTCCTATCCCCGTGGTTCGTGCGCCGCAACCTCCGCGGACAGCAATCGTCGAAGACATCCCAGACATCTGGAACGTTCCGGACCCAGGCTGCCCTGTGAGATACCCAACTCGCCCGCGATCTCGCGGTAGGTGAGGTCCTTCGGGGACAGCAGGGCCGCGAGCAGCCGGGGGCACCGGCCCGGGAGCCGGCGTACGGCCGCGTACAGCGCGCGGCGGCGGGCGGCCGTCAGGGCCTGCTGTTCGGGGCCGGGTGCGTGCTCGTCGGCGGGTTCGGCGCTGTAGGGCAGTTCGCGCCGGGCCGTACGGCGGCTGAGGCGGGCCTCGAAGCGGACGGCGCTGCGCAGCCAGCCCTCGGGGTCGGCGGGCGGGCCGTCGGCGTCGATCCGTTCCAGCAGGCGCAGCCAGACCGCCTGTTCCAGGTCCCCCGCCTCGGTGCCGGCCGCGTCGGCCTCGGCCGACACCTCCGCGACCAGCAGGGGGCGGAGGGTGGTGAGCATGTCGTGTGTCATATGCCCCGGGACGACGCCGCCCCGGCAGGGGTTGCCGGGGCGGACGGGAATCACCCCAATCGGGGCCGACGGCTCGGACGTTGACGGCCCGGCCCGTCGGGCGGTCGTCAGTCGCCGACGAAGTCCGCGCGGGCCAGCAGGCCGGTGTCGGCGTTGTCGGTGAAGATGCCGTCGATGCCGGTGTCGAAGTACACCTTGAACGCGCCGAAGGCGTCGCCGTAGGCGTTGGGGTCCGTGCCCCTGCGGAAGTTCGCGGGGAGGAAGGTGTTCTCGTTACGCATGGTGTAGGGGTGCAGGATCAGGTTCTTGGCGTGCGCGTCCGCGACGAGGGTGGTCGGCGTGGTCAGGTTGCCGCCCGCGTCGCGCGGGATGATCAGGTCGAGCGTGGGGCCGATGCCGTTCGCGAACGAGGCGATCCAGGCGAGCCCGGCCGGCTTGACCAGGTCGGCGACGGTGCGCGGGTCGCCGGCCTCGACGAAGTCCCAGGGACGGGTGGCGGCGCCGGAGAGCAGGACGACGAGGGGGCTGTCGACCAGGTCGTTCAGGCGCTGGATGCTGCTCGGCTCGAACGACTGCAGGAAGACCGGCGCGTTCTTCTTGTGCCGGTCGTACTTGCGCAGCAGCTTGGCGAGCGGCTCCTCCAGGCCGAGGCCCAGCTTGCGGAAGTAGGTGGGGTGCTTGGTCTCGACGTGCAGCCAGACCCGTTCGCCCCGCTTCCTGCCCTCCTTGTCGGCCCAGCGCAGCACCTCCTCGAAGGTGGGGATCTCCCAGCGGCCGTCGTAGAGGGTGTTCTCCTGGCGGTTGCCCGGGATGCGCTCCTTGGCGCGCAGGGTCTTCAGCTCGGCGAGCGTGAAGTCCTCGGTGAACCAGCCGGTGTAGGTGACGCCGTCGACGACCTTCGTGGCCTTCCGGTCGGCGAACTCGGGGTGCGCCGACACGTCGGTCGTGCCGGTGATGTCGTTCTCGTGACGGCAGACGAGGTGGCCGTCCTTGGTGGGCACGAGGTCCTGCTCGATGACGTGCGCGCCCATGTCGAGGGCCAGCTGGTACGAGCCGAGCGTGTGTTCCGGGCGGTAGCCGCTGGCCCCGCGGTGCGCGATGATCGTCGGCACGGGGAGTCTGCGGTACCCGCCGCCCGACTTCGTGCCCGACGCGGCCTCACCGGCCGCGGCCGTGGCCGGCAGTCCGAGGACCGCTCCGCCCGCGCCGAGCATCGCGGCGCCGAGCAGTGCCCGTCGGCCCGCTCCGCGTCCCTGCTCGTTCGGGTCCTGCGACTGTCGCGACTCCTGCGTCCCCATGACCGGCTCCTCCACCGTGATGCCCTGCACCTGTCAAAGCGGGACGATCGTAGGTGTCCGGAGGTGACCGCCGGGAGACCTGGGACGGAACACGCGGAAGACGCCTTGTGTCGCGCGAGCGGCGTGATGTGACGGGCTGTCGGATCGGGGTCGCGATGTCCGTCACATGTTTCCGGCCGGTGACAGGCCGCCACCCGCGCGTCACCGCAGGTAAAACAGCGTCAACACTTGGTATCCACTCGGTGAACCCGGTGTGCGCCGGCCCCGGAACCGGGAGTATCGTCCTCACCTGCACATACTTGTACCGGAACGCTTGACATGGGAGGGCCTGTTGTCCCGCTTCGCGCTCATCAAGGCAGTGCTCGGACCGATCATGCGCCTGATGTTCCGCCCCCGGGTGGAGGGCGCCGAGCACATTCCGGGAGACGGTCCGGTGATCCTCGCCGGCAACCACCTGACCTTCATCGACTCGATGATCCTGCCGCTGGTCTGCGACCGGCAGGTCGTCTTCATCGGCAAGGACGAGTACGTCACGGGCAAGGGGATCAAGGGCCGTCTGATGGCTTGGTTCTTCACCGGTGTCGGCATGATCCCCGTCGACCGTGACGGCGGCCGTGGCGGTGTGGCCGCACTGATGACCGGACGGCGGGTGCTGGACGAGGGCCGGATGTTCGGCATCTACCCCGAGGGGACGCGGTCGCCCGACGGCCGTCTGTACCGGGGGCGTACGGGCATCGCCCGGCTGACGTTGATGACCGGGGCGCCGGTCGTCCCCTTCGCGATGATCGGGACGGACAAGATCCAGCCGGGTGGGGCGGGGGTGCCGCGGCCGCATCGGGTGACGGTGCGGTTCGGTGAGGCGATGGAGTTCTCCCGGTACGAGGGGATGGACCGGGATCGGTATGTGCTGCGGGCGGTGACCGATTCTGTGATGGCTGAGGTCATGCGGTTGTCGGGGCAGGAGTATGTGGATATGTACGCGTCGAAGGCCAAGGAAGCGGCGTAGCTCCGCTGGTTCGGCGGTGAGGGGTTGGGGGCTCGGGGGCGTGTGCGGGTGCGGGTGAGTGGGGGCTTGTCGCGCCG
Organism: Streptomyces bottropensis ATCC 25435; assembly: GCF_000383595.1. Taxonomy (NCBI): domain Bacteria; kingdom Bacillati; phylum Actinomycetota; class Actinomycetes; order Kitasatosporales; family Streptomycetaceae; genus Streptomyces; species Streptomyces bottropensis. The sequence continues at coordinate 3,589,298 of NZ_KB911581.1, read as the reverse complement.
TTCCCCGCGCCCCTGGGGTGGATCGGTCGTTTGTCGGGTGCGGGTGAGTGGGGGCTTGTCGCGCCGTTCCTCGCGCCCCTGAGGTGGATCGGTCGTTTGTCGGGTGCGGGTGAGTGGGGGCTTGTCGCGCCGTTCCTCGCGCCCCTGAGGGGGTGCTCCCCTCGTTTGCCGGGTGCGGGTTCGTGAGGGCTTGGCGCGCCGTTCCCCGCGCCCCTGGCGGGGCGGGGGGTTGGGGTGGGCGTGTGGGTTCAGGGGGTGTTGTCCAGGTGTTGGGTGTGTAGGAGGAACCAGGCTGTGGCTGCTGTTGCCAGGAGTACCGTCGCTCCTGCGGCTGCGGCGATGGTCAGGCCGTCGACGAAGGCGTCCTGGGCCGAGGTGAGCATGTCGTGTGCCGTGTTCGGCGGCATGGTCCGCGCCGCCTCCACCGCTCCGCCCAGCGACTCGTGGGCCTCGGCCGGGGTGCCGGGCGGGGCCGGGAAGTCGCGGTAGACGCCCGTCACGATCGAGCCCAGGACCGCGATGCCGAGGGCCGCGCCCAACTCGTACGCCGTCTCCGAGACGGCCGAGGCCGCGCCCGCCTGTTCCTTGGGGACGCTGGAGAGGATGACGTCGGCGGTCACGGTGAAGGAGAAGCCCGCGCCGACGCCGACGATCAGCAACGCTGCCCCGATCAGGGGGTAGCCGGTGGTCCGGTCGACCAGGGTGAGCAGGGCGAGGGCCACGCCGATGGCCGCCAGACCGCCCGCGACCACCGAACGGACCGAGAAGCGGCGGGCGGCGGTTCCGGCGATCAGGCCCGCGACCACCGCGCCGACGGCCGCCGGCAGCTCCGCGAGACCCGCCTCCAACGGGCCCCGGCCCTGGACGAGTTGCAGGAACTGCGAGAGGAAGAAAACCAGGCCGGAGAGGCCCAGAATGGTCAGCAGGTCGGCCAGGACCGCCCCGGAGAAGCCCCGGTTGCGGAACAGGCGCATGTCCAGCAGCGGGTGCGGAAGCGTCAGCTGACGGCGCACGAAGAAGAACAGTCCGGCGAGGCCGAGGAGGCCCGCGGCGAGCGCGTTGCCGTCGAGGCCGTGGGTGGCGGTCTCCTTGACCGCGTACACGACACCGAGCATGCCGGCCAGCGACAGGCCGACGCTGAGCATGTCCCAGGGGCCGGGGCTCGGGTGACGGGACTCGGGGAGCAGCTTGACGCCGACGAGGACGAGGACCGCCATCACCGGCAGGTTGATCAGGAAGACCGAACCCCACCAGAAGTGCTCCAGCAGGAACCCGCCGACGACCGGGCCGACCGCCGTGCCGGCGGACGCCGTGGCGCCCCAGATGCCGATGGCGAGGCTGCGCTCGCGCGGGTCGTCGAAGAGGTTGCGGATCAGGGCGAGGGTGGCGGGCATCAGGGTGGCGCCCGCGACACCGAGCAGGGCCCGCGCGACGATCATCATCTCGGGCGTCGTCGCATAGGCGTTGAGCACGGATATCGCGCCGAACGCCGTGGCCCCTATGAGCAGCAGCTTCTTGCGGCCGATGCGGTCGCCGAGGCTGCCGGCCGAGACGAGCAGGCCCGCGATGACGAACGAGTAGACGTCACCGATCCACAGCAGCTGGGTGCCCGACGGCTGCAGGTCCTCGCTGATGTAGGGGGTCGCGAGACCGAGGACGGTCGCGTCGACGGCCACCAGCAGCACGGCGAGCACGAGGACGGAGAGCGCGAGCCAGCGGCCCGGCCTCTTCTCCGTCTCCGTGGTGCGCGCCGGCCGCAGGGTGCTGGTCATGATTCCTCTCTCGGTTGTTCGGGATGACGCAGTGCGCCGCCGAGCAGCAGCTCGGCGGTCATGTAGGTGAAGTCCTTGGCGGCCACACGGCCTTCCGCGACCGCCCAGGCGCCGGAGGCCAGCAGGCCGTACAGCGCCTCGGTGAGCCAGGCCGGGGTGAGGTCGATACGGAACTCGCCCGCCGCCTGGCCGCGTTTGAAGAGGGCCGCGATGCGGTCGTCGATCCGGGACCAGCCCTCGTGCTGCTGCTCGCCCTCGAACAGCTGGGCCTCGGTGTAGAGGAAGGCGAGGAGGCCGGCGGCGGGCTCGATTTCCCGCACCAGCCGTCGTACGGCCTCGCGCGCCGGGCCCTCGGTCGGGCGGGCCGCGTCCAGCGCGGCCTCGCACTCCGCGATGCCGAGCGCCTCCAGCGCCCGTACCAGCGCGTCGCGCCCGGCGAAGTGGCGGTGCAGCGTGGCGCGGCTGATCCCGGCGGCCTTCGCGACCTCGTCCATCGTCGCGGTGGACTTGCGGGTCAGCAGGGCGGCTGCGCTGCGCAGCACGTGTTCACGATCGACGGCCATGAGACAACCATAACCCAGGTGGGACATTCATGTCTCACCTGGGGCATGGCTGTCTCATGGCGCGGGTACCGCGGGGGACCGTCAGTGCCAGGGCAGCTGTCCGCGCTTCTCCCAGTAGGTACGCGGGTCCTCGGCCAGGTCGGCGAGGCCGGTCAGCTGTTCGTCGTCGAGGTCGACGACCGCGGCGTGCAGGTTGGAGGCGAGCTGGCCGGTGGTGGCGGCGCCGGAGAGGACGACACCGGCCCACGGCTGTCGCAGGACCACCGCCAGGGCGACGGCGTCGCAGCCGAGTCCCGTCTGTTCGGCGACGGCCCTGAGCGCCCCGGGGGCGTGCGGGCCGGCCAGACGGCCGTTCGCCATGCCCTCCTTGACGATCACGGTGAGACCCGCGTCGTGCGCCTCGGCGAGGGCGGGCGCGGCGGAGGTCTCCAGCGCGTTGTACGTCGACTGGACCGTACGGAAGAGGGGTTCGCCGTCCACGGTCACGGCGAGGGCGGTGCGGATGGCCTCCGCCTGGGCCGGGCCGCTGGTGGAGAAGCCGATGGTGACGCCCTCGGCGGCGGCCTGTGCCAGCCGGGCGTGGAGTTCCTTGTCGGTGAGGGCCGGGCTGTCCGGGGTCACCGAGTGGATCTGGTAGAGGTCGAGCCGGTCGCCGAGCAGTTCGGCGCTCTCGGCGCGCTGTCGCTCGTACGTGGGGAGGCTGTGGTCCTTGACCTCGTGCCGCTCGGCGTCCGTGGTCCAGTCGGCGGTGTAGGTGTAGCCCCATTTGCTGCCGACGACGATGTCGTCGAGGCCGGGGCGGGACGTCAGCCAGTCGGCGAGGAACTCCTCCGAGCGGCCGTACGAGCGGGCCACGTCGAAGTAGCGGACGCCCTGGGCGTAGGCGGCGTCGAGGAGTTCGTGGGTGCGGGTGCGCAGGGCGTCGACCGTGCGGTTCTCGCCGAGGTCGGCGTCGCGGCCGAGGTTGATGTAACCGGGGCGGGCGACTGCGGCGAGGCCGAGTCCGAGATGGCAGGTGGGGGTGGTCGCTGCGGCCAGTCGGGCGAAGGGCATCGCGGGCTCCGTTCGGTCGGATCCTTGGGGCTTCCGACCAACGTAACCCGCGGCTGCGCTCCGCTCGGGCAGCCCGGGCGCCCAAGAGCTCGGGAGCACGGGCTCTTGGGCGGATGCGGCCTCGTCGTGGCGTGTCGCGCAGTTCCCCGCGCCCTACACGGGCCTGCGGCCCGTTCAGGGCGGTCGATCAGCCCTTCTTGGCGGTCGCCCAGGCGTGCTGGGCCGTCACGTCCCGCTTGATGTCGGCCAGCTGGACCGCCACCGCGCTCGGGGCGGTGCCGCCGCGGCCGTTGCGGGAGGCGAGGGCACCGGGGACGTCGAGGACCGAGCGGACCTCGGGGGTCAGGTGGGCGGAGATCTTGGCGAACTGGTCGTCCGTCAGATCGTTCAGCTCCTTGTTCTCCGACTCGGCGACCTTCACGCACTCGCCGGCGACCTCGTGGGCGACACGGAACGGGACGCCCTGCTTGACGAGCCACTCGGCGATGTCGGTGGCGAGGGAGAAGCCGGCGGGGGCCAGTTCCTCCATGCGCTCACGGTGGACGGTGAGCGTGGCCATCATGCCGGTGAAGGCGGGGAGAAGGATCTCCAGCTGGTCGATGGAGTCGAAGACCGGCTCCTTGTCCTCCTGGAGGTCGCGGTTGTAGGCCAGGGGCAGGGCCTTCAGCGTCGCCATCAGGCCCGTCAGGTTGCCGATCAGGCGGCCGGACTTGCCTCGGGCCAGCTCCGCGATGTCCGGGTTCTTCTTCTGCGGCATGATCGACGAGCCCGTCGAGAACGCGTCGTGGAGGGTCACGAAGGAGAACTCCTTCGTGTTCCAGATGATGACCTCCTCCGCGATCCGGGAGAGGTTCACGCCGATCATCGCGGTGATGAAGGCGAACTCGGCGACGAAGTCACGGGAGGCCGTGCCGTCGATGGAGTTCGCGGAGCTGCCGTTCTCGAAGCCCAGGTCCTTCGCCACCGCTTCGGGGTCCAGACCGAGGCTGCTGCCCGCGAGGGCGCCCGAGCCGTACGGGGAGACGGCTGTGCGCTCGTCCCACTGGCGCAGCCGCTCCGCGTCCCGGGAGAGGGACTGGACATGGGCGAGGACGTGGTGGGCGAACAGGACCGGCTGGGCGTGCTGGAGGTGCGTACGGCCGGGCATCGCCACGTCCGGGTGGGCCTGCGCCAGTCCGATCAGCGCGTCCTGGAGGTCGGCGATCAGGCCGCCGACCGTGCGGGCGTGGTCGCGCAGGTACATCCGGAAGAGGGTCGCGACCTGGTCGTTGCGGGACCGGCCGGCGCGCAGCTTGCCGCCCAGGTCGGGGCCCAGACGCTCCAGGAGGCCGCGCTCCAGGGCGGTGTGCACGTCCTCGTCGGCGACGGTGCCGACGAAGTCGCCCGACGCCACGTCCGCTTCGAGCTGGTCCAGGCCGGCGATCATCCGGCTCAGCTCGTCCTCGGTGAGCAGGCCCGCCTTGTGCAGCACGCGCGCGTGGGCGCGGGAGCCCGCGATGTCGTACGGGGCCAGGCGCCAGTCGAAGTGGACCGACGCGGACAGCTTCGCCAGGGCCTCTGCGGGACCGTCGGCGAAACGGGCGCCCCAGAGCCGTACGTCACCGCTGTTGCTGCTCACTCGCGTTGCTCCTAGATCTCCGCACACTGTTCGCTGTCATGCATGAGTATGCAGAACTCTGCATGAATCGTCAATCTGAGAGAACTTTGGGAGATGCGGAGAAAGCTTTGAACAAATGAAACCGCTTGCTCGTAACTCTCACCGAACGCAGGCGCCGCGTTAGTTCACACCGACCACACCCGACCCGAGTGAGGCATCCGCATGTCCAGGGCTCTTCCGAAGTACAACAAGCGTCGCGTAGGGATCATCGGCGGCGCCGCCGCGGTCGTGCTCTCCGGAGCGGTCATCGCGGGTTCCGCTCTCGCCGGTGAGGGTGCCAACAACGGCGGCCAGGACGCCGCCGGGGCCGCTTCCCCCGGCACCATCTCCTGCCCGGCGGTCGAGGGAAGCCTCCCGGCGATCCCCGCCTCCGCCAAGGCCGAGGTCGACAGCAACCTCGCCCAGCTGCAGACCCAGATCCAGGAGGCCAACCAGCGCCTCGTCGACACGGTCGGCCAGGGCGGTGCCAACTTCGTCCAGAACGCCATCCTCGGCCCGCTGGAGGACAAGCGCGTCGCCGCGCTGAACCGCATCGAGACGGCCATCGGCCGCGCCGCCGCCAAGCCCGAGGGCCTGGAGAAGCTCGCCCCCTGCCAGCTCGACCAGGGCGGCGCCGCCGGTGCCGGTGAGCAGGCCGGTGCGGGTGCCGAGGCCGGTGCCGGTGCGGGCGCCGAGGACGGTGCGGGCGCCGAGGACGCGGGCAACGCGGGTGCCGCGGGCGCCATCTCCTGCCCGGCGGTCGAGGGAAGCCTCCCCGCGATCCCCGCCTCCGCGCAGGCCGAGGTCGACCGCAACCTCGCCCTCCTCGACACCCAGATCGCCGAAGCCAACCAGCGCCTGATCGACACGGTCGGCCAGGGCGGTGCCAACTTCGTCGACAACGCCATCCTCGGCCCGCTGGAGGACAAGCGCGTCGCCGCGCTGAACCGCATCGAGACCGCGATCGGCCGCGCCGCCGCCAAGCCCGAGGGCCTGGAGAAGCTCGCCCCCTGCCAGCTCAACCAGTAGTCCGTACCGTCCACGCACTCTCGCGATGACCCGTTCGTCCGGCGAGTGACCTCCTGCGCCCCCTGAGGGCACCAGGAGCCGTGGCCGCCCCGCGCGCCGGCCGGGGCGGCCACGGCGCATCCGGTTCCGGGTGGATCCCAGCCAGGGGATCCACCCGGAATTCGTGTTCCCGCACCCGATTCCCCGGACAGCCGATTCCTTAGACAGGCGAAGCGTTTCCGTCGATAATCGTTAGCCATGGGAAAGACTTACGAGCGCATAGACGGCCGCCTCCGTACGTTCATCGAGGCTCAGCCCCTGTTCTTCACCGCGACCGCGCCCCTGTCCGCCGACGGCACGGTCAACCTCTCCCCCAAGGGTCTGCGGGGGTCGTTCGTGATCCTCGACGAACTCACCGTCGCCTACCTGGACTTCGCGGGGTCCAACGCGGAGACGATCGCGCACCTGCGCGAGAACGGCCGGATCACCCTCATGTGGTGTGCCTTCCAGGGCCCGCCCACCATCGTGCGGGTGCACGGCACGGGCGAGGCCGTCTTCCGGGACGATCCGCGCTTCGCCGGACTCCTCGCCCGCTTCCCCGACATCGACCCCGCCCCGCACGGCCTGCGCGCCGTCATCGTCGTCCGCGCCGAGCGCATCCGCGACAGCTGCGGCTACTCCGTGCCGTTCATGGCGTACGAGGAGGACCGCGACCTGCACGGCCGGCGCTTCGCACGCGAGGACGACGACTCGCTCAGCGCCTACTTCAGCTCCAAGGAGCACATCGCGACCAGCATGGACGGGCTTCCCGGACTGCCGTTGCCGCTGCCTCCCTCCGTCGTCTGACGCGCGAACCGCGGGACTTCCGCGCGCCACCGGTCCCTCCGCACGGCGAGTTGTTCACACGGTTGAACACACGGCACTCCCAGCACGTACGTGTGGGCCAAGGGTCCAGCCCACCACGGAGGAACCGTGTCCACGATCGCCGGAGGTCGCGCCGCGCGCCGCCAGACGATGCGCCGCATCCGACCTCGCCGCTCTCCCGCCGTCCCGTTGCTCATCGCCTTCTGGGCGGGCGCGGCCGCGGTGGTGTGGCTGTGGTGGGACAACACCCCGTCCATCGCGGACCAGGGCAGCAAGATGGTCAACGCCGGGCGGATCACGGGTCTGCTCGGCGGGTACCTGATGGCCCTGGTGGTGCTCCAGATGGCCCGGGTGCCCGCGCTGGAGAGGCGGGTCGGCTCCGACCGGGTGGCCCGCTGGCACGCGATGACCGGCCGCTACACGCTCTGCCTGGTCGTCGCGCACGTCGTCCTCACGATGTACGGGTACGCCCTCCAGGCCGGCCTCACCCACACCGCGATCCTCCAGCAGACCATCGACTCCATCAACCAGCTGCCGGACATGGGCAAGGCCGCCATCGGCACCGGCCTGCTGGTGTTCATCGGGCTCATCTCGATCGGCCCGGTGCGCAAGCGGATCCCGTACGACCTCTGGTACCACACGCACCTGCTGACGTACGCGGCCACGTTCCTGACCTTCTGGCACCAGATCACCACCGGCAACGAGTTCGCCGCCACACCCGCCGCGAAGACCGGCTGGTACGCGCTGTACGGCACGGTGACCGCGCTGGTGGTCTGGTACCGGATCGTTTCTCCGATCAAGCTGAACCTGAAGCACCGACTGCGGGTCGAGGCGGTCATCGAGGAGTCGCCCGGCATCGTCTCGGTGCTGATGAGCGGGCGCAAGCTGCACCGGATGGGTGCGGAGGCCGGGCAGTTCTTCCGCTGGCGCTTCCTCGCCCCGGGCATGCGGTTCAGCTCGCACCCGTACTCGCTGTCGGCGGCGCCCCGCCCCAACATGCTGCGCATCACGGTCAAGGCGATCGGCGACCACAGCTCGGCCCTGCGCGACCTGGAGCCCGGTGTCCGGGTGTGGGCGGAGGGCCCCTACGGGGCGCTCACGGCCGGCAAGCGCAGCCGGGGCAAGGTGCTGCTGGTGGCCGGCGGTGTGGGCATCACGCCGATGCGGGCCCTGTTCGAGACGCTGCCCGGCGCGGCCGGTGACCTGACGCTGCTCTACCGGGCCAACAGCACCCAGGACCTAGCGCTGTGGGACGAGCTGGCGCAGATCGCCGAGGAGCGCGGCGCACGGCTGATGTACGCGGTGAACAGCCCGGACGGTGAGCGTCCGGACATCTCGCCGGACTCGCTGCGCCGCAAGATCCCCGACATCGAGAGCCATGACGTCTTCCTGTGCGGGCCGCCCGGCTTCGCGCAGGGTGTGTACGAGGCACTGCGCGGCGCGGGCGTCCCGACCCGCCGTATCCACCACGAGTCGTTCGAGATGTGAGCGAGGGGACCGCCCGGCCCGGGTCCCGCCCGACCGGCCGTACCCGCCGGTGGTCCCCCGCACGTTCCAGCCGTAGGTCCCAGGACCGTCCCAGCGGCAGATCACCAGGACCTGCCCACCCCGACTTTCTGGCCATGGGTTTCCCCACGGGTTCGCCCCACGGGTCTCCCCCGCGAGACTTCACAGTTCAGGAGCTGAAGGAGCGATGAAGAAGAGCCACCCCATCCGGCGGACTCTGCTCGCCACCGCCGCCACCGTGTCCGGCATCGTGCTGCTGCTGTCGCTGAAGCCGGCCTCGGACGCCGGATCGGTGCAGGCCGGCGCGGCCGGGGGCGCACCTTCGGCGCAGGGCGGGGTGGCGGCCGGCGCGCAGACCCTCACGGGTTCCGCCGTCGACACCGAGTACGGCCCGGTCCAGGTCAGGATCACCGTCGACGGCGGCAAGATCACCAAGGCCGAGACCGTGCAGCAGCCGAGCGGCGGCCGCTCCACCCAGATCAGCGGCGACGCCATTCCCAAGCTCAACCAGGCGGCGATGGCGGCCGGCAGCGCCGACATCGACGCGGTGTCCGGCGCCACGTACACCAGCGCCGGATACAAGGAGTCCCTGCAGTCCGCCCTGGACCAGGCCGGCAAGGCACCGGACGCGGGCGCCCAGGTGCTCACGGGCAGCGCCGTCCAGACCCAGTACGGGCCGGTCCAGGTGAGGATCACCGTCAGCGGCGGCAAGATCACAGGCGCCGAGGCCGTGCAGGCGCCGAGCGGTGGCCGCTCCACCCAGATCACCGGCGACTCGGTGCCGAAGCTCAACCAGGCGGCGGTGGCGGCGGGCAGCGCCGACATCGACGCGGTGTCGGGCGCCACCTACACCAGCGCCGGATACAAGGAGTCCCTGCAGTCCGCCCTGGACCAGGCCGGCAAGGCGCAGGACTCGGGCACCGAGGTCGAGGCGGGCGGCGACGCACAGGACACGGGCGGCGACGCCGAGAAGTCCGGGGCCGGGCAGTCGACAGGCACCCAGGTGCTCACGGGCTCGGCCATCAAGACGGACTACGGGCCGGTCCAGGTCCGCGTCACGGTCACGGACGGCAAGATCACAGGTGCCGAGGCGCTGCAGCAGCCCACCGGCGGCCGCTCCACCCAGATCAGCGGTACCGCCATCCCCCAGCTCAACAAGAACGCCGTCTCGGCAGGGAGCGCTGACATCGATGCTGTCTCGGGCGCCACATACACCAGCGGCGGCTACAAGCAGTCCCTCCAGTCCGCCCTGGACCAGGCCGGCTGACCCGGTGGCCGAACCCGCCGGGGCCGCCGCGTCCGCCCAGCTGCGGCACGCCGAGGAGGTCATGGGCACCGTCTTCTCCTTCGACGTCCGAGGAGGGGAGCCGGCCGTGATCAGGGCCGCGCTCGACGAGGCGGTGGCCGGGCTGCACGCCGTGGACGAGGTGTTCAGCACCTACCGCGAGCACAGTCAGATCTCCCGGCTCGCCCGGGGCGAGGTGACGATCGAGGAGTGCGCTCCCGAGGTCGGCGAGGTGCTCGAACTGTGCGCCGAGGCCGAGCGGCTGAGCGGAGGCTGGTTCAGCGCCACCTACGAGGGCCGCTTCGACCCGACCGGCCTCGTGAAGGGGTGGGCCACCGAGCGGGCCGCCCGGCTGCTGGTGGAGGCCGGGGCGACCGGGGTGAACGTGAACGGGGGCGGCGACGTCCAGTTGTGCGGTGTCCCCGGGCCGGAACGGCCGTGGCGCGTGGGTGTGGCGGACCCCCTGCGGCCCGGAGGGCTCGCGGCGGTCGTCACCGCCGCCGGTGCGGACCGTCTGGCGGTGGCCACGTCCGGCACGGCCGAGCGGGGCGCGCACATCGTCGACCCCCGTACCGGGAAGTCCGCCGTGACCGACCTGGTCTCGGTGACGGTGGTGGCTCCCCGTCTGACCTGGGCGGACTGCTGGGCGACGGCCGCGTTCGCGATGGGTTCCCGCGAGGGCCTGGCCTGGCTGGAGTCCCTCGACGACACCGAAGCGCTCCTCATCACGGCGGGCGACGAGGTCCGCTGCACGGGAGGGCTGGCCGCGCGGCTGGGCTGAGCGTGGTGGTGCCGGGCCGGGCGGAACCGTCAAGGGCGCGCGGGACGCGCCGCGGCCACCCGTGCCGGCCCAGCGGCACGACGGCCCGCGGTCGGAACGGCCCGCGGTCGGAACGGCCCGAGGTCGGAACGGACGGGGAAAGGGGCCAAGCCCCTTCTCAGGGGCGCGGGGACCTGCGCGAGCGGCCACGACGAACCCGCGGTCGGCCACTCCCCCGGGCATCCCCTTCGAACGGCCGCTCCACCTCCGCCGACGCCCCCGGAGTCACTCCCCGCCCTCCGCCCCCTCAGTGCCCGTTCTGCGCCAACCTCAGCAGGTGGTCGGCCAGGGCCTGCCCGCCCACGGGATCCCGGCTGATCAGCAGCAGCGTGTCGTCACCCGCGATCGTGCCCAGGATGTCGTGCAGCTCCGCCTGGTCGATGGCCGAGGCCAGGAACTGGGCCGCGCCCGGCGGGGTCCGGAGCACCACCAGGTTCGCCGAGGCCTCCGCGGAGATCAGCAGCTCCGCGGAGAGCCGCCGCATCCGCTCCTCCTTCGCCGACTCGCCCAGCGGCACCCGGGGGGTCCGGAAACCCCCCTCGCTCGGCACCGCGTAGATCAGGTCGCCGTCGTTGTTGCGGATCTTCACCGCGTTCAGCTCGTCCAGGTCCCGGCTGAGGGTCGCCTGGGTGACGCTCAGCCCGTCGTCGGACAGCAGCTTCGCCAACTGGCTCTGCGACCGCACCGGTTGCCGGTTGAGGATGTCCACGATCCGCCGGTGGCGTGCGGTGCGGGTCTGCGGCACGGCGGGTCCCGCCTGGTCGTGCTCCTGCGCCTGGCTCATCGTCGTCTCATTCTCCGGCTCGTCCGTCCCCGCTGGCTTCATGGGCCGCCCGCGCCGCGTCGAGGATGCCCGGCAGCGCCCGGAGAAGGGCGTCCACCTCCGCGTCCGCGACATTGAGCGGCGGCATCAGCCGTACGACATCGGGGGCGGGCGCGTTCACCAGGAAGCCGGCGTCCTGTGCGGCCTGTTGCGCCAGGGGCGCGAGCGGCTCGGTGAGCACGATACCCAGCAGGAGGCCCGCGCCTCGGACGTGGTCGATCATCGGGTCCCCGAGGGACTCGATTCCGTCGCGCAGTTTCTCGCTCTGCCGCTTGACGTTCTCCAGCAGGCCCTCGGCCTGGATGGTCTCCAGGACGGCGAGTCCGGCGGCGCAGGCGACCGGGTTGCCGCCGAAGGTGGTGCCGTGCCCGCCGGGCTGGAACAGGTCCGCCGCCCGGCCGAAGGCGACGGTCGCGCCGATCGGCAGTCCGCCGCCGAGGCCCTTGGCCAGGGTGACGACGTCGGGCAGGACGCCCTCGTGCGCCTGGTACTCGAACCAGTGCCCGGTGCGGCCGATGCCGGTCTGTACCTCGTCGAGGACGAGGAGCGCGCCCTTGGCGGCCGTGATGGCGCGCGCGGCTTTGAGGTAGCCGGGCGGCGGGACCACCACGCCCTTCTCGCCCTGGACGGGCTCGATGATGACGAGGGCCGTCTCCTCGGTGACCGCGGCGGCCAGGGCCTGCGCGTCGCCGTAGGGGACGTGGGTGACGTCGCCGGGCAGCGGGTGGAAGCCGGTCTGCTTGCCGGGCTGGCCGGTGAGGGCGAGCGCGCCCATGGTGCGGCCGTGGAAGCCGCCCTCGGTGGCGACCATGTGGGTCCGCCCCGTGAGCCGGCCGATCTTGAAGGCGCCCTCGTTGGCCTCGGCCCCCGAGTTGCAGAAGAAGACCTTGCCGTCGCGGCCGAAGTGCTCCAGGAGCCGTTCGGCCAGAGCGACCGGCGGTTCGGCGATGAACAGGTTGGAGACGTGGCCGAGCGAGGCGATCTGGGTGCCGACGGCCTCGACGACCGCCGGATGGGCGTGGCCGAGCGCGTTGACCGCGATACCGCCGACGTAGTCGAGGTACTCCTTGCCGTCGGCGTCCCACACCTTGGTTCCCGCGCCCCGGACGAGCGAGAGCTGCGGGGTGCCGTAGTTGTTCATGAGCGAGCCCCGCCACCGCCGGCTCAGCTCTTCGTTGGCGGTCATGCGGCGTCTCCCTCTTCCGCATCCGGCACGACCATCGTGCCGATGCCCTCGTCGGTGAAGATCTCCAGCAGGATGGAGTGCTGGACCCGGCCGTCGATGACCCGGGCGGTCTGGACGCCGTTGCGTACGGCGTGCAGGCAGCCCTGCATCTTCGGCACCATGCCGGAGGCCAGGTCCGGCAGCAGCTTCTCCAGTTGGGAAGCGGTGAGGCGGCTGATCACCTCGTCGCTGTTGGGCCAGTCCTCGTAGAGGCCCTCGACGTCCGTGAGGACCATGAGGGTTTCGGCGTCAAGAGCAGCAGCGAGTGCCGCAGCCGCCGTATCAGCATTGACGTTGTAGACATGTCCGTCGTCCTGGCTACGGGCGATCGACGAGACGACCGGGATGCGGCCGTCGGCGAGCAGTGCCTCGATCGCGCCCGTGTCGATCGCGGTGATCTCGCCCACCCGCCCGATGTCGACCAACTCCCCGTCGATCTCGGGCTGGTGCTTGATGGCGGTGATGGTGTGCGCGTCCTCGCCGGTCAGTCCGACGGCGAGCGGTCCGTGCTGGTTGAGCAGGCCGACCAGTTCGCGCTGGACCTGTCCGGCGAGCACCATGCGGACGACGTCCATGGCGTCCTCGGTGGTGACGCGCAGGCCGGCCCGGAACTCGCTGACGATGCCGTGGCGGTCGAGGGCGGCGCTGATCTGCGGGCCGCCACCGTGCACGACGACGACGTTGAGGCCGGCGTGACGCAGGAAGACGACGTCCTGGGCGAAGGCGGCCTTCAGGTCCTCGTCGATCATGGCGTTTCCGCCGAACTTGATGACGACCGTCCTGCCGTTGTGACGGGTCAGCCAGGGGAGGGCTTCGATGAGGATCTGGGCCTTGGGGAGGGCGGTGTGCTTGCGCGTCGTGCTCATGACGAGTACGCGCTGTTCTCGTGGACGTAGTCCGCGGTCAGGTCGTTGGTCCAGATGGTGGCCGTCTCGGACCCCGCGGCGAGGTCAGCGACGATGTGCACCTCGCGGTAGCGCATGTCGACCTTGTCGCGGTCCTCGCCGACACCGCCGTTCTTGCAGACCCAGACGCCGTTGATGGCGACGTTGAGCCGGTCCGCCTCGAAGGCGGCGGACGTGGTGCCGATCGCGGAGAGGACCCGGCCCCAGTTCGGATCCTCGCCGTGCAGGGCGCACTTGAGCAGGTTGTTGCGGGCGATGGAGCGGCCCACCTCGACGGCGTCGTCCTCGGTCGCGGCGTTGACGACCTCGATCCTGATGTCCTTGCTGGCGCCCTCGGCGTCCCGGATCAGCTGCTGGCCCAGGTCGTCGCAGACCGCGCGGACGGCCTCGGCGAACTCCTCGTACCCCGGGGTGACCTGGGCGGCGCCGGAGGCGAGCAGCAGCACGGTGTCGTTGGTGGACATGCAGCCGTCGGAGTCGACGCGGTCGAAGGTCGTGCGCGTCGCGGCGCGCAGGGCGCTGTCGAGCGCGTCGCTCTCCAGGTCGGCGTCGGTGGTGAGGACGACGAGCATGGTGGCGAGGCCGGGCGCGAGCATGCCGGCGCCCTTCGCCATCCCGCCGACCGTCCAGCCGTCCTTCGTCACGACGGACGTCTTGTGCACGGTGTCGGTGGTCTTGATGGCGATGGCCGCCTTCTCACCGCCGTGCTCGGAGAGCTGCGCGGCGGCCTGCTCGACGCCCGGGAGCAGCTTGTCCATGGGCAGGAGTACGCCGATGAGGCCGGTGGAGGCGACGGCGATCTCGCCCGCGTTGTGGCCTTCGAGGACCTCCGCGGCCTTCTCGGCGGTCGCGTGCGTGTCCTGGAAGCCCTTCGGGCCCGTACAGGCGTTGGCGCCACCGGAGTTGAGGACGACGGCGGAGACCTGGCCGCCCTTCAGCACCTGCTCGGACCAGAGGACCGGCGCGGCCTTCACCCGGTTGGAGGTGAAGACGCCGGCGGCGGCGAGTCGGGGTCCGGTGTTGACCACGAGGGCCAGGTCCGGGTTGCCGTTCTCCTTGATCCCGGCGGCGATGCCCGCCGCCGTGAATCCCTTGGCTGCCGTCACGCTCACGGTGCGACTCCGATCGTGGAAAGCCCCGTCGTCTCGTGGAGTCCGAGGGCGATGTTCATGCTCTGGAGGGCGCCACCGGCGGTGCCCTTGGTGAGGTTGTCGATGGCGCTGATCGCGATGATGCGGCCCGCCGCCTCGTCGTACGCGACCTGGATCTGAACAGCGTTGGAACCGTAGACGGACGCCGTGGCGGGCCACTGCCCCTCGGGGAGCAGATGGACGAACGGCTCGTCGGCGAAGGCCTTCTCGTACGCGGCGCGCACGGAGTCGGCGGTGACACCGGGCCGGGCCTTCGCGCTGCACGTGGCGAGGATGCCGCGGGGCATCGGCGCGAGGGTCGGCGTGAAGGACACGGAGACCGGCTCGCCGGCGACTCCGCCGAGGTTCTGCATCACCTCGGGCGTGTGCCGGTGGCCGCCGCCGACGCCGTACGGGGTCATCGACCCCATGACCTCGCTGCCCAGCAGGTGCGGCTTGGCCGCCTTGCCCGCGCCGGAGGTGCCGGAGGCGGCGACGATCACGGCCTCGTTCTCGGCGAGGCCCGCCGCGTACGCCGGGAACAGGGCCAGGGTGACGGCCGTGGGGTAGCAACCGGGCACCGCGATGCGCTTGGACCCCTCCAGCGCGGCGCGGGCACCGGGAAGTTCGGGGAGGCCGTAGGGCCAGGTCCCGGCGTGGGGCGAGCCGTAGAAGCGCTCCCAGTCCGCCGGGTCCTTGAGCCGGAAGTCGGCGCCCATGTCGACGACGAGCACGTCCGGGCCGAGCTGTTCGGCCACGGCGGCGGACTGCCCGTGCGGCAGCGCGAGGAAGACCACGTCGTGCCCGGCCAGGGCCTCGGCGGTCGTCTCCTGGAGCACTCGGTCGGCCAGGGGCAGCAGATGCGGCTGGAGCCCGCCCAGCCGCCGGCCCGCGTTCGAACTGCCGGTCAGCGCACCGATCTCCACCTCGGGATGCGCGAGCAGCAGGCGCAGCACTTCGCCGCCCGCATAACCACTCGCTCCCGCCACCGCCACACGTACCGCCGCCATGGAATCCTCCTCCTGGATGGCATGACTATACGTTTCGCTGCACGTTTATGCAATCTTTGAGGAGGTTGCGCGGATGCTGCGGCTGAAAAGCGCGCTGTCGATGGCCGACGACGGCGCGGAGGCCACCCCGGAGCGTTGCATAGGATCGTCGGCATGGTTCTGCGACCTGTTCAGGTGAACATCAAGGCGGTGGACGACTCGGCGATCGGCCGGTTCTGGGCGCAGGCGCTCGGCTGGGGTGTCTCCGGCTCGGGATCGGGCGCGACCGCCGCCAAGCCCGCCGGCTTCGACTGGCGGGAACCGGTCGGTGTGTGCGTCGACGTCATCGCCGTGCCGGAAGCGAGATCGGCGACGAAGAACCGTGTGCACCTCGATCTCGCCACCACCTCCGCGGCCCATCAGGCGGAGCTGGTCGAGCGCCTGCGGGCGCTCGGCGCGACGCCCGCCGACGTGGGCCAGGGCGATGTGCCGTGGACGGTCCTCGCCGACCCGGAGGGCAACGAGTTCTGCGTGCTGGAGCCCCGGGAGATCTACCGGGACACCGGGCCCGTCGCGGCGGTGGTGGTCGACTGCGTGGACCCGCGGGCCATGGCGCGGTTCTGGGGCGCGGCGACGGACTGGACCCCGCGCGAGGTGACCGACGACCTCGCGGTGCTGCGGTCCGCCGACGACACCGGCCCCTATCTGGAGTTCCTCCGCACGCCCGGTAGGAAGACCGTGCCGGACCGCGTCCATCTCGACCTGCTGCGGTTTCCCGACGACGACCACGAGGCGGAGGTGGCCCGGCTACGGGCCCTCGGCGCCACCGACCTCGACGTCGGCCAGGGCGAGGTCCCGTGGCGGTGCCTGGCCGACCCGGAGGGGCACGAGTTCTGCGTTCTCGCCCGATCCTGACGCGGCGACGAGGTGGGCTCGGTTCACCGGGGCACCCGCTCGCGCGCCAGCCTCTCCATCTCGGCGGGCGGGAGCGAGGGGTTGGCGGCCGCGGCTTGCGCCACCTGCGGGTCGGGGTCGGTCAGCAGGTCCGTGACGACCTGGGGCGGGAGCGCCGGATGCCCGGCGGCGAGGGGTCTCGCCCGCTCGTCCGCCAGGCAGGCGAGCAGGGCCGGGGCCGTCGCACGGGGGTGCCGGGCGATCTCGCGGAAGGCCCGCCGCGCCGGGGGGCTGTGCCGGGACAGGTGCTCCAGCAGGGCCGGGGTGGCGTCCGGGTTGGCGGCCACCTGGGCGATGACCTGGACTCCGTGCCGGTCGACCATGGTCCGCAACCGCGCTTCGCCGAGGCCGGGGTGCGCAGCGACGGACTTGGCGACCTTGGCGTCGGGGTCGTCGGCCAGCACGGCAGCGACCCTGTCCGGCAGATCACGCCGTCGTGCCAGGAGCATGCGTACGACCGCGTTCGGCGACCCCGCCAGCTCCTCCACCTCGGCGGGCGTGGCGGTGGCGATCCGCGGCAGCGGGGTGCTGCCGATCCTGGTGGTGGCGGCCAGGCGGGTGAGCACGTCGAGCGGCACCCGCGGGTTGTGCGCGAGCGCGCGCCGGACGTCGGGGGAGGTGTCCTCGGCAAGCCCGCGCATCAGGGCGGCGTCGATCGCGGGGTTCTCGGCGAGGTCCGCGCGCACGCCGGGGGTGGGGTCCTCGGCGAGCCTCGCGTACGCGTGCGGGGGCAGACCGGGGCGGACGGCGAGCGCCCGGCGCAGGACCATCGAGGGGTGGCCGGCGAAGCCCGCGACGGCCCGGACCGGTGTGGCCGGGTTCTCCAGGGCCGCCCCGAGTATGTCCAGCGCGGTGGATTCGTGGGTGCCGTCGCAGGAGGCGCCCGAGCGCAGAGCGCAGTCGTCCCGCGGGCAGTTCGGGCTGTGCGTGAACGGCGGCTCCTCGCGGTCGCACACCAGGCAGTGCCGCGCGGGCGGCAGTCCCTCGCCGCTGGCGAGCGCGGCCAGCACGTCCGGCGGCGTCGCCTCGTTGGCCGCCGCCGCCCGGCGGACCTCGGCGTGGGGATGCGCCGCGAGCCGGGCGGCCGTGTCCGGCGCGGCCCACAGGGCCAGCTCCACGACCACCCGTACGTCCCGGTCCGCGGCGAGGGTCTCCACCACGTCCGGCGGCAGGCCGGGGCAGGCGGCCAGCTTCTCCCGGTGCTCGACCACCGGATCCGCCGCCAGGCGGCGGGCCCACTCGGGGTCGCCGGCCTCCTCGTCGAGCAGGGCGAGGGCGACGAGCGGCTGTGCCGCGGGGTCGACGTCGGCGGCTGTCAGCATGCCCCGGTACGCCAGAGGCACACCGTTCAGCTCGCTCCGCGAGGCCAGTCGGAGCGTCTGCGCCCGGCTGAGGTCCGCTCGTCCGGCGAGGTGGTGGTCGATGTCGTCGTCCGCCGACACGACCAGCCGGTCCACCAGCTCGGTCGGCAGGGCCGGATTGGCGGCAAGTCCGCACAGGAGTGGGTCCACGGGGGCATCCTGCCCCGGGGCCCGGCCGGACGGCCCACCAATTTCCGCCCCGCGGGAACCCAGCAGCCGGAGGACCACCTGCCACCGACGGAGGGCCGGCGGCGAGCGGCCACCGACGTGGGGCGAGCGGCGAGCAGGTCAGGAACGACGGTCGTCCGACTGGGCCGCCCGCTCCGCGTCGCGCTTCTTGAGACGGGCGCCTTCCTTGCGGACCTCGGCCTGAGTGGCGCGCTCCTTCTTGAGCCACTCGGGGCTGTCCTGCCGCAGGGCGTCGATCTGCTCGGTGGTGAGGGCCTCGGTGACTCCGCCGCGGGCGAGCCCCGCGATGGAGACGCCCAGCCGCTCGGCGACCACGGGGCGGGGGTGCGGGCCGTTGCGGCGCAGTTCCTCCAGCCAGGCGGGCGGGTTCGTCTGGAGCGCGGTCAGCTCGGTGCGAGTGATGACGCCCTCCTGGAACTCGGCGGGCGTGGCCTGGAGGTACACACCCAGCTTCTTCGCCGCCGTGGCGGGCTTCATGGTCTGGGTGGTCTGGTGCGACGTCATGGGTCAAGGGTATCGACCGTGTGCCCGACCTCCGACCACGGCCGGTGCCGGGGCCGGGCCCCCGCCCGTTAGCCTGGTCCCGTGACAGGCTCGGAAGCATCCCCTTCGTTCCGGCTCGCGTACGTCCCGGGAGTGACGCCCACCAAGTGGGTGCGGATCTGGAACGAGCGGTTGCCCGACGTCCCCCTGACCCTCCTCCAGGTGTCCCCCGCCGAGGCGTTCGGCCTGCTGCGGGACGGCGGCGCGGACGCCGGGTTCGTACGGCTGCCGGTGGACCGTGACGACCTCAGCGCGATCCCTCTCTACGCCGAGACCACCGTCGTCGTGGTCCCCCAGGACCACGTCGTCGCGGCGGTCGACGAGGTGAGCACCGCCGACCTGGCGGACGAGGTCGTGCTGCACCCCCTCGACGACACGCTCGGCTGGGAGCGGCCGCCGGGAGAGCCGGCGTTCGAGCGTCCCGCCACCACGGCGGACGCGATCGAGCTGGTGGCGGCCGGGATCGGGCTGCTCGTCGTCCCCCAGTCGCTGGCCCGGCTCCACCACCGCAAGGACCTCACCTACCGCCCGGTGACGGACGCCCCCGAGTCCCGCGTCGCCCTGTCCTGGCCGCAGGACGCGACGACCGACCTGGTCGAGGACTTCATCGGCATCGTCCGGGGCCGCACGGTCAACAGCTCTCGGGGCCGCGCGAAGCCCCCGGAGGAGAAGCCGCAGCAGAAGCCCAAGCGCACCGGAACCGGCACCGGGACGGGCAAGCCGACCGCCCGCAACCCCCGGGGCGGCGCGTCCGGCGGCAGAGGCGCCAAGAGCGGCGGCCGGCCCGGAAAGCCCCGCCGCCGCTCGTAGACGCCCTGCATTGGATCTCGGGTCCGGCCCCCGGGCCCGGACCCCGGTCCTGGATCAGGGGCCTGGATCAGGGGCGCGGGGAACCACGCGACCAGCCCCCGCACACCCGCACCGGCACCCGCACCCGGCTCACGGAGCCAGGCCCGGGCCCACCCCCACCCTCACCGCTCCTTGATCCGCAGGAAGGTCACGGAGTTCGCCGGAAACGTGTAGCTGAACTTCTCGGCCACCCCGCCGAACGTGGACCTCACCGGCGCGACCGGGGTGGCCGTCTCCGTGTTCACCGCGTCCGGCGCGGCCGTCAGCGTGGTCACGTGAGCGGTGGAGCGCACCCGCGCACCCCCGAGGTCGATGGCCGTACGCGCCGCCGTCGACTGTGCGTTGACGACCTTGACGATCAGTTCGCCGGTCTTCGCGTCACGGGTCACCACCTGCCGGAACGGCTCCGCCGGCTTGTCGTCGGTGAAGCTGCCCCACTCCTTGCCGTCGAGCAGCAGGGTCACCTGCCGTCCGCGCACCTTGACCTCGACGTCGTACGTACGACCCGTCTCGATCGTGCCCGGCTTGGAGATCAGCAAGGACTTGCCGCCGTCCACGGCCTGCTCGACGGCGCTGGTGGTGTTGTTCCAGCCGCCGAGGTTCCACCAGTAGTAGTTGCCGGTGTCCTTGACGCCGAAGGCGACGAGGAAGCCCTCCTTGCCCGCCTGCTTGGTGGCCTTCACCTTCAGGTCGTAGTCGTGCCAGGCGGCGTCCCCGGCCGAGACCATGGTGTTCTCGGCGGCCACGTCGGTCTGGGTGTACCGGCCGTCCTGGATGCTCCAGCTGCCCCTGCCGGTGTGCGTCCACTTCGAGGCGTCACCGCCGAAGTCGTCGGTGAACAGGGTCGTGCCGTCGGCCGAGGTCACCTGCACGTCGTCGTACGCCGCTGTCGTCGCCCAGGTGGACAGGCCCACGGCTCCGGTGATGGGGCCGGAGAGCGCCGGCGTGCCGGTGGCCGTCGACGGCACCACGCGGTCGCCGACGTTGTTCATGAACAGCTTCTGGGTCTCGTAGTTGGCGGAGTTCCAGGACGCGTGGTTGTTGAACCAGATCATGTCGGGGCTCCACTGCACGTAGTCCTCGTTGGCGAGGAGCGGTGCGTAGGAGGCGAGCTTCACGATGTCGGCGTTGCGCTCCAGGCCGGTCATGAACGCGGCCTCGGAGAGGGCGTTCTTGAAGGCGTTGCCCTGGGAGGCGTACTCGCCGAGGAAGACCTTCGGGCCGCCGCGGTCGTAGGAGTCGTAGCGGTCGTTGTTCTGGAGGAACCACTGGGGGCTGTTGTAGTAGTGCTCGTCGACCAGGTCGACGCCCGCCTCGCGGTTCAGCTTCCACGCGGTGTCGAAGGTGGTGCCCGTGTCGTCGGGGCCGGAGTTCGAGACCACCGTGATGTCGGGGTACTTCGCCTCGATGGCGGCCCGGAACTTCTGGAAGCGGGCGAAGAACTCGTTCGGCAGGTTCTCCTCGTTGCCGACGCCGAGGTGGGTGAGGTGGAAGGGCTTCGGGTGGCCCATCTCCGCCCGCTTCCTGCCCCACTCGCTGGTCACGGGCCCGTTGGCGAACTCGATGAGGTCGAGCGTGTCCTGGATGTGCCGCTGGAGCAGGGCCTCGTCGTCGGTGGCCCGGTTCTGGCCGCAGCCGGTGACCAGGGCGGGCACCACGGGCAGCGGCATCGCGCCGATGTCCTCGGAGAACTGGAAGTACTCGTAGTAGCCGAGGCCGTAACTCTGGTTGTAGCCCCAGAAGTTGGAGTTGGTGGCGCGCTCCTCGACCGGGCCTATGGTGTCCTTCCACTGGTACGCGCGCTTGCGCTCCCAGTTCGAGGCCGCGCTGTAGTCCTGCATGGAGCCCGTGTTGACGAGACAGCCGCCGGGGAAGCGGACGAAGCCGGGCTTCAGTGCGGCGATCTTCTCGGCGAGATCCTCGCGCAGGCCGTTCTTGTGACCCTTGTAGGTGTCGCGCGGGAAGAGGGAGACCTCGTCGAGGGCGGCGGCCCCGGCGGTGGCGACGGTCAGCCGGCCGGCGGAGCTGGTCCGCGTCGCGCCGAGACGGACCTTGTACTTGGCCCAGCCGCCCTTGACCGTGACCTGGTCGGCCTCGACGAGAGGGCCGTCGGCGTCCTGGAGGGTGACGGTCAGCTTCGTACGGCCCTCGGCGCGCGCCCACACCGAGAAGTCGTACCTCTCGCCCTCCTCGACGCGGACCCCGGTGTTGTAGCCGGCGTTGGTGACGGACGAACCGGCGCCCAGGGAGAGGTAGTTGCGGTTGCGCTCGTTGAGCCGGCCGGCGTCGTTCACGACCTGGGCCGTGCCGTCGACGGTCCAGGAGGTGAGGGGGGTGTAGGCGCGGTTGTCGGCGGTCGAGTACTCGAAGGACCGGTTCTGCACCAGCTCGGCGTAGAGACCACCGTCGGCGGCCCGGTTGATGTCCTCGAAGAAGACGCCGTACATCGTGTCGCCGATCGTCGCGCCCCGGGCGGACGGGTCGACGGTGATCGCGTAGTCGGTGACGTCCTCGGCGTGCGCGGGCGCCGTGACGGAGCCGGCGGCCACCAGGAAGGCGGTGGCGGTGAGGCCGAGTCTCCAACGGGTGCGGGTGCTGCGTGACATGAATACTCCGCGGCTCGGGGTGGGGGCATGGAGTGGTTCGAAATATCAGACAATGATCAGCACATCGAACGGCAAGATAGGGAGGTGAGCTGATCAGCGTCAACGGGTCGCACAGCACCAAAAGTGTCGGACGGGCCGGAAGGGAGGGACGGATGGGCGATTTCCTGCCAGTTCGCGATGCCCTGGCGTATCTCGCCGGAAGCTGGCGGGTCCTGCGATCCGTGCGGGACCTGACGAGCGGGGCGGAAGGGGAGTTCACCGGCAGGACCGTTTTCAGCCCGCTGAACGACGGGGGACTGCTCCACCGCGAGACCGGAACTTTCGTGTGGCAGGGCGCGCCCCGTCCCGCCGAGCGCACGCTGCGCTTCCTGCCGGGCCCCGTCCCCGGCACGGCGGACGTCCGCTTCGCCGACGGCCGCCCCTTCCACGACCTGGACCTGACCTCCGGCCGGTGGCGCACGGACCACCCGTGCGCCGCCGATCTCTACCGGGGCGCGTTCGAGGTCCACGACGAGGACCGCTGGCGGACCGTCTGGCGGGTCGGCGGCCCCGCGAAGCAGCAGCTCCTGGTCACCGACCTCACCCGCGAACGCACACCGTGAGATGCCCCGCCTACCGCGCGGCGCCCAGACGCAGGTTCCAGCGGCCCGCGTGGCCCGCGACCGTGAGCGTCGCCAGGGGACCGATGTCCATGTTCCAGTACGACGAGGGCGGGGCCTTGAGCGCGTAGACGAGGGCGGCGCGCAGCACGGACGGCTCGGCCACCGCGACGATACGGCAGCCGTCATCGGCGGGCCGGGTTTCGAGCCAGCCGCCGATACGGGAGATGAAGGTGATCAGCGACTCCCCGCCGTGCGGCGTGGAACGCGGGTCGGTGAGCCAGGCGTCCACGGCCGAGGGCTCCCGCGCCATGGCCTCGCCGAGCGTGAATCCGCGCCAGCGGCCCATGTCGCAGTCGCGCAGCGCGGGCTGGGCCAGCGGGGCGTAGCCGAGGGCGTCCCCGGTGGCCCGGCTGCGGGGTGTGGGTGAGCAGTAGCGCAGCTCGGCCGCCGCCAGGGGCACCAGCTCATGGGCGGCGCGCTGCACTTCGTCCCAGCCGGCCTGGTCCAGCGGCCGGTCGTCCTCGAAACGTTCCGCGAGCAGCGAGGAGCAGCGCGCGGCGGCGACGAACGTGACCCGAAGTGGCATGCGGCGATGGTGGAACGGGAGACTGCGCAGGTCAAGAGGTGTTACTCAGGAGTTACCGGGATATTTCGCCGCACGCCCCGAGCAGTCGTCACCGCATCCGGACCTCACTCGAGCACCAGCGCCATCCACCGGTCGGGCCGGGCGAGCGGCTCGAACCCGAGCTTCGCGTAGACACCGTGCGCGTCGTGCGTGGCGAGCAGGACGCGCCGCAGTCCGTACGGCAGCAGGTGGTCGCGCACGGCCGCGACCATAGCGGTGCCCAGCCCCTTCCCGCGCACCGCGGGGTCGACGTACACATCGCAGAGCCACGCGAAGGTGGCGCGGTCGGTCACCACCCGCGCGTACGCGACCTGCTCCCCCGAACCCGTGTCGTACACCCCGAAGTTGAGCGATCCCCGGACCGCGCTCTGCTGCTTCTCGCGGGAGCGGCCGAGGGCCCAGTACGCGTCGGTGGACAGCCACCGGTGGACCCGTCCGACGTCGATACGGTCGGGGTCGTCGGACATCTCATAGCCCTCGGGGAGGGCCGGCTCGTCACTCATGACTGGACGTTCGCAGGTCACAGACCCGCTGTCGATCCGTTTACGGCCGTCCTCAGCCGCCGCACCCCTTCCGTGATCTCCCCCGCCCCCGCGACACCCGCGAAGCTCAACCGCAGGTGTCCGGCCGGGGGTTCGGCGCTGAAGTAGGGGCGGCCGGGGGTGACGGCGACGCCCGCGCGGAGGGCCGCGGCGACCAGGGCGGGCTCGTCGGTGCCGTCGGGCAGGCGCAGCCACAGGTGGTAGCCGCCGGAGGGGATGTGGGGCAGGGCGAGTTCGGGCAGCCGCATCCGCAGCTCGGCGGTCAGCGTGTCCCGGCGGTTGCGCAACTCCCTGGAGACCGCCCGCAGATGGCGGGGCCAGGCCGGTGAGCCGACGAGTTCGAGGGCGGCCTCCTGGAGGGGGCGCGGGACGAAGAAGGTGTCGACGACCTGGATGGCGCGCAGCCGTTCCAGGACCGGCCCCCGGGCGGCCAGGGCGCCCACCCGGAAGCTGGGCGAGGTGGCCTTCGTCAGCGAGGAGACGTGCACGACCACGCCGTCGGGGTCGTCGGCCGCCAGCGGCTCGGGCAGGGGCCCGGCGTCCTCGTGCACCAGCCGGCGCACGAAGTCGTCCTCCACGACGAAGGCCCCCGCCTCCCGGGCGATCCGCAGCACCTCGCCCCTGCGGTCCACCGCGAGGGCGGCGCCGGTGGGGTTCTGGAAGAGCGGCTGGCAGACGAAGACCCGGGCGCCGGAGGCCTTGAACGCGTCGGCGAGCAGGGCGGGTCTGACCCCGTCCGCGTCCACCGGCACCGGCACGGGCCTGAGTCCGGCCGCCCGCGCGATCGCCAGCATGCCCGGATAGGTGGGCGATTCGACGAGGACCGGCGCTCCGGGCGGCGCGAGGGCGCGCAGGGCGGTGGTCAGGGCGGACTGGCCGCCCGCCGCCACGATCACCTCGGCCGCGGTGATCGCACCGCCGATGCTCCGCGCGAACCACTCCCGCAGCTCCGGCACACCCTCGACCGGCGGCCGGGCCCACACTCCGGGCCTGCGTCCGGCCCTCGACAGGGCGGCGCCCATGGCCTGCTCCGGCTGCAGGGACGGGTGCAGATAGCCGCTGTTGAACTCGATCACGCCGGGCGGCGGGGAGGCGAGGGAGACCAGCACGCCGGAGGCGTCCACCGTGCGGGGCGACGGCTCGGCGCTGCCGTCCGCGCTCAGCGCGACCTCCTGCCAGGAGGTGTCCCCCACGGTCGCCGCCCGGCTCTCGCGCGGCCACGCCCGGAAGGCGCCCGCTCCCGGCCGGGTCACCACGAGCCCCTCGGCGGCCAGGTGCGCCAGGGCCCGCGAGACGGTCACCGGGCTCACCCGGAAGCGCTCGACGAGCGCCCGGCTCGACGGCAGCTTTCCACCGGGTGAGTAGCGGTCCAGCTCCCTGCGCAGCTGTTCCGCCAGTTCCGCACCGCTGCTACGCTCTTGCATGAGAGTAGAGAGTAGCGCTATCGCCCCGGGTTCAGTAGCGGTCGACGGCAGTGCGGCACCCGGTGAGCCACCGCCGGGACCCACCGCTCCACGACCGGCGGCCCGCACCGCGACCCGGTCGGCCGCCCCCGCCGCGCCCGGCCCCCTCCCCCGCACCGGCGGCACCCTCCAGGCCGCCCTCGGCGTCACCGCCTTCTCCCTCACCTTTCCGGCCACCGCCTGGGGACTGGAGGGCTTCGGCCCCTGGTCCCTCGTGGCCGTGCGCAGCGTCCTCGCCGCCGTCATCGCGGGAAGCTGTCTGCTGGCTCTGCGGGTGCGGCCACCCGCCCGTCGGCACTGGGCGGGGCTCGCGGTCGTGGCCGCCGGTGTCGTGCTGGGTTTCCCGCTGCTGACGACGCTCGCGCTGCGGACCTCCACCACCGCGCACGCCGCCGTGGTGGTCGGCCTGCTCCCGTTGACGACGGCCCTGTTCTCGGCGCTGCGCATGGGGACGCGCCCCTCGCGCACCTTCTGGACCGCCGCCCTCGCCGGGGCCGCCGCCGTCATCGCCTTCACCGTGACACAGAGCGGCGGCGCGCTGACATCCGCCGACCTCTATCTCTTCGGCGCCCTGCTGGTCTGCGCGGCCGGCTACACCGAGGGCGGCCGGCTGGCCCGGGTGATGCCCGGCTGGCAGGTCATCGGCTGGGCCCTGGTGCTGTGTCTGCCGCTGAGCGTGCCGGGCGCCCTGCTGGCCCTGGCCCACGAGCCGGTACAGCTGACCGCGCACAGTGTGGCCGGGCTGGTGTGGGTGGCGGCCGGGTCCCAGTTCCTGGGGCTCGTCCTCTGGTACCGGGGCATGGCGGCGATCGGCATACCGAAGGCCAGCCAGTTGCAGCTCGCGCAGCCGCTGCTCACACTGGTGTGGTCGGTGCTGCTCCTCGGTGAGCAGCTCACCCCGGCCGCGCCCCTGACGGCCGCCGCCGTGCTGGTCTGCATCGCGGTCACCCAGCGTTCCTCCGCCTGAGGGCGTCTGAGAGTCCGTCGCGCACACCGGTCCCACCGGCGCCGCCCGCAATAGACTGCGGTCACGGACCGCCACTTTCGTGCGAGACGAGGAGGCCCCCGATGCAGGCAACTGTAGGCGACACCCTGCTGGTGCACGGCAGGACCGTCGGGCACCACGACCGGACCGCCGAGGTCCTGGAGGTGCTCGGCCATGACGGGAACCCGCCCTACCGGGTCCGGTTCGAGGACGACGGGCACGAGGCACTGATGTCCCCGGGCCCGGACACGGTCGTCCGGCACCCCGGGGACCCGAGGTAGCGATCGCCCCCGTCCGCACGCGTCAGCGCGGTGGCTTCGCCGGCCGCTGGTAGTGGTCGGTGACCACGCGTGCCATCGCGCCGATCGCGTCGGTCCTGACCTCCCTGGCCGAGAAGAAGACGTGTCCGCGTGCCTCCGGGACGTCACGGGCGAGGGCGAGGTGCTTGGACAGCTCGGCCGGGTCCTGCCAGGCCGCGGGCTGCGCGGGGTCGCCCGCCTTGTACAGGGCCTCCCCGATGTACAGGCGTGTCCCGCTGTCCCGGGCGGTCTCCGCCCACCAGGCCAGCAGCTTGGCGTAGTCGGCCGGGGCGAAGCCGATGTTCCAGTACAGCTGTGGCACGACGTAGTCGATCCAGTTCTCCCGGACCCAGGTCCGTGTGTCCGCGTGCAGGTCGTCGTACGTCTGTACGCCCGCCCGGGTGTCCGACCCCCGCTCGTCGGTCTCCGCGTTGCGCCACACCCCGAAGGGGCTGATCCCGAACCGGGTGCCGGGGCGGATGACCTTGATCTCCGCCGCCGTCTCCCGGACCAGCCGGTCGACGCTGTCGCGCCGCCAGGCGGCCCGGTTGGGGAAGCTCCCGCCGTACCGGTCGTACGCCGCGTCGTCGTCGAAGACCTGGCCGGCCACCGGGTACGGGTAGAAGTAGTCGTCGAAGTGCACGGCGTCGACGGGGTACTTCCGTACGGCGTCGAGCATGGCCGTGCGCACGAAGGCGCGGACGGCGGGGATGCCGGGGTTGTAGTGCAGCCTGCCGCCGTAGGCGACGACCCAGCTCGGGTTCCGGCGGGCCGGGTGCGAGGCGACGAGACGGGTCGGGTCGGCGTGGAGGGCGATCCGGTAGGGGTTGAACCAGGCGTGCAGTTCCAGGCCCCGGGCGTGGGCCTCCTCGACCGCCGTGCCGAGCGGGTCCCAGCCGGGGTCCTTCCCCTGGGTACCGGTGAGGTACTGCGACCAGGGCTCGTGCGGGGAGGGCCAGAGCGCGTCGGCGGTGGGGCGGACCTGGAACATCACCGTGTTGAGGCGGCGGGCCACGGCGGTGTCGAGGTGGGCGAGGAGTTCGGCGCGCTGTCGGGCGGCGGTCAGGCCGGGCGCGGAGGGCCAGTCCCGGCCCGCGACGGTCGCCAGCCACATCCCGCGCATCTCGCCCTCGGCCGCCCTGCGGCGGGGTCCGGACCCACCGGCGATGGCGGTACCGGCCGCCGCGCCCCCGGCCGCCACGAGCGTCGCCGCCGCGGTCGCCCAGAACGCCCGTCGTGACATGCGTGGCTTCCGATGCATCGCCCACCTCCGCGTACCGCTTCTGGCGTGTCCGCACCGTCGCGGACCGGTTCCCGGCCAGCCTTCCACGGGACACCCGGAATACTGATCGGTAGCCGTCACGGGTAACGTGCGGGTGTGGCGCAGGACCGCACCGGAGGTATCTGCCACGCACGTGGACCAGTGAAAGGGACGATGTGACGGACTTCCCGACGGCAGATCTCGCACGAGTCGGAGTCGTGGGCTGCGGCCAGATGGGAGCGGGCATCGCCGAGGTGTGCGCCCGCGCCGGACTGGACGTGAAGGTCGCCGAGACCAGCGGCGAGGCCCTGGAGATCGGTCGTACCCGGCTGTTCAACTCCCTGTCCAAGGCGGCCGAGCGCGGCAAGATCACCGAGGCGGACCGGGACGGGACGCAGGCGCGCCTCAGCTTCACCACCGATCTCGGCGAGTTCGCCGACCGTGACCTCGTCATCGAGGCGGTCGTGGAGAACGAGCAGGTGAAGACGGAGATCTTCCAGGTGCTCGACCAGGTGGTGACCCGCCCGGACGCGATCCTCGCCTCCAACACCTCCTCCATCCCGCTGGTGAAGCTCGCGGTCGCCACCTCGCGGCCCGACCACGTCATCGGTATCCACTTCTTCAACCCGGCCCCCGTGCAGAAGCTCGTCGAGCTGATCCCGGCGCTCACCACCTCCGAGGGCACCCTCAGCCGGGCGCAGCTGTTCGCCGAGAAGGTGCTCGGCAAGCACGCCGTGCGCGCCCAGGACCGCTCGGGCTTCGTCGTCAACGCGCTGCTCGTGCCGTATCTGCTCTCCGCGATCCGGATGTTCGAGTCGGGGATCGCGGGCCGTGAGGACATCGACAACGGCATGGAGCTGGGCTGCGCCCACCCGATGGGGCCGCTGCGGCTCTCCGACCTGATCGGTCTGGACACCATCGTCTCGATCGCCAACTCGATGTACGAGGAGTACAAGGAGCCGCTGTACGCCGCTCCCCCGCTGCTCCAGCGCATGGTGGACGCGGGCAGGCTCGGCCGGAAGTCGGGGTCGGGCTTCTACTCGTACGCCTGACTACGGACGGTCAGTCATCTCGTTCCGATGGGCCCGGCACCGGGAAAGGTGCCGGGCCCGTCGTATTCACACACCGTGTGCGCGGCGGACACGCATATGCCGTTCGCACACTCTCCCCACGCGCCCACCTGGCGAGTTGACTTCCGTTGCACACGCAAGGGACGAGGACGACTACAGAAAGGAGCGGACTCGTGGCCATCGACCCAAAGCATCCCGTGCACCACGGCGAACTCGCAGAGTTACGCCGCCGCCTGGATGTGGCGCACACACGCGTCGAAGGAGGGCTGACCCTGCTGAGCCACCGCGCCGAACAGAGCGCCAAGGAACTGGACGACCTGAACACCCGGGTCGTCACACTGGAGCACGCCCGCTGGCCCCTGCCCGCGGTGGCGGCTCTCACGGCCCTGGGCGCCCTGGTGGTGTCCGTCTGGCAGGCGCTGGGCCGCTAGCTAGGACCTGGCGTCCTGCCCGAGACGCAGGTGGTGCAGCAGGAGCAGGGCGGCCGCCATGTTGGCGGCCGGAACCTCGCCGCGGGCGACCATGTCGGGAACGAGCTTGAGGGGAACCCATTCCCTGCGGTCCGACTCGAAGTCGTCCACCGGATGACCGACGTACGCGCCCTCGTCGGCCCAGTAGATGTGGTGCCGCGCGTCGGTGAGCCCGTTGGAGGGCTCGACGCTCATCAGGTGGCGCAGGGGTCCCGGCCGCCATCCGGTCTCCTCCTCCAGTTCACGGGCGGCGGCCTCGGCCACGGCCTCGCCGTCCTCGACGACGCCCGCCGCGAGTTCCCACCCCCAGCTGTCGGTGATGAAGCGGTGCCGCCACAGCAGCAGCACCTCGTTGGCCTCGTTGATCACGGTGGCCACGGCCACGGGCCGCAGCCGTATCAGGAAGTGGTCCAGGCGCCGCCCGTCCGGCAACGCGACATCCGCGAGATTGACGCTGAACCAGCGGTTCGAGTACACAGTTTGTTCGCTCTGTTTCGTCCACTGCATGGTTCTGCCACCTTCCGCCGAGTAAGTGGCAATATCGCAGCAGGAGCTAGGGGACAGCAGGCGCACAGGCGGTGCACGGACGCGCCCCGCGCGCGGTGTCAGAGCGGTACGCGCAGTGCTCCGTCGATGAGTTCGGCGGCCTCCGAGGTCCCCGCGCAGCCGTTGCGCACGAGGTGCTCGCGCACCGCCCGCAGTCTGTCCCGCAGGCGCATGGACTCCATTCCCCGTGCTCGTTCGGCCATTTCCACGGCGGTGGCCACCGCCTTGTCCGCGTTGCCCTGCCGCAGCTCGATCTGGCTGAGCATCGCGAGCCGGTGCACCCGGCCCCGGTCGTGCGCCGGGGTGTCGACGGCCGCCGTCGCGTGCTCCGCCGCGGCCGTCAGGTCCCCGAGACTGAGCAGCGCCTCCGCCACCTGTACGTTCACCAGACCGGGTTGGACATAGCCGGTCTCATCCGGTTCGTGGCCGGGCCGGATGTGCTCGGCGGCCTGCTCGGCCCGCCGGATGCAGGACAGGGCGCTCGTACCGTCGCCCAGGTGTGCGTACGCCTTCGCCTGCATCGCGTAGAGGTCGGAGGAGAGCGCCGGGGTGATGTGCCGGCCCGCGGTCCGCAGCGCCGCCTCGGCGAAGGCGACGGCCTGCCGGTGCTCCCGCATGAACAGCGACTGGTTGACGAGGAGCGCGATGACATAGGCGCCGAGCCCCCGGTCCCCGCTGGCCTTCGCCAGCCGCAGCGCCTGGTGGAAGTACCGCTGGGCCAGCCCGTGGGCGTCGGAGTCGTACGCGCAGATCCCGGCGATCGCCACCAACCCCCCGGTGGCCCGGTGCAGTTGACGCCCGGTGGCGTCGGTGTAGCTGCCCCGCAGCAGCGGCGCGGCCTCCGCGTTGAGGAACCCGACGATCCGGGTGCGCGTGGCGACGCCCCCGGCCTTGCGGTACATCTGCTCGTAGTGCGCCCGCGCCGCGCGCAGCATCTCGATGTCGGCCATGCTGACGCGGTGGCGTCCGCCGCGGGAGACGTCGACGTCCTCCGGCGGGTTCTCCCACTCCCAGACCGGCATCACGGCGGGTGTGCCGGTGACGGCGGGGGCCCCGAGGACGTGCGGGCGCTGCTGCTCGTCGGAGCGCCACAGAGCGGTGGCGCGCTCCACGAAACCGGAGAGGCCGGCTCCGTGCTGGGAGATCAGCTCGCCGGGCACGCCGAGCCCGATGTCGTCGAGGGTGACCGTCCGGTGCAGCCGCCCGGCGAGCACCTCGCAGATCAGGTCGGGCACCTGCCCGCGCGGCCGCTGGCCCTTCAACCACCGGGCCACGGCGGTGTGTTCGTATCTCAGCGCGAGCCCCCGGGCCCGCCCCGCCTGGTTGACATGCGCGGCGAGACCGGCGTGGGAGACACCGGCCTCGTCGAGGATCGCGTCGAGCAGGGTGTTGGGCTGCATGGGGGCCCTCCGGTGGCTCGGTGCCGGCGCATCGCAGCGTAGCGCCTCCCCTTTCACACGGGGTGTGAAGGCAATGCCCGGATTCGGGCTGTGCGCGCGCTGTCGCGGAGAGTTCCGGACCGGTTGACTGAAATGCCTCGCAAGAGGCCGGCCGGGCCGCCGGCTCCCCCTCGTACAGTGCGGTGGCCCTGCCGGGACGCCCCCTTTCGAGGCGCCGGGCTAAGGAGTGGGAGCGAGGGGCGAGGTGTCGGCCGCGGGTCGTCCCTGCCCGGTCGCGCCGTTCCGCGCGCCCCTGAGGGTGAGCGGACGTTCGTTGCGAAGGACCAGTATCGCGATGTCGTCCTTGGGCCGTCCCCCCGCGTGGCGCAGGAGCTGGGTGAACACCGCGCGGAGTACCGCCCGGGGGAGGACCGGGCGGCCTCGTACGGCTTCCGTCAGCGCGACGGCCAGGGGAAAGAAGCGGCCCTGGCCGTCCCTCGCGTCCTCCACGCCGTCCGTGTGCAGGAACAGCGCCTCGCCCGGGAGGAGCCGGCCGCAGGCGGTGAGCGGGAGTTCGGCGGGCAGGGGGAAGAGCCCGAGCGGGGGCATGGGGTCGGCGCGGGCGACCGGTGTCGCCCGGCCGACACCGAGCAGGTACGGCCAGGGATGGCCGCAGTTCAGGGCGTGGAGCACGCCGTCCGGGGCGATCTCCAGGAGGAGGACGGTGACGAAGTCCTCGGTGTCCTCGGTGTCCTCGGTGTCCTCGATCCGGGCGCGGTCGCGGTCGCGCAGGTGCCGGGCGAGGGCGCGGTCGAGGCGGGCGAGGACCCCGGCCAGTTCGGCCTCGTCGTGGACGGCCTCGCGGAAGCTGCCCAGCACGGCGGCGACGGTGCCGACCGCGGCGATGCCGTGCCCCCGTACGTCGCCCATCACCACGCGGACGCCGTGCTCGGTGGCGATCACCTCGTACAGGTCGCCGCCGACCCTCGCGCCCCGGTCGGCGGGGAGCTGCGCGGCGGCGGTGGCCAGTCCGTCGATCCGCGCGGGCAGGGGTCTGAGCAGCACGCTCCGCGCGGCGCCCGCGGCCTCGCGTGCCTGCCGCACTTCCCGCAGCATCACCTGCCTGGCGTGCAGCAGCAGCCCGGTGCCGGCCGCGAGGCACACGGCACCACCGGCGATCCGGGCCCCGACACGGGCGGACCGCCGACCGAACAGCCCGCGTCCCCGGGACCATGTCCTACGAGGAAGCCCAGCCCTGACTCGAATCATGCCGTTGGCCCCCCATCAGGCCCGGACAGCGCGTAGGCCCCACAGAGGCCGGTCCGATTCTGTCCACCAGCCGGCCCGTCAGGCGAGTCCGCCCGAGATTGTCACCCGAACGAGTGAGGTGACCCTCCGCGCCCCTGGACGGGTGACCGAGCACTCGTCCAGGGGCGCGGGGAAGGCGTCTAGCTCCGCAGCACCGCGCCGGTGCGCTCGCCCGCGAGGGCGACCGCCGCGTCCCGGGCCGCCGAGGCCTCGTCCACGGTCAGCGTCCGGTCCTCGGCACGGAACCGCAGCGCGTACGCCAGCGACTTCCGCCCGTCACCGAGCTGCTCCGCGTTCTCGTAGACGTCGAACAGCCGGATGCCCTCCAGCAGTTCGCCCGCTCCCTCGCGCAGCGCGGCCTCCACGTCGGCGTGCGGCACGAACGCGTCGACCACGAGCGCGACGTCCTGCGTGGCGACCGGGAACGAGGAGATGCGCGGCGCCTGCGGGGTGCTGTCCCCCACCTGCTCCAGGGCGTCCACGTCGATCTCCATCGCGGCGGTACGGGCCGGCAGTCCGAGCGCCTTGAGCACCCGCGGATGCAGCTCACCGGCGTGGCCGACGACCCGCTCGACGCCGTCCGCCACGATCAGGAACTCGGCGCACCGGCCCGGGTGCCAGGGACCGTACTGGCCCTTGCGGACGATCAGTTCGGCACCGGCCTCGCGGGCGACGGCGCGGCCCGCCTCGACGGTGTCGGCCCAGTCGGCCGGACGGCCCCGGCCCCACCAGCCGGCCTGCTCACGGGCCCCCGCGACGACGACGGCGACGTGGCGCGGCTGCTCCGGCAGCGCGGCGTTCAGCGACGCGATCTCCTCGTCGGTGGGCCGGCGGTCGACCGGCAGCGCGCCGGCGACACGCTGCTCGCCACGCGGGAGGAACACCAGCCCGGTCTCGAACAGGGCCAGGTCGTGCGTGCCCCGGCCGTCGTTGCGCCGCAGCGCGCCCAGCAGGCCCGGCAACAGCGACGTGCGGAGCGCGGGCTCCTCGTCGTTGAGCGGGTTGGTCAGCCTGACGACACGGCGGGCCGGGTCGTCGGCGTCCAGGCCGAGCTGGTCGAAGACCTGCTCGCCGATGAACGGGTAGTTCGGCGCCTCGACGTACCCGGCGCCGGCCAGCGCGCGGCCCACGCGGCGGTGCAGCCGCTGCCGGTGGGTCAGGCCCCGGCCCGAGGGGGGCTTGGGGAGGGTGGAGGGCAGGTTCTCGTAGCCCTCCAGGCGGATGACCTCCTCGGCGAGGTCGTTGACCTCGGTGAGGTCGGGCCGCCAGGACGGCACGGTGACGATCAGGTCGTCCTGGCCGTAGACGTCGCAGCCGACCTCCTGGAGGCGGCGTACGACGATCTCGCGGCCGTACTCGACGCCCGCGACCCGGTCGGGGTGATTCGCCGGCATGCTGATCGTGTGCGGCGCGGACGGGGCGATCACCTCGGTGACGCCCGCGTCGGCGGTGCCGCCCGCGAGGAGCACGAGCAGGTCGACGGTGCGCTGGGCGGCGGCCGCCGCGGCCAGCGGGTCGACGCCGCGTTCGAAGCGGCGGGACGCCTCCGACGACAGCTTGTGCCGGCGGGCCGTGCGCGCGATGGCGACCTGGTCGAAGTGGGCGGCCTCGATGACGACGTCGCTGGAGGCGTTGTCCAGATCGTCGTGGTCGGCGATCTCGGTGTCGGCGCCGCCCATGACCCCGGCGAGGCCGATGGGGCCGCGCTCGTCGGTGATCACCAGGTCCTCGGCGTGCAGGGTGCGGGTGGTGCCGTCGAGGGTGACGATCTTCTCGCCCTCCTCGGCCCGGCGCACCCCGATCGTGCCCTGGACCAGGGAGCGGTCGTAGGCGTGCAGCGGCTGGCCCAGTTCCATCATCACGTAGTTGGTGATGTCGACGGCGAGCGAGATCGGGCGCATGCCGACCTTCTGCAGCCGGCGCTTGAGCCAGATCGGGGAGCGCGCCTCGGGGTCGAGACCGGTGACGGTGCGGGCGGTGAAGCGGTCGCAGCCGAGCGGGTCGGAGACCTGGACGGGGTGTCCGAACGCGTTCGGGCCGGGGACGTCGAGGAGCGCCGGGTCGCGCAGCGGCAGGCCGTAGGCGATGGCGGTCTCGCGGGCGACGCCCCGGATCGACAGGCAGTCGCCGCGGTTGGCGGTGACGGCGATGTCGAGGACCTCGTCGACGAGTTCCAGCAGCTCGATCGCGTCCTTGCCGACCTCGGTCTCCGGCGGCAGCACGATGATGCCCTTGGTGCCGTCGTCGCCCATGCCCAGCTCGTCGCTGGAGCAGATCATGCCGTGCGAGTTGCGGCCGTAGGTCTTACGGGCGGAGATGGCGAAGCCGCCGGGCAGTTCGGCGCCGGGAAGGACGACCACGACCTTGTCGCCGACGGCGAAGTTGCGGGCGCCGCAGACGATCTCCTGCGGCTCGCCGGTGCCGTTGGCGGTGCCGACGTCGACGGTGCAGAAGCGGATGGGCTTCTTGAACTCCGTCAGCTCCTCGATGCTCAGCACCTGACCGACGACCAGGGGGCCCTTGAGGCCGTCGCCGAGCTGCTCGACCGTCTCGACCTCCAGTCCGGCCGAGACGAGCTTGGCCTGGACGTCACGGCCGGTCTGGGTGGCCGGCAGGTCGACGTACTCCCGCAGCCAGGAAAGCGGGACCCGCATCAGATCTCCATCCCGAACGGCCGGGTGAACCGGACGTCACCCTCGACCATGTCTCGCATGTCTTCGACGTTGTGGCGGAACATCAGCATCCGCTCGATGCCGAACCCGAAGGCGAAGCCGCTGTACTTCTCGGGGTCGACGCCGCAGGCGGTGAGCACCTTGGGGTTGACCATGCCGCAGCCGCCCAGCTCGATCCAGCCCTCGCTGGAGCAGGTGCGGCAGGGGCGGTCGGGGTTGCCGACGGACTCGCCGCGGCAGACGTAGCACACCATGTCCATCTCGGCGGACGGCTCGGTGAACGGGAAGAAGTTCGGCCGCAGCCGGGTCTTCATGCCCTCGCCGAACAGCGCCTGGACCATGTGGTCCATGGTGCCCTTGAGGTCGGCCATGGTGAGGCCCTCGTCGACGGCCAGCAGCTCGACCTGGCGGAAGACCGGGGTGTGCGTGGCGTCCAGCTCGTCGGTGCGGTACACGACACCGGGGCAGATCACGTACACCGGCAGCTCACGGTCGAGCAGCGAGCGGATCTGTACGGGCGAGGTGTGGGTGCGCAGCACGACACCGGACTCGGTGCCGCCCTCGGGGCCCTGCACGAAGAAGGTGTCGGCCTCGCCGCGGGCCGGGTGGTCCGGGCCGATGTTGAGGGCGTCGAAGTTGAACCACTCGGCCTCGACCTGGGGGCCCTCGGCGACCTCGTAGCCCATGGCCACGAAGACGTCCTCGATGCGCTCCGACAGGGTGGTGAGGGGGTGGCGGGCGCCGGCCGGTACGCGGTCGTAGGGCAGCGTGACGTCCACCGCCTCCTCGACCAGTACCCGGGCGTCCCGCTCGGCCTCCAGCTCGCTCTGACGGGCGGCGAGGCCCTTGTTGACCGCGCCCCGCGCCTGGCCGACCAGCTTGCCTGCGGCGGCCTTGGCCTGCGGGGGCAGTGCGCCGATCTCGCGGTTGGCGAGTGCCAGCGGGGAGGTGCCGCCGGTGTGGGCGACCTTGGCCTCCTGGAGCGCGTCGAGGGAGTCCGCGGCGGCGAAGGCGGCGAGCGCCTCGTCCCGCATGCGCTCGATCTCTTCCGGTTTCAAGGCCTCGACCTCTACCGGGTCGTACGACTTATTCGGTGCCGACATCTCTTCCCGTGCTTCCGATTGGCTGACTGAAGGTCCCCGTGACCGGCGCTCAGGGCCGTGTGCAGGACACAAAGGTGCCAAAGGCCGAGTCTAACGGGGTGGAGGTGAACGGATGCGCCCGCAGGCTGCTCAGGCCAGGTAGGCCGGAGCGCTCACGGGCAACGTAAATCGGAACTCGGCGCCGCCGAGGGGGGCGCGTCCGACGGTGATGGTGCCGCCGTGGGCTTCGACGATGCCCTTGACGATGTAGAGCCCGAGGCCGGTGCCGCCGCGCTTGCTGCCCCGCCAGAAGCGGGTGAAGACGCGGTTCATGGACTCCTCCGGGATGCCACTGCCCTCGTCGCTCACCGTGACCGACGTACCGGTGTCCTCCCCCTCACGGGGGGACGCCGTGGGCGTGACGTCAATCGTGACCGTTCCCTCGCCGTGCCGCACCGCATTTTCCAGCAGGTTGCTCAGCACCTGGTCGATCTTGTCCGGGTCGGCCCACAGATCGGGCAGCGGCTGCCCGATCCGGAGCAGGAACCGGTCGGCGGGCTGTCCCGCGGCGACGTACGCCTGGATGTGCCGTCCGACGGCCGCGCCGATGTCGACGGGCTGCCTGCGCACTTCGAGGCGCCCGGAGTCGATCCGCGAGATGTCCAGCAGCTCGGCGATGAGCCGCGTGACCCGGTTGGCGTCGGCGTCCACGGTCTCCAGCATCAGTTTCTTCTGGTCGTCCGTGAACCGCTCCCACTTCGCGAGCAGCGTCGCCGTGAACCCCTTGACCGACGTCAGCGGCGACCGCAGCTCATGGGCCACGGTGGCGATCAGTTCGGCGTGGCTGCGCTCGGTGCGGCGCCGGGCCTCGGTGTCGCGCAGGGAGACCACGACACGGCGGACGGGTCCTTTGGGCTCCGTGCGGATGTAGCGGGCCGACACGAGGATCTCGCGTGCCCCGGGCAGCAGCAGGTTCCGCTCGGGCTGCCCGACGCGGATGGCGAGCCCCCCGTACGGGTCGGTCAGCTGCCACCAGCGGCGGCCTTCGAGATCTTCCAGGGGGAGGGCCCGTTCCAGCGGGCGGCCGAGGGCTTCGGCGGCCGGGGTGGCGGTGATCCGGGCGGCGGCGGCGTTGAAACAGATCACGCGGCCGTCGGCGCCGGCCACGACCAGTCCGTCGGGGAGGTCGTCGGGGTCGATGCCGAGCTCGGCGAGATCATCGTGCCGGGCCGCCGATGGGGCGGGCACGTCCCGTGCTCCCCGTGTGCCGCTCGTGCCGACCCTCATCCCCGTACCCCACCTCTCGCGTTGTGCAGTGGGCCCCCGAGCCCGTCACCCTACTAGCTGGGCGTGACGGCGCGGCACCCTCCGAAGGCGCGCTGTGCGCGGGCGGACGCGTAGAGACATACGGCGGCGGCGGTCGCCAGGTTCAGGCTTTCCGCCTTTCCGTGGATCGGCACCCGTACGACGGCGTCGGCCAGCTCACGCGTCTCCTCGGGCAGCCCCCACGCCTCGTTCCCGAACACCCACGCCGTGGGACCGCCCATCGTCCCCTTGTCCAGTTCGGCGTCGAGGTCGTCCTCGCCCGCGCCGTCGGCGGCGAGGATCCGCACCCCGGCCTGCCGGAGCCCCGCCACGGCCTCCTCCACGGGCACGCCGACGGCGACGGGCAGATGGAACAGAGAGCCGACGGAGGCGCGCACGGCCTTGGGGTTGTAGAGGTCCACGGACGCGTCGGTGAGCACGACCGCCTCGGCCCCGGCGGCGTCGGCGCAGCGCAGTACGGTGCCGGCGTTGCCGGGGTCGCGGACGTGGGCGAGGACGGCGACGAGCTTGGGGCGGCTGTCCAGGATCTTCCCGAACGGGGTGTCGAGGAACCGGCAGACCCCGACGAGGCCCTGCGGGGTGACGGTGGTGGAGATGTCGGCGACGACCGCCTCGTCGGCGAGGTGCACGCGGGCGCCGGCCGCGTGGGCCTCGTCCACGATGTCGGCGTACCGCTCCGCGGCGTCGGGGGTGGCGAACAGTTCGACCAGGGTGTCCGCGTGCCCGGCGGCCTCGCGCACCGCCTGCGGGCCCTCCGCCAGGAACAGCCGGTCCTTCCCCCGGAAGTTCCGCTTCGCGAGCCGGCGGGCCGCGGCGACGCGGGCGGAGCGCGGGGAGATCAACTCGGGGGTGGGCATGGATCACCTTTGGGGATCGGGGAGTTCGGGGGGGCGGGGGGCTCGGTGCGTGTCGGGTACGGGTGCGTGGGGGCCTGGCTTTCAGGGGCGCGGGGAACTGTGCGAGAAGCCCCACCGGGCCCGCACCCCACAGCGCACCCGAAAACACCCGGACCCGCAGGCGGCAAGCACCTGCGGGTCCGGGTCACCTCTCACACGGCTCAGGCCGGCGCGAGCGTCACGCCGCCTTGGGCGCGTTCACGTCCGCCGGCAGCGCCTTCTGCGCGACCTCGACCAGCGCGGAGAACGCCGTGGCGTCGTTGACGGCCAGCTCGGCGAGGATCTTGCGGTCGACCTCGATGTTCGCGGCCTTCAGACCCTGGATGAGGCGGTTGTACGTCATGCCGTTCTGGCGGGCCGCAGCGTTGATGCGCTGGATCCACAGCTGACGGAAGTCGCCCTTGCGCTTCTTGCGGTCGTTGTAGTTGTAGACCAGCGAGTGGGTGACCTGCTCCTTGGCCTTGCGGTACAGGCGCGAACGCTGACCGCGGTAGCCGGAGGCCGCCTCGAGGATCGCCCGGCGCTTCTTGTGGGCGTTTACCGCCCGCTTGACGCGTGCCACTTTTTACTCCTTGTAGCGGGGCCGTGGTTGTCCTCACACGACCCGAAATCGATGGGGTCCCGGTCCTGACGTACGTGCGGCGCGCTTCGATCAACCGATCAGGCGCCGCCGCGTCACTTGCCGAGAAGCTTCTTGATCTTCGCGGCGTCGCCCGGGGCCATCTCGGCGTTGCCGGTGAGGCGACGCGTCACGCGGGACGACTTGTGCTCGAGCAGGTGGCGCTTGCCGGCGCGCTCACGGAGCACCTTGCCGGAGCCGGTGATCTTGAAGCGCTTGCTGGCACCGCTGTGCGACTTGTTCTTCGGCATAGCGCCGTTCTCTCCTCGTCAGTGGCGCTCCGGTGCCCGGTCGCGAAACCGGGCACGACGGAACGTCATTTCTTTCGGTTGACACCCTGGACGGTGTCCAGAGCTTCCCCCGGACTCGCGTCCCGGGGACTTACGCCTCGGCAGGCGCCTCTGCGGGCGCCTCGGCCTCGACGTGCTCCAGCTCCACGTCGGTGTCCTCGGCGTCGCTGTGCTCGGCGGCGTTCTGCGACTTGCCGGGGTTGGCCTTCGCTTCCGCCTTCCGGGCTTCCTGCGCCTGGCGGGCCTCGGCCATCGCCTCGGTCTTCTTCTTGTGCGGACCGAGAACCATGATCATGTTTCGGCCGTCCTGCTTCGGGTTCGACTCGATGAACCCGAGATCCTCGACGTCCGAGGCGAGACGCTGCAGCAGTCGGTAGCCCAGCTCGGGCCGGGACTGCTCGCGACCACGGAACATGATCGTGATCTTGACCTTGTCGCCCTGCTTGAGGAACCGGACGACGTGACCCTTTTTGGTGTCGTAGTCGTGCGGGTCGATCTTCGGCCGGAGCTTCATTTCCTTGATGACCGTGTGCGCCTGGTTCTTGCGCGCCTCACGGGCCTTCATGGCCGACTCGTACTTGAACTTCCCGTAGTCCATGAGCTTGCAGACCGGCGGGCGCGCGCTCGCCGCCACCTCGACCAGGTCGAGGTCGTACTCCTGCGCAAGCTCCAGGGCCTTGGCAAGCGGAACAATCCCGACCTGCTCGCCGCTGGGACCGACAAGTCGCACTTCGGGAACGCGAATCCGGTCGTTGATGCGGGGCTCGGTGCTGATGGATCCTCCTCGGTAGCACCACACGCCGGTCTGGCGGACCGCCGTGTTATGTCTGGTTGACATAGAGACCAACCGTCAAGGGCCATGAAAAATGCCCCGGACGGGACACAGGCGGGGCTCCATATGCTGCCGGAGCACCGCCGCGGGTGTGCCGCGGGGCGCAGTATCGGACGACTCCACCGTCCGTACGGAACGGTGGGGGCCGTCTGACCGGTTGACCTGCCGTCCCGGAGGACAGTCAGGTGGGAGTTCGGAGCCTCCACTTGCGGGCCGGACACACAGGTGTCCAGCCGGTCGTTGACACCACCATACCGGGTTGAAACCTGGCGTGCCAATCGGGCTGCGCCGGACTCCCGCAGGTGGGGGCGTGCGCGGCGGGGCCTATCGTGTGGGGCATGAGTGAGACCCCTCCTGAGAACCCCGACTTCGACTCGATGACCCGCGACATCGCCGAGGTCCCCGCGGTCGAGGTGATCGTGACCGTCGCCGTCAACCTGATGAGCGCCGCCGCGGTGAAGCTCGGCTTGACGGAGGAGGGCGACAAGTACAAGGACCTGGACGAGGCCCGCAAGCTCGTCACCGCCCTCGCCGGCCTCCTCGACGCGTCGGCGACCGAGATCAGCTCCTTCCACGCGGCACCGCTGCGCGACGGCCTGAAGTCGCTGCAGCTGGCGTTCCGCGAGGCGTCGGTCGTACCGGACGAGCCGGGCCAGGGCCCGGGCGAGAAGTACACGGGCCCGGTCTACGGCTAGACCTGGCGGCGACCGCTACCCCCGTACGTACAAGGGCTCGCCCGGTGGCGTCGCCCCGGCCGGCAGCAGTGCCAGGTCGAGGCCGCGCACCAGGCGGGCCCGAAGTGTCTCGTCGGCGGCGAGGCGGCCCGCGACGGACCGTGCGGCCTCGGCCGGGCCCGCGGACGGGTCGAGGACGAGGGCCAGGGTGCCGTCGGCCTGCCCGGGGCCGAGGTGGGCGCGGAGCACGGCCGGCTCGGCGGCGACGGCCGCGCGGACGGCGTCGCGGACGGCGGGGTCGGCGAGCGGGTCGGTGGTGGTGCGTCCCTCGGCGAGCGCGAGCAGGGCCCGGCCGGTCAGCTCGTAGGTGACGGGACCGGCGAGGTCGAGGACGACCGTGTCGGCCTTCTCGTGCGCGGCGGCCTGCAGCGCCTGGCGCAGGGGTACGGCGACGGGGCGGGCGGCCGGGTCCCAGCGGGCCAGGGAGTGGGTGGAGGTGAAGGCGGGCAGGGCGGTGCGGCCGCCGGCCTTCAGGGTGGGGACGGCCATGTCGCTGGTCTTCTCGCGGCGCAGCCCCCTCTCGTCCACCTCGACCTCGCCGAGCACGGCCACGACGGGCACGAGCAGCCGGGCCCCCTCAAGGGCTTCGAGGACGGGGCCCACGGCCCTGCGGTCCTCGGCCCAGGCCGCGAGCGCGGCGCTCAGCCGGGGGTCGGCGGAACCGTCGTCGTCGGAGAAGCCGGGGTCGGGAATGTTCTTGTTCGCCACGGTCGTCGAGCCTATCGGGGGAGGTCCCCCGGGCGTCCGGCAGGCCGGAAACGTGGCGGTCACCTCGCTCACGGTTTTCTCAGCCTTCCCTGACACGCATTTAACAAGCGCCTCACCACACGCACAGCGGGGTCCACCACCATCGCGGCATGCCGTCATCCGGAGCCCCTCGCCGCACCCGTCCGTCCGTGCGCCGTCCGCTCGTCCACCTCGCGCTCGTCGTCCTCGTCCTGGTGGGCGGCACGGCCGCCGGGTCGGTGTACATGCGGGCCCGGGCGCAGGACGGCGGGGGTTTCGCCGTATCGTCGTCGGCGTCATCGTCGGTACCGCCCCCGGCCTCCGCTTCCCCCGTGCCGGGCGCGGACGCGGGCGCGGTCGTCGAGGAGGCTTCGGTGGAACCTGTGGCGGCGCCCGTGGCGGATCACGACGCGCTGCTCGCGGCGGCCCTGGCGGAGGTGGCCGTCGAGGACGGGGCGGCGGTGTCGGTGTCGGTGCTGGACGTGACCTCCGGGAAATCGGCCCGGTACGGGGACGCGCGCTTCGACACCGCGAGCATCGTCAAGCTGGACATCCTGGCGGCCCTGCTGCTGCGGGCCGAGGACGCGGGCCGGTCGCTCACCGCGCAGGAGCGTACGTACGCCTCCGCGATGATCCGGGACAGCGACAACGCGTCCGCGACGGCTCTGTGGAAGGTCATCGGGCAGGCGGGCGGCCTCGACGCCGCGAACGAGCGGTTCGGGCTGACGGACACCGAGGGCGGCGACGGGCTGTACTGGGGCCTCACCCAGACCACGGCGGCCGATCAACTCACCCTTCTCCGGCAGGTGTTCGGGGACGACGGCACGTCCGAGCTGAGCGCGGCCGCACGGTCGTACGTCCAGGAGCTGATGGGCCGGATCGCCCCGGGGCAGGACTGGGGCGTCTCGGCGGCTGCGTCGGGTGGGGTCTCGGGATCAGGATTCGCCCTGAAGAACGGGTGGTTGCCGCGTACCGCGACCGGGCTGTGGGACATCAACAGCGTCGGCCGGGTGACGGTGGAGGGGCGGGCGTACCTGGTCGCGGTGGTGTCGCACGGCAGCACGACAAAGGCGAAGGGGGTCGCGCTGGTGGAGGCGGCGGCGCGGGCTGCCGTCTCGGTGTTCGGGGGCACGACGGGCGAGGCGGAGGTGGCTGGCACCTCGTAGGCGCCGCCTTCAGACGATGTACTCGTCGGGCCGGCCGCGACCGCGTCCGCGCCAGACCATCACGGCCATGACCAGCAGGAACGCGCCTACTCCACCTGCGGCGGGGGCGGCCCAGCCGACGGTCGGGTCCTCCTCCTCGACCGGGTCCGGGCCGGAGCCGAAGTACTTGCCGCCGTACGACGCGGTCTTGAGGTCGTCGGAGGTGAGTTCGGCGCCCTTGTCGATGGCGGCCGCCGGGTCGACGAAGCCGAAGCCGCGGGAGTCGTCGCGGCCGCCGGCGGGGGCTTCGCGCGCGGTCTCCTCCAGGAGGCGTTTGACCTGGGCGGGGGTCAGGCTCGGATGGGCCGCCTTGATGAGGGCGGCGGCGCCGGAGACGAAGGCCGCGGCGGCGCTGGTGCCCCAGCCCTCGTAGTACTTGCGGTCCGGGTCGGCGATGACGACGTCGACGCCGGGGGCGCTGACGGTGGCGTACCAGCGGCGGGTGGAGAACGGGGCGCGGTCGCCGTCCTCGTCGACGGCGGTCACCGCGATCACGCCCGGGTAGGCCGCCGGGTAGGAGATGTGGTCGCCCTTCGCCC
The DNA here is from genome assembly GCF_000383595.1 of Streptomyces bottropensis ATCC 25435. Classification (NCBI taxonomy): domain Bacteria; kingdom Bacillati; phylum Actinomycetota; class Actinomycetes; order Kitasatosporales; family Streptomycetaceae; genus Streptomyces; species Streptomyces bottropensis. The sequence continues at coordinate 3,545,746 of NZ_KB911581.1, read as the reverse complement.
CGCCGTTTCCGGCCGAGGCGACCACGATCGAGCCCTTCGCCAGGGCGTACTGGACGGCGGCGTCCTCGGAGGGTTCCGGATGGGCGGACTCGGAGTCGTCGCCGAGGGAGAGGTTGATGACGTCGACGTCCTGGTCGGCGGCCCAGCGGATGCCTTCGGCGAGGGCGTTGCCGCGCGTGCTGCGGGCCTTGGAGCGGGCCGCGTCCTTGTCCTCGAGGATGACGCGGACGGGGAGGATCCGTGCCTCGGGGGCGATGCCGAGGACGCCGTCGGCGTTGTTCGGGCCGTGTCCGTGCCCGGCGATGATCCCGGCCATGGCGGTGCCGTGCCGGGCCCAGGCGCGGTCGCCGCGCGAGGCCCCGAAGCCGACCATGTCCCGCGTCGGCAGGACATTGCCGACGAGGTCCGGGTGCTCGTCGTCGACGCCGGTGTCGAGCACCGCGACCGTGATGCCGGCCCCCTTCGTCGTACGCCACGCCTCCTGTGTGTGCATCGCCTCCAGCGCCCACTGCTGGTCCCGGATGCCGTCGGCGTGCGCGGCGGTGGACGGCAGGAGGGCCAGGGAGGCGGCGAGGGGGAGGCTGAGCAGGCGGAGCCGCGGACGCCGGGCGCTGCGGCCGGCCCGGGTGGGCGTCACTGCCCGCGCGGTCTCTCCTGCCGGTACGGCGGTCCCGGAGATCAGGGGTTTCCCGGCGGTCATGAGGGCAGCTCCGTGGCGGACGCGGCGGTCCTGCGCAGGCCGCGTTCGATGCGGTCGGCGAGGCCCTTCGCCTCGTGGCCGAGACCGGACTGGGCGGGGGCGGCGGTGGCGCCGGGCTTCATCGCGTCCTCGGCCGGCTGTGGTTCGGTGACGGTGCGGCCGTCGGCGAAGCCCGAGACGGCGTAGACCACGACGGGGACGTCGGTGAGGACGGAGATCGTCCAGGAGGCCCGCTGGTCGTCGCCGAAGCCGGCCGCGACGGTGTCCTCGGCGGCGTACGGCCTCGGCATCAGGTCGGTGCGGCGGTCCAGCTCGTCCTTCGCGAAGCGGTTCCTGAGCGCGGTCATGGCGGCGGCGTCGGCCTTGGTGAACATCAGGCCGACGGTGATGACGTTGCTCCGGGTCGCGTCGGTGTAGGTGGCGCGCAGCAGCCGCAGACAGCCGACGGGGGCGAGGACCTTGCGCAGCAGCGGGTCGAAGGCGTCCGCGCAGCCGCTGTCGCGCGCGACGGCGATCCGTGTCCAGGTGCGGTCGGTGCCGCCGGGTCCGGCGCCCTCGCCGCGCACGGTGGGCGGGAACAGTTCGTCGACGGGTACGCCGTGCCACAGCTGTCCGGCCATCGCGAAGGTGTCGCGGGAGCCGTCCGCCCCGGGGTCCCCGGTGAGCCAACTCCCGGCCGCGGCGCCGCCGATGAGCCCGATGCCGAGCACCACGCACGCGGCCACGGCCGCCGCTCTCGCCCTGGTGGGGCGCGGCCTGCGGCGCGTGGCGTACGGCTCCGGCGCGGTCCACGGCGAGGTGTCCGGCTGGGCGAACGTCACGAAGGGCCGCCCGGCAGCGGCGCCGAGGACGCCGTCGAGGGCTTCGGCGGACCGCCGGGACGAAGCCGACGGAGGCTGCCAGCCGCCGGGGCGCTCGGGGGTGAGGGGCCTCGGGTGGGGCGTGCCCTCGGGGGCCCGTTCCTGGGGCGTGGGCCGGCGCGGGGGCGGCGCGGTGGGCGGGGCGGCGCCACCGGACGCCGGTACGCCGTCGGCGGGTGCCTGCGCCGGGGGCCGTGCGGCCGGGCGGGAGGGCGCGCTCGCGGAGGAGCGTGGTGGCGCTTGGTCGGCGGGTGGGCCGGAGGGCCGTGCCGGTCGGCCGCCGAGGGGTGGGGCCGGGTCGGCCGCCCGGGCTCCGGAGGGCCGTGCGGGACCGGAGGACGGTGCCGGAGCCGAGGACGGTGTCGGAGCCGAGGACGGTGCCGGCCCCGGGGAGCGTGGTACGTCCGTCCGCCGTGCGGTGTCACGTGCCGCCGGCGGGGTGTCGGGGAAGCGGGCCGAGGCCGGGGGCGGGGTGTCGTCCGGGCGACCGGCGGCCGGGGGGCCGTCCGGGAAGCGGGCCGACGCCGTGGGCGTGGCGTCCGGGAAACGGGTCGGAGCCGCCGGTGGGGCCTTCAGGAAGCGGGTCCAGGCCGCCGGCGGGGCGTCGGGGAAGCGGGCGGAGGCGGCCGGGGGCGGCGGCGCGGTGGCCGGGGTGCCGCCGTTCTGGCTCGCGGTGCGCCGGAAGTCGGAGAAACGCGGGTGCTCGCCGCGACGCGGGGCGCCGCTGTCCACGGCGGCATCGCCCGCGGGGCTCCGGCCGGGCGGCTGGGCGGCGCCGCGCGCGGGAGCCCGGCCCGGCTCGCCCGGACCGCGTACGGCATCGCGCCCGGACGCCGTGGCGCCGGAGCCGTGCAGGGGGCCCTGCCCGGCCGGCGGCCGGGAGCCTCGCGGAAGGCCGCCCTGGCGGGCCGCCGGGTCGGAGCCGTGCGCACGCGAGGGTGCGGTGCCGCCCTGACCACCGGAACTCCGGTTGTTCTCCGGGGTGTTCGGCGTATCCGTCACGCGGGGGTGCCGTACCTCCCGGGGCGCGCCCGGCGTCGACGAGGGCGTCGAGGACGGGCGGGGCGGAGCGCTGGGCCGTGCGGGCGCGCCCGCCACGGGGGGCCGTTGCGGGCGGCGCGGCACGGTCGGACCGTTCCCGGCCGAGGGTGCGCGATCCGGTCGGGGCGGGGGGACCGAGGAGCCTCCCACCGGGCCGGAGCCGCGTGGAGAGGAAGCCGTGGGGGTCGCACCGGAGGCGGAGGCGCGTGTACCCGAACCGGGCGTACCCGGTGCCGGGGGCCGCGTACCCGCGGTGGGCGGGCGAGTGGCCCGGGCGGACGCGCCTCCCGAGGCCGGCGGACACGTGTCCGGTGTCTCGCTGTCGGCCCCGGGTTCCCTCGACGCAGGCCGGGGCGCGGTGCCCTGCGGCGGGGTCGGCGGTTCGTGGTCCGGTGGTATGGACGGGCGGGGCGGGACCGGTGGGCGCGGGGGAATGGAGGCGCGCCGCGCTTCCGTGCTCATGCACCCCCCGTTTCCTCGTCCCGTGCGGCCCGGAGGCCGTCCGGGCGTCCAGCCGCCCGTGGGGAGCGGCCGTCACGCGTACCGGGACTCGCCCGCCCGCGGTCGCCGTCACCACGGGCAAGCCATACCCGCGGCAGCGGATCCGCATCCCCGTCGAGGTCGTCCCTGCGTGCGCGTAACTCTACGGGTTGGCCGCCGTCGAACGGGAACCAGTACGCCGGCCCGTGGCTTCTGCCCGGAACGTCCCCCTACCCTGCGGTAATCATGTCTGGCAGGCTGCGTGCATGACTGCGCGCGCCGCCGATCGGGCCCGGTACGACCGGGCCACAGCTCATCTCGACGCCCCTGTGGCGATCGTCGACCTCGACGCCTTCGACGCGAACGCCGACGACCTCGCGCGCAGGGCCGGTGGCAAGCCGATCCGCGTCGCGAGCAAGTCCGTTCGCTGCCGGGCCCTTCTGGAGAGGGTCCTGGCCCGTGAGGGCTTCGAGGGCATCATGTCGTTCACCCTCGCCGAGTCCCTGTGGCTGGCCCGCTCCGGGTTCGAGGACGTGCTCCTCGCCTACCCGTCGGCCGACCACGAGGCCTTCGCCGAACTGGCGGGCGACCCCAAGCTCGCCGCCGCCGTGACCGTCATGGTCGACGACCCCGCCCAGCTCCAGCTGATCGACAACTCCCGGCGGGGCGGGACCGAAGTCGTGCGTGTCTGCCTGGAGTTGGACACCTCGCTGAAGCTGCTCGGCGGCCGGGTGCGGGTCGGGGCGCTGCGCTCCCCGCTGCACTCCCCCGCGCAGGTCGCGGACATGGCCCGCGCGATCACCGAGCGCCCGGGGTTCAAGCTGGTCGGGATCATGGCGTACGAGGGGCATATCGCCGGTGTGGGCGACGCGGTGGCCGGACGGCCGCTGCGTTCGCGTGCCATCCGGCTGATGCAGGCCACCGCGAAGAAGGAGCTGGCCGCGCGGCGGGCCGAAGTGGTGCGCGCCGTACGGCGGGTGGCGCCGGACCTGGAGTTCGTGAACGGCGGCGGCACGGGCAGTGTGCAGCACACGGCGGCGGAGGACTCGGTCACCGAGATCGGTGCCGGCTCCGGGCTCTACGTGCCGCGCCTCTTCGACAACTACACGTCGTTCAGCGGGCGTCCGGCCGCGCTGTTCGCCATGCCGGTGGTACGGCGTCCCGGTGTCGGGGTCGTCACGGTCCTGGGCGGCGGCTATCCGGCCTCCGGCGCGCCCGGCCCCGACCGGCTGCCGGTGCCGTATCTGCCCGAGGGGCTGAGGTACGACCCGCAGGAGGGCCCCGGCGAGGTGCAGACCCCGCTGCTGGGGGCGCCCGCCGACGACCTGCTGCTCGGCGACAAGGTGTGGTTCCGGCACGCCAAGGCCGGTGAGCTGTGCGAGCGGTTCGACGTGCTGCACCTGGTCGAGGGCGACGAGGTGACGGCGGCCGTGCCGACGTATCGCGGCGAGGGCCACACGTTCCTGTAGCCGGGGCCGACGGGAGTCCCGGGCGCGCTCACGAGGGGCCGAGGCTGCTGCCCACTCCCCCGTCCGCGTCGGCGTCCGCGTCCGTGTCGCCCACCGCGCGGATTCCCTCGACGATCTCGTCGATGTCGTCGACCGGCGGACCGTCCTCTCCCGCGTCCACGGCGAAGCGGACGAGGACCGGTGCCTCGGAACCGCTGCTGGACGGGAAGACGAGGGACTGGACGTATCCGCCGGGTCCGGCCCCGGTCGTGACGCGCCAGCGCACGTAGTAGCCGGCGCGGCCGGCGACGGCGACGGAGCCGGAGCCGACCACCTCGTGGCCGGTGATGCCGTTGTAGGGGCGCCGGTCGAGTTCGTCGCGGTCGTAGGCGTCGTCCGCCGCGTCCTCGATGTCGTTCTCGGCGAGGACCTTCGGGGAGGTCTCGCTGCTGCCGGTGACGGTCCGTGAGACGACCGTGCCCCGGCGGCACAGACCGTTGTCGCCGGGACAGTCGTAGAGGCCGTCGTCCGTGACCAGGACCGCGTCGTCCTCGGCCGACCCGTCGCCGTCCTCCCAACCGTCGGGGATCGGGAAGGTGATGCCGTTGAGGTCGTCCACGACGACGGTCGGATCGCCGGTGGGGGACCCGGTGGCGGGCTTCGTCGGGGTCGGGCTGTCGGATCCGTCGGGGTCGGGGGCCGGGGAGGTCGACGCGGTCCTCGTCCCCTGACCGCCGTCCCCGTCCCCGCCGCCGCCGAGCAGGAGGACGCCGCCCGTGACCGCCCCGGCCGCCAGGACGGCACCGGCGGCGGCCAGCGCGACGACCTTGGTGCGTCCGGGGCCGCGCGCGGGCGGTCCCGGACGGAGCACCGGCGGCACGGGCTGCTCCGGCTGGCGCCGGTGGTCGGTCCACGCGGTCCCGTCCCACCAGCGTTCGGTGAGCGGGTAGGACGGGTCGCGGTACCAGCCGGGCGGCGAACTGCTCATCCCGGCACTTTAATCACACCGAGCGTGCCGGTGTTCCGGTCACCGGGGCGGACTGTCTAGACCGGGGTGACGTACGCGCCCGCGATACCGCCGTCGACCAGGAAGTCGGTGGCGTTGACGAAGGACGAGTCGTCACTGGCGAGGAACGCGACGGCGGCCGCGATCTCGTCGGCCTCGGCGAAGCGGCCGACCGGGATGTGCACGAGCCGGCGCGCGGCCCGCTCCGGGTCCTTCGCGAACAGCTCCTGCAGCAGCGGGGTGTTGACCGGCCCCGGGCAGAGCGCGTTGACGCGGATGCCCTCCCGCGCGAACTGCACGCCCAGTTCCCGGGACATGGCCAGCACACCGCCCTTGGAGGCCGTGTACGAGATCTGGGAGGTCGCCGCGCCCATGCGGGCCACGAAGGACGCGGTGTTGATGATCGAGCCCTTGCCCTGGCTGCGCATGTAGGGGATCGCGGCCTTGCAGCACAGGTACACGGAGGTGAGGTTGACCTCCTGGACCCGCTTCCAGGCCTCCAGGCCGGTCTCCAGGATGGAGTCGTCGTCGGGCGGTGAGATGCCCGCGTTGTTGAAGGCGATGTCGACGCTGCCGTAGGTGTCGAACGCGGTCTTGAACAGCGCGTCGACCTGCTCGGCGTCGGTGACGTCGACCTTGACGAAGAGCCCGCCGACCTCCTCGGCGGCCGCCTTGCCGCGTGCCTCGTCCAGGTCGCCGCAGACGACGTGCGCGCCCTCGGCGGCGAGCCGGCGCGCGGTGGCGAGGCCGATGCCGCTGCCGGCACCGGTGATGACGGCGGTGCGGCCGACCAGGCGGCGGCAGATGTTTTCCGATGTCACTGTGCGGAGCCTTCCGTGCTGATGAAGACGTTCTTGGTTTCGGTGAAGGCGGTCAGGGCGTCCGGGCCGAGTTCACGGCCGATGCCGGACTGTTTGAACCCGCCGAAGGGGGTCCAGTAGCGGACGCTGGAGTGGGAGTTGACGGACAGGTTGCCCGCGCGGACGGCCTGGGAGACGCGCAGCGCGCGCCCGACGTCCCGGGTCCAGATGGAGCCGGACAGGCCGTAGGGGGTGTCGTTGGCGAGGCGGATCGCGTCGGCCTCGTCCTCGAAGGGCAGGACGACGGCGACGGGGCCGAAGACCTCCTCGGCGGCCACCCGGGCGTCGGGCGCGACGCCGGTGAGGACGGTCGGCGGGAACCAGAAGCCGGGGCCCTCGGGCGCCTTGCCGCGGATGCCGGGCGCGTCCGGGTCGACGTAGGCGCGGACGCGGTCCAGCTGGACCCGGGAGATGAGCGGGCCCATCTGGGTGGCCTCGTCGGCCGGGTCGCCGACGCGGACGGACTCGATGCCGGGGGCGAGGAGGTCGAGGAACCGGTCGTAGGCGGAGCGCTGGACGAGGATGCGGGTGCGGGCGCAGCAGTCCTGGCCGGAGTTGTCGAGGAACGACATGGGGGCGGCCGCGGCGGCTGCCTCCAGGTCGGAGTCGGCGAAGACGATGTTGGGGCTCTTGCCGCCGAGTTCGAGGGTGACGCGCTTGAGCAGTGCCGAGCCCTTCGCCAGCACCTGCTTGCCCACCGCCGTCGACCCGGTGAAGACGATCTTCGCGACGCCGGGGTGCTCGACGAGGGCGTTGCCGGTGACGCGGCCGTGGCCGGGCAGCACCTGGAACAGGCCCTCCGGGAGCCCTGCCTCGCGGGCCAGCTCGGCGAGGCGCAGTGCGGTGAGCGGTGTCGTCTCGGCGGGCTTGAGGAGGACGGCGTTGCCGGCCGCGAGCGCGGGGGCGACGCCCCACGCCGCGATGGGCATCGGGAAGTTCCACGGGGCGATCACCGCGACGACGCCGAGCGGTTCGAGGAGGGTGACGTTGAGACCGCCGGCCACCGGGATCTGGTGGCCGGTGAGCCGCTCGACGCCGCCGGCCGCGTAGTCGAGCAGGTCCCGGACGTTGCCGGCCTCCCAGCGGGCGTTGCCGATGGTGTGTCCGGCCTCGCGGACCTCCAGCAGCGCCAGCTCCTCCAGGTGCTCGTCCACGGTCACCGCGAAGCGGCGCAGCAGCCGGGCGCGGTCGCCCGGAGCGGTGGTGGCCCACAGCCGCTGGGCCTTCGTCGCCAGGGCCACGGCGGCGTCGACGTCCGCCGCCGTGGCGGCCGCGACGGTGGCGACGACCTCCTCGGTGGCGGGGTTCAGCACCTGGAGCTGCTGCTCGTACTGCTGGGACTGCTGGGACTGCTCGGACTGCTCGGACTGCTCGGACAAGACAGGGCCTCTCACAGCGGGTGCGTCACGGACGTGCTCGGTGACCCACGGACATGCTCGGTGACTCACGGACCTACGCGGTGACTCACAGACGTTCGAAGGAGCGGCGCAGCTCCCAGTCGGTCACGGCGGCGTCGAAGGCGGCCAGCTCGACGCGGGCCATGTTGCTGTAGTGCGCGACGACCTCCTCGCCGAAGGCGGCCCTGGCGATGGGGCTGTTCTCCCACAGCTCGGCGGCCTCGCGGAGGGTGGTCGGCACCTGGTCGTACCCGGCGGCGTACGCGTTCCCGGTGCACACCTCCGGCAGTTCGAGCTTCTGCTCGATGCCGTACAGCCCGGCCGCGATCAGTCCGGAGACGGCGAGGTGCGGGTTGACGTCACCGCCGGGCAGCCGGTTCTCGAAACGCATCGAGCGGCCGTGGCCGACGACCCGCAGGGCGCAGGTCCGGTTGTCGTACCCCCAGGCCACGGCGGTCGGCGCGAAGGAGCCCGGCTGGAACCGCTTGTAGGAGTTGATGTTGGGCGCGTAGAGCAGCGAGAAGTCGCGGAGCGCGGCGAGCTGGCCGGCCAGGAAGTGGCGCATGACCGGCGACATGTCGTGGCCGTCGGCCATGGCGTTGGTGCCGTCGGCGTTCGCCAGGGACAGGTGGATGTGGCAGGAGTTGCCCTCGCGCTCGTTGAACTTCGCCATGAAGGTGAGCGAGACGCCCTCCTGCGCGGCGATCTCCTTGGCGCCGGTCTTGTAGACCGCGTGCTGGTCGCAGGTGACCAGGGCCTCGTCGTACTTGAACACGATCTCGTGCTGGCCGGGGTTGCACTCGCCCTTGGCGGACTCGACGGTCAGCCCGGCGGCCTCCATCTCGTTGCGGATGCGCCGCAGCAGGGGCTCGATACGGCCGGTGCCGAGGACCGAGTAGTCGATGTTGTACTGGTTCGCCGGGGTCAGCCCCTTGTAACCGGCGTCCCAGGCCTGCTCGTAGGTGTCCTTGAAGACGATGAACTCCAGCTCGGTGCCGACGTTGGCCGTGTAGCCCAGTTCGGCGAGGCGCTCCAGCTGGCGGCGCAGGATCTGGCGGGGGGCGGCGACGACCGGTGAGCCGTCGTTCCAGGCGAGGTCGGCGATGAGCATCGCCGTGCCCTCGTTCCACGGCACCCGGCGCAGGGTGCTCAGGTCCGGGTGCATGGCGAAGTCGCCGTAGCCGCGGTCCCAGGAGGACATCGCGTAGCCGTCGACGGTGTTCATCTCGGTGTCGACGGCGAGGAGGTAGTTGCAGCCCTCGGTGCCATGGGCGAGCACGTCGTCGAGGAAGAAGCGCGCGGCGAACCGCTTGCCCTGGAGGCGCCCTTGCATGTCGGGGAAGGCCAGGACGACAGTGTCGATCTCACCGGCCGCGACGAGGGCGTGCAGCTCCTCGACGGTGAGCGGGGATGTGCGGTCTGCCACGGGAAAGCCTCCTAGGGGCTTCTTCGGCCACCCCGGAGGCATTCAGCCATCCGGGAGCCATAAGGTATTACCCGTAACCATTAGTTGGGAAGGGGCAACGTCCACATGTCGCAGACAGGGGCGGAACCGGGCACTCCCTGGGCCGACGACCGGCTGGCGTCCGTACTGCGGCCGGTGCGGGCAGGCAACGGCTTCGAGGAGGCGTTGGAGCAGATCCTCCAGGTCGTCCGGCTCGGCCTGGTACCCGGCGGCGAACGGCTCCCGGCGGAACGCGAGTTGGCCGAGCGGCTCGGGATCAGCCGGGTGACGCTGCGCGAGGTGCTCAAGGTGCTGCAGGACCAGGGCCTGATCGAGGCGCGGCGCGGGCGGTACGGGGGCACGTTCGTGCTGCCGCGGGTCGCCACGCCGGGCGAGGACGAGCTGCGCCGCCGGCTCAAGGGCATCGACGTCGAGGATACGCTGCGCTTCCGCGAGGTGCTGGAGGTCGGCGCGGCGGGGCTGTGCGCGGCACACGGTCTGACCAGCGAGGAGGTCGAGCGGCTGCGGGCGGCCCTGACCCGCACGCACAACGCGCCGCTCACGGAGTACCGCCGTCTGGACACCCTGCTGCACCTCACCGTCGCCGAGCTGTCCGGCTCCCCCTCGCTCGCCGGTCAGTACGCGGCCGTCCGCGCCGGGGTCAACGACCTGCTGGACTGCATCCCGCTGCTGGTGCGGAACCTGGAGCACTCCCAGCAGCAGCACACGGCCCTGGTGGAGGCGGTGCTGGACGAGGACGCCGAAGCGGCGCGGGAGATCATGCGGGAGCACTGCTCCGGCACGGCGGCCCTGCTGCGCGGCTTCCTCGGATGAGTGCGCCCCCGCCGCTCGACCTCCTCGATGAGCATGTATTTACGCTCGCTTAACGCAGGGCTATTGCTTTTCGGCCACCCACCCCACAAAGGTATGGATCCATTCCTTTGAGTGGGGAGAGTGCGCCATGTCCCTGAAAGCCACCGACACCGCCGACGCGGCGGACGACTACCTGGAGCGCCGAACGCTCCGCCGGGGCAGCGCCGGCTGGGTACTGCTGACCGGCCTCGGCGTCGCCTATGTCGTCTCCGGCGACTTCTCCGGCTGGAACCTAGGCCTGGCGGAGGGCGGCTTCGGCGGTCTGGCGATCGCCACGGTGCTGATGGGCACCATGTACGCCTGCATGGTCTTCGCCCTCGCCGAACTCTCGGCGATCCTGCCCACGGCGGGCGGCGGCTACGGCTTCGCACGCCGGGCGCTCGGCCCGTGGGGCGGCTTCCTGACCGGCACGGCGATCCTGATCGAGTACGTGCTGGCTCCCGCCGCCATCGTGATCTTCATCGGCGACTACGTCGAGTCGCTGGGCCTGTTCGGCCTGACGTCGAGCTGGCCGGTCTATCTGTTCTGCTTCGCGTTCTTCATCGGCATCCACCTGTGGGGCGTCGGCGAGGCACTGATCGCCACCTTCGCCGTCACCGGCATCGCGGTCTTCGCCCTGATCGTGTTCGCCCTGGGCGCGCTGCCCGACTTCAGCGTCTCGGCCCTCGACGACATCCCGGTCGACTCCTCCGCGTTCGGCGCCAGTTCATGGCTGCCGATGGGGCTGCTCGGCATCTGGGCGGCGTTCCCGTTCGGCATGTGGTTCTTCCTGGGCGTCGAGGGCGTTCCGCTGGCCGCCGAGGAGACCAGGGACCCGGCCCGCGCACTGCCCAAGGCGATCCGCTGGTCGATGGGCATCCTCGTGGTGCTGGCCGTGATCACCTTCCTCGCCGCCGCCGGAGCGCGCGGCTCCGCCGCCATCCAGGGGGCCGGCAACCCGCTCGTCGAGGCGCTCCAGCCGGACGGGAAGGCCACCGCGCTCAGCCGGTTCGTGAACTACGCCGGTCTGGCCGGTCTCGTCGCGTCGTTCTTCTCCCTGATCTACGCGGGCTCCCGGCAGCTGTTCGCCCTCTCCCGGGCCGGCTACCTCCCCCGGGTCCTCTCCCTCACCAGCGGCCGCAAGGCCCCTTACCTGGGCCTGCTGGTCCCGGGCACCATCGGCTTCGCGCTGGCCGCCGCCACCGGGGACGGCGGCCGGATGCTGAACATCGCCGTCTTCGGCGCCACGATCAGCTACGCGCTGATGTCGCTGTCGCACATCGTCCTGCGCCGCCGGGAACCCGAGCTGGAGCGTCCGTACCGCACGCCGGGCGGTGTGGTGACGTCCTCGGTCGCCCTCGTCCTCGCGTGCTCGGCACTGGTGGCGACCTTCCTGGTGGACGTGACGGCCGCGATCATCGCGCTCGTCGTGTACGCGGTCGCGGCGGCGTACTTCGGTCTCTACAGCCGCAAGCACCTGGTGGCGAAGGCCCCGGAGGAGGAATTCGCCGCGCTGGCCGCGGCCGAGGCAGAGTTGGCGCGGGACTGACCGCGCCGTGGCACCGGCGCGGTGCCACGGGTTCCAGGGGTCCCACAGGTTCGACGAGTAACGAGCAGGGAGCGAGCACGCGTGACCAGGCCGCTGATCGGTGTGAGTACGTATCTGGAGTCCGGCGCGCGCTGGGGCGTCTGGGAGCTGGAGGCGGCCCTGTTGCCGGTCGGCTATCCCCGGCTCGTACAGGCGGCGGGCGGCGTCGCCGCGATGCTGCCGCCGGACGATCCGTCGTACGCCGCCGGGGCGGTCGCCCGGCTCGACGGCCTGGTCATCGCGGGCGGACCCGACGTGGACCCCGCCCTCTACGGCGCCGAGCGCTCCCCGCGCTGCGGCCCGCCCGCGCCGCGGCGCGACGCGTGGGAGCTGGCCCTGATCCGGGCGGCGCTGGACACCGGCACGCCCCTGCTCGGCATCTGCCGCGGCATGCAGCTGCTGAACGTCGCCCTCGGCGGCACCCTCGTCCAGCATCTCGACGACCACGTCGTCGAGGTCGGTGTCTTCGGCCGCCACCCCGTCAAGCCCGTACCCGGCACGCGGTACGCGGACATCAACGCCGAGGAGACCGACGTCCCGACCTACCACCACCAGGCGGTCGACCGCCTCGGCACCGGCCTCGTCCCTTCGGCCCACGCCTGCGACGGCACGATCGAAGCCATCGAACTCCCCCACCCCGCCTGGGCCCTCGGCGTCCAGTGGCACCCCGAAATGGGCGAGGACATCCGAGTGATGCAAGCCCTGACGGAGGCATCGGCCTGCCGGGTCGTCTGAGTTGCCGGGGCCCCTCCAGGGGCGCGGGGAACGGTGCGAGAAGCCCCACCGGACCCGCCCGGACGGGGGTCGAAGGGGCGCAGCCCCTGGGTGGGGACGGGTAGGGGCGGCGGGGGCGGGGGAATGCCGGACTCAGCCGGCCGCGGGCCCCCGCGTCAGGCCCAGCAGGTCCCGGGCCGGCCCCGCGGGCCGATGACCGGTGGGCCAGACCGCCCGGAGGGCCCGTCGCAGACGCACACCGTCGACGGGGATGGGAACCAGGCGGCGGGCGGACAGCTCCTCGCCGAGGGCCAGCTCGCTCAGGACGGCCGGCCCGGCGCCGCTCAGCGCGGAGGACTTGACGGCCGTGGTGGAGGACAGCTCGATGAGGGGGCGGGCCAGGCTCCCGAGCGCGCCCTCCAGGACCTGCCGGGTCCCTGACCCCTTCTCCCGGAGGATCAGCGGCGTGGCGGCCAGCTCGGCCGCCTCCACGGGCTTGCGGCGTCGGGCCCAGGGATGGCCGGGCGCGGTCACGACGATCAGGTGGTCGTGCGCGATCACGACCGCGTCCAGCCCGGCCGGCACCGTGGGCCCCTCGACGAACCCCAGATCGGCCTCGTCGGCGAGCAGCCGCTCCGCGACGACCGTCGAGTTGCCCGCGAGGAGCGAGACGGCCGTGTCCGGACGCGCGGCGCGCAGCGCGATGAGCCAGCCGGGCAGCAGATACTCGGCGATGGTCATGCTCGCCGCCACCCGGAGCCGGGAGTCGCGCCGGTCCTTCAGCGCCTGCGCGCCCACGTCGAACGCCTCGGCCGCGTCCACGATCCGCCGGGCCCAGTCCGTGACCAGCGCCCCCGCGTCGGTGAGCCGGGACCCGCGCGGCGACCGGTCGACCAGGGCGACACCCAGTTGCCGTTCCATCGAGCGGATCCGGCTGCTCGCGGCCGGCTGGGTGATCCCCAGCTCCCGGGCCGCCCGCCCGAGCGAGCCCAACCGGGCCACGGCCAGCAGCAGTTCGAGCGCCCCGAGATCCGGCACCCGATGGGCCAGCCCGCCCCGCCCCTCGCTCTCACTCATAACCCCAGCTTATGCCCCCATACACCCGGACTCCCTGGTGGGCCCCGCGCGGCAGCGCGACGCTCGACACATGACCACCGCAGTCCGCCCACCCCGAGCAGCCCGCCCCACTCCCCCCTGCACGCCCCGCCCCGGCGCCCACCCCCGCCTCCCCGCCCTGCGCCACCTCGGCCCCCAGTGGTACGCCCCGGTCATGGGCACCGCGATCGTGGCCGCCGCCGGTGCCGGGCTCCCGCTGGACCTCCCGGGCCGGCGGACGGCCTGCGCGGCTTTCTGGGCGCTCGCGCTGCTCGCCCTGGTCACCGTGCTCGGCACCCGCGCCCTGCACTGGACCCACCACCGCGACCGGGCCCGCGCCCACCTGCTCGACCCGGCCGTCGCCCCCTTCCACGGCTGTCTGTCCATGGCCCTGCTGGCCGTCGGCGGCGGCGCCCTCCTCGTCGGCCGGGACTGGATCGGGCTCCGGGCGGCCGTCGCGCTGGACGTCGTGCTCTTCGGCGCCGGGACGGTCACCGGCCTGGTGGCCGCCGTCGTGGTGCCGTACCTGATGATCGTCCGGCACCGGATCGAGCCGGACGGCGTCACCCCTGTCCTGCTCCTCCCCCTCGTCGCCCCCATGGTGTCCGCCGCGCTGGGCCCGCTGCTGGTCCCGTACCTGCCGCCCGGGCAGGCCCGGCAGACGCTGCTGCTCGGCTGTCTCGCCCTGTTCGGGGTGAGCCTGTCGGCCACGCTGCTCGTCCTGCCGCTGGTGTTCGGCCGGCTGGTCACCTCGGGGCCGCTGCCGCTCGCCCTCACGCCGAGCCTGTTCCTCGTCCTCGGACCGCTCGGGCAGTCGACCACCGCCGTAGCCAACCTCGCCGACGCGGCCCCCGGCGCCGTACCGGCCCCCTACCCGCACGTCCTCACCGCGTTCGCCGTCCTGTACGGCGTGCCCGTCATGGGCTTCGCACTGCTCTGGCTCGCGCTCGCCGCGGCCCTGGTCGTGCGGGCCCGCCGACGGGGCATGGGGTTCTCGATGGCGTGGTGGGCCTTCACCTTCCCGGTGGGCACCTGCGCGACCGGCGCGGAGGGGCTGGCCCGGCACACCGGCCTCGTCGCCCTCGACGCCCTCGCCGTGGCGCTGTTCGCGCTGCTGCTGGCGGCCTGGGCGACGGCCGCCGCGCACACCGCGTGCGGTCTGGTCAGCGGCGAGCTGCTCGCAGCGCCTCGCCCAGCACCCGCGGAGCCGTGGCCAACGACGGCCCGTACCAGGTGAGATGGCGCCCGCTCACCAAGGCGCACGGCAGCCCGGGGAACGCCTCGGGCCCGTCGTCCGCGGTGAAGCGGTACGGCTCGTCGGGCAGGACCACGACGTCCGGCGCGGCGGCCCGCAGCTCCTCGACGGGGACCCGGGGGTAGCGCTCCGCGTGCCCGGCGTACAGATGGTCCACGCCGAGCCGCGCGAGCACGTCACCGGCGAAGGTGTCCCGGCCGAGGACCATCCAGGGCCGGCGCCAGACGGGTACCACGGCGGTCGTACGACGCCCGGGGCCGGCCACGGCCTCCGGCGGGCCCGACCACGCCGACTCCGCCTCGTCCAGCCAGCCCGGCCGGAACCGGGCTCCGCAGGCGCGCAGCACCCGGTCCAGTTCGGTGAAGGCGCCCGGCACGTCCCGCACCTCGGTGACGAGCACCTCCACGCCCGCCTCGCGCAGAGCGGCGAGATCGGGCTCGCGGTTCTCCTCCTCGTTGGCGATCACGAGGTCGGGGCCGAGGCGGGCGATGACGTCGGTCTTGGGGTTCTTGGTGCCGCCGATGCGTACGACGTCGAGATCACCCGGGTGGGCGCACCAGTCGGTGGCGCCGACCAGCACACCGGGCAGTGTGACGGCGACGGCCTCCGTCAGTGACGGGACGAGGGAGACGACACGGGACACGGAGCGCACGGCGGCGTCACGCGCCCCGGCGGTGACGGTCTTCCAGGGCCTCGATGTGGTCCGCGACGGCCACCACGATCACCCGGGTCTCCGGTTCGGTGGCCCGCCAGCGATGCCGTACGCCACCGGACATGTACAGCGTGTCGCCGCGGCCGAGGCGGTGGGCGCGGCCCTCGGCCTCGACCTCGACCGCGCCGTCGACGACGTACAGCAGCTCGTCGTTGCGGTGCTGGACCTCGCGGCCCTCGTCGTGGTCGCCCGTGAACTCCATGGCGTGCAACTGGTGGTGACCGCGCACCAGGGAGCGCGAGCAGGAATCGGGGGGCGTGAAACCGTCCTCGTCGGCCGCCCGTACGACATCGACGCTGCACGCCGGGTCGGCCGCGGCGAGCAGTTCCACGGCGGTGGTGCCGAGGGCGTCGGCGATGCGTTCCAGGGAGGGCTTGCTGGGCCGTGCCCGTTCGTTCTCGACCTGGCTCAGGAAGGGGACCGACAGGCCGCTGCGCTCGGCCACGGCGGCGAGGGTGAGCTGCTGTGCCCGGCGCCGCCGCCGGACGGCCGCGCCCACCCGAAGGGGCTGTTCTTTGTGGTCGCCCATCGCTCCGGCTCCCTCCTCGGCTCGTCGGTCGACTCAACGACGCCCACGGGTGGGCGTGCGAGCGGTTACTGGTCCGGTACGGATGGCCACCCGTCCGGCACTCGTCGGGAGCGCTTCTCCTGAGGAGCTCTCTGCACCCTACGCATGTTCGGCAAACCGTTTCACGCGCCCGTCACATCCTCGTGAACCGGCCGAGGGTCCATGCTCACACTTCGCGCCAGCGCAGTCACCGTCCCGCCCCTGTTTTCACTGCCTTCTCGCCCGCCCCGGAAAGGGAGTCCCGACCGCGGCGACCGCACGCGGTGGCATCGGCGCCACGCCCCGTCACCGGAACGCGGACACGCGTCCGGCGCCCGCCGAAGCCGCCCCGCACAGCCAGGACAGGGCCCGTCCGGCCACCCGCTCGTCACCCGGGTGGTGAAGTCGCCGGTCGTGGAACGGAGTCGGCGATCCGCGCGCGACTCGTCCCACCTGCCCGGAAGGAACGCCGAACCGGGCGGTCGGGCCCCCTGGAGGGTTGTCCGGATCTTTCCCGTACGCCAGTACGGCACCACCGCTGTCCGTTCGGACCGGCCCCGCGCGCCGGAGGGTCCCTGCCCACGACCGAACCCCGGCGCCGTGGGCGATCGCGTCGGGAGTCGTCTGTCGGTGGTGTACGGCATGATGCGGGGCGTGACCCGACGCCTGATGCTTCTCGACACCGCCTCGCTGTACTTCCGCGCCTACTTCGGCGTGCCGGAGTCCGTGAAGGCCCCGGACGGCACCCCGGTGAACGCCGTGCGCGGACTGCTCGAATTCATCGACCGGCTGGTCAAGGACCACCGGCCGACGGACCTGGTGGCGTGCATGGACGCGGACTGGCGGCCGCAGTGGCGGGTCGACCTGATCCCCTCCTACAAGACCCACCGCGTCGCCGAGGTGCGCGAGGCCGGGCCGGACGAGGAGGAGGTGCCGGACACCCTGTCGCCGCAGGTGCCGGTGATCGAGGCGGTCCTGGACGCCCTCGGCATCGCGCGCGTGGGCGTCGCCGGGTACGAGGCGGACGACGTGATCGGCACCTTCACCGCCCTCGCGAAGGACCCGGTCGACATCGTCACCGGCGACCGCGACCTGTACCAGCTGGTCGACGACGCGCGTGGGGTGCGCGTGCTGTACCCGCTGAAGGGCGTGGGCACGCTGCAGTTGACCGACGAGACGTGGCTGCGCGAGAAGTATGGGGTGGTCGGGCGCGGGTACGCGGATCTGGCTCTCCTGCGCGGCGACCCGAGCGACGGGCTGCCGGGCGTGCCGGGCATCGGCGAGAAGACGGCGGCCAAGCTGCTCGACCAGTTCGGCGACCTGGCCGGGATCATGGCCGCGGTCGACGACCCGACGGCGAAGCTCACGCCTTCGCAGCGCAAGAGGCTCGACGAGGCGCGCCCCTACGTCGCGGTCGCACCCAAGGTGGTGCTCGTGGCGGCGGACGTACCCTTGCCGGACGTCGACACGGTGTTGCCGCGCGACCCGCGGGACCCGGCGGCGCTGGAGGCGCTCGCGGCCCGCTGGGGACTCGGCGGATCGCTGCGACGGCTGCTCACGACACTGCAGGCGTGAGGCGCAGGCCCTATCGGCGGGATGTACGCCGGAAGGTGGGGCGTACGCCGGAGTGTGGGGTGACACTCGGTGGTGAGGACGCTGAGGCACGATTCACAGAGTGAAGTCCTCGCATACGCCTCGGGCGTGGGGTGTCATCGAGGGGGAGATGATAACTTAGGCATGCCTTAGCTAGGTACTTGGGAGGCCGTCATGGCAGAGCGTCCGGTACGCAGGACCCCGAAGCCCCACTCCGCGCGAGTCGTGCGCACCGAGCGGCTCACCCCGCACATGCAGCGCGTCGTACTCGGTGGCGACGGCCTCGCGGAGTTCTCCCCGCGCGGCAGCACCGATCACTACGTGAAGCTCCTGTTCGGCCCCGAGGGGGTCACCTACCCGGAGCCGTTCGACATCGAGCGGATCCGCGCGGAGTTCCCCCGGGAGCAGTGGCCCGTGACCCGGACGTACACCGTCCGCGCCTGGGACCGCGAACTGGGCGAGCTGACCCTCGACTTCGTGCTCCACGGCGACGAGGGCATCGCCGGCCCCTGGGCCACCCGTGTCCAGCCGGGCGAGCTGATCCGTTTCCTCGGCCCCGGTGGCGCCTACGCGCCCGACCCGCAGGCCGACTGGCATCTCCTCGTCGGCGACGAGAGCGCCCTGCCGGCGATCGGCGCGTCCCTGGAGGCCCTTCCCGACGGCGCCCGCGCCCACGCGATCGTCGAGGTCGCCGGTCCCGAGGAGGAGCAGAAGATCAACTCCGATGTGGAGGTCGTCTGGCTGCACCGCGGCGACCGCCCCGTCGGCGCCGCCCTGGTCGAGGCCGTACGCGCGCTGCGGTTCCCCGAGGGCCGGATGCACGCCTTCGTCCACGGCGAGGCGGGCTTCGTGAAGGAGCTGCGCCGGCTGCTCCGCGTCGAACTCGCCGTCCCCCGCGAGCACTTGTCGATCTCCGGCTACTGGCGCCTCGGCCACGACGAGGACGGCTGGCAGGCGTCGAAGAAGGAGTGGAACGCGCGCGTGGAGGCGGAGCAGGAGGGCACGCCGACGACGGCGTGACCCCACGGGCCCGGCGACCCGCCGGACGCGCGCCCTCACCCGAGGGCGCGGACACGGCTGCGCGGGCCGGCGCGGCGGCCCCGGCCGACGTGACGGCAGCTTCGGCCTACGTGACCGCAGCTTCGGGGATGTGACCGCAACCTCGACCGACGTGACCGCCCTTCGGCAGATGTGACCGCACGAGACATCGGCGGCTCGGTCCACGTGCCTCACCACCAGGCGCCCACAACCACGCCCACAACCATGCCCACGCGACCCCCGCGGGGCCTCCCCGCTCGGCCGACGCGATGCCGTACGAGTGCGCGGAAGCCCTGCCCCGTACGGTCCCCGCCACCCGCGCCCGTCCGCCCGCCCCGCAGGCCCGCCCCGGCCCCCACCTCCACAGGACAAAGCCCGCATCACCCGTTTGAATGAACACATGCTGTTCGGCACACGACGGCACGCCGCAGTAGCGGGATTCGGGGCGCGAGGGCTCTGGCCTCGGTCCTCGTCCTCGGCAGTGCCTCGTACGGCATCGGCACCGGCACCGCGTCCGCCGCTCCCCCACCGCAGCCGCCGCCCCAGCTCACGCGGGACGAAGTGGACCGGGCCCTCGACGCGCTTAACGGCATCGTCGAACGCGGGATGAAGCGGACCGGGGTGCCGGGCGTGGCGGTGGCCGTCGTCTACAAGGACCAGGTGGTCCGCCTGGACGGTTACGGCACGCGGCGCGTCGGCCAGGACGCCCCGGTCGACGCAGACACCGTCTTCCAACTGGCGTCCCTCTCCAAGCCGCTGGCCTCGACCGTGGTCGCCGGGGCGGTCGGTGACCTGACCCTGCGCCTCGGTCCGAAGCCCATGACGTTCCGCCTGACCCACTACGACGGCGACACGTACTACTTCGAGACGGCCGGCGAGAACGCCACCGGCCCCTCCGGCGTGACCTTCAAGGGCGACGAGAACGGCAGGGCGACGTCGGTGACGATCGAGGCGTTCGACGGCTCCGGCCTGGGAACCTTCAGACGCTCGTGACCGCGTCCACCAGCCGGGCCAGCGCGTCCGCGAGCGCCACCGCACCCGGTCCCGCCGCCCCGCCCGGCTCGGCCATGTACACGTCCCGGCGGATCTCGATCATCAGGGCGGTCACCCGGGGGTCCTGCCCGTAGTACTTCAGCGGGACGTACGTGCCGCCGAACGGGCTGTCGACGCCCGTGCCGCCGAAGCCGGCGAAGGCGACCTCGGCGGCGGCGAGCAGGTCCGCCGGGGTGTGGGAGGGGTCGGTGCCCAGACAGACGGGCGGGCGGGGACCGTCGCCGTGCAGCTCGTAGGGCAGCGGCTCGCTCGGATACGAGTGGACATCGATGATCACCGCCCGTCCCACGGCCTCCAGCCGAGCGGTCACGGCGTCGGTCATGGCGTCGGCGTAGGGGCGGAAGTAGCGGTCGACGAGCGGCTGACCGTCGTACCCGGCATCGCGCAGGGCCTCGCGGTGCGTGGTCCGCGTGTAGACGGCCCCCATGCCCACCGCCAGCATCTCCTCCCGCTCGTCCGGGAAGCGCTCGGGGTCGACCACGAGCCGGGACAGCCCGTTGACGAACCTCCAGGGGCGCGTGAGCGCCCGCTCGGCCGCCCACTCGGCGATCCGGTCCGTGTGCGCGTCGGTGATGTGGTCCAACTCCCGCTCCAGCGCGGCGCCGTCGAGCACGATGCCGGCCCGGACGGTGGCCGGGATCACCCGTGAACCGTGCGGCACGTGCAGCAGCACGGGTGACTCGGGCGCGCCCGCGAGGAGCCGGTGGGAGGGCGACGCGTCATCCATCCGGGGATCCTCGCACGACGGTGCCGGCGCCCCCGACGCCGAGGTCCGCACCCCCGTCACGATCGTGAGGATTTGGGCTCCCCCCGGACACGGTCGCGTGACACGCGCGACACAGGCCTCCCCTAATTTCTGTCGCCCGACAGGAATTCACGCCACTCGGGCGCGAACGCTCGCGCCGCTTGTGCGAAAGCAGGTTGCCGCCATGACGAGCACCGCCCCCGATGTACGTCCGGAGCCATCCCACTCCCCCGACGACGGTTCGCTGAACGAGTTCGGCTACCCCCAGGAACTGCACCGCAGCCTGAGCAGGTACGCCTCGTTCGCCGCCGGTTTCTCCTTCATCTCGGTCCTCACGACCGTCTTCCAGTTCTTCGCCTTCGGATACGCCTTCGGCGGACCGGTCTTCTTCTGGACCTGGCCGGCGGTGCTGATCGGTCAGTTGCTGGTGGCCGCGTGCTTCGCGGAACTGGCCGCGCGCTACCCGATATCGGGCGCGATCTACCAGTGGTCGTCCCGGCTGTCCAACCCCACGTTCGGCTGGTTCGCCGGCTGGATCATGGTGATCGGGCAGATCGTGGTGGTCGCGGCGGCCGCGCTGGCACTGCAGATGGTGATGCCCGCGATCTGGTCGGGCTTCCAGATCGTGGGCGGCGACCCGGCACCCACCACGGCGACGGGCGCGGCGAACGCGGCCGTCCTGGGGGTGATCCTGCTGGCCCTCACCACGTTCGTGAACGTCCTCGACAACCGGGTGCTGTCCTGGGTGAACCGGGTCGGTGTGACCGCGGAGATCATCGGCGCGATCCTGATCGTCGTCCTCCTGTTCACCCACTCCGAGCGCTCTCCCGGCGTCACCTTCCACACGGCGGAGGGCAGCACCGACCTCCTCGGCGCCCTGCTGGTGGGCTCGTTCATGGCGGCGTACGTGATGATCGGCTTCGACAGCGCGGGCGAGATGAGCGAGGAGACCCATCACCCCCGCCGCGTCGCGCCCCGCACGATCCTGACGGCACTCGGCGCGGCCGGTCTGCTCGGCGGTCTGCTGGTCCTGGCCGGTCTGCTCGCCGCGCCCAGCCTCACCGACGGCCGGCTGGGCGTGGACGGTCTCAGCTACGTCCTGACCAGCAGCCTCGGCGACGGAGTGGGCCGCTTCCTGCTCGCCGACGTGGTGGTGGCGATCGCCGTGGCCACGCTGGCGATCCAGACGTCGGCCAGCCGCATGCTGTTCTCGATGGCCCGCGACGGCCGGCTCCCCTTCGCCGCGCGACTCGCCGACGTCAACCCGCGCACGGGCATGCCGACCGCCCCCGCCCTCGTCGTCGGCGTCCTCGCGGGGGCCCTGCTGCTCCTCAACTTCGCCTCGCCGGAGGCGTTCCTGGCGATCGGCACCACCTGCATCGTGATGCTGTACCTGGCGTACGCGATGGTCACCGGCCCGCTCCTGGTCCGCCGCCTGAAGGGCACCTTCTCCTCCACCGGCGTCGACGAGACCGGCAAGCCCCTCTTCTCCCTGGGCCGCTGGGGCATCCCCGTCAACGCCCTCGCCCTCCTCTACGGCCTCTTCATGACCGTCAACCTGGCCTGGCCCCGAGCAGAGGTCTACGACCCCGCGGGCGGCCACTGGTACTTCCAGTGGTTCACCCTCCTGTTCCTCCTCACCACGCTGACCACCGGCCTCCTGTACCACCTGACCCGCGTTCGCCGGGGTCGTTCGAGGTAGCGCCCGGTGTGCCCGGCGTCGTCGCGTCCCGCCTCTCCAGCCCACCGCTTCCCCGACTGCCGCACGGGCCCGGCACAGGCGGCGCGCCGGTCAGGGTGTGACGCGGGCGGCCGCTCCGTGCGCGGGGCCGCGCGCCCTTTCGGACGACCTCGACCCATCGCATGGTGCGAAGTGGTGCTTCGGCAGCGTGAGTTGACGCCGTGACAGGACAGAGCGTCACGCCCCAGCCCGAGGAGGTGGTGTCCGAACGGCTGCCCACGGCGCTCAGCGGTGTCCCACACCTCCCGCTCGGGAGACTGGCCGATTCCGGCCTGCCACGGCCCTCATTGCCACCCGAACAGTTGACAAGTCCGTTTTGTACCGCCCAGCTCGACCCCAGCGAGGGTCCGCCGAGGTTGACGCACGACAACGCGGAGCGGATGGTGGTTTGGAAGGTCAATTCCCCGGAGAGCGTCCAGAGGAAGGTGGGGTCGTTGCATGACCTGTCGCCGACGACGTCGTCGCGGCGACGGTGACCACGGACTCCCTGCACCGTCAGTCGGTCGCCTCGAGGATCATGACCGACGACACCGCCCGACACTCAGGCAACAAGGTTCGGTTCGGCCGGGTCCTCCGGCGGGCCGAGTGCGTACGCAAGTCGGCGGCGCCGCGATCGCGGCGTATGGAGCACAGTGCATGGTTCATGGACCTGGTCGCGGCCGCGCGTCGTCGGCCCGGGTCAGAGGGCGGTGCAGAGGACAGTCGTCACAGACAGGAGGCAGCCGTGGCGGACACCTTCCAGATACCCTCGTTCTACATGCCGTTCCCGGCAAGGGTGAACCCCCATCTGCAGGACGTACGCCCGCGCGTTCGCGCCTGGGCGCACTCCATGGGATTACTCGAGCCTCAGCACACCGAGTCGCACCACGGCGGGTGGAGCGCCGAGATCTTCGACCGGGCGGACTTCACCCGATTCACCGCCCTGACCTATCCGCACACCTCCGCCGTGGAGCTGGAGTTGCTGTCCGGCTGGCACAGCGTGATCTGGTGCCTCGACGACATTTTTCTGCCGTGGTGCGAGGCCCTCGGCAAGCGGGATCAGATACTCGACCGCATCGAGCGACTGATGTCCTTCCTCCCGGTCGCGACGCACTTCTCCCCCTCTGGACCGACCCCGCAGGAGCCGTTGGAACGCGCCCTGGCTGACCTGTGGCGCCGCACAGCGCCCTCCGCGTCTCTCTCGTGGCAGTTCCTCTACACCAGGTCCCTGCGGCAGTTCCTGGAAGCGTCGCTGTGGGAGACGGAGAACCTCACGCGCCACCGGTTCCCCGACGTCATAGAGCAGACGGAGATGCGGCGCGACTACGGCGCGGCCGGGTGCAGCGCACTGCTGATGGAGCACTCGCTCGGCTGGGAGATAACCGAGGACATCCGCGTGACCCGCCCGTTCAACGTACTGATCAACGCTTTCAGGGACACCGTCGATCTGCACAACGACATCGTGTCCTACCCCAAGGAGGTCCGTGAGGGCGTCGCCAAGAACAACATCGTGCGGGTGACCCAGGAACTGCACGACCTCTCCCTCCATGACGCGGTCTCTTTCGTGAACCGCGTCCTGACCGGCCGCGTCAGGACGCTGGAAGAGACTGTCCGGACGGACCTTCCGCAAGCGCTGTACGACCTGCCCACGAATCAGCACACGCAGCGCGCCGTGCTCCGCCACGCCCGAGCCATTCAGGGCTGGGCGGCGGGCTCCTACCACTGGCACGAGGACACCGACCGCTATCGGTGCGCCGCCTGACCCCGCCGGCCAGAAAACCGCCGCAGCACGACGGGGGACCGCCCCGCGCCCCTGCCCTCGGTCTTCTCGTAGGCTTGATCGTGATGAGACGCAGAAGTCCGGCCCCGCCTTCGCCCCTGCCGCAACGCGACGGGATCGACGCGGTACGGGTCAAGCTGCCTCAGGGGGGCGCGTGGGCGACTGTGCGTGATCACCTGGTGGAGCGGCTCGCGGCCGGTGACGGAGTGATCGACGAGATGCTGGCCGCGGGGCTGATCGTGGACGCCGTCGGGCGGGCGGTGCCGCGCGACAGGGCGTACGTGCCGGGCATGTCCGTGTGGTTCCACCGGGACCTCCCGTACGAGGCGCCCGTCCCCTTCCCCCTGGAGGTCGTGTACCGCGACGAACACGTCGTCGTCGCGGACAAGCCACATTTCCTCGCCACGACACCGCGCGGCAGCCACATCACCCAGACGGCACTCGCCCGGCTGCGCCGGGAGCTGGGGCTGCCCACGCTCAGCGCCGCCCATCGCCTGGACAGACTCACCGCCGGACTCGTGCTGTTCATCGTGCGCCCCGAGGAACGCGGCGCGTACCAGTCGCTGTTCCGTGACCGGCTCATCACCAAGGAGTACGAGGCCGTCGCGCCGTACGACCCGTCGATCGCCCTGCCGCGCGTCGTGCGCAGCCGGATCGTGAAGGAGCGCGGGGTCATGGCGGCCCGCGAGGTCGAGGGCGAACCCAACGCCGTCAGCGGTGTGGAATTGCTGGACCGACAGGAAAACGGGCCGGCCCGCTACCGGTTGCGGCCCCGAACCGGGCAGACACACCAACTGCGGGTGCACATGGCCTCGTTGGGCCTGCCGATCCTCGGCGATCCGCTGTATCCGGACGTGCGGGACCCCGTGGCGGCCGACGACTTCAGGCGCCCGCTGCAATTGCTGGCATGCGCGCTGGAGTTCGCCGATCCGGTCACGGGGCTCGCACATCGGTTCGTGAGCGAACGGGTGCTCCAGGCCTGGTCGTCGTACGAGGTGTGGGCCGGGACGACCTCCGAGGACCAAGCCTGACGCCATCTCCTAGTGACCGCGCAACCACCGCAGCACGCGGCGCAGGAGTCCGGGACGACCCACCGCTTCGGCCGCGGCCGGAGCGGACGGCCCCGGCTGGGGCTCGGGGGAAGCGGTCTGGGGCGATGGTGCCGGGGTCGAGACCTGCCAGCCCACGCGCTGTGAAGGCATCGGGCGGCCGAGGGGCCGCAGTTCGACAGCCTCCTTCTCCTTCGGCTCGAAGCGCACCGGGAGCCTGACCAGGTGCCGGGTGGAGATGGAGGCCCGCCAGCGCAGCTCGTGTTCCTCGCAGTTGAGCCGGACGTCGGGGAGCCGTGTCAGCAGCGCGTCGACGCCCACGTCGGCGATGGCACGACCGGTGTCCTGGCCTGGGCACTCGTGCGGGCCGCCACCGAAGGCGAGGTGGGCCCGGTTGCCCTGCATGTTCGCGGTGAGGTCGGGCCGTACACGCGGGTCGACGTTGCCCGGCGCGATGCCGAAGAGCAGCCCGTCGCCCTTGCGGACCCGCTGACCGCCCAGCTCCGTGTCTTGCTTGGCGAAGTAGGCGAGCTGGGTACTGAACGGCGGCTCGTCCCACAGGGACTGCTCGACCGCCTCGGGGACCGTCATCTGGCCGCCCTTCAACTGGGCGCGGAATCCGGGGTTGGTCAGGACCACCCGCAGCACGTTGGCGAGGAGGTTGGTAGTGGCCTCGTACGCGGCGATGAGCACGACCCGCAGGTGCTGTCCCACCTCCTCGTCGGTGAGCCGCGCCGGGTGGTTGATCAGGTGGCTGGTGAAGTCCTCCTGGGGCTCGGCCCTGCGGCGCGTGGTGAGCCGCATGAGGGCTTCCATGATGTAGGCGTTGCTGGCGATCGCGGTATCGGTTCCCTTGAGCATGTCCCGGGCGGCGTGCACGATCTGGTCGTTGTACTCCTCGGGCATGCCGAGGATCTCGCACATCACCGCCATCGGCAGATGCTCGGCGAACTGGCTGACGAGGTCCGCCTCGCCCTCCTCGCAGAACTCGTTGACGAGTTGCTGGGTGTAACGGTTGATGCTGCGCCGGATGCCCCGGAAGTTGATGGTCGACATGGCGCCGGTGACCGCGCCGCGCAGCCGCAGATGCTCGTCGCCCTCGGCGTGACAGCAGATGGGCTGCCATGCGATGTGCGGCATCAGCGGGTTGTCGGGCTTGAAGGTGCCGTCCTGGAGCTTGTTCCAGAGCCGGGTGTCCCGGGAGTACTGCGACGGCGTACTCACCATGTGCATGTTCTCCCCATGCCCGAGCACCACCCAGATCGGCACATCGTCATGGAGAAGGGCCGGAGCCACCGACCCGTGCTCCGCGCGGAGCTTCTCGTACACGGCTCCCAGGTCCTCCGCCTCGGGACCGTAGAGGCGGCGGAGTCCGCCGGTGCCCATGCCGTGGGCGGGGCAACCGGGGGGCGGCCCGAGCGTGGGGTCGTCCGTGCCGGTCAGGGAGTTTGATTCAGGCGTCACGGTGATCGCTCCGAACTGAGGTGGATCCGGTGTCTGTGTCTGTGTCTGTGTCTGTGTCTGGAAGGTCGCTGGGGACGTAGGGGTCGTACGGGGCGTCCACGGCACGCGCGCGGGTCATACCGACGCCGCCCCCGGCGCCGTACCCGATGCCGCCGACGCCCCCGACATCGCCAGGGAGTGCAGAAAGGTCATAAGGGTCATCAGGACGTCCCGGCTGGACGCCCGGCGGCGGGCGTCGCAGCGGACGATCGGGATCTCCCGGGCCAGGTCGAGGGCCTGGCGCAGCTCGTCGACGGCGTAGCGGGGCCCCTCCGGGAAGTCGTTGACCGCCACGACGAAGGGCACACCGCGTTCCTCCAGGCGGCCCATGACGTCGAAGCTGACCTCCAGTCGGCGGGTGTCGACCAGGACGACCGCGCCCAGAGCACCTTCGAACAGGCCGTTCCACAAAAACCAGAAGCGCTCCTGGCCGGGGGTGCCGAAGAGATAGAGCACCAGCTCGTCGGTGATGCTGATGCGGCCGAAGTCCATGGCCACGGTGGTGGCCGTCTTGGACTTGGAGCCGAAGTTGTCGTCGACCCCGATACCGGCCTGCGTCATGGTCTCCTCGGTCGTCAGCGGCCTGATCTCGCTGACGGACCCCACCATGGTCGTCTTGCCGACACCGAAACCGCCCACGATCACGATCTTCGCCGCGGCCTGCGCGGTGTGCGGCAGGTGGTCCTCGGTCCGTGGACCCGTGATGGTGTCAGAGCTTTTGAAGTCCATGCATCACCGCTTCGAGGAGGGAACGGTCCGCCCGCGCCTGCCGGACGACCGGTGCGCGTGCCTGTACCAGTTCGGCCGTCAGCAGCTCGGTGAGCAGGACGGTCACCACGCTGATCGGCAGGTTGAGATAGGCCGAGATCTCGGCCACGGACAGGGGTGCCTGGCAGATCCGCAGCAGCGCGGACTGCTCCGGAGCGGCGGACGGCGGCGGATCGGCGCGGGCCACGATCAACGTGACGAGGTCGATCGGGGCTCGCTCGCCGTCCTCGCCGGTGAGGATGTAGAGCCGCTCGGGTTGCCGGCGCTCCCCCGTTCCGCTCGCGGGAACGTCCTCGGCCGGCGGCGGGGGGAGCGGTTCGTGCTGGGGCGGGCGCCGCTGGCGACGCGGAGGCGTCATACGGTGTGCCCGTTCCGCCGGGGCGGACTGGTGAGATGGGAGCCGATGCGGTCGACGAGGTCACGCATGCGGTTGCTCATCAGGCCGGGTTCGGCGATCTCGTTGGCGAGGACCGCGAGATAGGCGTTGGAGCCGGCGGCCATCATGTAGAAGTAGCCGCCGTTGATCTCGATGATGACCATCCGCATGTGGCCGTCGCTCTGCGGGATCTCACCGGCCATGGCACCGGCCAGGCTCTGGAGTCCCGCGCAGGCCGCGGCGACGCGGTCGGCGGCGTCCGGGTCGCCGCCGTGGCGGGCGATCCGCAGGCCGTCGGCGGAGAGCACGACGATCTGCTGGATGCCGGGCACGCCGTCGGCCAGATCCTTCAGCAGCCAGTCGAAATTGGCCCGTTGCTGGATCACTTGAGGTCCCCCTCGTCGTCGGCCTCGGTACGGGCCGGCTCGGTGTTCGCGGTGAGTGCGGTGGACGCCGCCGGGTCGTCCGGGTTCCGAAACGCGTTCGGGTCGGGGTCGCCCTTGAGCCCGGCCATGAACGCCTCGACCCACATGCCGGGCGGGGGCTGCTCCTTCTGCGGCGCGGACTCCTGCCACACGGGGGCGGCGGCCATGGCGGCCTCGGCGGCTGCCTCCGCGGCGGCGGCCTCGGCATAGCGCTGGCTGAGCGGGATCTTGCTCCGGCTGCGGCGCTGCGGCAGGCCGTTGGCCGTCCACTCGGTGACGACGGGGACGTCGTCCTCCCTGTCCTCGCCCATGTCCTCCGCGGAGCTCGGGATCCGAGGCCCGGTGGTCGGACGGCGGCGCTTGGCCTTGCGGTTGGGGCCTTCGACGCCGTCGATGTCCATGGTCGTCACGCCGCCGGCGCCGATGCCGTGGGCGAGGCCGGGGGCGGGCTCCTCGGTGAGCAGGTCGCGCGGTACGACGACGACGGCGCGGACGCCGCCGTAGGCGGAGGACCGCAGCGAGATCTGCATGTTGTACATGGTCGACAGCCGGCCCACGACGGCGAGGCCGAGGCGCGGGGTGTCGCCCATCTCCTGCATGTCGACGCCCTGCTGGGCCTTGGCGAGCATGTCCTCGACCTTGGCGCGGGTCTCCTCGCTGAGGCTGATCCCGCCGTCCTCGATCTCGATGGCGATGCCGGTCTGCACCTCCACCGCGGTGACGTGCACCTTGGTGTGGGGCGGCGAGTAGCGGGTGGCGTTGTCGAGGAGTTCGGCGCAGGCGTGGATGACGGGTTCGACGCCGACACCGTCGACGTTGACCTTGGCGATCGAGTCGAGCTCGATGCGGCGGTACTCCAGGATGCGGGACATGGCGCCGCGCAGCACGCTGTACAGCGGGACGGGCCGGGACCAGACGCGGCCGGGGCGGCCGCCGCCGAGCACGGCGATGGAGTCGGCGAGACGACCGATCAGGGCGGTGCCGTGGTCGATGCGCAGCAGGTCGTCGAAGACCTCGGGGTTGCGCCCGTGGTCCTCCTCCATCTCGCGCAGTTCGTTGTTCTGCTGGTGGACGATGGCCTGGACGCGGCGGGCGATGCTGACGAAGGACCGCTGCGAGGAGTCGCGCAGTGCTTCCTCGCGGTCGACGATGGTCAGGAGGGTGCGCAGCAAGTCTCGCTGCGAGGCGGGAAGTTCGCGCCACTCGGTGTCACCGTCGACGACATGACGAATCACCTCTGAGGGGGATTCTCCGCCGTGCAGCCGATACAGCGCGGCGGGCAGGATCTCCTTGCCCAGCCGGGTGAATTCCCTGTCGTGGACGGCGATGCGCTGTTCGAGCAGGACGGTCCGCCGCTGGTGTTCGGCGCGCAGTTCCCGGACCGTACGACGGCCGCCGCGCACCGCGAGGGCGGCGACCCCGATCAGCAGGAGCGTCGCGACGGCCCCGCACGAGCCGACGGCGAGCCGGACCGGCCCCGTCGCCAGGGAGACGGTGGTTCCGGTCGCCGCGGCCATCAGTATCGCCGGTAGCGGCAGCAAGCGCGCGTAGGGAAGTTCACGGCCGCCGGGAGGCGATTGAACACTCACCATGTATGCCCTCTAAAGACGGTTCGGCTGATGGTCGGGTGACTTGCGGGGAGTTGCCGGAGGTTGCTCGGGTTCATCCGCGAATCAAACTGGATCTTCGGTATTTTTTGGAACAAGCGCCCGAATACATCTCAACTCGGTGCGCTGCGGGCGAGCTTAGTCCGACCGGATCATCGCTGTGTCATATTCAGCAACCGCCTGAAATCACCCCCGCGACAGGAGTACGCTCTGGTCATTTACACGCTGGGGCATCGCTCGCACACAAGGCGTGACGATGCACGGGCGTACGAAAAGAGCCTCTTGACAGGGTGAACCGGTGGCGGAGAGCAGCGCGCCGGGGCGCCCCTCCTCAGACGCCGACGATGCGCAGTGCGGCGTCCGCCGTTGCCTCGGCAAAGGCGGAGACGGGACGGTCGGGATCGGAGCGATGGACGAGGATGACACCCTCGATCAGCCCGAAGACCAGATCCGTACGCAGATCCAGCTCACTCTTGGCGAGCGATCCGCCCGCGGCCGTCGTCGCGATCAACTGCCGGTAGGCGTCCTTCAGTTCGGCACGCACGGCGTGGAATCCGGCGAACCGCTCGGCGCGGACCTCCGGCAGGAGGTACAGACCGCCCAGGTTGTGCGTGCCGCCGCACAGGAGGGCGACGTCGGCGCGGCACAGCTCCCGGAGCCGGTCCTCGGCACGGTCGCCGTCTTGGGCGAGGAGTTGACGGGCGTACGCGAGCGACGGGGTGACGGTGGACTCCAGCAGCTCGGCGAGCAGTTCCTCCTTGCCGGAGACGTAGTGGTACATGGACGCCTGCCGCATCCCGGCCCGCTCGGCGACGGCCCGGGTGGTGGTGGCCGCGTAGCCCCGCGTCGTGAACAACTCGGCGGCGGCCACGAGGAGTTCGTCGCGGGGCGACAGCCCGCTCGCCGGGCGCCCGTCGGCCCGCGGCCTGCCGACCCGCCGCCCACCGGTACCGCCCGCGCTTCCCATGCGTGCGATCCTCGCACACGGCACCCGCGCGATCCCGACGACCGGTCGCACGGTTCCCGGACCCGCCGGCGAGGCAGACCTTCGTGAGGGCTCGGTAACCGCACCGCAACGCACGGGACATGGGCGCGACCCGCCGGGCCCCTAATTTCTGTCGCACGACAGAAATACACGCCGCACCCGGAGGTCCCACGATGGCGACATCGACGACGTACGGAGCACGCGACCACGCCCGCGCGCAGGAGGGCGCCCGGGCCGAGGCGATGCCCGTGGTGCCCGCCGGTCACTGGCCGGCCCCGCCCGTCGAGGCGGAACGGCTGGTGTGGGCGGAGACGGTGGGGGGCGCCAACTACACCCACAGAGTGCTCGCCCGGGGCACCGAGATCCGCCTGACCGACGTGCACGGCGACGCGTGCGCACACCTGCTCCTGCACCATGCCGACCGCCCCTGGGAGCGGCTCAACGTCGCCGACACCGTCAAGGTCCAGTGGAACGCCTACCTGGGCGAGGGCGTCCTGCTCCTGTCCGACCAGGGCCGCGTCCTCGCCTCGGTCGTCGCGGACACCTCGGGCCGCCACGACGCGCTCTGCGGCACCAGCACCCTCGTACGCAACACCGAGCGGTACGGGGACGGCACCCCGCAGTCCTCCTCCCCCGCCGGACGCGAACTGTTCAAGCTGGCCGCCGCCAAGAACGGTCTCGAACCCCGGGACCTGCCGCCCTCGCTCTCCTTCTTCCAGGGCGTGGCGGTACGCGAGGACGGCACCCTCGACTTCACCGGCTCCGCCGGCCCCGGCGCCGCCGTGACCCTGCGCACCGAGCAGGACGTGACCGTGCTGATCGCCAACGTCCCGCACCCGGCCGACCCGCGCCCCGCGTACGTCAGCACCTCGCTGGAGGTGCTCGCCTGGCGCGCCGAGCCCACCCGCCCCGGCGACCCCCTGTGGGACGCCGCCCCCGAGGGCCGCCGCGCCTTCCTGAACACCGCCGAGTTCCTCACCGCGAGGGGAATCGCATGAAGACCGCCGCGTCGCCGCAGACCACGGCCACAGGATCAGCCACTGCCACTGCCACTGCCACGGCACGGACCCCTGCTCCGGTGAAGACCGTCGTCCCGGCGAGGGCCGCCTGGTCCTCCGTCATACGGGCCGGCCAGACCCTCACCCTCACCGATCTGCACGGCAACCAGGCCGTCGACTTCCTCGTCTACGACGCCCACGACACCGCCGTGCGCTACAGCGCGCCCGACACGATCCACGCGCAGGGCGGCATCTTCCTCACCACCGGCAGCGTGCTCATGTCGAACGAGCACACCCCGCTGATGACCGTGACCGCCGACGACGTGGGCCGCCACGACACGGTCGGCGGTGCCTGCTCCAAGGAATCGAACACCCTGCGGTACGGGCACCACACCTGGTCCCAGCACGCCTGCGTCGACAACTTCCTCGCCGAGGGCGCGAAGCACGGCCTCGGCAAGCGCGACCTCGTGTCGAACATCAACTGGTACATGAACGTGCCGGTCGAGAAGGACGGCACCCTCGGCATCGTCGACGGCATCTCCGCCCCCGGTCTGGCCCTGACCCTGCGCGCGGAGTGCGACGTGCTCGTGCTGGTCTCCAACTGCCCCCAGATCAACAACCCCTGCAACGGCTTCGACCCGACGGCGGTACAGATGACGATCACCGAGGCCGGCACATGACCTTCGACACCCTGCTGGTCGCCAACCGGGGCGAGATCGCCGTCCGGATCATCCGCACCGCCCGCGCACTGGGCCTGCGGACGGTCGCCGTGTACTCCGACGCCGACCGCGCCGCCGCCCATGTCCGGCTCGCCGACGAGGCGGTACGGCTCGGCCCGGCGCCCGCGAAGGAGTCGTACCTCGACGCGGACCTGATCCTGAAGGCCGCCAAGGACACGGGCGCGGGCGCCGTCCACCCCGGCTACGGCTTCCTCTCCGAGGACGCGGCCTTCGCCCGCCGCTGCGAGGACGCCGACATCGTGTTCGTCGGCCCGACCCCCGACCAGCTCGAACTGTTCGGCGCGAAACACACGGCGCGCGAGGCCGCCGAGGCGGCGGGCGTCCCGCTCCTGCCCGGCACCGACCTGCTGCCCTCCCTCGCCGAGGCCCTCGACCGGGCCGCGGCCATCGGCTACCCGGTGATGCTCAAGGCCACCGGCGGAGGCGGCGGCATCGGCATGTCGGCCTGCCGGTCCGCCGCCGAACTGGCCGAGGCATGGGAGCGGGTGCAGCGCGTCGCCGCCGCCTCCTTCTCCTCCGCCGGCGTCTACCTCGAACGCCTCGTCGAACGGGCCCGGCACGTCGAGGTACAGGTCTTCGGCGACGGCGACGGCCTCGTCGTCACGTTCGGCGACCGCGACTGCTCCCTCCAGCGCCGCAACCAGAAGGTCGTCGAGGAGGCCCCGGCCCCCGGCCTCCCCGACCATGTGCGCGCCCGACTGGCCGCCGCCGCCCGCGACCTGTGCGCGAGCGTGGAGTACCGCTCCGCCGGAACCGTCGAGTTCGTCTACGACGCCGCCCGCGAGGAGGCGTACTTCCTGGAGGTCAACGCACGCCTCCAGGTCGAACACCCGGTCACCGAGGAGATCTACGGCGTCGACCTCGTCGAGTGGATGCTGCGCCTGGCCCGCGGCGACTCCGCCGTCGTAGGGGCCCCGGGGCAACCCCGCGGGCACGCCGTCGAGGCCCGGATCTACGCCGAGGACCCCTCGCGCGAACACCGGCCGAGCGCGGGCCTGTTGACCCGGGTCGAGTTCCCGCAGGACGTCCGCGTGGACGGCTGGGTCGAGACCGGCACCGAGGTCACGACCGCGTACGACCCGCTGCTCGCCAAGGTCGTCGCGTACGGCTCCGACCGCGCCCAGGCCCTGCGCCGACTGGACGAGGCGCTGGCCGGCACCCGGGTCGACGGCATCGAGACGAACCTGGGCCTGGTCCGGGCCGCCCTCGACGACCCGGACGTCCGGCACGCCACGCACTCCACGGCCACCCTCGCCACCGTGACCGACCCGACCCCCCGCATCGAGGTCGTCTCCGGCGGCACCCTCACCACCGTCCAGGACTGGCCGGGCCGCACCGGCCACTGGCAGGTCGGCGTCCCGCCCTGCGGCCCCATGGACGACCTGTCCTTCCGCCTCGGCAACCGGGCGCTCGGCAACCCCGAGGGCGCCCCCGGCCTCGAATGCACCCTCCAGGGGCCGGCCCTCCGCTTCACCCACCCCACCACGGTCTGTGTGACGGGCGCGCCCGCCGAGGTGACCGTGGCCGGCGCATCGGTCGCCCAGTGGGAGCCGGTGACCGTACCCGCCGGAGCCGTCCTGTCCGTCGGCGCCCCCACGGAACACGGACTGCGCACCTACGTCCTCCTCGCGGGCGGCGGCCTGGACGTGCCGTCCTTCCTGGGCAGCGCGGCCACCTTCACCCTGGGCCGCTTCGGCGGCCACGGCGGCCGGGAACTGCGGACCGGCGACGTACTGCACGGCGGGGACGTCACGAACGAGGGCCGCGCGGTCCCGCCGGACAGCCGCCCGTCCTTCACCACGACCTGGCAGGTCGCCGCCCTCGAAGGCCCGCACGCGGCACCGGAGTTCTTCACCGAGGAGGACATCCACGAGTTCTACGCCGCCGACTGGAAGGTCCACTTCAACTCGGCCCGCACCGGCGTGCGCCTGGTCGGCCCCAAGCCCCGCTGGGCCCGCACCGACGGCGGCGAGGCGGGCCTGCACCCCTCCAACATCCACGACACCCCGTACTCGGTCGGCGCGGTCGACTACACAGGCGACATGCCGGTCCTGCTGGGCCCCGACGGCCCCTCCCTCGGCGGCTTCGTCTGCCCGGCCACCCTCCTGTCCACCGAACGCTGGAAGCTCGGGCAGCTGCGCCCGGGCGACACGGTCCGCTTCCGCCCGGTGGCCGACGACACCTCGCCGCGCCCCGCGATCGTCGACGGCGGCGTCCTGGCCCGCGACGGCGACGTCACGTACCGCCGCAGCGGCGACGACAACCTCCTCGTCGAGTTCGGCCCCATGCAACTCGACCTGGCCCTGCGGATGCGCGTCCACGCCCTGATGGAGGCGGTCGCCGAAGCGGGTCTCGACGGCGTCACCGACCTCACCCCCGGCATCCGCTCGCTCCAGATCCAGACGAACCCGAGGCTCCTGCCCCAGCCCGAACTCCTCACGGCGGTACGCCGGATCGTGGCGTCCCTCCCCCCGACGGACGAACTGGTCGTCCCCTCCCGCACGATCCGCCTCCCCCTCTCCTGGGACGACCCCGCGACCCGCGAGGCCATCGCCCGCTACATGGCGGGCGTCCGCGACGACGCGCCCTGGTGCCCCTGGAACATCGAGTTCATCCGCCGCGTCAACGGCTTGGACTCGCCGGCCGACGTCTATGACACGGTCTTCGCCGCGGAGTACCTGGTCCTGGGCCTGGGCGACGTCTATCTGGGCGCCCCGGTCGCGACCCCGCTGGACCCCCGCCACCGCCTGGTGACGACGAAGTACAACCCGGCCCGCACCTGGACGGCGGAGAACTCGGTCGGCATCGGCGGCGCGTATCTCTGCATCTACGGCATGGAGGGGCCCGGCGGCTACCAGTTCGTCGGCCGCACCACCCAGGTCTGGTCCCCCTGGCAGCAGCGCGGCGCCTTCGAACCCGGCTCCCCGTGGCTCCTGCGCTTCTTCGACCGGATCAAGTGGTACCCCGTCGAGGCCGACGAACTGCTCTCCCTCCGCTCGGACATCATCTCGGGCCGCTTCGTCCCGCGCGTGGAGGACGGCACGTTCTCCCTGGCGCAGTACGAGACGTTCCTGGCGGAACACGCCGAGTCCATCGCCGAGTTCAGGGCCGGACAGCAGGCCGCCTTCGCGGCGGAGCGGGCGGCCTGGGAGGCGGCCGGCGAGTTCACCCGGGCGGAGGCGGCCCCCGCGCCCCCGGCCGCCCCGGCGCAGATCCACGTCCCCGAGGGCGGCCGGCTGATCGAGGCCGAGTTCACCGCCTCCGTCTGGCAGGTGAACGTGCGCCCGGGCGACCGGGTGACCACCGGCCAGCCCCTGCTGACCCTGGAGGCGATGAAGATGGAGTCCCGCGTCCCCGCCCCCACGGACGGCATCATCGACCAGATCCTGACCACCCCGGGCACCCAGGTGAACGCGGGCACCCCCTTGCTCATCCTGACCCCGAGCCCCCTCTAGGGGCGCGAGGAACTGCGCGAGCAACCACGAATCTCCCGCACCCGCCGACGATCCCGCGCCCCCGCCCCCTCAGGCGGAAGGGGGCCGAAGGGGCACAGCCCCTCGGGGAGGGGACGGGCAGGGGCGGCGGGGGCGAGAAGATCACGCGCGCCCCTCCGCCCCGCAGCCGACCACAGCACGCCCAGGAGCACAGATGCCGACCTCCCCCACCCTCACCAGAGTCCGCACGGCCTACGCCCGCATCGAAGCCGTGGACCGCCCCGAGATCTGGATCGACCTCCGCCCCCGCGCGGAGGTCGAGGCCGAGGCCCGCGCCCTCGACGCCCGTCTCGCCACCGGCACCCCCCTCCCCCTCGCCGGCCGCCTCGTCGCCGTCAAGGGCAACATCGACGTCCACGGCCTCCCCACCACCGCCGGCTGCCCGGCGTACGCGTACACCCCCGACGACGACGCCCCCGTCGTCGCCCGCCTGCGCGCGGCCGGCGCCCTCGTCCTCGGCACCACCAACCTCGACCAGTTCGCCACCGGCCTGGTCGGCACCCGCTCCCCGCACGGCGCCGTACGGAACGCCCACGACCCGTCCCGCATCAGCGGCGGCTCCAGCTCCGGCTCGGCCGTGGCGGTGGCGCTGGGCATCGTCGACCTCGCGCTCGGCACCGACACCGCCGGCTCCGGCAGGGTGCCCGCCGCCTTCAACGGCATCGTCGGCCTGAAGCCCACGCGGGGCCTGGTCCCCACCACCGGCGTGGTCCCGGCGTGCGCCTCGATCGACTGCGTCACGGTGTTCGCCCGCACCCTCCCGGAGGCCGAACAGGCCCTCGCCCACATGGCCTCCCCGCCCGACCGCGTCCTCCCGCCGCTCGCCCAGCGCTCCCCGGGCCCCTGGCGCGTCGCCGTACCCCCACGCGAGCAGCTCGGCGAACTGGACGAGGGCTGGGCCGAGGCGTACGAGTCGGCGGTGACCCGCCTGAGGGCCGCGGGCGCGGACGTACGCCCTCTCGACCTCACCCCCTTCACCGAGGCCGCGGCCATGCTCTACCAGGGCGCGTTCGTGGCCGAGCGCTACACGGCGGTCGGCGGCTTCGTCGACAAGGCGCTCGCGGACGGTGTCGACTCCCTCGACCCCACGGTCGCCGGCATCATCACCCGGGCCCGGGACATCCCGGCCCACCAGCTGTACGCCGACCAGGACCGGCTGAGCACCCTACGTGCCCGCGCCCTGGCCGAACTGGGCGACGCGGACGCCCTGTTGCTGCCGACGGCGCCGGGGCACCCGACGCTCGCCGAGGTCGCCGCCGACCCGCTGGGCGCGAACGCCCGCCTCGGCCGTTTCACCAACTCCACGAACCTGTTCGATCTGGCGGCCGTCGCGGTTCCCGCGGGCGAGGTGAACGGCCTCCCGTTCGGCGTCATGCTGATCGGCCCCGCCTTCACGGACGCCCGCCTGGCCCGCGTCGCCGCTCTCCTCCAGCCGGAGGCCCGGCTGGCGGTCGTGGGCGCCCATCTCTCCGGCCAGCCCCTGAACACCCAGCTCCTGTCCCTGGGCGCCCAGTTGGAGCGCACGACCACCACGGCCCCCGTCTACCGCCTGCACGCCCTGCGCACGACCCCGCCGAAGCCCGGCCTGGTCCATGTGGGCGAGGGCGGCGCCGCCGTCGAGACCGAGATCTGGCGCCTCCCGGCAGCGGGCCTGGGCCGGCTGCTGACCTCGCTCCCCCGCCCCATGGCCCTGGGCACCGTCGAACTGTCCGACGGCACCCGGGCCCCGGGCTTCCTCTGCGAGCCGGCGGCCCTGCGGGACGCCGAGGACATCACGGAGTACGGCGGCTGGCGCTCCTATCTGAACCACCGGGCCGACCGGCCTTAGCGGTTCCGTCCCGGTATCTGGCTGCTGGCGGCCTCACCCCACCGAGGAGTAGGCCACCACCCCCCTCAGCAGCCCGTCCACAGCCTTCCGCGCGTTCTTCCCCACGCTCGACCCGGACGGCGCCGCCGCCGAGATCTGCCCCAGCACGTCGATCACCTGCTTGCACCACCGCACGAAGTCACCGGCCGGCATCTCCACCTCCCGCAGCACCTCGTCGAGCCCCGACCCCGAAGCCCACATGTACGCGGCCCAGGCGAAGCCGAGGTCGGGCTCGCGCTGCCCCACCCCTTCGCTCTGCGTGATCCGGAACTCCTCCTCCAGCGCGTCCAGCCGCCCCCAGATCCGCACCATCTCCCCCAGCGCGGCCTTGGCGTTCCCGGACGGCAGCTTCGGCGCCATCGCGTCGTCCGCGGCCCGTGCCTCGTACACCAGGGCGGAGACGCACGCGGCGAGCTCGGCAGGCCCGAGCCCCTCCCAGACGCCCGCCCGCAGACATTCGCTCGCCAGCAGGTCCAGCTCGCCGTAGAGCCGCGCGAGCCGCTTCCCGTGCTCGGTGACCTCGTCGGCCCGCAGGTAGTCCAGCTCGGTCAGCAGGGCGACGATCCGGTCGAAGGTCCGCGCGATGGTGTTCGTCCGGCCCTCGATACGTCGCTCCAGCTGCGCGGTGTCCCGCTTGAGCCGGTAGTAGCGCTCGGCCCAGCGCGCGTGGTCCTCACGGTCGCTGCAGCCGTGGCACGGATGGGCCCGCAGCTCCGCCCGCAGCCGGGTGATCTCACGGTCGTCCGCCGCGGCGGCCCTCCGCTTGCGGTGCCGGTCGGGCACGAGGTGCCCGGCCTTGGTGCGCAGCGCGGACGCCAGGTCCCGCCGCGACTGCGGTGAACGCGGGTTGAAGGACTTCGGGATACGCATCCGCTCCAGCGCCTCCACCGGCACCGGGAAGTCCATCGAGGCCAGCCGCTTGACCTGCCGCTCGGCGGTCAGCACCAGCGGGCGCGGACCGTCGTGCTGCTCGAACCCGCGGTGGCCGTTGGACCGCCCGGCGGGCAGCCCGGGATCCAGCACCAGCGCCAGACCCGCGTACTTACCGGTCGGCACATGGATGACATCGCCCGGCTTCAGCTTCTCCAGCGCGACCGCCGCCTCCGCCCGCCGCTGGGCCACGCCCTGCTTCGCCAGATCGGTCTCGCGGTCCTTCAGCTCCCGCCGCAGGCGCGCGTACTCCTCGAAGTCCCCGAGGTGGCAGGTCATGGACTCCTGGTAGCCCTCCAGACCCTCCTCGTTGCGCTGGACCTGCCGGGAGATCCCGACGACCGACTTGTCGGCCTGGAACTGCGCGAACGAGGTCTCCAGCAGCTCGCGCGAGCGGTGCCGCCCGAACTGCTCGACCAGGTTGACCGCCATGTTGTACGACGGCTTGAAGCTGGAGCGCAGCGGATACGTACGGGTGCCCGCGAGCCCGGCCAGATGGTCGGGGTTCATCCCGCGCTGCCACAGCACCACCGCGTGGCCCTCGACGTCGATGCCCCGCCGACCCGCGCGCCCCGTCAGCTGTGTGTACTCGCCGGGGGTGATGTCGGCGTGCTGCTCGCCGTTCCACTTGACGAGCTTCTCCAACACCACCGAGCGGGCGGGCATGTTGATGCCGAGCGCGAGGGTCTCGGTGGCGAACACGGCCTTGACGAGGCCGCGTACGAAGAGTTCCTCGACGACCTCCTTGAACGTCGGCAGCATGCCCGCGTGGTGGGCCGCGATCCCGCGCTCCAGGCCCTCCAGCCACTCGTAGTAGCCGAGGACGTGGAGGTCCTCGTTCGGGATGGAGGCGGTGCGCTCCTCGACCAGGGCGCGCACCTTGAGCCGGGACTCGTCGTCGTTCAGCCGGAGGCCCGCGTACAGGCACTGCTGGACGGCGGCCTCGCAGGCGGCGCGGCTGAAGATGAAGGTGATGGCGGGCAACAGGCCTTCGGAGTCGAGCCGTTCGATGACTTCGGGGCGGCTCGGGATCCAGATCCTCGACCGCTGTCTGCGCTCGCGCTCACGGTCCGCCTCGCGCATGGACCGGCCGCGTCGGCGGTCCTGGTAGGAGGGCCGGCTGGCCTCCATCCGCGCCATCCGGGTCAAGTCCGGGTTGACGGCCTTCTTGTTGCCCTCGCCCTCCTCGAACAGGTCGTACATCCGCCGTCCGGCGAGCACGTGCTGGAACAGCGGCACGGGCCGGTGCTCGGAGACGATCACGTCGGTGTCGCCGCGCACGGTGTCCAGCCAGTCGCCGAACTCCTCCGCGTTGGACACGGTGGCCGAGAGGGAGACGAGGGTGACCGACTCGGGCAGGTGGATGATCACCTCTTCCCAGACGGCGCCCCGGAAACGGTCGGAGAGGTAGTGCACCTCGTCCATGACCACGTATCCGAGGCCCAGGAGTGTCCGGGAGCCCGCGTACAGCATGTTCCGCAGCACCTCGGTGGTCATCACGACCACCGGGGCATCGGAGTTGACGCTGTTGTCGCCGGTGAGCAGGCCGACCTTGTCGGCGCCGTAGCGGCGGCACAGGTCGGAGTACTTCTGGTTCGACAGGGCCTTGATGGGTGTCGTGTAGAAGCACTTCTTGCCCTGCTCCAGGGCGAGGTGGACGGCGAACTCGCCGACGATCGTCTTGCCCGAACCGGTGGGGGCGGCCACCAGGACGCCCTTGCCCGACTCCAGCGACTGGCAGGCCTCGATCTGGAAGGGGTCGAGACCGAAGTCGTACATCGCGCGGAAACCGGCGAGCGCGGTGGCCTGCTCGACAGCGCGCCTACGTGCTGCCGCGTAACGCTCGGCCGGGGAGAGGTCCTCTGTCATCGTGCTTTCGAGCGTACCGGGCCCCACTGACAACAGGACGATCATTATCCGGATCGGATCCTGTTAATCCTGGGATAAGCGCAGCTCACACCCCTGCCTCGGCGCCCCCCTCGGACCCACGGCGCAGGAGCGGCGGCGGCGCGGGCCGGGCGGCCACGGCGTCGGGGCTCCGGGCTCCGGGCCCAAGCTTCCGTGGCCGTCGGCCCCGGCGCGGCCCCTCCCTCGCACCCAGCGCGGGTAAGCGCTTTCTCAATTGCCTTGACAAGGCCCCGTCACGGCAACAACGATCACCGAAGTCCGCGACGGCCGATGACCATCCGGCCGTATGTCGCCTATTCCACGGGGAGTTCACATGAAACGACGCAGCACACGCGCCATGACCACCGGTGCCGCCCTGGGACTTGCCATGGTCGGCCTCGTCGCCGTCCCGTCCCCGGCCACTGCCGCCGCGGCCAGCAAGTGCACGGGCGAGCAGCACAAGACGTACGACACGATCGGCGCCGACCTCGACGTGTACGTCAACCTGTGCGTGTCGAGGACGTCGGGCAACGATTACCAGGCCACCGTGAAGTTCCGGTGGTCGGACGGTGGCGGGGGCCTCAGCACCGGCATGGACAAGCTCAAGGTCAATCTGCGCCTGGAGCGCAACGACGTCACCCAGCGCAGCGGTAGCGCCGACTGGGCCGAGGCGACCAACTTCGCCCAGTCGGGCAACCGCGGTTTCTCGACCACGACCTTCCACAGCACCACGACGGGTGGTTGGACCGCCGACGGCGACATCAACTGGGACATCAACAACGACGGAACGGGTGGCGGCACGACCCCCCTGCAGGGCTCACCGGAGATCTAGCGGAACCCCGGCGTTCACCGCCGAACAGTGACTGGGGGCCTACCGGTTCGTACCGGTAGGCCCCCAGTCGCGTTCGAGGTGGGCGGGAGACCGATCAGGTCTCCTCACTCGGAGAGCACCCGTCCGCCCACGGAACCCCGGCCCGTTCTAGGTGACGTCGTCGTACCCGTTGATCCGCTCCCGCTCCCGCTCCCGCTCCCGCTCGGGCTCGGCCTGCGAGGGCAGCGCCCGGCTCGCCGAGACGGACTCGATCTCGCCGATGCCCTCGGGGGTGAGATCCAGCTCGGAGGCCTCGTCGTCGTCGGGCTTCAACGCCTCGACGCGGGCCCGGCGCCTGTCGTTGGCCAGCGCGATGGCACAGGCGCAGAAGTACAGGACCCAGATGGGGCCGGCCAGCGCCATCATCGAGATGGGGTCGGTGCTCGGGGTGGCGACCGCCGCGAAGAGCGTGATGCTGATGATCATGCCCCGCCACCAGCCGAACATCTTCTTGCCGGAGAGCACCCCGCCGAAGTTCAGCATCACGAGCAGCAGCGGCAACTCGAAGGAGAGGCCGAAGACGACGATCATCCGCATGATCAGGTTCAGCAGATCATCGAGCGGCAGCTGGTTGTCGCTTCCGATGATCGAGAACTGCAGCATGACCGAGGCCATCTTGGGCAACGACCAGTAGGCGAAGTACGAGCCCATGAGGAACAGCGGGAAGCCCGCCGCCACGAAGCCGAGGCTGTACTTCTTCTCGTTGCGGTGCAGACCCGGGGCGATGAACGCCCAGAGCTGGTACAGCCAGACCGGGGCGGCGAGTACCACGCCCGATGACAGCGAGACCGTGAGAGCGAGCGTGAACGGGCTCAGCAGACCGTTCTGCACGATGCGCGCGCACTTGAC
Source organism: Streptomyces bottropensis ATCC 25435 (assembly GCF_000383595.1). Classification (NCBI taxonomy): domain Bacteria; kingdom Bacillati; phylum Actinomycetota; class Actinomycetes; order Kitasatosporales; family Streptomycetaceae; genus Streptomyces; species Streptomyces bottropensis. The sequence continues at coordinate 3,503,469 of NZ_KB911581.1, read as the reverse complement.
CGAGCCGGTGTCCTTCGCCAACTCGGCGAAGCTGTGTTGGCATCCCACCGCCTGGAGAATGGGATCCGTGAAGAACTGGATGATGTCCTTGTAGAACATCACCGCGAGGATCGTCGTGACGACGATGGCCAGCAGGCTCTTGACAAGGCGATTTCGCAGCTCGCGCAGGTGCTCCGCGAGGGGCATCCGCCCCTCGGGATCCTTGTCCTTCTCCGTCTTGCGGGCAGACTTGAGCAACCCACGTCCTCATCTCGTGCGGCAGGCCGGAAACCCTGTCCGGCCTTGCGTCAGCGCTTGGTCGTGTCCGTCGGCTCGGCGACCGGGCGAGCGGTGGTCACATCGCCGGGAGAAGCCTGGATGGTGCGCTGCGCCGGGGTCTCGCCGCCGGCGTGCGGGGGCGCGGCCGCCGAGGTGTTGTCGTCCTGGCCGTCGGACTTCATGGCCTTGGCCTCGCTCTTGAGGATGCGGGCGGACTTGCCGAGCGAACGGGCCATGTCCGGCAGCTTCTTCGCCCCGAACAGCAGGACGATGACGACAAGGATCAGAATGATCTCGGTGGGGCCGAGGTTACCCATAGCTGTCTTCCTTCTTCACCGAGGCGGCGGGTGGGGGCTGTCCGACCGGTCGGACAGGTGTCCGAACGATCGTGCTGGCAGCGATCGTAACGCTCAGGGGTAAACGTCAGGCAATCCCCGTGCGTACTCCCGATTCGCGACCCGGGCCTCGTTTCTCCGTGCCGCGACACGCAGCGTACCTGCACAAGGTGAGAAGGTGACAGGGCGAAGTGGCGCAAAACGCACTCACCGGGCAAGACACAGGAGCCTCGACCGGAACTCACAGAGCGTCCGCGGAACGGGCCGCGCTCGCCGTCGCCCGCTCCAGATCCGCCGCCGCCCGGCTGATCCTCCGCGCCGACTCCGTCACCTGCGTACCCAGCCGCTGAGCCTCCAGAAAGACCCGCACAGCGAGTACCCCGAGCACGACCAGCCCCACGAAACCCACAGCCACCGCGAACATCGCCCAGAACATGGCGACGACCCTAGGGCCTGCTCGGCGGATCGGGCCAGCGGCACGGGCTCCGGCACACGCACCCGCCTCGCGGCTGCCCGCACCGGATCCCGCTCACGGGCGCGTACGCGGCGTCGCCGTCCGCGGCCGGCCCGGTCCGTCGAGCCGGGACCTAGCCCGGCGAATGCAGCCGCAGGGTCCGCACCCCGCCCCCGGTCAGCAGCTCGACGATCCGCTCGCCGGCCGGCTTGCGGACGGCGATGCCGCACTCGGGGCAGGTGAAGGAGTAGAACGTGGTCCTGCTGGTGGCACCGATGGCCAGACGCAGCGCGCTCGCGCCCAGTTCGACATGGGCCCGGCAGTCGGGGCAGCCGGCTCTGAACACCACGTCCACGGCCTTCTTCATGCCCGCGAAGGCGACCGCGACGCTCATCTCCCGGAGCTCCTGGATCTCCTGCACGCCGGACTGCACCCCGGCCCTCACACTTGCCTTCACACCCGACACAACCGAACCGCCGCTCACAGCCCCTCGCATCTCCTTGTTCCGGTCGTACGCCGTCGTCACGGTCCCGCGGTCAGGGACTCGTCGTCGTCACGGCCCGCGGTCACGGACCCGCCGTCACAGACTCGTCGGCACAGCCTCGCCGTAGGCCTCCAGCGCCTCACGGGCCGCCCTGCGGGCACTGTCCGCGAGATCCTGCGGGGAGACGATCCGGCCGTCGCGCCCGAGTCGCAGCGCCAGGCGCCGCAGCGATGCCGGGTCGGGTGTGCGCAGGCTGATGCGCAGTCCGCCCTCCGGCAGCTCCTCGGCACTGTCGTGCGGGTAGTACTCGGCGACCCAGCGCCCCCCGGGCCCCACCTCGACGACGACCTCGGGATCCTCGGCGGCCGGCTGCACCAGGGCCTCCGACAGGTCCCGCAGCTCGATCTCGGGCGGCGCGGACGGCTCGTCGAGGATCTTGATCTCGGCGACCCGGTCCAGCCGGAACGTGCGCCGCGCCTCGGAGCGGCGGCACCAGGCCTCGACATAGGTGTGCCCGACACTGACCAGGCGGATCGGGTCGATCTCGCGTTCGCTGAGCTCGTCCCGGGCGGGCGAGTAGTAGCGGATCCACAGCCGTCGGCGCTCCGAGATGGCCCGGTCCACGTCGGCGAAGACCCCGCCCTCGGCCTCGAAGGTGACCGAAAGACGCGAGCTGGCGCCCGCCGCCTCACCGGCCGCCCCCTCGACCTTGGCGGTGGCCCGCACCAGCGCCTGCCGGTCGCTCTCACGCAGTCCCGGCAGCGTGGCCACCGCACGGGCGGCCACCAGCAGGGCGGTCGCCTCGTCGGCCGCCAGCCTCAGCGGCTCGGCCGCATCCGCGCCGAGCGCGGCCGGATTGTGCCACCAGATGCGCTCGCCGTCGGTGTCGATGTCCAGCAGATCACCGCCGCGGAAGCTGGTCCCGCACATGGGCAGCACGTCGAGGTCCGAGACCAGCTCGTCCTCGGTGATCCCGAAGGCACGGGCGACGTCCTCGATCCGGGCGCCGGGCCGCTCCCGCAGATACGTGACCAGGGAGAGCATCCGCCGGGTCTGGTCGATGGCGTTCGTCGGCCGTGCCGGTTTTCCCACCACGTTCTTACGTCCCCCTCAACCCTTGGCCACGGCACGCAGCCGGTCCACCACGCCGGCCCGCAGCTCCGCGGGCTCCAGGACCACCACGTCGGGCCCGAACTCCACCAGCCAGGCATCCAGCCCGTGCCCGTACGGAATCTCCAACTCGTCCCAGCCGTCCCCGAGTTCCCGTACGGCCGAGGCCTTCGCCCGCAGCGGGTAACCGGCGCCGGAGCGCAGCCGGATCAGCGCGGACCGGTCCGCGGTCTCCCCCGCCCAGCTCGCGACCGTCTCCCGCACCGTGACGACGTCCGGCACCTCGGCGGTGAAGGCGCTCCCCCGGCTGCGGACCCTGCCGGTGATCCGGGAGAGCCTGAAGACCCGCTCGGCGCCCCGGTCACGGTCGTACCCGGCGAGATACCAGTGACCGCGCCAGCACTCCAGGGCCCAGGGCTCGACATGCCGGGGCTCGGGACGCGCGGCGGTGGCCTTGCGGTACTCGAACAGGACCGGGCGGCGGTCACGGCAGGCCAGCATCAGCGGTTCGAAGGCCGCCTCGTGCACCGGGATGCGCGGTTCCAGGGCGCCGTGGGCCTCGTACGGATCGACGTCCTCGGGCAGCCCGGCCGCGCGCAGTTTCTGCAGGGCGCCGCTCGCCGCTCCGGCGAAACGGGCCTGCTGCCAGACCTTCGCCGCGAGCCCGAGGGCCGCGGCCTCCTCGGCGTCCAGGGTGATGGGCGGAAGGCTGTTGCTGTCACGGCGGGCCAGATAGCCGACCTCGCCGTCGAGGTTCTCCACCGTCTCGATGACCAGGCCGAGTTCGCGCAGATCGTCCTTGTCGCGCTCGAACATGCGGTTGAAGGAGTCGTCGGTTCCCGCTTCGAGATAGGCCTCGATCGACTCCCGCAGCTCGCGCTTGCTGAGCGGCCGGCGCGTCCCCAGCAGACACAGCGCCAGGTTCATCAACCGCTCGGCCTTGGCAATGGCCATCGACGCCCTTCCCTCGGGTGTTTCCGCGGCACGAACCTACCGCTACGAAGCGTCGCGGCAAAAGCCGAGGGCCCATGCCCGAACAGGCATGGACCCCAGACAGTCGAGACCGGTCACGACACGGTCGGCCCTGACACGGCTTCCGACAGATCAGACCCCGAGCAGATCGACCACGAAGATCAGCGTCTCACCGGGCTTGATCGCCGGCGTCGGGCTCTGGTTGCCGTAGGCGAGGTGCGCGGGGATGGTCAGCTGACGGCGGCCACCGACCTTCATGCCCTGCACGCCCTGGTCCCAGCCCTTGATGACACGACCGCCACCGAGCGGGAAGCGGAACGGAGCACCACGGTTCCAGCTGGCGTCGAACTCCTCACCGGTGGAGTAGGACACACCCACGTAGTGCACGGTGACGGTCTGACCCGCCTGGGCCACCTCGCCGTCGCCCTCCCAGATGTCCTTGATCTCCAGGTCGGCCGGCGGCGCGCCCTCGGGGAAGTCGATCTCGGGCTTGTCAATGCTCACGTCTTCAGGCTCCTGCTTGTGTATGTACTGGACAACGCCGGACAGTCTCGCATCCCGGGGCCTCACATCTTCGCGAGGATGTCCACGGTGAACACCATCACGGAGTCCTTCTTGATGTCGCTGCCACTGGGCGGCGTGTCCCCGTAGCCCAGCTTCGGCGGGATGACGATGAGAAGGCGACTGCCCACCTTCTTGCCCGTCATGCCCTGCGACCAGCCCTTGACGACCTGCTTCAACCCGAACGAGCTCAGCGCCTCACGGCTGTACGAGGAGTCGAACTCCTTGCCGGTGTCCCAGAGCACGCCCTTGTACTGCACGAGGAGGCTGTCGTCGGCCCCGACCTCCGGGCCGTCGCCCTCGATGATGTAGTTCGCGACCAGCTTCGTCGGCGGGTCGACCTTCGGCACCTCGATGGAGGGAGCCTTGCCGTCGGTGTTGGTCCCCACCTTCGGCAGATTCGCGTCGCTCTGCGCGACCTTGGTGCCCTTCGCCGAACTCTTGGCGTTGAAGGTGTCCTGCACGTCGACGACGAAGACCAGCGTGTCGGTGCCCTTGATCCCCGCCTGCGGGTTGCCCTTCGGACCGTAGCCCCAGGTCGGCGGCACGGCCATCTGCACCCGGCTGCCGGCCTTCTTGCCGGTCAGCGCGTACCGCCAGCCGTCGATGATGCCCTGCGGGGAGAGCTGGATGACCAGCGGCGTCTTGCGGTCGTAGGAGTTGTCGAAGACCTTCGCCGTCGACCAGATCTGCCCCAGGTAGTTCGCCTGGATGTAGTCGCCCTCGGCGACGGTCTTCCCGCTGCCCGCGATGACCGTCTTCACCGCCAGATCCTTCGACGGATCGCCACTGCCCTTGGCGACGGTCGGCTTCTCGTCGAACTTCACCCCGCCCGTGATCGCCGGCAGCGGACCGTCCACGATCTTCGGCGGCTTCGCCGCGCCGCTCTCCGACGCGGACGGGCTGCTGCTGGCCTTGGCCGAGTCGGACTCACCGTCACCACAGGCGGCGAGCGTGACCAGTCCAGCGGGAACAGCGATGAGGAGTGAGCGTCGGCGCACGGTGAAGGCCTCGTATCGGTCGATCTTGTCGGATGGCGTGCGCGCAACTCTACGACGTGCGAAGGGCGCCGTACGGCAAACGTACGGCGCCCCGCGTTGCGTTCCGCAATCCCACCCGGAACGAGTCGGCTCACATTCCGGCGATCAGCTTCTCCACCCGATCGTCCACCGAACGGAACGGGTCCTTGCACAAAACCGTGCGTTGCGCCTGGTCGTTGAGCTTGAGATGAACCCAGTCGACCGTGAAATCCCGACGCTGTTCCTGAGCGCGCCGGATGAAGTCACCACGCAACCTCGCCCGAGTCGTCTGCGGCGGAACCGACTTGCCCTCGAAGATCTTCAAGTCGTTGCAGATACGGGTGGCCTGACCTTTCCTCTCCAACAGGTAGTAGAGGCCACGACGGCGGTGGATGTCGTGATACGCGAGGTCTATCTGGGCGACCCGCGGATGCGACATGGTCATGTTGTGCTTGGCCCGGTACCGCTCGATGAGCTTGTACTTCATCACCCAGTCGATCTCGGTACCGATCCGGTCGAGGTCCTCGGCCTCGATCGCGTCCAGCGTGCGGCCCCACAGCTCCAGGACCTGCTCGACGGTGCCCGTACGGATGCCGCGGCGCTCCACGAAGTCCACGGCCTTCTCGTAGTACTCGCGCTGCACCTCCAGCGCGGAGGCCTCACGGCCGCTGGCCAGCCGCACCTTGCGTTGGCCGGTGATGTCATGGCTGACCTCGCGGATCGCCCGGATCGGGTTCTCCAGGGTGAGGTCACGCATGACCGTGCCCGCCTCGATCATGCGCAGCACCAGGTCGGTGGCCCCGACCTTCAGCAGCATGGTCGTCTCGGACATGTTCGAGTCGCCCACGATGACGTGGAGACGGCGGTACCGCTCGGCGTCCGCGTGCGGCTCGTCGCGGGTGTTGATGATCGGCCGGGAGCGGGTGGTCGCCGAGCTGACGCCCTCCCAGATGTGCTCCGCGCGCTGGCTGACGCAGTACACCGCACCACGCGGGGTCTGCAGCACCTTGCCCGCGCCGCACAGCAGCTGCCGGGTGACGAGGAACGGAATCAGGATGTCGGCGAGCCGGGAGAACTCCCCGTGCCGGGCCACCAGATAGTTCTCGTGGCAACCGTACGAGTTGCCCGCCGAGTCCGTGTTGTTCTTGAAGAGGTAGACGTCGCCCGCGATTCCCTCCTCGTGCAGGCGGCGTTCGGCATCGACCAGCAGTCCTTCCAGAATGCGCTCGCCGGCCTTGTCGTGAGTGACGAGTTCGGTCACGTTGTCACATTCGGGTGTCGCGTATTCCGGATGTGAGCCCACGTCGAGATAGAGGCGGGCCCCGTTCCGCAGAAACACATTGCTGCTGCGGCCCCATGACACGACACGGCGGAAGAGGTACCGCGCCACCTCGTCAGGAGACAGACGGCGCTGTCCCCTGAACGTGCACGTGACGCCGTACTCGTTCTCCAGCCCGAAAATGCGGCGGTCCATGACTGAACATTACGCCCGATCCACCGAGCTGAAACGGGGTTCGGCAGCACGGTTTGGATCATTTTCCGATGAGACCGCAACCACCGCACCCTCGGAGGGAACAGCGAGAACCCGCCCGGTGGCCAGCAGAACCAGCAACGACACGGCCCCCGCCGCCCCCGGCACGACGAAGCCCCACAGCGTCCCGCCCCACTCGACGACCGGCCCGGCGACCGCCGTTCCCGCCGACTGGCCCACCGTGAACGTCGTCACGATCCACGAGAACGCCTCCGTCACCGTGCCGCGCGGCGCGTGCCGATCGACAAGAACGAACACACAGGCGATCGCCGGCGCCAGGAACACACCCGCGAGCGCCGTCAGCCCCGTCATGCCCACCGGACCCGGCATCAGTGTCAGCGGCACATAACAGACCGCCAGAAGCGCCACCAGCACCTGCAGACGCCGCTCCGGCGCCCCGCTCCACCGCCGCGCGCCGTACACCGTCCCACCCACGAGCGCGCCCAGCCCGACACCCGCCATCAGCCAGCCGTAGACGGCGTCCCCGCCATTGTCGTCCGCGTACGACAGGGCGGCCACCGTGATCGAACCGAGCGCGACACCGACGAAGAAGAACGCGCCCAGCAGCGCCAGCAGGCCCGGAGAACGCAGCGCGCCCAGCCAGTGCGCCTCGCGGGGAGCCGAACGCCAGGCCCGCGAAGGCGGCGAGACGACCACCCACAGCGCGCCGAGCACCCCGATGACACTGAGCACCACCAGGGCGGCCGACGCCGACCACAGCGCCACGCACAGGGTCACCAGCAGCGGCCCCACGGTGAACATGACCTCCTGCGCCACCGCGTCCATCGCGTACGCCGTGTGCACCTGCTCCTTGCCGCGCAGCACGGAGGACCACAGCGCCCGCAGCCCGCCCTCCAGCGGAGGCGTGAACAGCCCGGCGACCGCCATGGCCGCATACGCCACCGGCAGCGGATCCGGCCCCGACAGGGCGAAGGCCGACATGGCGAGCGCGGACACGACAGCCGCAGGCAGCTGCACACGCGGCTGTCCGTGGAGATCCACGAGCCGTCCCAGCAGCGGCTGCCCCACCGCGTTCGCGAGGCCGTACACGGCCGCCAGCGCGCCCGCGAGGCTGTAGGTGCCGCCCTCCGCCCGGACGAACAGCACGACGGCGATCGCGGCCGTGGCGTTCGGCAACCGGCCCACCAGCGTTCCGGCGAGCAGCCGCGCGGCGTGCCGCGTCCTGAGGATCCCGAGATATCCGGCGGCCATGTCCTGCCTCTCGAAGGGCTCTCGACGAGCGACGTGTTACGTATAACGCCTCCCGTCATACGTACCATGTGCCCAGCCCACCCGTCCAGACGAAGGAGCACGCCGACCGTGGCACGAGGTAGTACACGGCCCACGAGCCGTGACGTCGCCCAGGCCGCAGGCGTCTCCCAGGCCGCCGTCTCCCTCGTCCTCGGTGACAAATGGCGCGGCCGAGTCTCCGAGACCACCGCCCAACGCGTCCGCGAAGCCGCACGCGACCTCGGCTACCGCCCCAACCTCGCCGCCCGCAACCTGCGCCTCGGCCGCACCCGCACCGTCCTGCTCGTCGTCCCCGCCCTGACCACCGAATTCTTCGCCGCCGTCTACACCGGCGCCGCCCGCGTCGCCGCCCGCCACGGCTTCGGCGTCGTCCTCTACCCCTCCCCCGAAGGCGTCGGCCCCGCCCGCGACCCCTTCGCCTCCGCCCAGGCAGCCCTCGACGGCGTGATCGCCTCCTCCATGGCCGCCGACGCCCTCACCGCCATCCGCGGCGACCAGCTCCCCCTGGTGATGCTCGACAGCGACCCGGACGGCAGCCTCGGCGCCGCCACCGTCAACCTCGACATCCGCGACGGCGTACGACAGATCGCCGACCACCTGCTCGGCCTCGGACACCGCCACTTCCTCCACCTGGCCGCCGACATCCCCTCCTGGACCTTCGACGTCCGCGCACGGGAACTGGCGGCCCGCATCGGCTCCACCCCCGGCACATCACTGCACACGGCCGCCGCACCCATCTCCATCGAAGGAGCACTCGCCGCCGCCGAGACCGCGCTGACCGACACCGCGCCGGCCGCGCCCCGGCCCACCGCACTCGTCTGCGACGACGACAAACTGGCCGCAGGCGCCTACAAGGCCGCACGACGGCTGGGACTACGGGTCCCCGAGGACCTCTCCGTCACCGGACTCGACGACCTCGCCCTCGCCACCGCGCTCGACCCCGAACTCACCACCGTCCGCCTGGACGCGGAGCGGTTCGGCGAGCGGGGCATGGAGGCCCTCCTGGCCGTCCTGGACGGACGCACCCCGAGCGAGGGGGACATCCCCGTGGAACTGGTCGTACGCGGATCCACGGCCCCGCCGGCGGCCTGAGCGCACAAAGCCGCGCGCCCCGGCCTGTACCCGGCCGGGGCGCACTACGGACACGGCATCGCAGCCGCCGACGCCTACTCCTCGTCGTCCGAACTCTCCGCCTCGGTGGCGGCGCCCTCGGCCTCCAGAAGACGAGCCAGCTGACGGCCGACGATCCGCTTGAACTTGCGCTGCTGGGGACGCGTGCGGTCCAGGACCGCCACCTCCAGACGCTCCGCGGGGATCTCCCGCTGCGTGCCGTTCGTGTCCCGCGACAAGGCCTGCACGGCCAGCTTCAGAGCCTCCGCCAAGGACACCCCGTCCTGATGACGCTGGTCCAGATAGCTGCTGATCTGCTCGGCATTACCGCCGACCGCGACCGAACCGTGCTCGTCCACGATCGAACCGTCATGCGGCAGCCGATAGATCTGGTCACCCTCGGGGGTCTCCCCCACCTCGGCCACGACCAGCTCCACCTCGTACGGCTTCTCGGCCGCCGAGGAGAAGATCGTGCCCAGCGTCTGGGCGTAGACGTTCGCGAGACCACGAGCGGTCACGTCGTCACGGTCGTAGGTGTACCCACGAAGGTCGGCGTAGCGCACACCGCCGATCCGCAGGTTCTCGTACTCGTTGTACTTGCCGGCGGCCGCGAAACCGATCCGGTCGTAGATCTCGCTGAACTTGTGCAGCGCACGGGACGGGTTCTCGCCGACGAACACGATGCCGTCGGCATACTGCAGCACGACCAGGCTGCGGCCACGGGCGATGCCCTTGCGGGCGTACTCCGCCCGGTCCGCCATCGCCTGCTGGGGTGAGACATAGAACGGCGTCGACACCGGTTATCCGTCCCTTTCTGTCGAAGTCACTGGATCACCTTGATAAGAGGGCCGTCTACCGGACCGGCTAGAGCAGGGCGGCGCGGGGGCCGTCGGGCTGCTCCAGACGCCGTTCCAGGATCGAACGGGCGATCTCGGAGGACTCCTCGTCGGTGAGACGGCGGAAGCCGTCCTCGGTGATCACGGTGACGATGGGGTAGATCCGGCGGGCGACATCGGGACCACCGGTCGCCGAGTCGTCGTCTGCCGCGTCGTACAGGGCCTGGATGACGAGGGTCGTCGCCTCGTCCTCGGAGAGATCGGCACGGTACAGCTTCTTCATCGCACCGCGCGCGAAGATCGAACCCGAGCCGGTGGCCGCGTAACCGCTCTCCTCGGAACGGCCGCCCGTCACGTCGTACGAGAAGATGCGGCCCTTGTCGCGGTCGACGTCGAAACCGGCGAAGAGGGGGACGACGGCCAGACCCTGCATGGCCATGCCCAGGTTGGAACGGATCATGGTCGACAGACGGTTCGCCTTGCCCTCCAGCGACAGCTGGGCGCCTTCGACCTTCTCGAAGTGCTCCAGCTCCAGCTGGAACAGCTTCACCATCTCCACGGCCAGACCGGCCGTGCCGGCGATACCCACCGCCGAGTACTCGTCCGCCGGGAACACCTTCTCGATGTCCCGCTGCGCGATCATGTTCCCCATCGTGGCCCGGCGGTCACCGGCGAGCACCACGCCGCCGGGGAACGTCACGGCGACGATCGTCGTTCCGTGCGGGGCCTCGATGACGCCCTGGGTCGGCGGCAGCTGCCGCTTGCCGGGGAGCAGCTCCGGCTGGTGGTCCGACAGGAAATCCATGAAGGACGACGACCCAGGCGTCAGGAAGGCAGCTGGTAGACGCCCGGTGCTACGAGTGTTGGCTTCCACGCGTTTCCTTCCACATATGTCGCAGCCCGCCTTATGACGTCGGGCCGATCCTTGAATTGCCCCAGCGCCGCGTTGCAGCTGAAGCACAGTACGCCTCGGACCCTACCCGTCTCGTGGCAGTGATCCACATGCACCGGCAAAGCAGCCAAACAGATACAGCAGACGCCCCCTTGAGAGGCGATCAGCTCGTCGCGTTCGACTTCGGTGATGCCGTACTGACGCTTCAGATGGCCCTGCCTGCCCTGGACGGCCCGGCACGCCTTGCAACGCGTCGACAGACCGTCGGACGCGGTCGCGTTGCGATGCCACTCGCTGTGAGGTTTGACCTCACCGCATGTCCGACACAGCTTGTGCCCGGCGGGGACGTCCACCTTCTCCCGTACGGGCTTGCCCATGGCCTCCCGGCGACGCCGGTAGTGAGTGGCGCTGTACTCGGCCACGCACTCCCGGCACCTCACCTGAAGGCCGTCGCTACGGTTCCTGTCCTTCGCGAAAGCGGTGACCGGCAGCACTCGCCCGCACCGGCCGCACCGCTTCTCGACCTCTTCCATCCCCCGCGAGCCAATTCTTCGATTCGAAGGTCAAATAGCCCCTCAGACCTCACTCCCCGCCTTTTTGCACGAAGCTCCGAACGAAATCCTCGGCATTTTCCTCGAGGACATCGTCGATCTCATCCAGAACCGAGTCCACGTCGTCGCTCAGCTTCTCCTGGCGTTCCTTGAGGTCCTCCGATGCCTGCGCCTCCGGCGCCGCCTCGGTCTCCTCGGTGGAACGGGTGGCCTTCTGCTGGCCGCCGCCGGTGTCCTTGGTCGCCATAACCCTCACCCCGCTCTGTTTCGCCCGACATGGTCGACAGGTCGGCTTTCCTGCCGATCGGTGGTGATCAGACCCTACAAGCAGGGTCCGACATTGGCCCCGTCGTTTCCTCAACGTCCGGGGGCCACCTCGATGATTCCCGGACGGGGGTGTTTCCACCCTGCTCGGCTGATCACGATTGAAGCCCGGTTCAGTGCCCGGACAACACCCTGACCAGGTCTTCTGCCGTGCGGCAGCGGTCCAGGAGCTCCTTGACGTGATTTCGCGTTCCGCGAAGCGGTTCGAGGGTTGGGACGCGCTGGAGCGAGTCCCGGCCCGGGAGGTCGAAGATCACCGAGTCCCAGGAGGCCGCCGCGACGTCGTCCGCGTACTGCTCCAGGCAGCGACCGCGGAAGTACGCGCGGGTGTCCTCCGGCGGCTTCGTACGGGCCCGGTCGACGTCCGCCTCGGTCAGGAGCCGCTTCATCTTGCCGCGGGCCGCGAGACGGTTGTAGAGGCCCTTCTCGGCGCGCACGTCGGCGTACTGCAGGTCGACGAGGTGCAGCCGGGCGGCGTCCCAGTCGAGGTCGTCGCGGCGCCGGTAGCCCTCCATCAGTTCGCGCTTGGCGACCCAGTCCAGCTCGCCGGACAGGCTCATCGGGTCGTTCTCCAGGCGGTTGAGGGTGTCCTCCCACCTGCTGAGGACGTCCTTCGTCTGATCGTCCGCGTCGGCCCCGAAGCGCTCCTCCACGTACTTGCGCGACAGCTCGTAGTACTCCATCTGGAGCTGTACGGCGGTCAGGGTGCGGCCGCTGCGCAGAGTGACGAGGCGTTGCAGGGTCGGGTCGTGCGAGACCTGGTGGAGGGTGCGTACGGGCTGGTCGACGGCGAGGTCGACGGCGATGAAGCCGTCCTCGATCATGGAGAGGACCAGGGCCGTCGTGCCCAGCTTCAGGTAGGTGGAGATCTCCGAGAGGTTCGCGTCGCCGATGATCACGTGGAGGCGGCGGTATTTCTCCGCGTCCGCGTGGGGTTCGTCGCGGGTGTTGATGATGGGTCGTTTGAGGGTGGTCTCCAGGCCGACTTCGACCTCGAAGTAGTCGGCGCGCTGGCTGAGCTGGAAGCCGTGTTCGTGGCCGTCCTGGCCGATGCCGACGCGGCCGGCGCCCGCGAAGACCTGGCGGGAGACGAAGAACGGGGTGAGGTGGCGCACGATGTCCGAGAAGGCGGTTTCCCGCTTCATCAGGTAGTTCTCGTGCGTGCCGTAGGAGGCGCCCTTGTTGTCGGTGTTGTTCTTGTAGAGGTGGATCGGCTGGGCGCCGGGGAGCTGGGCGGCGCGTTCGGCGGCTTCGGCCATGATGCGCTCGCCGGCCTTGTCCCACAGGACGGCGTCCAGGGGGTTGGTGACCTCGGGTGCGCTGTATTCGGGGTGGGCGTGGTCGACGTAGAGCCGCGCGCCGTTGGTGAGGATGACATTGGCGAGGCCGATGTCCTCATCGGTGAGCTGGCTGGAGTCGGCGGCCTCGCGGGCGAGGTCGAAGCCACGCGCGTCCCGCAGCGGATTCTCCTCCTCGAAGTCCCAGCGGGCCCTGCGGGCCCGGTGCATCGCCGCTGCGTAGGCGTTGACGATCTGGGACGAGGTGAGCATGGCATTGGCATTGGGGTGGCCGGGGACGGAGATCCCGTACTCCGTCTCGATGCCCATTACTCGCCGTACGGTCATGCGGCCCTCCTTGCCCGGCGGCGCCCTCGGTCGGGGACGCTGCTCAAGTACCGCTGGCGCTCCGGTGCGTGTGCGGTGCCCGTCCCCGCACTGCGCGACTCGGCGGTACGAACGAGCCTAGAACGGCTTCGCGCTGGTGGGGAGATCATTTGCGTCATTGCTCTGCTCCGGCTCGTGCCTGGAAAGCACTCGGCTGCGGGTACCCATGAAGGGCACCCGCAGCCGCCCTGTGTTTTACAGGTACTGTCCGGTGTTCGCCACCGTGTCGATGGAGCGTCCGGTGTCGGCGCCCTGCTTTCCGGTGATCAGCGTACGGATGTAGACGATCCGTTCGCCCTTCTTTCCGGAGATTCGGGCCCAGTCGTCCGGGTTGGTGGTGTTGGGCAGGTCCTCGTTCTCCTTGAACTCGTCCACGCAGGCCTGGAGGAGGTGGGAGACGCGGAGGCCCTTCTGGTTCTTGTCGAGGAAGTCCTTGATGGCCATTTTCTTGGCGCGGCCGACGATGTTCTCGATCATGGCGCCGGAGTTGAAGTCCTTGAAGTAGAGGACTTCCTTGTCTCCGTTGGCGTAGGTGACTTCCAGGAAGCGGTTTTCCTCGGATTCGGCGTACATGTGTTCCACTGCCGTCTGGATCATGCTCTGGACGGTGGTGGTCTTGGAGCCGCCGTGTTCGCCGAGGTCGTCCGTGTGGAGCGGGAGACGCTCGGTGAGGTACTTCTGGAAGATGTCCTTGGCCGCTTCGGCGTCCGGACGCTCGATCTTGATCTTCACGTCGAGCCGGCCGGGGCGCAGGATGGCGGGGTCGATCATGTCCTCACGGTTGGAGGCGCCGATGACCACGACGTTCTGCAGGCCTTCCACGCCGTCGATCTCGGCGAGCAGCTGCGGGACGATGGTGTTCTCCACGTCCGAGCTGACGCCGGAGCCGCGGGTGCGGAAGAGGGATTCCATCTCGTCGAAGAAGACGATGACGGGAGTGCCCTCGCTGGCCTTCTCCCTCGCACGCTGGAAGACGAGGCGGATCTGCCGCTCGGTCTCGCCGACGTACTTGTTGAGGAGCTCCGGGCCCTTGATGTTGAGGAAGAAGCTCTTGCCCTGGGCCTGGCCGGTGACTTCGGCGACCTTTTTGGCCAGTGAGTTGGCCACGGCCTTGGCGATGAGCGTCTTTCCGCATCCGGGGGGTCCGTAGAGCAGGACACCCTTGGGCGGGCGCAGTTCGTGCTCTTTGAACAGGTCCGGGTAGAGGTAGGGGAGCTCGACCGCGTCGCGGATCATCTCGATCTGGTTGCCGAGGCCACCGATCTGCTCGTACCCGATGTCGGGGACCTCTTCGAGGACGAGTTCCTCGACCTCGCTCTTGGGCACGACCTCGTAGACGTAGCCGGAGCGGGGTTCGAGCAGCAGGGCGTCGCCGGGGCGGATGGTGATGTCCAGGAGTGGCTCGTTGAGCCGCACCACCCGTTCCTCGTCGGTGTGCCCCTGTACCAGTGCGCGCTCGCCGTCCTCAAGGATCTCCTTGAGGGTGACGATGTCGCCGACGCTCTCGTACTCCATGGCCTCGACCACGTTGAGAGCTTCGTTGAGCATCACTTCCTGGCCTCGCCGGAGCGCTTCCAGGTCGACGCTGGGGCTGACATTCACCCGGAGTTTTCGGCCTCCGGTGAAGATGTCGGCCGTGCCGTCCTCGTTCGCCGTGAGGAAGACACCGAAGCCGGCCGGCGGCTGTGCGAGCCGGTCGACTTCCTCCTTGAGGGCCACGATCTGGTCGCGGGCCTCACGGAGGGTGTTGGCGAGCCGCTCGTTCTGTGCGGACACGCCGGCCAGATTGGTCTGCAGTTCGACGATCCGCTCTTCGAGAATCCTCGTGTGTCGCGGAGAGTCGGCGAGCTTGCGTCGCAGGACGGCGATCTCCTGCTCAAGGTAGGCAATCTGCCCGGACGGGTCGTCGGACCCTCGTCCCGGGCGGATGCCGCGGTTCATGTCGTCGTCGTGGGCTGCCACGGTCCTCACCTCCTCCAAGGGGAGCTGGACGCTTCCAGACCCTACCTGGGTGGGTGTCGATTGAAACCCCTAGATCACAAAGACGGTCGGGGTGTGTCCGATCTTCACCCTTGCGCTCTCCCTCACGCCAGGGGAATACCCACCGAACATGATTGGGAAGCCGCCCCGGGTAGGGTCGAAGTGTTCAACACCCGTCGGAGCCTGCATCGTTCCCGAACGGCTCGGCGGTGGAGACGACGATCGAGGGGACCGGAGAGATGACCGTGCAGCAGGAGGCCGGGGCCGAGGGCGAGGCGCTCGAGGTCTGGATCGACCAGGACCTGTGCACCGGCGACGGTATCTGCGTCCAGTACGCGCCCGAGGTGTTCGAGCTGGACATCGACGGGCTGGCCTATGTGAAGAGCCCGGGCGAGGAGTTGTTGCAGGCTCCGGGGGCGACAACGCCCGTTCCGCTGCCGCTTCTCACGGATGTGGTGGACTCCGCGAAGGAGTGTCCGGGCGAGTGCATTCATGTACGTCGCGTTTCGGACAGGGTCGAGGTGTTCGGCCCTGACGCGGAGTGACCCACCAGGCACTCCGCGTCTCCGCGTGTCTGCTTTCTCACAGCGGGTTTGCCGGGTGATCACTTCCCGTTCGCCCGAGGTGGGCGATGTCAGACGTTTTGTGTTCCGGCGGGCGTCGAGCGTACGAACGCCCCGTTCTTCCACTGCCACTTGACGGGGTCGGTGACGTCGGGGCAGCAGTTGGGTACGTCGGCCGACGAGTAGCCGTGCAGGGTGGCGATGACGGCGGCGTCCCGGACGGCGAAGTCGGACACCGTCTCGCGGTCCTTGGGGTTCACGAGGGTGGCGACGACACGGGGCCGGGCGGCATCGGTGGAGCGGGTGAGGACGTAGACGCCGTCGGGCGGGGTTCCCATGCTGGCGTCGCAGTGCACGACGGCCACGGTTTCGGGGCGGCCGTCCGCGTCGAGGTCTCCGGAGGCCTGCTTCTTCACGACGATGCCGACGGGTCCGCAGTCGAGAGGGAGGTCCGCCTCGGTGGGGTCGGGGGCTGCCACGGCGGCCGGGGCGGGGTTCGCCTTCGGGGCGGGCTGGGCCGCTCGTGCCGCGTCGGGCTGGAGGGCGGACGACAGGGCGACGACGCCGGCGAGGGCGGTGGCCGTGGCGAGCCAGTGGATGGGGCGGGTGTGTGCGTGTGCGTGTGCCAGTTCCGGGACGGCGGATTGCTGCACTAGGAGCGTCTCCTGGGGGTGCTGTGCCGGTGGGGGTGACCCGCATGGTGCCACACGTCACAGTGGGGTGGAACGGCGGGGTGGGTGGTTCCCGCGGCTTCCCGCGGCTTACCGCGGCGCGACAACGGCGGAGCGCTGTGCCCGAGTTCGCGGGCGCTGCCGGGAACTCGGGCATGTCAGGGGTGCGTTGTCCGCGGTGGGCGGCCGTCCACGGCACCGGGGTGGGCGGCGTGGGCCGCCCACCGGGGTGGGTGGTGGTTCAGCGGCCGGCGCCGCCGTCGGCGTTGGGACCGGAGTAGTCCTCGCCGTAGGAGCCCTTGGAGGGGCGGCGGCGGCGCATGGGGGGCTCGACGCCGTCGGCGAGGCGGCGGGCGGTGAGCAGGAAGCCGGTGTGGCCGATCATGCGGTGGTCGGGGCGGACGGCGAGGCCCTCGATGTGCCAGTTGCGGACCATCGACTCCCAGGCGCTCGGCTCGTTGAAGCAGCCGATCTCGCGGATGGACTCGACGGTCCGGGCGAGCTGGGTGGTGGTCGCCACGTAGCAGCAGACGATGCCGCCGGGGACGAGGGCCTTGGAGACGGCTTCCAGGCACTCCCAGGGGGCGAGCATGTCGAGGACGACGCGGTCGACCTCGGTGTCGCTCAGGTTGTCCTGGAGGTCGCCGACGGTGAGCTGCCAGGCGGGGTGGGGGCCGCCGAAGTAGCGCTCCACGTTGGCCTGCGCGATCTCGGCGAAGTCCTCGCGGCGCTCGTAGCTGTGCAGCATGCCCTGGTCGCCGATGGCGCGCAGCAGGAAGCTGCTGAGCGAGCCGGAGCCGACTCCGGCCTCGACGACGCGGGCGCCGGGGAAGATGTCGGCGAAGGCGAGGATCTGCCCCGCGTCCTTGGGGTAGACCACGGCGGCGCCGCGGGGCATGGACAGGACGTAGTCGGGGAGCAGGGGGCGGAGCGCCAGGTAGGCGACGTTCCCCGTGGTGCGGACAACACTGCCCTCGGGAGCGCCGATCAGCTCGTCGTGCGGGAAGGAACCCTTGTGGGTGTGGAAGTTCTTTCCCTCTTCGAGCGTGAACGTGTAGTGGCGTCCCTTGGGGTCGGTGAGCTGGACCTGGTCCCCGACCTTGAAGGGCCCGCGACGGCGGGCGGCACCGGTCGGTTCGGACATGTGACCAGCCTACCGGTCCCCGGGGAGCGCGCCGACCATGGTCGCGGGGAGCTCAGCTGGGCCGTGCCATCGCCTTGACGAAGGCGCGTTCCACGTCGGCGGCCGAGAGGACTCCGTAGATCTCGCCGGAGTCCTCGACCACGAGGTACTCGGTGGCGGGGGCGGCGCGGAGGGCGTCGAGGAGTTCTTCGCCCGCCAGTTCGGCGGAGACGCGCATGCCGTCGGTGAGGTCCTGGGCGAGGCCGCTGACGGCGACCCAGGGGCGGCGGTGTTCGGGTACGCCGACGATGGCGGCCTCGCGGACGAGGGAGAGGGGTTCGCCGTCGGGGTCGACGACGACGAGGGCGCGGGCGCCGGCCTCGTTGGCGCGGCGCAGGGCTTCGGACAGGGGGGTGTCGGTTTCGACGGGGACGGCGCGGCGGGTGAGGGCGCGGGCCTGGAGTTCGGGCAGGTGTTCGCGCAGGCGGGCCATGCGGAGGCTGTTGCCGGCGCCGGTCCAGATGATCGCGGCGAGGATCGCGGCGAGCAGGGCGTCGAGGACGGTGTCCATGCCGACGCTGTCCTCGGCGGCGGAGCCGAGCAGGCCTGACTGGGTGAGGAGCGGCAGTCCGATGAGGACGCAGACGGCGAGGGCGCGGCCGGCCCAGGCGGCGGCGATGGTGCCGCTCATGGGTTTGCCGGTGATCTTCCAGACGACGGCGCGGAGCATGCGTCCGCCGTCGAGGGGCAGGCCGGGGAGCAGGTTGAACGCGGCCACGATCAGGTTGGAGGCCATCAGGCCGGCGAGCAGGACGCCGGGGACGGTGCCCGGTTCGACGGCGAGCAGGGCGAGGTAGAAGACGCCTGCGAGGACGAGGGAGAGCAGGGGGCCGACGAAGGCGAGGACGAATTCGCGGCCGGGGGTCTCGGACTCCTTCTCGATCTCGGAGACGCCGCCGAAGAACTGGAGCTGGATGCGGCGCACCGGCAGTTTGTAGCGCAGGGCGGCGATGGTGTGGGCGAGTTCGTGGACGAGGACGGAGGCGTAGAAGGCGACCGCGAAGAAGAGGGCGACGAGATAGCGGGCGGCGCCGAGTTCGGGCAGGACGCGGTCGAGCTGGCCGCCGAAGACCCAGGTGATGAGCGCGGCGACGAGGAACCAGCTGGGGGCGACGTACACGGGGACGCCGAAGGGGCGGCCCATGAGGATGCCGCCGCCGGGCTCCTTGGGGCGTGCGGGAGGTTTGGGGGCGGCGTCCGTGGGGGCGGCGGGGCGTGCGAAGGCCGCCGTGCGCTCCTGTTCGTCCTCCGGCGCCTTGTCGAGGTCGGTCGGGTCGGCCGGGTCGGCCGGAGCCACCGGGGCCGTCGGCGGTTCGTCCGCGGTGGGCGGGGGTGTGGGGTCCGCGGGGTCGCCGGGGGGCCGGGCGGCGGTGGGTTCTTCGGCGGGGTGCTGCTCGTCGGGCTCGCCGGTGGGCCGGGAGGCCTCCGGTGCCTCCGGTGCTTCGGGCCGCTCGGGGGCTGGCGCTCCGGGGGCGTCGGCGGGGGTGGACGGTTCGTCGGGGGTGTGCGGGGCCGGGGTGGGGGCGTCGTTCTCGGCCGGTGGCTCGGTCGCGTCGCGGTGCGCGCGCTCGGGCGCCTCGTCGCTGTCGGACCGCGGCTGTCCGCTCCCGCCGCTCGTCTCCACGATGTCCCCTCGTTCGAAGCGTCTTCCGCGCCCGGTGGCCGGGCGGAAGGGTCTGCGGTCGATGCTATGCGGTCGCCGGGGCACGTTCCGCCCCGGCACCCCTCTGTTCTCCTCTGTTCTCCCCCGCGTCGCACCGGGCACACGGGTGTCGGGGTGCGGGTCGCCGGCCGGGGGCGGTGCGGGCCGGTGGCTGTCACTGTCAGTGGTGGGCCGTATGGTCTGAGGTCATGGAAACCAGCACCGACGGCGCCGGCACCGTCCCCGTGGGCGGCGAGGACGACCGTCCCGCCGTACGGGCCGCCGCGCCGCCTGCCTCGCTGTCGCCGTCGCGCGCCAGTGACTTCATGCAGTGTCCGCTGCTGTACCGGTTCCGGGTGATCGACCGGCTGCCCGAGAAGCCGAGCGAGGCGGCGACCCGCGGCACGCTGGTGCACGCGGTGCTGGAGAGACTCTTCGACGCGCCGGCGGCGGAGCGGACGGCGCCGCGGGCCAGGTCACTGGTGCCGGGGCAGTGGGACCGGCTGCGGGAGACCCGGCCGGAGGTCGTGGAGCTGTTCGCGGACGACACGGAGGGTGAGCGGCTGGCGCGCTGGCTGGCCGAGGCGGAGCAGCTGGTGGAGCGCTGGTTCACGCTGGAGGACCCGACGCGTCTGGAGCCCGCCGAGCGGGAGCTGTTCGTGGAGGCGGAGCTGGAGTCGGGGCTCAGGCTGCGCGGGATCATCGACCGGGTGGATGTGGCGCCCACCGGGGAGGTGCGCATCGTCGACTACAAGACGGGCAAGGCGCCCCGTCCGGAGTACGCCGAGGGCGCGCTGTTCCAGATGAAGTTCTACGCGCTGGTGGTGTGGCGGCTGAAGCGGGTGGTGCCGCGCCGGTTGCAGCTGGTGTATCTGGGCAGCGGTGACGTGCTGACGTACGACCCGGTGATCGCGGATCTGGAGCGGGTGGAGCGCAAGCTGCTCGCGCTGTGGGAGGCGATCCGGGTGGCCACGGAGAGCGGTGAGTGGCGGCCCCGGCCGACGAAGCTGTGCGGCTGGTGCGACCACCGGTCGGTGTGTCCGGAGTTCGGGGGCACTCCCCCGCCGTACCCCCTCCAGATCCTCCCGGTGAGGTCGCCCGAGTCGGGCGTCGACGGGCAGGGCAGAATGGGGCCGGACTAGGGTCTTCGGTGGATCAGGCCCGGGCCGGGGGGCCCGAAGCCGGTCTGATCCCGTATCAGGCTCTAGCGAAGGAGACTTTCGTGGCCGTCCGGGTCCTACTGGTCGACGACCAGCCGCTGCTGCGTACCGGCTTCCGGATGATTCTGGAGGCGGAGCAGGACATCGCGGTCGTCGGGGAGGCCGGTGACGGTCTGCAGGCACTCGACCAGGTGCGGGCGCTGCAGCCCGATGTGGTGCTGATGGACATCCGTATGCCCCGGATGGACGGGGTGGAGGCGACGCGGCAGATCACCGGTCCCGGGCGGGACGGTCCGGCGAAGGTGCTGGTGCTGACGACGTTCGACCTGGACGAGTACGTGGTGGAGGCGCTGCGGGCGGGTGCCAGCGGGTTCCTGCTGAAGGACGCGCCGGCCAATGAGCTGGTGCAGGCGATCCGGGTGGTGGCGGGCGGCGAGGCGATGCTCGCGCCGAGCATCACGCGCCGGCTGCTGGACAAGTACGCGGAGCATCTGCCGTCCGGCGACGAGCCGGTGCCGGACACCCTGCACACGCTGACCGACCGTGAGGTCGAGGTGCTGAAGCTGGTGGCGCGTGGTCTGTCGAACGCGGAGATCGCCGCCGACCTGTTCGTCAGCGAGACCACGGTCAAGACGCATGTGGGGCATGTGCTGACCAAGCTGGGGCTGCGCGACCGGGTGCAGGCGGCGGTGTACGCGTACGAGAGCGGGCTGGTGCGCCCCGGCGCGCAGTAGGTATCGCGCATCGTGTTCACGCGCCGAGGGCGCCCTCTTCGTCGGAAGAGGGCGCCCTCGGTGTGTGCGGCCGTGTGGCGTCAGCCCTTGCTGAGCTCCCAGAAGCGGAAGACGGTGGAGGCGTCCAGGCAGTACTCCAGGCCGTAGACGTCGTCGCCGACGACGGCGTACTGCTTGGCCTGCCAGATGGGCAGGAGGGGGACGTCGGTGGCGACGATGTTCTGCAGTTCGGCGTACTCCTTCTCCGTGGCGGAGCGCTCGCTCTCGGCGGCGGTCTTGGGGAGAAGCTCACCGGTGATGGTGGTGTTGCTGTAGTTGTTGTCCAGCACGTTGCCCTTGCCGAAGAAGGGGCCGGTGAAGTTGTCGGGGTCCGGGTAGTCGGGGACCCAGCCCTTCACGTAGACGCCGTACTTGCCGGCGGCGATGTCCTTCTCGTACTGGGCGAAGGCGACGGATTTGACGTCGGCGTCGAACAGGCCGCTGTCGTTGAGCTGCTTCGCGATGGCCTTCAACTCCTGGTCGGTGGAGGGGCCGTAGCGCGACGGGGTGGACCAGAGGGTCAGCTCGACCTTGTCGGTGATGCCGTCGGCGCGGAGGGCGGCCTCGGCCTTGTCCGTGGAGGGGCGGGCGCCGTAGGTGTCGAAGAAGGCCGTGTTGTGGCCGGTGATACCGGCCGGGATGATCGAGTACAGCGGTGTGGCGGTGCCCTGGTAGACCTCGTCGACGAGGGCCTCGCGGTCGAGGATGTGGGCGATGGCCTGGCGGACGCCGAGCTTGCCGGCGACCGGGTCGTCCATGTTGAAGACGAGGTGCTGGACCTCGGCGCCGGTGCCGTCGACGATGTCGACGCCGCTGGCGGTGGAGGTGTCGGTCTCGATGTCGGAGATGTCGGAGGCGCTGAGGCCGCGGTAGGTGACGTCGAGGTCGCCCTCCAGCAGGGACTTCTTCAGGGCGTCCTGGTCACCGTGGAAGAACCGGAGGGTGACGCCGGTGTTCTCGACGTCGGCGGTGCCCTTGTAGTTGTCGTTGACGGTGAAGACGGCCTCGTCCTCGCCGAAGGAGTCCAGCTTGTAGGGGCCGGAGCCGACCGCCTCGCCGTCCTCGCGGAGTCCGTCGGCGTCGTAGGAGCTCTCGTCGACGATGGAGCCGGCGCCGGAGGCGATCTTGCTGGGGAAGGTGGCGTCGGCGTACTTGAGGTCGAAGCGGACGGTCTTGTCGTCCGGGGTCTCGACCTTGTCGAGCATGGGGAACATGATCGCGGGGCCGGCGTCGTCGTTGATCTTCAGCATGCGGTCGAAGGAGAACTTGACGTCCTTCGCGGTGAGCGCCTCACCGTTGCTGAACTTCAGGCCGCTCTTGAGGGTGCACTCGTAGACCTTGGTGCCGTCGTCGGTGAAGGAGCACTCCTCGGCGAGGTCCGGTTCGGGCTCGGTGGCGCCGTTGGGGAAGCTCAGCAGCGACTGGAAGACGTTGTTGAAAAGCAGCCAGGACCCGGGGTCGTAGCCGGAGGCCGGGTCGGTGGCCAGGACGTCGTCGGACATCCCCATCACGATGGCGGAACCTGAGTCCCCGGGTCCCCCCGAGTCGGAGCCGCAACCGGTCAGCAGGCCGGCGGCCAGCCCTGTCGCGATGGTCAGGACGGGCCACTGGGTGCGTATGTTCACGTATGGATGCCTTGTGTCGTCGGTGTATTGCGGGCGCTCCGGTTCCCCCGAGGCCGAGGGGCCCTGGTCCGGAGGGTGGTTGAGGTCCGGTCAGTTGCCGCGGCCGCGGCCCAGCTCCCAGAGCTGGAGCGTCGAGGCGGCGTTGAGGGCGTACTCGGCACCGGTGATGTCGTCCCGGGCCGCGACGTACTGCTTGCCCTGCCACAGCGGGAGGATCGGCACGTCGTCGGCGACGATGTCCTGGATGCCGGTGAGGCTGCCCGCGGCGGTGAGACGGTCGGCCGCCCGGCGGGACTCGGGGATCAGCTTGCCGCGGATCTCCTTGTTGGCGTACGGCGAGCCGAGGAAGTTGTCCTTGTCGAGGAAGGGGGCGAGGTAGTTGTCGGCGTCGGGGAAGTCCGGGAACCAGCCCATGCCGTAGACCGCGTACTCGCCCTTCTGCTCGGCGGGGCGGAACGTGGACCAGGGGGTGCCCTTGATGGTCACGTCGAACAGGCCGCTGTCGTTGAGCTGCTTCTTCAG
This sequence comes from Streptomyces bottropensis ATCC 25435, assembly GCF_000383595.1. NCBI lineage: Bacteria > Bacillati > Actinomycetota > Actinomycetes > Kitasatosporales > Streptomycetaceae > Streptomyces > Streptomyces bottropensis. The sequence continues at coordinate 3,479,998 of NZ_KB911581.1, read as the reverse complement.
CAGCTCGAACTCCTTCTTCGTGGCCGAGCCGTAGTGGTCGGTCGTGTAGTGGAGGGTCAGCTTCACCGGGGCGGTGACGCCCGCGCTCTGCAGGGTCGACTTCGCCTTGGCGACGTCCGGGTCGCCGTACTGGTTGAAGAACGAGTTGGAGTGGCCGGTGATGCCGGCCGGGACCAGCGAGAAGAGGGGTTCGGCCTGGGTGCCGTAGACCTTGGCGACGAGTTCGCCGCGGTCGATGACCTCGGCCATGGCGCGGCGGACGGCGGTGTCCTTGACCGGGGCGGCGTCGGTGTTGAAGGCGAGGTAGCGGATCTCCAGGCCGGCGGACTCGATGACGTCGATGTCGCCGTCGGTGGACTCGGAGAGCTTGGTGATCTGCTCGGGCGTCATGGTGCGGGTCATCAGGTCGATGTCGCCGGCCTCCAGGGCGCTGCCCATGGCGTCGGCGTCCGCGAAGGAGCGCAGCTCGACCTTGTCGTTCTTCGGGTCCAACTGCCCCTTGTAGTGGGGGTTCTTGGTGAACACGGCCCGGACCAGCTCGTTGTTCTCGACCTCGGCGTCCAGGGTGTACGGGCCGGAGCCGTCGACCTGGAAGCCGTCGCGCAGCTTGCCCTTGTCGTAGTCGGCCGGGTTGACGATGCCGGCGACGGGGGTGGACAGCTTGTACGGGAGGGTCGCGTCGGGGCTGTTGAGGTGGAAGATCACCTCGTTGTCGCCCTTGGTCTCCACGAGGTCGATGGTGGACAGCAGGGCGAAGACACCGCTGTCGGCCTTGAGGGAGCGGGCGCGGTCGATGGAGAACTTGACGTCCTCGGCGGTGATCGGGGAGCCGTCGGCGAACTTCAGGCCGGTGCGCAGCGTGCAGGCGTAGCGCTCGTTGCCGCTGTCGGTGAAGGAGCACCGGGAGGCGGCCTCGGGTTGCGGTTCGCCGTCGCCGCGCGGCTGGACCAGGAGGGTCTGGACGGTCTGGCGCAGGATGTTCCACGTGCCGACGTCGTAGGCGTAGGCCGGGTCGATCGGGGCCGGGGCCTCCTTCGAGGCGGTGAACCGGTCGGTGGTGCCGACGACGATCGCGTCGCCGCTCGCGCCCGCGCCGTCGGTGGCGCCGCAGGCGGCGAGCACCGGGGCGAGCAGTCCGATCACGGCCGGCAGCACCAGGGTCTTGCGGTTCATGCTCGGTTTCTCCAGAGCTGTGGTCCGGGACGGGTGCCTGCGGGGTGGTGCGAGCGCGTCACGGGAAGTACGGCGATGTTCTCGCGTCGAGATTAGCCCGCACCGCCGAACAGGCCCGCGCGTACCGGAGTTGAGTTCCCATCACGCTGCGGAACCGGGTGTGGACACAAACGGTGTAGTGCGCACGGAATGTTTGGGTGCAGCCTTCGCCAATCGGGACACAAAGACGTGTCGAACTCCCCCGAATGCGGGGTTTGGACACGTCCGGAGGCCGCCCCGGACACATGCGGGAGTGGCAAACGTCACAGCCGAAAAGGGGTTCCCGGGTCCGGGAATTCAGTCATTGCGACCGGACCGAATTACCCGTACCCGGTTCTGTTCGCGATCTTGGAATTCCTTGCGTTTTCAATTGCCGGTCGCCACCAGCAGACCGCGCAGAAATGGCAGGTCGACCTCTTCCAGCGAGTTCACGACGGTGCGGCGGACGGCGGGGGCGATGGGGGCGACGGACGGGACGGCGACCACATGGCAGCCGGCGGCCTCGGCGGCGGCGACACCGGTCGCGGTGTCCTCGATGACCGCGCACCGGGCGGGCTCCGCGCCGAGGCCGGAGGCCGCGAGGAGGTAGGGGTCGGGGAACGGCTTGGTCCGCTCGACCTCGTCGCCCGCGACGGTCAGGGCGAAGTACTGGGGGCCGAGGGAGGCCAGGACGCGGTCGATGATGCGCCGGTGCGAGGCGGAGACCAGGGCCGTGGGGACGTCGTGGGCGGCGAGCTCGGCGAGGAGTCTGGAGGCGCCGGGCATCAGGGGCAGCGCGCGCCCGATACGGGCCTCGAAGCCGTCGTTGAGCAGCACGCTCAGCTCGGGGAGGGTGATGTCGGCGCCGGTGGCCTCGATGAGGAAGCCCGCGCTGCGGCTCATGGGGCCGCCGACCACGACATGGCGCCAGGAGTCGTCGAGAGCGTGGCCGAGGCCGGCGAAGACCTCCACCTCCACGTCCCACCAGAACCCCTCGGTGTCCACCAGGGTGCCGTCCATGTCGAGGAGCACGGCCTGCAGCGCGGAGCCTTCGGCCGTACGGGTTCCTGGCGCGGGAATCGTCGTGGTCATCCGGCGCACCTCCTTGGGGGACGAGCAGGCCGGTTCCCGGATGGGGAACCGGCCTGCGGTGGACCGACCAGTCTACGACGTCACGCCGACAAACGCCTCGCGGGCGAGCCGGCCCCCGCCCGGCAGGGGCCGCGACCAGCGACGACGGCGCAGCGGCCGCCATCCGGGCCCTGCGGCCGGCCCCGGCTCGTCCCGGTGGAGCTACCGGGCGTTGAAGTACTTCGCCTCGGGGTGATGGATCACGATCGCGTCGGTGGACTGCTCGGGGTGGAGCTGGAACTCCTCCGAGAGCTGGACGCCGATCCGCTCGGGCTCCAGCAGTTCCGCGATCTTGGCGCGGTCCTCCAGGTCGGGGCAGGCACCGTAGCCGAGGGAGAAGCGGGCACCCCGGTACTTCAGGTCGAACATGTCTTCGATCGCGGCCGGGTCCTCGCCCGCGAAGCCCAGTTCCGAGCGCACGCGGGCGTGCCAGTACTCGGCGAGAGCCTCGGCGAGCTGCACGGACAGGCCGTGCAGTTCGAGGTAGTCGCGGTAGGAGTTGGCCTCGAAGAGCTTGGCGGTCTCCTCGCCGATGCGGGAGCCGACGGTGACGACCTGGAGGCCGACCACGTCGGTCTCGCCGGACTCCTCCGGGCGGAAGAAGTCGGCCAGGCACAGTCGGCGGCCCCGGCGCTGGCGCGGGAAGGAGAACCGGGTCCGCTCGTTGCCGTCGTCGTCCAGGATGATCAGGTCGTCGTCCTTGGAGACGCACGGGAAGTAGCCGTAGACGACGGCCGCTTCGAGGAGGTTGTCGGTCTGCAGCTTGTCCAGCAGGCCGCGCAGCCGGGGCCGCCCCTCGGTCTCGACCAGCTCCTCGTAGGTCGGCCCGTCGCCGGTGCGGGCCTGCTTGAGGCCCCACTGGCCCTTGAAGAGGGCGCCCTCGTCCAGCCAGGCCGCGTACTCCTTGAGCTGGATGCCCTTGATGACGCGGGTGCCCCGGAACGGGGGCGTGGGGACGGGGTTGTCGGTGGCGACGTCGGAGCGGACGTGGCCCTCCTCGGGGCGTTCCTCGACCGCCGTGGTGGTGGCGGTCGCCCGCACCCGGCGCTGCCTCAGCTCGGGCAGGGAGGCACCGGGGACGCCGCGCTTGACGCCGATGAGCGCGTCCATCAGACGCAGGCCCTCGAAGGCGTCGCGGGCGTAGCGGACCTCGCCCTCGTAGATCTCGTACAGGTCCTGCTCGACATACGCCCTGGTCAGGGCGGCGCCACCGAGGATCACCGGGAAGTCGGCGGCCAGGCCGCGCTGGTTCAGCTCCTGAAGGTTCTCCTTCATGATCACCGTGGACTTCACCAGGAGGCCGGACATGCCGATGACGTCGGCCCGGTGTTCCCTGGCCGCGTCGAGGATCGCGGAGACCGGCTGCTTGATGCCGAGGTTGACGACGTTGTAGCCGTTGTTGGACAGGATGATGTCGACGAGGTTCTTGCCGATGTCGTGGACGTCGCCGCGGACGGTGGCCAGCACGATGGTGCCCTTGCCCTCGGCGTCGGACTTCTCCATGTGCGGTTCGAGGTGGGCGACGGCGGTCTTCATGACCTCGGCGGACTGGAGCACGAACGGCAGCTGCATCTGGCCGGAGCCGAACAGTTCGCCGACGACCTTCATGCCGTCAAGCAGGGTGTCGTTGACGATGTCCAGGGCGGGGCGGCTCTGCAGGGCCTCGTCGAGGTCGGCTTCCAGGCCGTTCTTCTCGCCGTCGATGATGCGGCGCTTGAGGCGCTCCTCCAGCGGGAGGGCGGCCAGTTCCTCGGCCTTGCCGGCCTTCAGGGACTTGGCGGTGGCGCCCTCGAACAGGGCCATCAGCTTCTGCAGGGGGTCGTAGCCCTCGGCGCGGCGGTCGTGGATGAGATCGAGGGCGGTCTGCACCTCCTCCTCGCTGAAGCGGGCGATGGGGAGGATCTTCGAGGCGTGCACGATGGCGGAGTCGAGGCCGGCCTTCGCGCACTCGTCGAGGAAGACGGAGTTGAGGAGGATGCGGGCGGCCGGGTTGAGGCCGAAGGAGATGTTCGACAGGCCCAGCGTCGTCTGGACGTCGGGCCGGCGGCGCTTGAGTTCCCGGATCGCCTCGATGGTGGCGATGCCGTCCTTGCGGGACTCCTCCTGGCCGGTACAGATCGTGAAGGTCAGGGTGTCGATGAGGATGTCCGACTCGTGGATGCCCCAGTTGCCGGTGAGGTCGTCGATGAGCCGTTCGGCGATCTCGACCTTCTTCTCCGGGGTGCGGGCCTGCCCCTCCTCGTCGATGGTCAGCGCGATCAGCGCGGCGCCGTGCTCCTGCGCCAGCGCGGTGACCTTGGCGAAGCGGGACTCGGGGCCGTCGCCGTCCTCGTAGTTGACGGAGTTGATGACCGCGCGGCCGCCGAGCTTCTCCAGCCCGGCCCGGATCACGTCCACCTCGGTGGAGTCCAGGACGATGGGGAGGGTGGAGGCGGTGGCGAAGCGGCCGGCGAGTTCGGCCATGTCGGCGACGCCGTCGCGGCCCACGTAGTCGACGCAGAGGTCGAGCATGTGGGCGCCCTCGCGGATCTGGTCGCGGGCCATCTCCACGCAGTCGTCCCAGCGCGCCTCCAGCATCGCCTCACGGAACTTCTTCGAACCGTTGGCGTTCGTCCGCTCGCCGATGGCCATGTACGCGGTGTCCTGGCGGAACGGGACCGTCTGGTAGAGGGAGGCGGCGCCGGGCTCGGGGCGCGGGGCGCGCGCGGTGGGCGTGAGTTCCCGGACGCGCTCGACGACCTGCCGCAGGTGCTCCGGGGTGGTGCCGCAGCAGCCGCCGACGAGGGAGAGGCCGTACTCGCGGACGAAGTTCTCCTGCGCGTCGGCGAGTTCGGGGGCCGTCAGCGGGTAGTGGGCGCCGTCCTTGGTCAGCACCGGCAGGCCGGCGTTGGGCATGCAGGACAGCTGGATGCGGGAGTGGCGGGCCAGATAGCGCAGATGTTCGCTCATCTCGGCCGGGCCGGTCGCGCAGTTCAGGCCGATCATGTCGATGCCCAGGGGCTCCAGCGCCGTCAGCGCGGCACCGATCTCGGAGCCGAGCAGCATGGTGCCCGTCGTCTCGACCGTCACCGAGACGATCAGGGGGACGTCGTATCCGGCCGTCCGCATCGCGCGGCGGGCGGCGATGACGGAGGCCTTCGTCTGCAGCAGGTCCTGGGTCGTCTCCACCAGCAGGGCGTCTGCGCCGCCCGCGAGCAGGCCCTCGGCGTTCTGCTGGTAGGCGTCCCGGATGGCGGTGAAGGTGGTGTGGCCGAGGGTGGGCAGCTTGGTGCCCGGACCGATCGAGCCCAGCACCCAGCGCGGGCGGCCGTCGCGCGCGGCGAACTCGTCCGCCGTCTCGCGGGCGATGCGGGCGCCGGCCTCGGACAGCTCGGCGGTGCGTTCGGGGATGTCGTACTCACCCAGGGCGGTGAGGTTCGCGCCGAAGGTGTTGGTCTCCACGCAGTCCACGCCCGCGTCGAAGTACGCGGAGTGCACCGAGCGGACGATGTCGGGGCGGGTGGCGTTGAGGACCTCGTTGCAGCCCTCCAGCTGCTCGAAGTCCTCCAGTGTGGGGTCCTGTGCCTGAAGCATCGTGCCCATCGCGCCGTCGGCGACCACCACACGGGTGGCGAGGGCCTCACGCAGGGCCTCGGATCGGGCCCGGCCGGCGGCGGCGGACGAGGGGGACGGGTTCGGCAACGAGGCCATGGAGCTGCTCCCTGGAGTGCGACGGCTGTCGGCTTTGCGGCCTCCCATGGAAGCCGCACGCCGCAAGGGTAGCCCGCAACGCCGCGGATGGTCAGGGCGGTCCACGGGGCGGACGGGCGTGGCGTACGCGGCCGAGTGCGGTTTACTCCGACGACGAAACGAACGCCGGACACCGCTCCGACACCACACGCACACCCCACGATCACACGGTCGTCGCACTCGCACCGGACGGACACCGCACGGGCACAGAGGCGGCACCGCCGCGACGGGTGTGTCCGAAAAGCTGGTGACGGCCATTAGCGAGAGGTCGGCAACGACCGGTAGTGTTCGACATTGCCGAACGACGGAAGTTCAGTCGCGTACGGCGGTCGAAGGGGACGGAGGCAGGACGGCGATGGCACGGAACATCCAGTCGCTCGAACGGGCGGCCGCGATGCTGCGGTTGCTCGCGGGCGGCGAGCGGCGGCTCGGCCTGTCGGACATCGCCTCGTCGCTGGGCCTCGCCAAGGGCACCGCCCACGGCATACTGCGCACGCTCCAGCACGAGGGGTTCGTCGAACAGGACGACGCCTCCGGGCGCTACCAGCTGGGCGCGGAGCTGCTGCGGCTCGGGACCACCTATCTGGACGTCCACGAGCTACGGGCCCGCGCCCTGGTCTGGACGGACGACCTGGCCCGCTCCAGCGGCGAGAGCGTCCACCTCGGGGTGCTGCACCTGCAGGGCGTGCTGATCGTGCACCACGTCTTCCGGCCCGACGACAGCCGGCAGGTCCTGGAGATAGGGGCCATGCAGCCCCTGCACTCCACCGCTCTCGGCAAGGTCCTCGCCGCGTACGACCCGGTGGCGCACAGCGAGGCCCTGGAGGCCGAGCGCAAGGCGTTCACCGACCGGACCGTGCACGCCCTGGACGACTTCGAGAACGTCCTGGACCTGACCCGCGCGCGCGGGTACGCGGCCGACGTGGAGGAGACCTGGGAGGGCGTGGCGTCCGTCGCCGCCCCCATCCACGACCGGCGGCGCATGCCCGTCGGCGCGGTGGGCATCACCGGCGCCGTGGAGCGGCTGTGCCGTGCGGGCGAGCTGCGCCCCGAGCTGGTCGCGGCCGTACGGGACTGCGCCCGCGCGGTCTCGCGCGACCTCGGCGCGGCACGGTTCTGACGGCCGCCACCTGACACGGCGAAGGCCGGGACACCCCCACGGGTGTCCCGGCCTTCGCCGTACGTGCGCGTGCCCGCTCCTCGCCGCGGGGCGCACCCGCCCTTCGCCGCACGTGCGGCTGCGAGACCTCCGCCGCGCGCGCCGCCACGCTCCGCCGCACGCGCGTGCCGTCGCCCGCTCCGCCCACCCCGCCCACCTGCTCGCACGGGCCCCTAGCAGCAGTTTCAAGATCGATGGTCCGGTTCGATCAATAACGATCGTGTTTTCGACAACACAGCTCTTGACGCGCCCGTAACACCGAAGCAAGACTCCCGTCCATCGGTCGACATTGTCGAACACCTACCGGCAATACGCGCTAGAGTGTGACAACGCCATGGGCCGATCTCTTTCCCCTGGACGAAGGACAAAGGAGTCGCGGGTGTCCAGCTCCGACATCTTCATCGGCGAGACCATCGGTACCGCCCTACTCATCCTGCTCGGCGGCGGCGTCTGCGCGGCCGTCACACTGAAGGCCTCCAAGGCCCGTAACGCCGGTTGGCTCGCCATCACCTTCGGGTGGGGCTTCGCCGTTCTGACGGCCGTCTACACCTCCGCGCCGCTGTCCGGCGCCCACCTCAACCCGGCCGTCACCCTCGCGCTCGCGCTGAAGAAGGAGGGCATCCCCTGGGGCGACGTCCCGATCTACTGGGGCGGTCAGCTGCTCGGCGCGATGATCGGCGCGGCACTGGTCTGGGTCGCCTACTACGGCCAGTTCCACGCCCACCTCACCGACCGCGAGATCGTCGGCGAGCCGGCGGAGGCCGCGAGGACAAAGTCGGTCGAGGCCCGGGAGAAGGGCGCCGGCCCCGTGCTCGGCATCTTCTCCACCGGCCCCGAGGTCCGCGTGGCGTGGCAGAACGTCGCCACCGAGGTCATCGGCACCATCGTGCTCGTCCTGGCGGTCCTGACCCAGGGCCTGAACGGCGACGGCAAGGGTCTCGGCACGCTCGGCGCCCTGATCACCGCACTCGTCGTGGTCTCCATCGGTCTGTCCCTCGGTGGCCCGACCGGTTACGCGATCAACCCGGCCCGTGACCTCGGTCCGCGCATCGTGCACGCCCTTCTGCCCCTGCCCAACAAGGGTGGCTCCGACTGGAGCTACTCCTGGGTCCCGGTGGTCGGCCCCCTGATCGGCGCCGCCATCGCTGCAGGCATCTACAACGTCGCTTTCGCCTGAGAGCGCCGAGCCGCGGGTCCCGGGAAACCCGGGATTCCGCGGAACACTCGGTACGCGCCGTACGTACAGCCCCATACCCAGTGAACTTTCAGGAGCACACCGTGACCGACGCACACACCGCCGGGCCCTTCATCGCCGCCATCGACCAGGGCACCACGTCCAGCCGCTGCATCGTCTTCGACCGCGACGGACGCATCGTCTCCGTCGACCAGAAGGAGCACGAGCAGATCTTCCCGAAGCCGGGCTGGGTCGAGCACGACGCCACCGAGATCTGGACGAACGTCCAGGAGGTCGTCGCCGGGGCCATCGAGAAGGCCGGCATCACCCGCGACGACATCAAGGCCATCGGCATCACCAACCAGCGCGAGACCACGCTGCTCTGGGACAAGAACACCGGTGAGCCCGTCCACAACGCCATCGTCTGGCAGGACACCCGGACCGACGCCCTGTGCCGCGAGCTCGGCCGCAACGTCGGCCAGGACCGCTTCCGCCGCGAGACGGGCCTGCCGCTGGCCTCGTACTTCGCCGGCCCCAAGGCCCGCTGGCTGCTCGACAACGTCGAGGGCCTGCGCGAGCGCGCCGAGGCCGGCGACATCCTCTTCGGCACCATGGACAGCTGGGTCATCTGGAACCTGACGGGCGGTGTCGACGGCGGCAAGCACTACACCGACGTCACCAACGCCTCCCGCACCATGCTGATGAACCTGCACACCCTGGAGTGGGACGACAAGATCGCCGAGTCCATCGGCGTCCCGCTGTCGATGCTCCCGGAGATCCGTTCCTCCGCCGAGGTGTACGGCGAGGTCGCCGGCGGCCGGCTCGGCGACCTGCTGGGCGGCATTCCGGTCGCCTCCGCGCTCGGCGACCAGCAGGCGGCCCTGTTCGGCCAGACCTGCTTCGAGGAGGGCGAGGCCAAGTCCACGTACGGCACCGGCACGTTCATGCTGCTGAACACCGGTGAGAAGATCATCAACTCCTACAGCGGCCTGCTGACCACGGTCGGCTACCGGATCGGCGACCAGAAGCCGGTCTACGCGCTGGAGGGCTCGATCGCCGTCACCGGTTCGCTGGTGCAGTGGATGCGGGACCAGATGGGCCTCATCTCCACCGCCGCCGAGATCGAGACCCTCGCGCTCTCGGTCGAGGACAACGGCGGCGCGTACTTCGTACCGGCCTTCTCCGGTCTGTTCGCCCCGTACTGGCGCTCCGACGCCCGCGGTGTGATCGCCGGCCTCACCCGGTACGTCACCAAGGCGCACCTCGCGCGCGCCGTCCTGGAGGCCACCGCCTGGCAGACCCGCGAGATCACGGACGCCATGACCAAGGACTCGGGCGTCGAGCTCGCGGCCCTCAAGGTCGACGGCGGCATGACCTCCAACAACCTGCTGATGCAGACCCTCTCGGACTTCCTCGACGCGCCCGTGGTGCGCCCGATGGTCGCCGAGACCACCTGCCTCGGCGCCGCCTACGCCGCCGGTCTCGCCGTCGGCTTCTGGAACAGCACCGACGACCTGCGCGCCAACTGGCGGCGGGCCGCCGAGTGGACCCCCCGCATGGACGCGGAGACCCGCGACCGTGAGTACAAGAGCTGGCTCAAGGCCGTCGAGCGGACCATGGGCTGGCTCGAGGACGAGAGCTGATCCGGAGCCCGCGACGGCTCCGACACCAGCTCTGATGAGGAGTAATAACCCGACATGACCAGTCAGACCACCCTGCAGACCCTGCCTGCCCTGGGGACGCGCCCGGCGTCCGGCTCGAACCCGAGCCGTGCCGAGACCCGGGAGCAGCTCTCCAAGGCGTCGTACGACCTCCTCGTGATCGGCGGCGGCATCCTGGGCATCTCCACCGCCTGGCACGCCGCGCAGTCCGGGCTCAGGGTGGCTCTGGTCGACGCCGGCGACTTCGCCGGCGCCACCTCCTCCGCCTCCTCCAAGCTGCTCCACGGCGGCCTGCGCTATCTGCAGACCGGCGCGGTGAAGCTGGTGGCGGAGAACCACTTCGAGCGCCGTGCGGTCTCCCGCCAGGTGGCCCCCCACCTGGCGAACCCGCTCACGTTCTACCTCCCCGTGTACAAGGGCGGGCCGCACGGCGCGGCGAAGCTCGGGGCGGGCGTCTTCGCCTACTCCGCGCTGTCGGCGTTCGGTGACGGCGTCGGCCACCTCCTCTCCCCCGCCAAGGCGGCGCAGGACGTGCCCGAGCTGCGCACCGACAACCTCAAGGCCGTGGCCGTGTACGGCGACGACCAGATGAACGACTCCCGGATGGCCCTGATGACGGTCCGCGCGGCCGTCGAGTCGGGTGCCGTCGTCCTGAACCACGCCGAGGTCACCGGGCTGCGGTTCACCAAGGGCCGGGTGACCGGTGCCGAGCTGCGCGACCGGCTGTCCGGCGACGAGTTCGGCGTCAACGCCCGGCTCGTGCTGAACGCGACCGGGCCGTGGGTCGACCACCTGCGCAAGATGGAGAACCCGGACGCGGCCCCCTCGATCCGCCTCTCCAAGGGCGCGCACCTGGTCCTGAAGCGGACCGCTCCGTGGAAGGCCGCGCTCGCCACCCCCATCGACAAGTACCGCATCACCTTCGCCCTCCCCTGGGAGGACATGCTGCTGCTCGGCACCACCGACGAGGTGTACGAGGGCGACCCGGCGGATGTCGCGGTCACCGAGAAGGACACGGCCCAGATACTCGACGAGGCCGCGTTCTCCATCCGCGACCAGCAGCTCGACCGTGACCTGATCACGTACTCGTTCGCCGGTCTGCGGGTGCTGCCGGGCGGTCCCGGTGACACCGCGAAGGCCAAGCGCGAGACGGTCGTCACCGAGGGCCGGGGCGGCATGCTGTCCGTCGCGGGCGGCAAGTGGACGACCTTCCGGCACATCGGCCGCACCATCATGAAGAAGCTGGAGGCGCTCCCCGGCCACCCGCTGGGCGAGGACTTCGAGCCGGTCGCCTCCCTGCCCAAGAAGCTGCCGCTGCCGGGCGTCGCCAACCCGCGCGCGGTGGCCCACCGCCTCCTCGTCGACCGCCCGGCCCCCGGCCCCCGCATGGGCGCCGACACGGCCCGCCACCTGGCCACGCACTACGGCTCACTGGCCTTCGACATCGCCCGCCTCGCCAACGAGAACCCCGAGCTGGGCGAGCGCGTCCACCCGGACGCCCCCGAGATCTGGGCGCAGGTCGTCTACGCCCGCGACACCGAGTGGGCCGAGACCGCCGACGACGTGCTGCGCCGCCGGACGACCCTGACGATACGAGGGCTGGCCACGGACGAGGTCCGCGCGAAGGTCCAGGACCTGCTCGACAAGAAGTAACCGGGTTTCGGCGCCGGCCTCCTCCCCTGACCGGGGCGGGCACCGAGCGGAAGGGGCGGCTCCACACCTGTGGGGCCGCCCCTTCGGCATGCCCGCCCGGCTGCTGCGCCTCTTGCTGTCAGTGGCCGATGTTTTCATGAGCGCATGAACATCGATCACGCCGTTCCCGCAGACCTGGCCGCCCTGCGCGAGGCGTTCGCCGTGGACGACGGCGGGCAGTCGGCCCTTGGCTGGGCGGCCGTGCACGCCTTCGAGGCGGAGCACGGGGTGGTGCTCCCGGAGCCGTACCGCACGTTCGTGGCGGAGGTGTCCGACGGGTCGTCGCAGGGGCCGCCGGAGTACGGGCTCGTGGGGCTGGGCGACCTGCCCGTGGACTGGGGCGACGGGGCGGACCGTGCCCTGGGCGAGCCGTTCCCGCTCACGGCCGCGTGGCTGTGGGAGGAGGACGAGGGGCCCTACGAGGACCCGGGCTCCGTGATCGACGCGGTGAGCGACCATGGCTCGGTCGTGCTCGGGACCGATGGCTGCGCCATGAACTGGCATCTCGTCGTCACCGGTCCCCATCGGGGACACATATGGCACGTCACCGATGTGGGTGCCCTGCCGTTCGGCGCGGAGTTCGGCCACACGACCTCCGCGCCCGGCTTCGCCGGCTGGGTCGCCCACTGGGCCGCCGGGAAGGAGTGGTTCGACGCCGAGTCATCCCAGTGGTGAGGCCACGAGGTCGCGGACGGCGTCCGGTGAGGTCAGCTCCGTACGACGGACGACGAGTTCACGGCCCAGCAGCAGCGCCCGACGCGACGCCGGGGCCGGGTCGGGCAGGGTCGTCAGGTCGGTGAGGTGGGCGAAGCCGATGATGCGGCGGATGATCTCCGTGCCGGCGAAGCCCAGGGACTCCGTCCAGACGCGGCGCAGGAAGCGGCCCAGGTAGGCGTCATCGAAGAAGGTGTCGACGCGGGTGGGCCACAGGCGCCGGAACTCGGTCTCGAACGCCTCCGAGGACAGCCGGAGCTGCTCGCCGTGGTCCGTGAGGGCCCCCAGGGCGCGGGCCCGTTCCTCGGAGACGAGCGCGTTGGCCCAGTACAGGCCGAGGTCGAACCCGATGGGGCCGACGAAGGAGAACTCGGGGTCGAAGACCCGCACCACGTGGGCACCCTGGCGTTCGCCGACCATGACGCTGCCCGAGTGGAGGTCGCCGTGCAGGAGGGCCTGGGCGCTCGTCATGAAGACATGGCGCAGGTCGGCGACCACGGTGCGCAGCACGGTGTCCGCGCGGAAGGCGGCGGCCAGGTCGTCCAGTGCCGGGTGCCAGTGGTTGTGTGCGTGCTCGATGTACGGCTCGGAGAGGTCGTCGCCGGGCACGGCCTGTACGTCTGGGGCGCCACCCCCCCGCCAGACCCGTCACCACACCGAAGTGGTCGAGTGGCTGCTGGAGTTGGAGCTCACCCAGCGCTGAGCACACCTGAGCCGGCCATCCGTGGGGAGGCGGCCCCGGTCGAGGTGACCGGGGCCGCCTCCTCGTACGGCGGGCGCGCGTGTCGTCCCTGCCGCAGGCGATCCCCCGGCAGTTCGCCCGCCGACACCTCCCACACGCAGGTCATGACGCGGTCCACGCACACCATCAGGTTCACGGCGGTCGGCCGGGCCTCGCGGACCCGGGCGACGGCGGCACGTGCCTCCTCGGCCGACCAGCCCTCGCGCTCGCCCTCCAGCATCGACACCGTACATGACCTGGGAAAACCGACGGGAACCACCGTTCGACGCGGCGGGGACGGAGCGGGCCGACCCGGTCCTGTCCCTCGCCGACGTCGGCCGATTCGCAGGCATTGGCCTGATAGAGGCGCTGGAGCATCCATAATGTCCTTCAGACATCGGATGTCTGAACGACAGGGAGGGTTCACCCATGGCAGTCACCGACGAGGCGATCGAGAAGATCAAGGGCATGATCGTCTCCGGCGCGCTGCGCCCCGGCGACCGGCTCCCCAAGGAGAGCGAGCTGGCCGCCGATCTCGGGCTGTCCCGCAACTCGCTGCGCGAGGCCGTGCGTGCCCTGTCGCTGATCCGCATCCTCGACGTACGGCAGGGCGACGGCACCTATGTCACCAGCCTCGATCCCCAGCTCCTCCTCGAAGCGCTGAGTTTCGTCGTCGACTTCCACCGCGACGACACGGTCCTGGAGTTCCTCGCCGTGCGCCGGATACTGGAGCCGGCCGCCACGGCGATGGCCGCCCTGAGGATCAGCGAGCAGCAGCTGGACGCGCTGACGACCCAGCTGGACAAGCTCGGCACCGAACCGTCGGTGGAGGAACTGGTCGCCTGCGACCTGGAGTTCCACCGGGGCATCGTGCAGAGTTCCGGGAACTCCGTGCTGTGCTCGCTCCTCGACGGCCTGTCGGGGCCGACCACCCGGGCCCGCATCTGGCGCGGCCTGACCCAGGAAGACGCCGTCAGCCGGACCCTGCACGAGCACCGCGCCATCCTGGCCGCCCTGCGCGACCGCGACGCCGACGCCGCGCGTTCCTGGGCCACGGTGCACATCGCGAGCGTGGAGCAGTGGCTGCGTTCCACGCTCTGAGAAGTCGATCACCGCGGGCCCGGACCGCCGACGCGTGTTTGTGCCGTGCGAACGGGGCATTGATCCGTTCACTCCCCCGTGCAAGGGGGCTGCGGAGGCCCCCTCGGCACGCCGTAAGGTTGGGGCGTACGCGAGGGCACGTCGGAAGGAGGCGCTGGGTGATCGAGCTGGAGGGGGTTCCCGAGCTGATCGACCCAGTGATGGTGGCCGCGTTCGAAGGCTGGAACGACGCCGGCGACGCAGCCTCCACCGCGGTCGCGCATCTGGACAAGGAGTGGAAGGGCGAGGTGTTCGCGGCGCTGGACGCCGAGGACTACTACGACTTCCAGGTGAACCGCCCCACGGTGTGGCTGGACGGCGGCGTGCGGAAGATCACCTGGCCGACGACAAGGTTGTCGGTGGTCCGGGTCGGCGGTGACAAGCCCCGCGATCTGGTCCTCGTCCGGGGCATCGAACCGTCGATGCGCTGGCGGTCGTTCTGCAACGAGCTGCTGGGCTTCGCGCACGAGCTGGGCGTGGAGCTGGTGGTCATCATGGGCGCGCTGCTCGGGGACACCCCGCACACACGTCCGGTCCCGGTCAGCGGTGTCACGTCCGACCCGGACCTGGCGCGGCGGATGGACCTGGAGGAGACCAAGTACGAGGGCCCCACGGGGATCGTCGGCATCCTCCAGGAGGCGTGCACGCACGCGGGCGTCCCGGCCGTCTCGCTCTGGGCCGCGGTGCCGCACTACGTGTCGCAGCCGCCGAACCCGAAGGCCACGCTGGCCCTGCTGAACCGGCTGGAGGATCTCATCGACGTGCGCATCCCGCTGGGCGAGCTGCCCGAGGACGCGCGCGCCTGGCAGGTGGGCGTGGACCAGCTGGCGGCGGAGGACAGCGAGGTCGCCGAGTACGTGCAGACGCTGGAGGAGGCCCGGGACACGGCGGAGCTGCCGGAGGCGTCGGGAGAGGCGATCGCGCGCGAGTTCGAGCGGTATCTGCGGCGCCGTGACGGGGGCGGTCCCGCGTCGGGCGGTCACGCCACGGTCGACGGCGGCGACGGAACCGCCGGGGCGTGGAATCCCAAGGACAATCCCAGCGGGCGTACGCGTCCGCCGAAGCCGGCGCGGCCGGAGGCCGACACCGAGACCGGGACGGACGCCGGGAGCGAAGCCGGTAGCGATTCCGGGGCCGAGGACGAGGATTCGTCGGACGACTGAGACGCCCTGACCCGACGGGTGTCACCGCGCGGAATCCGGCGGGTCCGTGGTGGCTGTTCGCGTCGTTCCCCGTGCCCCTTCGGGACACGGGGAACGCACCGGCCGTCACCGCGTGGTCAGCGCTTCACCGCCACCACCGCGTACGAGGTGTCCGGCGTCGGGGTCGTCGTGAAGCGGGCGTTGGGCAGGTAGAGGCGGTTGTTGTGGGCCGCGGCCGTCGTCGGGACGTCGAAGTCGGGGTCCGTCAGGCGGTCCTCGAAGATGCCGCTGCGGCCGTCGGCCGAGAGCTTGAACACGTCGATGGCGTTCTGGCGGTTCTGGACGACGTAGAGCCGCCGTCCGAGGAGCAGCAGGCCGTCGCCGTTGGTGAGGGGTGCCGCGTCGCCGAGATCCACGAGTTCGGTGACACCGGTCCTGGGGTCGACCCGGTGGAGGCCGCCCGCGCCGGACTGGACGACCAGGAGGGCCCTGCCGTCCGGGGTGCCGGTGATCCCGTTGGCGTTGACGACCTCGCCGGGGGCGTGGGTCCAGTCGCCGCTCAGTGCGACCGTGACGACCTTGTCCGGGCCCGGCAGGCGGCCGTTGCCGCCGAGCGGCAGGGCGTAGAGGGCGGGCTGGAACGAGTCGGTGAACCAGGCGGCGCGCGGGGTGAGGAAGACGTCGTTGGCGAAGGTCGGCGTCTTCGTGGTGAGCCGGTACGACGCGATGATCCTGCCGGTACGGACGTCCACCACCCGGGCGCCCTGAGCGCGCCCGGCGACGAACAGCCGCCCCCGGTCGTCGAGTTTGAGCCCGACGGAGGGCGTGCCGGGGCCCGCGGAGACGATGCGCCCCTCGCCGGTGCGCAGGTCGGCGCGGTAGATCGAGCCGTCGCCGAGGGAGCCCAGGTAGGCGTGGTGGCCGCCGATGGCGATGCCCTCGGGGCGGAAGCCGCCCGGGAGCGGGATGAGGGCGGGCCAGGTGCTCTCGGAGGCGGAGGCGGTCGCGGCCGAGGATCCGACGAGCAGTGCGGCCGCGCCGGCGGCGGACGTCGTGAGCAGTGTTCGCCGGCTGAGGTGACGGGCGGAGGGGGGTTGTGAGGCCTGCGAGGGTTGCGGGGGTGCCACTGATCGTCCCTTCCACGAAGGGACCGGCAGCTGGCCGGTCCGGCCTTTCGACTGACGTCTGTCATGCCATCACATGCCGACCTGCCCCGCAGCCCTTCGCCGGTCGACCGACAGGGCCTTGACAGCCCCCGGCGCGGCTTCCTGCCGGATTGTGCCGGTCCGGCCCGTGCGCCGCTCGCGTGCCGGGGGTACCCCGGGCATGGGGGCACGCGAGGAACGGGCGGCGCGGTACGCGAGGAACGGTCGGGCAGGGCCGGCCGAGGGCGCGGGCATGCCGGGGTCGGAGCCGGGGCCGAGGGTGTTCGCGGCGACGGCTGTCCGGGAGCCCCTGTTCTCTTCCCGGGAGGGTGGTTCTCGTGAACTGCCGCCCGGGCTGCGCCCCTTCGTGTGCCGGGCGAACGGAACGAGAGTCCCGGGAATGACGTGGGGGCGCCTCCTCCGGCCGGAGGAGGCGCCCCCACGCTCTCGTCCCGTGTCTGACGCGCGGGACACGGGTGTCGGCTTCGACACCTGTGCAGAGTCGTTACTTCAGGTGGGTCACAGGGCCACGCCGAGCAGCGCGTCCACGGCACGGGACACGATGCCGGGCGCCCCCTCGTCCGTGCCGCCCCGCTCCTCCTGGAGAGCGGCCCAGCGGTCGACCGCGGTGAGTGCGGTCGGCGCGTCCAGGTCGTGCGCGAGGGCCTCGCGGATCTCCTCGACCAGAGCCTCGGCGGACGGTCCGTCGGGCCGGGAGACGGCGGCGCGCCAGCGGCCGAGGCGGTCGACGGCGTCCTGGAGCGCCTGGTCGGTCCACTCCCAGTCGGCCCGGTAGTGGTGGGCGAGGAGCGCGAGCCGTATCGCGGCCGGGTCGACCCCGTCGCGGCGCAGCCGGGAGACGAAGACCAGGTTGCCCTTGGACTTCGACATCTTCTCGCCGTGCAGCGCCACCATGCCGGCGTGGACGTACGCCTTGGCCATGGGGAACTCGCCGGTCAGGGCCTGCGCGTGCGAGGCGCCCATCTCGTGGTGCGGGAAGGCGAGGTCGGAGCCGCCGCCCTGGACGTCGAAGCCCATGCCCAGGTGGTCGAGGGCGATGGCGACGCACTCGATGTGCCAGCCGGGCCGGCCGCGGCCGAGGGAGCCGCCGTCCCAGCTGGGCTCGCCCTCACGCGCGGCCATCCAGAGCATCGGGTCGAGGGGGTTCTTCTTCCCGGTCCGGTCCGGATCCCCGCCGCGCTCGGCCGAGAGCAGCCGCATCGTGGCGGCGTCCAGGCGCGAGACCTTGCCGAAGTCGGGGTCGGCCTCGACGGAGAAGTAGATGTCCCCTTCGAGTTCGTACGCGGCACCGGAGGCAAGGAGCCGCTCGACGAGCGGAACGATTCCCGGGATGGCCTCCACCGCGCCGATGTAGTGACGGGGCGGGAGCATCCGCAGGGCGGTCATGTCCTCGCGGAAGAGGGCGGTCTCCTTCTCGGCGAGGGCCACCCAGTCGATGTCGTCGCGCGCGGCCCGCTCCAGCAGGGGGTCGTCGACGTCCGTGACGTTCTGGACGTAGTGAACCTGCCGCTTGGTGTCGAGCCACACGCGCTGGACGAGGTCGAACGCGTTGTAGGTCGCCGCGTGACCCATGTGGGTCGCGTCGTACGGGGTGATACCGCAGACGTAGATACGGGCGACGGGACCGGGGTCAAGGGTGATGAGCCCATCGGTCGCGGTGTCGTGGATCCGAAGGTCGCGGCCCTTGCCGGGCAGGACGGGGACCTCAGAAGCGGGCCAGGCATGCATGCCACGAGCCTAACCCGATCGCTGCGAGGTCATGCGGGGTCCCTCCGGGGATCGGCCGGGGCACCTTCCAGCCCGGGGCCACAGGCTGTTCCGCGGCTTGCGCCGGACGTGGCTGGTCGCGCGGTCCCCCGCGCCCCCGACGGGGCGCACCCGCGGCAGGGGTGGGCCACAGCGGTGCCCTCAGACCGGGGGCCAGGGGATCGCCGGCCACTCGCCGCTCGGCTCCGGGTGGCGTCCGCTCTCCAGCAACGCGGCCACCCGCTCCCGCGTGGCGTCCAGCTCGGCCGGTGTGATCAACGCGACCAGCTTCGCGGCCAGCGGTCCGCCCTCGGCCAGTGCGTCCCGCAGCCGGCCCAGCACCTCGACGGCCTCCTCGGTGAGCGGTTCCCCCGCCCACCCCCACAGCAGTGTCCGCAGCTTGTTCTCGACGTTGAAGGTCACCCCGTGGTCGATGCCGTACAACCGCTCCCCGGGGGCCGGCAGGAGATGCCCGCCCTTGCGGTCGGCGTTGTTGACGACCGCGTCGAGCACGGCGAGCCGTCGCAGCCGCCGGTCGTCGGCGTGCACGAGGAGCGCGGTCTCGCCGTCCCCGACCTCCGCGAAGCCGACGGCCTTCCAGCCCTCCCCGGCCTCCTCGCCCTCCACGAGGGCCAGCAGTTCGGAACCGGCCTCGCCCTCGATCCACAGCTGGCACATGCCCTGGCCGTAGGGCCCGTCGCGCAGCACGGTGGGCGGGACCAGCCCCCAGCCGGTCGCCTCGGACACCTCGTACGCGGCGACCTCCCGCTGCGCGAGCGTGCCGTCGGGGAAGTCCCACAGGGGCCGCTCCCCGGCGACGGGCTTGTAGACGCAGGCGGCCTCCCGGCCCTCGTGGGAGACCGTGCAGTACAGCACCGCGTTGGACGCCTCCCGCACCTGCCCGCGCACGGTCAACTCGCCCTCGGCGAGCAGCTCGACGGACGGCAGGTCGGGCGACGACGAGCCGGCGGAGGCAGCGGAGGCGGAGGAGGTCACGCCCCCCGCCGGTATCCGTTCTGGCGCGGACATACGTGTCCCTCCGGATCGAGCGGCAGACTGCACAGCGGGCACGGCGGCCGCCCCGCGTTGACGACGTCGAGAGCACGCTTGGCGAAGGCACGGGCCTGGGAACCGGTGAGGCGGACGCGGAGCATCGGCGGGCCGTTCTCCTCGTCCTGGAGCATCCGCTCCTCCGCCTCGGCCAGGTCCTCCTCGGAGTCGGCGTCCAGCTCGACCAGGGCCTGGGCCTCGACGATCATCCGCTCCTCGTCGCCGTCCCAGGCCAGCGCCATGGTGCCGACCCGGAACTCCTCCTCGACGGGGGCCTCCAGCGGCGCCGTGTCCGACACCTCGGCGGGGGCGACGGCCGGCACCGCGGCGCTTCCGCCGCTGCGCCGCACGACCTCGTCGAGCAGCTCGTCCATGCGCTCGGCGAGCGCGGCGACCTGGGTCTTCTCCAGGGCGACACTGGTGACACGCTGCCCGGAGGAGGCCTGCAGGAAGAAGGTCCGGCGCCCGGGCAGCCCGACCGTACCGGCCACGAAGCGGTCCGGGGGGTCGTAGAGGAACACCTGACGGGACACGTCCTGTCTCCATTGGAATCGACGTCGGGACCGGCCGCGCCGGCTGCTGACTGGTTCAGCGCCGCCGCGACCGCTTCACCCTACTGCGGTTGACGATCACGGTGCCCCCGCACCGCCCCCGACGGTCGCGTCACCGCTCGGGGGCTGCTCGTGCGGCGCCAGGGACGCGAAGTCCCCGGTGTCGCCGAGACGGACGAGAAACGGCCTGAGCCGGGTGTAACGGATCGCGGTGATGGAACACGGTTCGACAGAGATCCGCTGGAAGAGGTCCAGATGAAGTCCGAGTGCGTCCGCGACGAGCGACTTGATGATGTCGCCGTGCGAGCACATCACATACACGGCGTCGGCCCCGTGCTCGCGCTCCACGCGCGCGTTCCACTCCCGCACCGCCTCGGCGGCCCGATGCTGCATGGCCCGCATCGACTCGCCGCCCGGGAACTCGGCCGCCGTCGGGTACGTCTGGACGACCTGCATCAGCGGCTCGTCCATCAGTTCGGCGAGCTTGCGGCCCGACCAGTCGCCGTAGTGGCACTCGCCGATGCGGTCGTCGGTGTGCGGGCTGAGGCCGGGCCGGGCGTCGAGGAGGGGGCGGATCGTCTCCTGGCAGCGCTGGAGCGGGCTGGTGACGATCTCGGCGATCGGCAGCCCGTCGAGGCGACCGGGCAGCGCCGCGGCCTGCGCCGCCCCCCGCTCGTCGAGCGCGATCCCGGGCGTCCACCCGGCGAGCACGCCCTCGGTGTTGGCGGTGGAACGTCCGTGCCGGACAAGGATCAACGTGGGCATGCGTCCCAGCGTAGACGCCCGCCCGACCGCCCCCTGCGGCCCTGTGGACAAAGCCTCCGCGAACGAGACGGCTGTGGACAGAGCCCCCGAGAAAGGAACTTCCTGTGATCGTCGACTGTGCCGTCTACCACGACGGGCACCGCACCGAGGGACCCGAGGACCTCTCCGACGCCCTGGCCGCGGCCCGTGCCTCGGGCGGCTTCGTGTGGATCGGTCTGCACGAGCCCTCGGAGAAGGAGTTCGCCCTGGTCACAGAGGAGTTCGCGTTGCATCCTCTGGCCGTCGAGGACGCGCTGAAGGCGCACCAGCGGCCCAAGCTGGAGGTGTACGACGATTCGCTGTTCATGGTCCTCAAACCGGTCGGGTACGAGCCGTCCACCGACACCGTGACCACCGGGGAGGTGATGGTCTTCCTCGGCCACGCCTTCGTGGTGACCGTGCGCCACGGCGAGGGCTCGCCCCTGGGCGTCGTCCGCACCCGGCTGGAACGGGAGCCCGAACTGCTCGGCAAGGGGCCCACCTCCGTGCTGTACGCGATCACGGACGCCACGGTCGACCACTACCTGGACGTGGCGACCGAACTCCAGACG
Source organism: Streptomyces bottropensis ATCC 25435 (assembly GCF_000383595.1). NCBI lineage: Bacteria > Bacillati > Actinomycetota > Actinomycetes > Kitasatosporales > Streptomycetaceae > Streptomyces > Streptomyces bottropensis. The sequence goes on along the minus strand of NZ_KB911581.1, from coordinate 3,458,676 downwards.
GACCTGGAGGAGCTGGAGGCGGAGGTCTTCTCGCCCGACGTCGGCGGCTCCCGGAACACCGCCTCCCGCATCTACACCTTCAAGCGCCAGGTCCTGGAGTTCCGCCGGGCGACCGGCCCCCTCGCCGCACCGCTCAACCGGCTCTCCTCCACGGGCAACCCCGCGGCCGCGGTGCCCTTCGTCGACGAGAAGGCCCAGCCCTTCTTCCGTGACGTCAACGACCACCTCACCCGCGTCAACGAGTCCGTCGAGGGACTGGACCGGCTGGTCTCCGACATCCTCTCCGCGCACCTGGCGCAGATGAGCGTCCGGCAGAACGACGACATGCGGAAGATCTCGGCCTGGGCGGCCATGGCCGCGATCCCGACCATGGCCGCCGGTGTCTACGGCATGAACTTCGAGCACATGCCGGAACTGCGCTGGACGTGGTCCTATCCGGCACTGATGGCGCTGATGGTCGTGACGGAGGTGCTGGTGTTCCGGCTGTTCAAGCGCCGGGGCTGGCTGTAGCCCTCCCCGTGCGGCCGAGGACCGTCTCCCGCACGCGCGCGTGGTGAGATTTTCGTGCTCACGCGCGCGTGGCGTGGCGTCTCAGGCGAACTCCGGGGCCGCCGTCGCCGGGCCGCCGAGGGCGTCGCGGCGGGTCGGCATCTCCAGGGTGACCATGCGGCGCCAGCCGAGGGCCCGCTCGTACGCGTACACCGCGCGGATGCCCGCGGCCAGGACGGCCGCCTTCGCCTTCGGCCAGCCCAGGATGCGCCCCATGCGGTCCATCACGGCGAGGCTGACGTCCCGGTGGACGGCGATCTCGGCCAGGGCGCACTCACGCAGGGTCCGCTGGATGAAGCGCCCGTGGCCGGCGGCCGCGTAGCGCAGCAGTTCCTCGTGGGTGTAGGCGAGGTGGTTGTCCTCGTCGTCGGAGATCATCCGGACGGCCCTGCCGATCTCGGGGTGAGTGCCGAAGTGCTTGCGGAGCATCACCATCTGGTCGGCGGCCCGCTGTTCGGTGACCCGGCTGTGGCACAGGTAGACGATGACGTCCCGCACCGAGAGTGCCTCTTCGGCGTTGAGTTTCTCGTGCGCGAGGCCGATGCCGCCGCGCTCCAGGAGCATGGTGTAGTCGGTCTCGGCGGGGACCTCCACGGGCTGGAGGCCGCGTTTTCTCATGAGGGCGTCGAAGATCCGCCCGTGCTTGTCCTCGTCGGCGCCATGACGGGTGATCTTGGGTGCGAGCGCCCGCTCGCTCGGGGGGACGAGCGCGGCGATGCGCGCGTTCTCCCAGCCGCCCTGACTCTCCCCACCGGCGGCGATGGAGCAGAACAGCCGGAACGACTCGTCGTTGTCGACGATCTCCTGGAACAGACTCTTGGCCGAAAGCATCGAAGGACACCTCTCTGCAGGGGCCTGGCAGGGGCCTGCAGAAAACGAGTCAAAGGGGGTACCAGGAGCCGGGCAACAGCTGTGTCGGACAAATCCGCCGAACGAATGACGCCGGGGCGGCGATGGGGCGTAACCGGGCGGGGCGGTGCCGCGTTGTCCGTGGTGACGGCCGTGGCGGGGAAGACCCCCGAGCCCCCACCACGGCCGTAGTGCTTTCTGGTCGACCTGCCGGGGCCGGCTCCCGCCGGTTCCCGGCTCTCGTCGGCCGCTGCGCCGTTCGGGTTACGCGAGACCGGCCAGCTCCATGGCCTGCGAGCCGGCCCGCAGCGAGGCGATCCGCTCGTCGAGGGTGAAGCCCGCCGGCGCGAGCGTGAGGGTGGTGACCCCGGCCGCGGCGTACGCCGTCATCCGGTCGGCGATGCGTTCCACGGAGCCGAGCAGCGTCGTCTGGTCGATCAGCTCGTGCGGGATGGCGGCCGCGGCCCCGGTCTTGTCGCCGGCCAGGTACTTGTCCTGGATCTCGGCGGCCTCCTTCTCGTACCCCATGCGCCGGGCGAGCTGGTTGTAGAAGTTCTGCTTGCGGCTGCCCATGCCGCCCACGTACAGCGCGGTGTACGGGCGGAAGGTGTCGGCGAGCGTCGTCACGTCCTTGTCGTCGCCGACGGCCAGCGGCAGGGTCGGACAGATGTCGAAGCCGTCGAGCGTCTTGCCGGCCTTCTCCCGTCCCGCCCGCAGGTACGTGACGGCCGTGTCCTCCAGGTGCGCGGCCGAGGGGAAGATCAGCAGGGCGCCGTCGGCGATCTCGCCGGTCTGCTCCAGGTTCTTCGGGCCGATCGCGGCGATGTACAGCGGGATGTGCTCGCGGGTGGGGTGCACGGTCAGCTTCAGCGGCTTGCCGGGGCCGCCGGGCAGGGGCAGCGTCCAGTGCTCGCCGTCGTGCGACAGGCGCTCGCGGGTCATCGCCTTGCGGACGATCTCGACGTACTCGCGGGTGCGGGCGAGCGGCTTGTCGAACTTGACGCCGTACCAGCCCTCCGAGACCTGCGGTCCCGAGACGCCGAGGCCGAGCCGGAAGCGGCCGCCGGACAGCGAGTCCAGCGTCGCGGCGGTCATCGCGGTCATCGCGGGCTGGCGAGCCGGGATCTGGAAGATGGCAGAGCCCACGTCGATGCGTTCGGTCTTGGCGGCGACCCAGCTGAGCACGGTGGCGGCGTCCGAGCCGTACGCCTCCGCCGCCCAGCACACCGCGTAACCCAGCCGGTCGGCCTCCTGGGCCACGGCCAGGTTGTCCCCGTCCATTCCGGCGCCCCAGTAGCCGAGGTTGATCCCGAGCTTCATATAGACCAGCCTTCCCCTTACCGATCAGTAACGTCTTTGTCGCGCCGACCCTACCGGGCCGCCGCCCTCCCGGGCCCGCGAGGCGGGGGTTCGTGAGACCGGAAAGGGGCGGGCGCGGGGCCCCCGCCTCCGCAAATCGGTTGTCCACAGGCCCCCACGTGGGGAACTCCGGCCAGTAATGTCGCCGTTCATGGAGCAGAGGCATCTCGGCCGTACCGGCCTGCGTGTGTCCCGGATCGGGCTCGGCACCCTGACATGGGGCCGCGACACGGACGAGCACGACGCCGCGGACATGTTGAAGCTGTTCTGGGAGGCGGGCGGCAGCCTGGTCGACACCGCCGACGTGTACGGGGACGGCGAGGCGGAGTACCTGCTGGGTCAGTTGATGGACGGACTGGTGCCCCGCCGCGACCTCGTCATCTCCACGAAGGCCGGCAGCGTCCCGGACCCCGACCGCCGCTTCGACGGCTCGCGCGGCCATCTTCTCGCCGCCCTCGACGCCTCCCTCGCCCGCCTCGGCACGGACTACGTCGACGTCTGGCACATCCACGCCTACGACCCCGAAACCCCGCTGGACGAAACGCTCCAGGCCCTCGACCTGGCTGTCAGCAGCGGCCGGGCCCGTTACGCCGGGGTCTCCAACTTCTGCGGCTGGCAGCTCGCGAAGGCCGCCACCTGGCAGCTCGCGGCCCCCGGCATACGCACCCGCCTGGCCAGTACGCAGCTGGAGTACTCCCTGCTGCAGCGCGGCGTCGAGCGCGAGGTGCTGCCCGCCGCACTGGACCTGGGCATCGGTCTGCTCCCGTCCTCCCCCCTGGGCCGGGGAGTGCTGACCGCCAAGTACCGCCACATCACGCCCCCGGACTCACGGGGCGGCTCGGAGCACATGGCCCCGTTCGTCGCGCCCTACCTCGACGACACAGCGACCAGCATCGTGGACGCGGTGCAGACGGCGGCGGACGGCCTCGCGGTGACCCCGATCCAGGTGGCCCTCGCCTGGGTCCGCGACCGGCCCGGCGTGGCCGCGCCCATCGTCGGCGCGCGCAACGCGCTGCAGCTCACGGGGGCACTGTCAGTGGAGAGCCTTAGTCTTCCTGACGAGATCTGCCGGGCTCTCGACGACGTGTCGGCGCCCGTGCACCGCTATCCCGATCACGACTGGAGCACGCTGTGAGCACGGAGCCCGCGACCACGGAGCCGGACGAGCCGGGGGGACGGGGCGACGGGACGCCCGCCGACGGCACCGACGCGCCCGGCGGCACGCCCGAGGACCGGGACGCCGCGGTCACGGCGACGCCGCAGGAGGGGGACGAGGGGGACGGCTCGGGCGACGGCGGCGCCGAGGGTTCCGCCGAGGCCGTCGCCGGCGACGGCGAAGCCGCACCCGAGACCTCCGAGGCCCAGGCCGAGTTGGCGGCCCAGCGGCTGGAGCGGGAGCGGATCGAGCGACGCAAGGCGGAGAAGAAGGCGCCGATCACCAGCGGGGTCAAGCTCAGTGGGTCGGCCGCCGATCTGCTGGCCGCCGTACGGGCGGTGGAGGGCGGGCAGAAGCCCACGGCCGGCGCCTTCGCCGAGCCCGCGCCGGCTCCGCGCCGGCCGGCGCCGGAGCCCGTGCGGCGACCGGAACCGATGGCGTCCTCGGGTGGTGCGCCCGCTCCTTCGGGCGAGACCGTCGAGGACGTGCGCGCGGTGCTGGCCGCGGGCGGTGCCCCCGTTGCGCTTGCGGCACAGGTCGCCGAGGCACTCGGCGAGGGCGCCGGCGCTCGACTGCGCGAGGACCCCTGGCAGTTGCTGCGGGTGGCGGGGGTGCGGCCGGAGCAGGCCGACGGTTTCGCGCGGGCTCTGCTCGGCGCCGAGTGCGGCCCTGACGACGAGCGGCGGGGCCGGGCGGTCACCGTGTGGCTGCTGGAGCAGGCGGCCGTCGCCGGGCACACGGCGCTGGAGGCCCCGGCGCTGGCCGCCGCGCTCGCCCGGTACTCCGTGCCCGACCCCGACGAGGCCGTCCGGAGCACGGTCGCCGAGGGCGAGGCCCTGGTCTTCCAGGACGCGCTCGACGACGCCCCGACCGCGGCCCGGTCCGCGCCCCCGGCCGACGACGCCGAGGGCGACGAAGCTGATCAGGAGCGCCCGGTGCGTGTCCTCATCGGTCTGGAGCGGTACGCCCTCGCCGAGGAGAGCCTCGCCGACGGACTCGCCCGCGTCATGAACTCCCTGGCCAAGGACGACACGGCCAACTGGGCCTCGGCGGCGGCCTCGGCACCGCGGTCGGCGGCGGAGCTGATCCGCGCCGTCGCCGGACACGGGCTGGTGCTCCACACCGGCGGCGAGGCGGCCCGCGCGGAACCGGCGGCGCTGGTCACGGCCGCTCGGGCGCTCGGACTGAAGGCGTACGCGGCGACACACAGCGCGGACGGAAGGCGGCGCCTCGCCTCCGGGCCGGCCAGCGGCGAGGGAGCGGCCGTCGAGGGATCGGCCGGGGCCGAGGGCGTCGAACCCGCCGCCGTGACGACCCTGGCCGGGCTGCTCTCCGGCGTCGAGGGCCCCGGCCGGGACCGGGAAGGCGCCCTCGACCTCGACCTGCTCGTGGTGCTGGACGCGCCCCAGCTGGACGTCGAGACCGCCGCGCTGCTCGCCGAGTCGCTGCCCGACGGGGCCCGGTTGGTGCTCAGCGGCGACCCGGGGGTGCTGTGGTCCGCCGGGCCGGGCCGGGTCTTCGCGGACCTGCTCGCCGCCCGTGCCTGCCCACAGGTCGCCTCGCGGACACCCGACCCCGGCCCCGTCGGCGAGCTGGTCTCGGGAATCGGGATCGGGGAGCTGAACCAGGTCGACGCGCCCGGCAGGGAGGTGGTGATCGTGCCGGTGCGGGACGCGGGCGAGGCGGTGCACAGGACCGCGCAGCTGGTCGTGGACTCGGTGCCGAGGGCGTTCGGGATCCCCGCCGAGCAGGTGCAGGTGATCACAACCGGGCATGGTGGGGCGGCCGGCACGCGTGCGCTCAACACCGCGCTCAAGGAGCGGCTGAACCCGGGGCCGGGCCGCTTCGGCGGGTTCGACCCGGGCGACCGCGTGGCGTACTCCCCCGCGCCGGGCCGTTCGACGCCGGGACGGGTGGTGCGGGCCGACGCCGAGGGGCTGCATCTGGAGTGCGCGGGCACCGCCGTCGTCGTGCCGAAGGAGCGGGTCGAGCAGAGCGTGCGGCACGGGTGGGCGCTCACCGCGCACCAGGCCGTGGGGCACCGGTGGCCGGCCGCGGTCGTGGTGCTGCCGGGTGACGCGGCGCAGGCGCTGAGCCGGCCCTGGGTCTACACGGCCTTCGGTCGCGCCGAGCGGCATCTGTCGGTGGTGCACGGTGTGGAGCAGGCCCTGCCCCACGCGGTCGCCGAGGTACCGGCGAAGCCGCGCACGACCCGGCTCCCGGCACTGCTGAAGGCCCAGGTGCCTGCGGCCGGCTGACCGCGCCGGCGACGAGGGGCGGGCCGGGACCGGGGCGGGTGCGCGCCGGCGCCCGCCTGCCCCGGGCCACCGGGCGCACGACGTCGGGAGCCCCGCGTCAGCGATCGGCGTCCAGCGGTTCCAGCTCCTCGTCGTCCCCGAGATCCGGTTCCAGCGCGAGGTCGTCGTCCAGGTCGTCGTCCGGCTCGTCGTCGAAGACCGCGCTGACGTCGAAGCGGCAGACGACCCTCTGCGGATCGACCCCTTCGAAGGGCGCCTCCAGCCACTCGCCGGGTTCGGCGGTGTCGTCCGCGGCGGTCACCCAGAGCGTGGAGTCCCCCTCCTCCAGGCCGAACTCCTTGTGCCGGGAGGCGATCTCGTCCGGCTCGAACTCGCCGAACAGCAGACCCAGCGCACCGTGCACCGTGCGCCCCGGACCGTCGGAGCCGACCGGCTCCTCCGCCGCCTCCACCCGCTGGGCCTGGGCCAGCAGCCGCTGCGGCTCGGCCACCGTGTAGTCCCGGCGGATCATCACGCTGAGCGCGCCGGGTTCCCCGGGGCCGGTGTACGGCGGCATGTCCTCGGTGCCGGGGATCTCGAAGGGAGTGACCTCGTCGTAGCGGTCGTAGAGCAGTTCGTCGTACTCCTCGGCGGCCGCGGCCAGCTCGTTGAACGCCTCGTAGACGGCCGGGTCGTCCTCCCCCGACCGGCGTTCGACCGCGGCCAGGTGGCGGTCGAGCGCGGTCTTGACCGCCTCGGCGGCGGCGCGTACCTCGGCAGCGGTGGGCTGCGCAGCATCAGACATAGTGCAGACGCTATCCGTACCGGGCCCCAGCCCGCACAATAGATGCGATGCCGGAATACGAATTTGTCGACGTGTACGTACCGCGCGGCGTTTCCCGCAAGGACGCCACACGTCTGCTGACGGACCATGCCGAGTACGGACACTGGGAGTTGGACCGACTGAGCCTGCTGCGTGACGGCAGCCGCAGGGTGCGGTTGCGCCGACGGATCATCCGCCAGGTACGCGCCACCTGGTGAGCGGGCGGAGCGGAACGGAGCGGGCCCCGCTGGTGCGGGGCCCGCTCCGTTCGCCGTCGGCCGGGTCGGGTTACAGAGCGGCCGCCCGCGCCTTGCGGTAGATCAGGGCGCCCCCGATCAGTGCGCCCGCGCCCACCGGGAGGACGAGCCCCAGCGGCAGGTCGCCGCCGGTCTGGGCGAGCTGCGCGGCACCGTCGGGCTGGGTGACGGTCTGCGTGCCCGGGTGGTTGGTGTCACCGCCGGGGACCTCACCACCGGGCTTGCCCGGCTTGCCCGGTGTCTGCGGGGACTCCTCCTCGGAGTCGCCCGGCGGGTTCTGGTGGCCACCGCCCGGGTTCTCGTGCGGCCCTCCGCCGCCCGAGTTCCCGCAGTCGTTGCCCGTGACCCCGTTGCCGATACCGATCACGCCGATGTTGTTGCCGCACACGTTGACCGGCACGTCGATGGGCACCTGCACGCTGTTGCCGGAGCCCACGCCCGGCGAGCCGCCGGTGTGACCGTCCGCGTGGGAGCCGCCGTGGGACGAACCGGGACCGCCGTGGCCGTGGTCGCCGTAACCGCCACCACCACCGCCGTTCGAGCAGTCGTTGCCGGTGGCCGGGTTGCCGACGCCGACCACGTCGACGCTGTTGCCGCACACGTTGACCGGAATGTGCACCGGAGCCTGGACGTGGTTGCCGGAGGCCACGCCCGGCGAGTCACCGGCGTGACCGCCGGCCTGGGAGCCGCCGTACGACGAACCGTGACCGCCGCCGCCCTGGCCGCCGCGTGCGTGCTTGCCGCCTCCGCCGTTGGAACACTTGTTGCCCGCTGCCGGGTTGAGCAGTCCGACCACGCTCACCGTGTTGCCGCAGACGTTGACCTCGGTCTCCACCGGAGCCTGCACGGTGTTGCCGGAGAGCACGCCGGGCGAGTGGGTGGCGGAGCCCTGCGCACCGGCGTCGGCGTGCGCGGCACCGCCCGCCGCGGCGAGCACACCGGACGCGGCCGCCACCGTCATGAGGCCTTTGCGGGTGACCTGTCGCATTGCTGAATTACCTGCCTTAGCCCTGTGTTCTGATCTTTTACACCTTGCCGGGATACCGGACGGCCCCGGAGTGCATGGCGCGCACTCCGGGGCCGACGGTTATTTCAGACCCTCACGTGGTGAGGCACAACGTCACTTGTTGATGCAGGTGTTGCCGAAGGCGGGGTTCAGCAGCCCGATCACCGAGATCGTGTTGCCGCACACGTTCACGGGGACGTGAACCGGCACCTGGACGACATTGCCGGACGCGACACCCGGGGAGCCGATCGCGGCACCCTGGGCCCCGGCGTCGGCAACGGCCAGACCCGCGCCCGCGAGAACCAGACCACCGGTGGCTGCCGCAGCGGCGACGACCTTCTTGAGCATTATTCCTCCTTGTAGGCAAAGCGACCCCAAGTAGCGAGTCACACCACCTGTAACGAGGAGAATCCATTGGAGCTACGAGCTTATGGTCCGATTCACTCGACCTGGTCGGTCTTCGTACGCGCTGCCGAATAATGCGCCCCGTTCACGTCAGGACGCGTCGATGAAACGGTCGAGGACGCGCACCCCGAATTTCAGGCCGTCCACCGGCACCCTCTCGTCGACACCGTGGAACATGCCCGCGAAGTCCAGCTCCGGCGGTAGCTTCAGCGGCGCGAAGCCGAAGCCCCGGATGCCGAGGTCGTCGAAGGACTTGGCGTCCGTACCGCCGGAGAGCATGTAGGGCACCGCCTGCGCGGCCGGGTCCTCGGCGAGCAGCGCCGACTGCATGGCGTCGACGATCGCCCCGTCGAAGGACGTCTCCAGCGCCTTGTCGGAGTGCACGTCCTCGCGCCGCACCTTCGGGCCGAGGATCTTGTCCAGGTCGGCGAGGAACTCCTCCTCGAACCCGGGCAGGAAACGCCCGTCGACGTGCGCGGTGGCCTCGCCCGGGATGACGTTGACCTTGTAGCCGGCGCCGAGCTGGGTGGGGTTGGCGGTGTTGCGCAGGGTCGCGCCGATCAGCTTGGCGATGCCGCCGAGCCTGGCGAGGGTGCCCTCCATGTCCTCCGGGTCGAGTTCGGTGCCGAGCGCGTCGCCGAGTTCGTCGAGGAAGGCCCGGGTGGTCTTGGTGACCCGCACCGGGAACTGGTGGCGGCCGAGCCGGGCGACCGCCTCCGACAGCTCGGTGATGGCGTTGTCACGGTGGATCATCGACCCGTGCCCGGCGGTACCGGCCACGGTGAGCTTCATCCAGTGCATGCCCTTCTCGGCCGTCTGGATCAGATAGAGCCGCCGCTGCTCGTTGACGGTGAACGAGAACCCGCCGACCTCGCTGATCGCCTCGGTGACGCCCTCGAAGAGGTCGGCGTGGTTCTTGACGAGGTGCTTGGCCCCGTACGTGCCGCCGGCCTCCTCGTCCGCGAGGAAGGCGAGCACGATGTCGCGCGGAGGCTTGCGGCCGCTGCGCAGCCGGTCGCGGACGACCGCCAGGGTCATCGCGTCCATGTCCTTCATGTCGACGGCGCCCCGGCCCCAGACACAGCCGTCCGCGACCTCACCGGAGAACGGGTGGTGGGTCCAGTCCACCGCGTTGGCCGGCACGACGTCGGTGTGGCCGTGGATGAGCAGCGCGGGCCGCGAGGGGTCCTCCCCCTCGATCCGGGCCACCGTCGACGCGCGGCCCGGGTGCGACTCGAAGATCCGCGGCTCCAGCCCGACCTCGGCCAGCTTCTCGGCGACATACTCGGCGGCCTTGCGCTCCCCCGGGCCCGAGTGGTCGCCGAAGTTGCTGGTGTCGATCCGGATCAGCTCGCGGCAGAGGTCGACGACCTCGTCCTCGCCGGTCACGCGCCTGCCCGTGTCCGTCTCGTTCACGCTGGTTCCTCCCGCTGTCGCTGCTGGTGGTTCGCCCTCATCCTCCTCCTGCCCCACCACTCGCCCCAAGACCGGGACCGGCCGGGTCACACGCCGTTCACACCCGGCCGCCCGGGGACGGGGCGTGATCGGGGGCTCCGGAAAGCCTGGTAATGTTTCCTTCGTCGCCACGGGGGGAACCCCGCGCGACAGACACCTTGTCCGGGTGGCGGAATGGCAGACGCGCTAGCTTGAGGTGCTAGTGCCCTTTATCGGGCGTGGGGGTTCAAGTCCCCCCTCGGACACACAGGGGCGAAGGCCGCGACCATCAGGTCGTGGCCTTCGTCGCGTGAGACTGACGAAATGTGGGCGACATCTCCCCCCACCAGGAAAACCCCAGGTCACGGCCCGTCCCCTTGCCCCTCCGGGCCACCCGGTGGACGCCCCCGCTTGGCCGACACGACAGGCCGTAGTCACCCGAGCACTAGAGTATTGGGCTTGTTCGGTGTCGATACGGAAATATCCCCAGGCAGACCTGCGGGCCCGTCGGCGCCCCCGGATGGTCCGGGTTCGAGAGGCGAGGATCCGATGGCCGCCGTGTACGAGAGTCCTGACCTCACGCTGCTCGACGGGGAGCTGGCGCAGGGAGCCGGAGGATTCGGCGGAGCGGCACTCTTCTCGGCCGGCCCGGCGGCCTCCCCGCGCACGCTCGTGGACGTCTTCGAGGCGTCCGTGCGGTCCTATCCGGACGAGCCGGCGCTGGACGACGGCAGCCGGCGGCTCAGCTATAGGGCGCTGGCGGTCGAGGTGGAGCACCTGCGGCAGCGTCTGGGGGCGGCCGGGGTCGGGCTCGGGGACCGGGTCGGGGTGCGGGTGCCGTCCGGCACGAACGACCTGTACGTCGCGATCCTCGCGGTGCTCGCGGCCGGGGCCGCCTATGTGCCCGTCGACGCCGAGGACCCCGACGAGCGGGCCAAGCTGGTGTTCGGCGAGGCGGAGGTGCGGGCCGTCGTCGGGGCCGGGCACGAACTGACCGTCACCGGCGCGTGCGACTCCCCCGCCGCCCGGCCCGGGGTCGAGCACGACGCGTGGATCATCTTCACCTCCGGGTCGACGGGGAAGCCCAAGGGCGTGGCCGTGAGCCATCGCAGCGCCGCCGCGTTCGTGGACGCCGAGGCGGCGCTGTTCCTGGCCGAGGAGCCCATCGGGCCCGGGGACCGGGTGATGGCCGGGCTGTCCGTGGCCTTCGACGCGTCCTGCGAGGAGATGTGGCTGGCCTGGCGGTACGGGGCCTGTCTGGTGCCGGTGCCGCGCTCGCAGGTCAGGAGCGGTGCCGATCTGGGGCCGTGGCTGGTCGAGCAGGAGATCACGGTCGTCTCCACCGTGCCGACGCTGGCCGCGCTGTGGGAGTCCGAGACCCTGAACGACGTACGGCTGCTGATCTTCGGTGGTGAGGCCTGTCCGCCGGAGCTGGCGCAGCGGCTGGTGACGGAGGGCCGCGAGGTCTGGAACACCTACGGGCCGACCGAGGCCACCGTCGTCGCCTGCGCCTCGCTGATGTCCGGCGAGGAGCCGATCCGGATCGGGCTGCCGCTGGACGGATGGGAGCTGGCCGTCGTCGACGAGGCCGGGGAGCCCGTGCCGATGGGCGGCAGCGGGCAGCTCGTGATCGGTGGCGTGGGCCTCGCGCGGTACCTCGACGCCGAGAAGGACGCGGAGAAGTACGCGCCGCTCACGTCGCTGGGCTGGGAGCGCGCCTATCGCAGCGGCGACCTGGTGAAGGCCGAACCGGAGGGGCTGGTCTTCCTCGGGCGGGCGGACGAGCAGGTCAAGCTCGGCGGGCGGCGGATCGAGCTGGGCGAGGTCGACGCCGCGCTCCAGGCGCTGCCCGGCGCCGCGGGCGCCGCTGCCGCCGTACGGACCGCGCGGAGCGGGAACCAGCTGCTGGTCGGCTATGTGGTCACCCAGGACGGGTGGGACCGGGCGGCGGCCGTGGAGCAGCTGCGGGCGGAGCTGCCGGCCGCGTTGGTGCCGCTGCTGGCACCGGTGGCGGAGCTGCCGACCCGGACCTCGGGGAAGGTGGACCGCGACGCCCTGCCGTGGCCGCTCGCGGAGCCGGAGAGCGCCGGGCCGGTCGAGGAGCTGTACGGGACCGAGGCGTGGCTCGCCGAGCAGTGGACGCAGGTGCTGGGCATCGCGGTCGGCGGCGCGGGTGACGACTTCTTCGCGATCGGCGGTGGCAGCCTGGCGGCCGCGCAGCTGACGACCCGGTTGCGGACCCGGTACCCGAGCGTCGCCGTGGTGGACATCTACCAGCGGCCGACCCTGCGGAAGCTGGCCCGGTACCTGGAGGCGTCGGGCGAGGAGGAGGGTACGCGCCGGGCGGTGGAGCCGGTGCCCGTGCGGGCGCGGTTCGTCCAGCTCCTGCTGCTCGTGCCGCTGTTCACGCTGCTCGGGCTGCGGTGGATCGTCCCGCTGACCGCGCTCGGCAACCTGCTCGGGCCGTACGCCTGGCTGCCGACCGCGCCCTGGTGGGCCGTGGCGGTGGGGGCGGTGCTGTTGTACACCCCGCCGGGGCGGCTGGCGGTCGCGGCGGGCGGGGCGCGGCTGCTGCTGCGCGGGGTGACGCCCGGGCGGTACGCGCGCGGCGGGAGCGTGCATCTGCGGCTGTGGGCGGCCGAGCGGCTGGCCGAGTTCAGCGGGGCGACCTCGCTGACCGGGGTGTGGCTGGAGCGGTACGCGCGGGCGCTGGGTGCCAGGATCGGCGCCGATGTGGACCTGCACGCGCTGCCGCCGGTGACCGGGCTGCTGAAGCTCGGACGGGGCGCGGCCGTGGAGTCCGAGGTGGATCTCTCCGGGTACTGGCTCGACGGGGACCGGCTGGAGATCGGGACCGTCAAGGTGGGTGCCGGCGCGGTCGTCGGGACGCGGAGCATGCTGCTGCCGGGGGCCAGGGTCGGCAAGCGGGCCGAGGTGGCGCCGGGGTCGGCGGTGGCCGGGCAGGTTCCCACCGGGCAGCGCTGGGCCGGCGCGCCGGCGGTGAAGCTGGGCAAGGCGAAGCGGAACTGGCCCAAGGAGCGGCCGCAGCGAGGCCTGTTCTGGCGGGTGTCGTACGGCGTAACGGGCTTCGGGCTGACGGCGCTGCCGGTGCTCGCCGGGATCGCCGCGCTGGCCGTGCTGGGCCTGTTCGTGGCGCCGGACGCGGGGCTCGGCGCGGCTCTCCGGGGCGGGGCGCTGGGGCTGGTGCCGGCCACGCTCGCGTTCGGGGCCGCGTACGCGCTGCTGCTGCTCGTGGCCGTACGGCTGCTGAGCCTCGGGCTGCGGGAGGGCACACATCCCACGCACAGCCGGGTCGGGTGGCAGGCGTGGACGGTCACGCAGCTCATGGACCGGTCGCGGCAGACGCTGTTCCCGCTGTACGCGGGGCTGGTGACGCCGGTGTGGCTGCGGCTGCTGGGGATGCGGATCGGCAAGGGCGCCGAGGTGTCCACCGTCCTGGCGCTGCCGAGTCTGACGACGGTCGGCGACGGGGCGTTCCTCGCGGACGACACGCTGACCGCGCCGTACGAGCTGGGCGGCGGGTGGCTGCGGATCGGGCGGGCGCAGATCGGGCGGCGGGCGTTCCTCGGGAACTCCGGGATGACCGCGCCGGGACGGTCCGTGCCGGACGGCGGTCTGGTGGGTGTGCTGTCGGCGACGCCGAAGAAGGCCAAGAAGGGCAGCTCGTATCTGGGGCTGCCGCCGGTCAGGCTGCCCCGGTCGGCCGCGGACGGTGACCAGAGCCTGACGTACGAGCCGCCCGCGCGGCTGCTGTGGGCGCGGGCGCTGGTGGAGCTGTGCCGGATCGTGCCGGTGTTCTGCTCGGCGGGTCTCGCGCTGCTGACGGTGGCGGCGCTGAGCGCGCTGGGCGGCTGGGCGTGGCCGCTGGGCGGGCTCGTGCTGCTGGAGGCCGGGGCCTTCGGATGTGTGCTCTCGGTCCTCGCGAAGTGGCTGCTCGTGGGGCGGCACCGCACCGGTGAACATCCGCTGTGGAGCGGTTTCGTGTGGCGCAACGAGCTGGCGGACACCTTCGTGGAGGTGCTGGCCGTGCCGTGGCTGGCCGGGTCGGTGCCGGGCACGCCGGTGCTGAACGTGTGGCTGCGCGGGCTCGGGGCGACCATCGGCACAGGGGTGTGGGTGGAGAGTTACTGGCTACCCGAGCCCGACCTCGTCACGCTCGGCGACGGGGCGACGGTGAACCGGGGGTGTGTGCTCCAGACCCACCTCTTCCACGACCGGATCTTGCGGACGGATACTGTTGAACTCCGTGAGGGCGCCACTCTGGGCCCGGGCGGAATCGTCCTGCCCGGCAGCGTGGTCGGGGCCCGCACCACGCTGGGGCCGGCGTCGCTGGTCATGGCCGCGGAGTCCGTTCCCGACGACACCCGGTGGCTGGGCAACCCGATCGAGGCATGGCGCCGCTGAGTGCGGCTCGTGCGGCGTCGGGAGACCCGGGGGACGATGGACGTCGTACGAGAGCGCAGCGGGGAGCAGAAGCGGCAGTGGCGGTTCAGCAGTCAGTGGGTCCGGACCCGTACTTCCCGGCGAACGGTGATGCCCGTTACCGGGTGCATCGGTACGAGCTGGCTGTGGACTACCGGCCGGGGCCGAACCGGTTGTCGGGCACGGCGCGGCTCAACGCCATAGCGGGCCGGTCCGCGCTCGCCGAGTTCCAGCTGAACCTCGCCGACTTCAAGATCGGCCGGGTACGGGTGGACGGCCGGGCGCCGCACTACACGCACCGGGGCGGCCGGTTGCGCCTGCGGCCCGCGAAGCCGATCCGGCCGGGGGCCGCGTTCACGATCGAGGTCCACTGGTCGGGCAACCCCAAGCCGGTGAACAGCCCCTGGGGCGGGCTGGGTTGGGAGGAGCTGACGGACGGGGCGCTGGTGGCGAGCCAGCCGGTCGGGGCGCCGTCCTGGTATCCGTGCAACGACCGGCCCGCCGACAAGGCCTCGTACCAGATCTCGATCACGACGCCGTCCGCGTACCAGGTGGTGGCGGGCGGGCGGCTGCTCACCCGTACGGCGAAGGCGTCCACGACGACGTGGGTGTACGAGCAGTCGGCGCCGACGTCGAGCTATCTGGTCGGCCTGTCGATCGGCCGGTACCAGACGGTGCTGCTGGGCGACCCGAGGCCCGGCGGGGTGCCGCAGCACGGGCATATCCCCGCCCAGCTCCTCACGGAGTTCTCGCGGGACTTCGCGCGGCAGCCCGCCATGATGGAGCTGTTCGAGGAGCTTTTCGGGCCCTACCCGTTCGGGGAGTACGCGGTCGTGGTGACCGAGGAGGAGCTCGATGTCCCGGTCGAGGCACAGGGGTTGTCGCTGTTCGGCGCCAACCACGTGGACGGGGCGCGGGGTTCGGAGCGGCTGGTCGCGCACGAGCTGGCGCACCAGTGGTTCGGCAACAGCGTGTCCCTCGCCGACTGGCGCCACATCTGGCTGAACGAGGGGTTCGCCAAGTACGCGGAGTGGTTGTGGTCGGAGCGCTCCGGCGGGCGTACGGCGCATCAACTGGCGCGTGCGGCGCACCAGAAGCTCGCCGCGCTCCCCCAGGATCTGCGGCTGGCGGACCCGGGCCGCAAGCTGATGTTCGACGACCGGCTCTACGAGCGCGGCGGTCTCACCGTCCACGCGGTGCGCTGCGCGCTCGGCGACGACGCGTTCTTCCGGATGCTGCGCGGCTGGGCGACCGTCCATCGCGGGGGCGCCGTGACGACGGCCGGGTTCGTCGCCCACGCCGGCCGGTACGCGGACGGACCGCTGGACGCCCTGTTCCGGGCGTGGCTCCAGGAACCGGCGCTGCCGCCCCTGCCGTCCCCGCCGCACCCTCCGTCCGCCAGGGGCCCCCAGGTCCCGGCGCGGCCGCCGTATCCGCCGACGAACGCGGGGTCGGCGTAGGGCGGGCACAATGGCTGCCATGTCGTCGCGCCGCAGTGGTTCCAGGGCCGGTTCGAAGAGTGCCGCACGGGTCCCTTCGCCGGTCCCCCGCACCTGCCCCTGCGGGCTGCCCGCGGCGTACGAGGCCTGTTGCGGGCGGTATCACTCCGGCGGCGCGGCCGCGCCGACCGCCGAGGCGCTGATGCGGTCGCGGTACAGCGCGTTCGTCGTGCGGGACGCGGCGTATCTGCTGCGCAGCTGGCATCCCCGGACGCGGCCCTCCGGGGTCGACTTCGACACGACCATGCGCTGGACCGGTCTGGAGATCCTGGACACCCGGGACGGCTCGGCCTTCCACACCACCGGCACGGTGACCTTCCGCGCCTCGTTCCGGGGCGGCTCGATGCACGAGCGGAGCCGGTTCGAGCGGGTGGACGGGGCCTGGGTGTATGTGGACGGGGAGTTCCCGCAGTAGGCCCCCGGGTCAACCGGCGGCCGGGGAGCGGCCGTTGGGTGCCAGGATGTCGAGTTCCTGGAGGGCTCCCGCGGTGATCTCCCGGGTGAGCCGCTCGGCCCGCGAGGCGTCGTGTTCGCGGATGGCCTCGGCGACCTGGACATGGAGGGTGACGGCCGCCGGGTCGGGGTCGTGGAACATGACGGCGTGATGGGTGCGGCCGGCGAGGACCTCCTCGACGACGTCGCCGAGGCGGGCGAACATCTCGTTGCCGGAGGCGTCCAGGATCAGGCGGTGGAAGGCGACGTCGTGGTGGAGGTAGCCCTCCAGCTTGTGGCCGCGTGAGTGGGCGACCATGCCGATGGCGCACTCGGTGATCGCGGCGCACTGCTCGTCCGTGGCGTGGCGCGCGGCGAGGCCCGCGGCGATCGGTTCGACGGCGCCGCGCAGCACGGTCAGCGAGCGCAGCTGGCGGGGGCGGTCCGCGCCGGCCAGGCGCCAGCGGATGACCTGCGGGTCGTAGACGTTCCACTCGGCGGACGGGCGGACGATCACGCCGACCCGGCGGCGGGACTCGACCAGGTGCATGGACTCCAGGACGCGGACCGCCTCCCGCATCACCGAGCGGGACACCTCGAAGCTCTGGGCGAGTTCGTCCGTGCGCAGCACGCTCCCGGGCGGGTACTCGCCCGCTGTGATCGCCGGTCCGAGGGTTTCCAGTACTCGGCCGTGCAGCCCCCGGCCCGGTGTGCTCATGGGGATCAGGGTACGAGGAGGGGAGCGCGGACAAAAAGTCAGACTTATTCGGGTCGAGGGCTTGAATTCGTCGTACCTAATGGGCTTCAGTGTCGTCGGCGTCGGGTGACGTCACGGATGTCGACGAAGACAGCGAGGTAGTGATGCGTACCCCTGATGTCGTCGTGGTGATGGGCGTGGCGGGGACCGGGAAGACCACGATCGGCCCCCTGCTCGCGGCCCGGCTCGGCGTTCCCTACGCCGAGGGCGACGACTTCCACCCCGAGGCCAACATCGCCAAGATGTCGGCCGGGACGCCGCTGGACGACGCGGACCGGGGGCCGTGGCTGGACGCCATCGGCGCGTGGGCCCACGGCCGGGACGGGCTCGGCGGGGTGGTCAGCTGTTCCGCGTTGAAGCGCGCGTACCGGGACCGGCTGCGGGCCGCCGCGCCCGGTGTGGTCTTCCTGCACCTCGCCGGTGACCGGGCGCTCATCGAGGACCGCATGTCCCACCGGCAGGGGCATTTCATGCCCACGGCGCTGCTCGACTCGCAGTTCGCCACGCTGCAGCCGCTGGAGGCGGACGAGGCGGGTGTCGCGGTCGACGTGTCGGGCTCGCCCGAGGAGATCGCCGAGCGGGCGGTCACCGCGCTGCGGGGGACCGGCCCGGCCGGGTCGTAGGGCCGCCGCGGCCCAGCCTCCTCCTCCGCCCCTTTCTTCGCCTTGCTCACCTCCCCCCTCCCCCCACCTTCTCCACTCAAGGACTCACCGTGACCGGACTCGACGTCGAGTTGCTGGCAGCGGACCCCGTCGAGCCGATCACCTCGGCGGGGCACGCGCAGCTGGGCATAGCCGTACTGGCGGGCATCGCCGTGATCGTCGTGCTCATCACCAGGTTCAAGGTGCACGCCTTCCTGGCGCTGACCATCGGCTCGCTCGCGCTGGGCGCGTTCGCCGGGGCGCCGCTGGACAAGGCGATCGCGAGCTTCACCACCGGGCTCGGGGCGACCGTGGCCGGGGTGGGCGTACTCATCGCGCTCGGTGCCATTCTCGGCAAGCTGCTGGCCGACTCGGGCGGCGCCGACCAGATCGTCGACACGATCCTCGCGAAGGCCGGCGGGCGGGCGATGCCGTGGGCGATGGTGCTGATCGCCTCGGTGATCGGGCTGCCGCTGTTCTTCGAGGTCGGGATCGTGCTGCTGATCCCGGTGGTGCTGATGGTCGCCAAGCGCGGTAACTACTCGCTGATGCGCATCGGCATCCCGGCCCTCGCCGGTCTGTCCGTCATGCACGGACTGATCCCGCCGCACCCCGGCCCGCTGGTCGCCATCGACGCGGTGCGGGCCGATCTGGGCGTCACGCTGGCGCTGGGGCTGCTGGTGGCGATACCGACCGTGATCATCGCCGGGCCGCTGTTCTCGAAGTACGCCGCGCGCTGGGTGGACGTGCCCGTCCCCGAGCGCATGATCCCCGCGCGCGCCTCGGAGGAGCTGGAGAAGCGGCCGGGGTTCGGCGCGACCATCGCGACCATGCTGCTGCCGGTGGTGCTGATGCTGGCCAAGGCGCTGGTGGACATCGTCGTGGACGATCCCGAGCAGATGGTCCAACGGGTCTTCGACGTGGCCGGCTCGCCGCTGATCGCGCTGCTCGCGTCCGTGATCGTGGGCATGTTCACGCTGGGGCGGGCGGCCGGGTTCACCAAGGAGCGGCTCGGGTCGACGGTCGAGAAGTCCCTCGCGCCCATCGCGGGCATCCTGCTGATCGTCGGCGCCGGTGGCGGGTTCAAGCAGACGCTCATCGACTCCGGGGTCGGGCAGATGATCCTGGAGATCTCCGAGGACTGGTCGATCCCCGCGCTCGTCCTGGCCTGGCTGATCGCGGTGGCGATCCGGCTGGCCACCGGCTCGGCCACGGTCGCCACGATCTCGGCGGCGGGGCTGGTGGCCCCGCTCGCCGCGGACATGTCGACCACGCACACGGCCCTGCTGGTCCTCGCGATCGGCGCCGGCTCCCTCTTCTTCAGCCATGTCAACGACGCCGGGTTCTGGATGGTGAAGGAGTACTTCGGGATGACCGTCGGCCAGACCATCAAGACCTGGTCGGTGATGGAGACGATCATCTCGGTGGTGGCGGGGGCGCTCGTGCTGCTGTTGTCGCTGGTGATCTAGGCGTACCCCCCGTACGCCCCGCACCACGGGGCGCCTGTGCCGCCGGTGCCGCCGGTGCCGCGTGTGATGCGGGGGGTTGCGGGGGGTACGGGACCGGGGGCTCCCGGCTGTGTGCGGCGCTACGGCCGCCACAGCGGGTGTTCCCGGTCCGCCCATTCCCGGCTCACCGAGCCCGTGCGCAGGCCCCGGCGGGCCTCCGGATCGCCCAGGGCCATGCCGATGTGGCCCGCCAGGACGATCCCGATGGTCAGGGCCAGCCAGTCGTGGACGAAGGTCGCGCTGGTGCGCCACATCAGCGGGGTGAGGTGGGTGAACCACATCATCAGGCCCGTGGCGAGCATGACGAGGGTGGCGCCGGCGATCCAGGAGGCGTAGAGCTTCTGACCCGCGTTGAACTTGGCGGCGGGGCGTGCGCCCGGGGCGCGGCGGCGGGCGGCGCGGAGCCAGACGCGGTCGTGCGGCCCCCAGCGGTTCAGCCGGCCGAGGTCCGCGCGGAACGCGCGGGAGGCCAGGCCCGCGAGCACGGGCAGGGGCAGCAGCAGGCCGGCCCACTGGTGGACGGTCACCACGAGCGCCCGGCGGCCGACCAGTTCGGCGAGTGCGGGCACGTAGAGGCAGGCGGCCGTCACCACGCAGATGCCCATCAGGGCGGCCGTGGTGCGATGGATCCAGCGTTCGGCTGCCGTGAAGCGGGCCACGCGGGCCTCCGCCAGGACGGGGGGTTCCTCAAGTCGTCGGTTCATCGTCCCGCCCGTTCGATCGGCCGACCCACGCGTCGATGTCGTAGCCCCGCTCCTCCCAGTAACCCGGCTCGACCTTCTCCGTGACCTCGATGCCGGAGAGCCATTTGGCGGACTTGTAGAAGTACATGGGGGCGACGTACAGACGGACGGGGCCGCCGTGGTTGTGGCTGATGTCCTTGTCCTGCATGCGCAGGGCGACGAGGACGTCCGCGCGGCGGGCCTGTTCGAGGGTGAGGCTCTCGGTGTACGCCCCGTCGAAGCAGGTGAAACGGACGGCGCCCGCCGAGGAGCGCACCCCGGCCGCGTCCAGCAGCGCGGAGAGCCGTACGCCCTCGAACGGGGTGTCCGGGACGCGCCAGCCGGTGACGCACTGGACGTCCTCGACCATCCGGGTCTGCGGGAGGGCCCGCAGGTCGGCGAGGGTGTACGAGGTGGGTCTGTCGACCAGACCGCCGACGGTGAGGCGGTAGTCCTTGGCGGTCCTGCGGGGAACGGACGCCGTCACCGAGTAGTAGCGGAAGCCGCCGCCGTTGGGGAGCAGACCGGTCAGACCGGTGGGGTCCTTCTGGGCCGCCTCGCCGAGGAACGCCTCCATGCCGCGCTGGAGGACGGGGGCCGCGACCACGCCGAGGGCGCCGAGTCCTAGGGTGCCGAGGAGGACACGGCGGCCGATGGGCGCGCCGCGCCCCGGTTCCCTGTCCTCGTCTTCGGGGGGTTCCGCCGGCGCCTGCCGCGCCGTGGGCTGTTCGGGGTTCACGTGATGATTCGAACATCCGCCGCCCCCGTCGGGCCAGCGACGGCGGAGATTCGTCAGGATTCCGTAAGGCTCGGCGGGGCCGGCCTCTTCGGCTCAGCCCGTCGCCTTCGCCGCCGCCCGGCCCGCCGTGCGGCCGGAGAACAGGCAGCCGCCGAGGAACGTGCCCTCCAGGGAGCGGTAACCGTGCACACCGCCGCCGCCGAAGCCCGCGGCCTCGCCCGCCGCGTACACGCCCGCCAGCGGGTCGCCGCCCTCGGTGAGGACGCGGGAGGAGAGGTCGGTCTCCAGGCCGCCGAGGGTCTTGCGGGTCAGGATGTTCAGCCGGACGGCGATCAGCGGACCCGCCTTGGGGTCGAGGATGCGGTGCGGGGTGGCGGTGCGGATGAGCTTGTCGCCGAGGTAGTTCCGGGCCCCCCGGATCGCCATCACCTGGAGGTCCTTGGTGAAGGGGTTGGCGACCTCCCGGTCCCGGGAGACGATCTCGTGGCGCAGTTCGGCCTCGTCGATCAGCGGTTCCTTCGTGAGCGCGTTCATGCCGCGGACGAGGGAGCCGAGGTCCTTCTCGACGACGAAGTCGACACCCTTGTCCATGAAGGCCTTGACCGGCGCGGGCACGTCCGCGCGGGCCCGGATGAAGACGTCCTTGACGGACTTGCCGGTCAGGTCGGGGTTCTGCTCGGAGCCGGAGAGGGCGAACTCCTTGCCGATGATCTTCTGGTCGAGCACGAACCAGGTGTAGTCGTACCCGGTCCTCATGATGTGCTCCAGCGTGCCCAGGGTGTCGAAGCCGGGGAACAGCGGGACCGGGAGCCGCTTGCCGCGGGCGTCCAGCCAGAGCGAGGACGGGCCGGGAAGGACGCGGATGCCGTGGTTCTCCCAGATGGGGTTCCAGTTCTGGATGCCCTCGGTGTAGTGCCACATCCGGTCGCGGTTGATGAGATGGGCGCCCGCCTCCTCGGCGATGCCGAGCATCCGGCCGTCGACGTGCGCCGGCACGCCGGAGATCATCTTCTCCGGGGCCTTGCCGAGGCGCTCGGGCCAGTTGGCGCGGACGAGGTCGTGGTTGCCGCCGATGCCGCCGGAGGTGACGATCACCGCCTGGGCCTTCAGTTCGAAGGCGCCGGTGACGTTGCGGGTGCTGGGCCGGCCCCGCTCGATGGTCGACGGCTCCAGGATCTCGCCGGTGACGGTGTCGACGGCGCCCGCGCTGCGCGCGAGGCCGGTCACCCGGTGCCGGAACTTCAACTGCACGAGCCCCCGGGCCACACCCTCGCGCACCCGGCGCTCGAAGGGCTCCACGAGGCCGGGGCCGGTGCCCCAGGTGATGTGGAAGCGGGGGACGGAGTTGCCGTGGCCGTTGGCGTCGTAGCCGCCGCGCTCGGCCCAGCCGACCACCGGGAAGAACCGGACGCCCTGGCGGTGCAGCCAGGACCGCTTCTCGCCGGCCGCGAAGTCGACGTACGCCTCGGCCCACTTGCGCGGCCAGTGGTCCTCCTCGCGGTCGAAGGCGGCCGTGCCCATCCAGTCCTGGAGGGCGAGCGCGTGACTGTCCTTGATACGCAGGCGGCGCTGCTCGGGCGAGTCGACGAAGAAGAGTCCGCCGAAGGACCAGTGGGCCTGGCCGCCGATCGACTGCTCCGGCTCCTGGTCGAGGAGGATCACCTTGCGGCCCGCGTCGACGAGCTCCGCGGTCGCCGCGAGCCCCGCGAGGCCTGCCCCGATCACGATCACATCTGCGTCGTACGACATTCGAGGACGTCCTCTCGGGAACGGTCGGGCGGAGGGTCGAGCGAAGGAGGGCAGGCCGAAGCGGGTCAGACACGGCCCCAGGGCCTTGTTACCGGCCGGTCAGCAGCTTTGGCACAGATCCTTCGGCAGAAGGAGTGACCTAGTCAACTGCCGAGGTGTGTCTCCTCCCACGGACAGGTTCCGGCGGGGGCGACTACAGTCGGTCGAATACGTATCGGGCCGCCCGTCGGGGTACAAATCACCCTCCGTCCGGGATGCCTGGCGGATGCCCCCGGGGGTACTCGTCGTGGCCCGTCCGACGACCCGAGGTACTCCGCGTGTCGGTTCTTGTTCTTCTTCTCGCCCTGGGCGCCGCCTGCTGTCTGGGCTTCGGCTTCGTCCTCCAGCAGCAGGCCGCCTCGCACGCCCCGCTGGGCGACTTCCTCTCACCCCGGCTGCTGCTCGACCTCATCCGGGTGCCACGCTGGCTCGGCGGCATCGGGCTGATGGTGTGCGGGATGGCACTGGGCGCGGTCGCGCTCGGCCGGGGCGAGGTCACCCTCGTGGAACCGCTCCTCGCGACCAACCTCCTCTTCGCGCTCGGCCTCTCCCGTCGGCAGACCCGTCAGCCGCTGGGCCGCCAGGGCTGGGCGGGGCTGGTGCTGCTCGCGGGCGGGGTCACCGCGTTCATCGTCGCCGGGCGGCCGGAGGGCGGGGCGGCGGTCGGCGGCCCCTTCCGGCAGTGGCTGATCATCGGCGTCATGGTCGGGCTCGCGCTGCTGCTGACGGCCTACGCGAAGCGGTCCCGGCTGAGTGCCGCGCCGGTCCTCCTGGCGGTCGCCGCCGGGCTGCTGTACGGCGTCCAGGACGCGCTCACCCGGGTCAGCGGGCAGCTGTTCGGCGAGGGCGGCTGGGGCGGGCTGCTCACCTCGTGGCAGCCGTACGGGGTCGCTCTGCTCGGGGTGACCGGGCTCCTCCTCGTGCAGAGCGCGTTCGAGACGGGGCCGCTGCGGATGTCGCTGCCCGCGCTGACCGCCGCGCAGCCGCTGGCGGGGATCGCGTGCGGGGTGGGGTTCCTGGGGGACCGGCTGCGGATGGACGCGGGCGCCCTCGCGTGGGAGGCGGCGGGGTTGGTGGGGGGGGGGGGGGGGGTGGTGCTTCTCGGAATGCATCCGGCGATGCCGTGCGGCTCCGCCGGGGGACGGGAGGGTGGGGTGCGGGCGGGGGCGGGTGCCTCGTAGGTCGGGGGTGCGGGTGGGCGCCTCATGGGTCGGGGTGCGGGTTGAGTGGCGGGTGCGGGTGGGCGCCCTCATGGGTCGGGGTGCGGGTTGAGTGGCGGGTGCAGGTGGGTGGGGGTTGTTCGCGCAGTTCCCCGCGCCCCTGAAAAAGCGCCGGGCTCGGCCCGTGGCGGTGCTGGGAGCACTGTTTTCCGCGCCCTCGCAAGCGCCGGGCTCGGCCCGTGGTGTCGGGCGGTGGCCCGTGGTCGGTGCGGCGGCGTTCACAATGAGGTCATGAGTGCCGCCGACGAGATTCTTGACATCGTGGATGAGGGCGACCGCGTCATCGGGCAGGTTCCGCGGGGGGAGGCGTATGCCCGGGGGTTGCGGCATCGGGCCGTGTTCGTGCTGGTCAGAGACGGGGGCGGGCGGGTGTTCGTGCATCGCCGGACGGACACGAAGCTGATCTTCCCTTCGCTGTACGACATGTTCGTGGGCGGCGTCGTCGGGGCGGGCGAATCCTACGACGACGCGGCCCTGCGCGAGGCCGAGGAGGAGCTGGGAGTCTCCGGCCTGCCCCGGCCCGCGCCGCTGTTCAGGTTCCTCTACGACGACGGGGCCGGGCGTACCTGGTGGTCGGCGGTGTACGAGGTCCGCTGCGAGCTGCCGGTGGACCCGCAGGCGGAGGAGGTCGCCTGGCACGGGTTCCTGACGGAGGCCGAGGTGGAGCGGCGGCTGGGCGAGTGGGAGTGGGTGCCGGACGGGGTGGCGGCGTACGAGCGGCTGAGGGCGAGGGGAGGCCGGGAGGCCGGTCTGGGCCCGGAAGTCGACCGGTAATGTCCTACACGTGATCGAATTTGCACGGAACGTCCGCCTCTGGTTCGCCCCCGAGGAGATCCGGGAGGAAGGCCGTACCCCGGACTACCGGTTCTCCCTTGCCAACGAGCGGACGTTTCTCGCTTGGCTGCGCACCTCGCTCGCCCTGATCGGCGGCGGTTTCGCGGTGGACCAGTTCCTGCCGGACCTGCGCTGGGGCTGGCGCGTCGGGCTCGCGCTGGTCCTGCTGGGCGCCGGGGTGCTGTGCGCGTTGCGGGCGGTCAACCACTGGGTGCGCTGCGAGCGGGCGATGCGGCGCGGGGAGGACCTGCCGGTGTCCCGCTTCCCGGCGGTGCTCGGCATCCTCGTCGCCGTGGTGGCGGTCGCCATGGTCGCCGTGGTCCTGTTCCGGTGGGAGGGGTGAGCCCGTCGTACGCCGCGACGGAGCCCGCCGATCGCGACCCCGGCCTCCAGCCCGAGCGCACCCGGCTCGCCTGGCGGCGTACGACCCTCGCGGGTGCCGTGGCCGCCGTACTCGCGGCGAAGTCCGCTCTGCACGGCGGCCCGTCCACGCCCGGCGTGCTGGCCGCGGCCCTGTGCGCGGTGCTGTGGCTGGGTTTCCTGGCGCTCGCCCATCGCCGTATCCACACCCTGGCGGCCTCCCGCCCGCCGGCCCTCCCGCTCCGGGTCGCCACGACGGCCGTCCTGTGCGTGATCGCCCTGGCGGCGTGCGGCGCGGCCCTGGTGTTCTGACCTCGCGGACCGCGAGGAGGAGCGATCCGGCGAACCGTGGACAGGGCAGGCCTTGGCCTGTGCATGGAGTATCCAAAGGGATAAATGGGGCTTGTATGCCTAGCCTGGACAGGTCACCCCCCGTCCCACCGAAGGTGAGCGCGATGACCACCCTGCACCAGGAGCACCCGGTCCACGACCACGGCCACAGCCCCACCTGCGGGCACACCGCCGTGTCGCACGGTGACCACACCGACTACGCGCACGACGGGCATCTGCACCGCGAGCACTCCGGCCACTGGGACGAGTGCGAGCCGAGCGGGCACACCGCCCACGACGGGCACGCCCACGAGCACGGTGAGGACTGCGGACACCAGGCGGTCCCGCACGGCGACCACGTGGACTACGTGCACGACGGACACCGCCACGCCGCCCACGCCGGGCACTGGGACGACCACTGACGGGACCGACGGTACCGACGGCCGGCGCGGACGCCGGCACCGTCGCCCGCGCCGGATCCACACCCCCGCTTTCCCCCGGATCGCGCCGACTGGCAGGCTCTGAGCACCAGTCGGCGATCGATCCGGGGGGACGAAGGGGGTCACCATGACCGCGGAAGAGCCGTACACCGTCGAGCTCGCGAGCGACGTGTACGCGTATGTGCAGCCGGACGGCGGATGGTGTCTCAACAACTCGGGTTTCGTGAGTGACGGGACCACCACTTTGCTCGTGGACACGGCGGCGACCGAGCGCCGCACCCGTGCCCTCGCCGCCGCGCTCGACGCGACCGGCGTCCCGAAGCCCCGTCTCCTGGTCAACACCCACCACCACGGGGACCACACCTACGGCAACGGCTTCTTCACGCCGTCCGCCACCCTCGTCTCGCACTCGGCCTGCCGCCGCGAGGCCCTCGCCGGCGGGCAGCACCTTCATCTGCTGTGGCCGCAGACCGACTTCGGCGCCGTCGACATCCAGGGCGCGGACCTCACGTACGACGACCGTCTGACGCTCCACGTGGGCGACATCGGGGCCCAGGTCATCCACCCCGGCGTCTCGCACACGGTCGGTGACTCCGTCGTCTGGCTGCCGCACCGGCGGGTGCTGTTCGCGGGGGACCTGGTCTTCGAGGGCGGGACGCCGTTCTTCCTGATGGGCTCGCTCAGCGGTTCGCTGCGGGCGCTGGCGCTGCTGCGCGAACTGGGCGCCGAGACGGTCGTACCGGGGCATGGGCCCGTCACCGACCCCTCCGCCTTCGACCGGGCCGAGCGGTACACGCGGTTCGTGGCCGAGGTCGCCGAGAAGTCGCACGCGGCGGGGCTGACACCGTTGGAGGCGGCGCGGAACACGGATCTCGGCCGGTACGCCGAGCTGCCCGAGAGCGAGCGCCTGGTGGCGAACCTGCACCGGGCCTACGCCGAGCTGGACGGGAAGCCCGAGGGCGAGGGCGTCGACCCGTTCGCCGGGTTCATGGACATGGCCACCGTCAACGGCGGGGAGATGATGACCTGCCACGCCTGACGGCCCCCGCACGGGATCCGGCCGCGCCCGGCCGGATCCCGTCGGGACGTCGTCGGAACGCGGTCGGGACCCGCCGGGAGCCGCCAGGATCCCGTCGAGACTCCGATCACTTTCGCGTCACCCACTGGACGACATACCGACCGGTCGGCATCATGAGACGAGTCCCGTTCACCGTGTGTAGGAGCGATGATGCACCCAGACCACCCGCCAGGTCTCGATCCCGATCGGCTCCGCGTCCTGCTCGACGCCGAGCGGCCCGGACTCGTGGGCGGCCCGCTCACCGGCCGGCTGATCGAGGGCGGACGGTCGAACCTGACGTACGAGGTCACCGACGGCACCACGAAGTGGGTCGTACGGCGCCCTCCGCTGGGCCATGTGCTGGCGACCGCGCACGACATGAGGCGCGAGCACCGCGTGATCAGCGCGCTGCACACCACCGCTGTACCGGTGCCGCGTCCCGTGCTGTTCTGCGACGACGAGGACGTGCTCGGCGCGCCCTTCTACGTCATGGACTTCGTCGAGGGCACCCCCTACCGCACCGCCGAGCAGCTGGCGCCGCTGGGCGCGGAGCGCACCCGGGCCGCCGTGCTGAGCCTGGTCGACACCCTCGTCGAACTGCACGCGGTGGACCCCGCGGAGGTGGGCCTCGCCGACTTCGGTCGCCCCGAGGGCTTCCTGGACCGGCAACTGCGGCGCTGGGGCAAGCAGTTGGACGCGTCCCGCAACCGCGAACTGGCCGGCATCGACGAACTGCACGCGGCCCTGGGACGCCAGCTGCCCCCCTCCCCCGCACCGACCGTCGTGCACGGCGACTACCGCCTGGACAACGTGCTGCTGGGCGGCGACGACCGGATCAGGGCCATCCTGGACTGGGAGATGTCCACGCTCGGCGATCCGCTCACCGACCTGGGCCTGCTGGTGATGTACAGCGTGCCGCTCGCCCTGCCCGACTCGCCGGTCTCCACGACCGCGGCGGCCGCCGGGCACCCGGATCCGGCCGAGATCGTCGAGCGGTACGCGGCCCGTTCGGGCCGTGACGTCTCCTCGGTGTCCTGGTACACGGCCTTCGCGTGGTTCAAGCTCGCCGTGATCCTGGAGGGCATCCACTACCGGTACACACTCGGCCAGACGGTCGGCCGCGGCTTCGACCGCATCGGCGACCTGGTCCCCGTCTTCATCGAACACGGTCTGACGACTCTCCGCGCCGGCACCCAGGAAGGCTGACCCGCCATGGACTTCGCATTCGACGCCCGCACGGAGGAACTGCGCGCCAGGCTCCTCGCCTTCATGGACGCGTACGTGTACCCGGCGGAAGCCGTGGCCGAGGAGCAGCGGGCCGAACTGGCCTCGCCGTGGGACACGCCCGCCGTGGTGGAGGAGCTGAAGGCCGAAGCCCGCAGGCAGGGCCTGTGGAACCTCTTCCTGCCCGACTCCGAGTACGGCGCGGGGCTCACCAACCTGCAGTACGCGCCGCTCGCCGAGATCACGGGCCGCTCCCCGCAGTTGGCGCCGACCGCGCTGAACTGCGCCGCGCCCGACACGGGCAACATGGAGGTGCTGAGCCAGTTCGGCGACGAGGCACAGAAGAAGCAGTGGCTGGAGCCGCTGCTCGCCGGCGAGATCCGGTCGGCGTTCGCGATGACCGAACCGGAGGTGGCCTCCTCGGACGCCACCAACATCACCACGCTGATCGAGCGAGCCTCCGACGGCACGGACGACTATGTCGTCAACGGCCGCAAGTGGTACATCTCCGGGGCCATGAACCCCGACTGCCGGATCTTCATCGTGATGGGCAAGACGGACCCGGACGGGGCCGACATCCGCCGCCAGCAGTCGATGATCCTGGTCCCGCGTGACACTCCGGGTGTCACGGTGCGGCGGGCCATGCAGGTGTTCGGATACGAGGACCACTCCCACGGCGGCCACGCCGAGGTGGTCTTCGACAACGCGCGGGTGCCGGCCGCCAACCTGATCGGCGAGGAGGGCGGCGGTTTCGCCATCGCGCAGGCGCGGCTCGGACCGGGGCGCATCCACCACTGCATGCGGCTGATCGGGATGGCCGAGAGGGCGATCGAGCTGATGTGCCGGCGTGCGGTGGCCCGGGAGGCCTTCGGCAAGGCGCTGGCGCAGCAGGGGGTCGTGCACAACTGGATCGCCGACGCCCGGGTGGCGGTGGAGCAGCTGCGGCTGCTGGTGCTGAAGACGGCGTGGATGATGGACACGGTGGGCAACAAGGGGGCCCACGCGGAGATCCAGGCGATCAAGATCGCTACGCCTCGGACGGTCGTGGACATCATCGACCGGGCCATCCAGCTGCACGGCGCCGGGGGTGTCAGTCAGGACTTCCCGCTGGCGGAGCTGTACGCGGGGGCGCGGACGCTGATGATCGCGGACGGGCCGGACGAGGTGCACCAGCGGTCGCTGGCACGGCGGGAGCTGAAGCGGTACGTGTGAGCCGGGGGGTGCGCTCTCGGGAGCGGGAGACGGGTGCGGGTGCTGGGGGTGCGTTGTCGGGTGCGGGCCCGGCGGGGGTTCTCGCGCACCCGACAGCGCACCCGCGTGCGCCCTACGGCCGCAGCGCGCGCAGCAGCAGGTCCGCCAGGTGGTCCGCGACCTCCTGCGGGCCCATCGGGCCGTCGGGGCGGTACCACGTCGACAGGTGGTGGACCGAGCCGAAGTGGTAGTCGACGACCAGGTCCGCCGGAGTCGCCTTCGAGAAGACGCCGGCCTCCTGGCCCTCCTCCACGAGCGCGCGGAAACGCTCGTGGTACCGACGGCGTTCCGCGCGGACCTGCTTGTTCTTGTCCGGGCTCAGATGGTGCATGGACCGGAAGAAGATCATCGCGTCGTCGAGGTTGTCGATGGTGGTGACGACGACATCGGCGGCGGCACCCCGCAGCCGCTCCTCGACGGGCGCGTCGGCCCCGGCGAACGCGTCGAGCCGCTCCTGCTGGATGCGCAGGACGCGCGCGTACACCTCGTGCAGCAGGTCGTCCTTGGAACCGAAGTAGTGGTAGAGCGCGCCCTTGGTGACGCCGGCCGCCTCGACGATCTCCTGCACGGAGGTGCGGTCGTAGCCCCGCTCGGCGAAGAGCCGCGTGGCGGCGGCGAGCAGCCGCTGCGGGACGGGCGTACCGTCGCCGTCCGTCGTCCTGGGCACTGCCGCCACCTGCCTTCCGAGGTTCTGCCGTCGCCTGGCGGTCGCGCGCCGGCCGTCGGCCGGTTCCCCACCGGCCGGAACCGGGCGCTCCCGCCGGAGGATCATCCCACCCTCCGGCGCGCGTCCGCCGGGCAGGGCGGTCAGCCCGTCGTCTCCCACTTCTGCTGGATGTGGTTCATGTTCGTCAGCCAGCGGTCCGGGTCGGCCGCCCTGGCCTGGTAGAAACCGGCCACCTCGGGGTGCGGCAGGATCAGGAAGCGGTCCTTGCCGATGCCCTCGAAGAGCGCGTCGGCCACGTCCTCGGGCTCGATCGCGGTCGGTGTGAGCACCAGGTCGCCCGCGCTGCCGGAGGCGGTCAGCATGTCGGTGCGCACGCCCTGCGGGCAGATGGCGTGGACCTTGACGCCCCGGTGCCGATAGGTGAGGGACAGCCATTCGGCGAAGGCGTACGCCCCGTGCTTGGTGACGCTGTAGGGCGCCGCGCCGATCATCGTGAGCAGCCCGGCCGCCGAGACGGTCGAGACGAAACGCCCGCTGCCCCGCTCCAGCCACGCCGGCAGCAGCTCGTGGGCCGCCCGGACGTGGGCCATGACGTTGACGTCCCAGGCGAGCGCCCACACCTTCTCGTCGGCCGCTTCCGTCCCACCGGAGGCGAGTCCGGCATTGGCGCAGTAGACGTCCACGGTGCCGCCGAGCGCGTCCCGTGCCGCCGGGACGATCACGGACGCGTCCCCGGGGATCGCGGTCCCGCCGATCTCGTCGGCCACGGCCTTCGCCCGGTCGCCGTCCAGGTCGTTCACGACGACCCGCGCGCCCTCGGCCGCGAACCGGCGGGCCAGAGCGGCCCCGATCCCGCCACCTGCTCCGGTGACGACCACACCCGCACCCCGCACGCTTCCCACGACCGGACTCCTTAGACGCGACATGTCTGACCGACCACGAACGGCTCGTCTGACTCTCTCCGGACAGTCAGACTAACCGGTCGGTATGTCGTGGAGGAAGGGCTCCGCCCGGCGCACTCGCAGCGGGCGCGTGCACCGCGCGACCCGCCGGGGACGGCGCGAGGGTGACGAACCGCCCGCCGGAGCGCTTAGCTTGCCTGTACGCCGCATCCCGCGACCGCGACCCGGAGGTCACCCCCATGCGCCTCTCCCGCCGCACGTTCCTCGCCGCCTCCACGGCGGCCACCGCCTCCTCGGCGGCCTCGGCCGGCCTGGCCGCTCCCCCGGCCGGCGCGACCGCCCCACGGCTGCGCACCGGCTTCGAGCGGCTGGCCGCCGGCGGCTACCGGACCCTCGGCGGCCAGAAGGTCGGCATCGTCACCAACCCCACCGGCATCACCCGGGACGCCCGCCACATCGTCGACGTGATGCACGCCGACGACCGCGTGGACCTCAGGGCCGTCTTCGGCCCGGAGCACGGCTTCCGTGGCACCGCCCAGGCCGGCGGCTCCGAGGGCCGCCACGACGACCCGGCGACCGGGCTGCCGGTCTACGACACGTATCTCAAGAGCGGCCGGCCCCTGGCCGACGTCTTCACCGCCTCCGGCGTGGACACGGTCGTCTTCGACATCCAGGACGTGGGCGCCCGCTTCTACACCTACATCTGGACGCTGTACGACTGCATGGAGGCGGCCCGGCTGGCGGGAAAGCGTTTCGTCGTCCTGGACCGGCCGAACCCGGTGACCGGGCGGAGCGCCCAGGGGCCCGTGCTGCACAAGGAGTTCGCGACGTTCGTCGGGCGGCAGCCCATCGCGCAGGCGCACGGGATGACGGTGGCGGAGCTGGCCCGGCTGTTCAACGGGGAGTTCCTCACCGAGCCCGTGCCGCTGGAGACCGTACTGATGTCGGGGTGGAAGCGGTCCTGGTTCCACGAGGACTCCGAGCTGCCCTGGGTGCCGCCGAGCCCGAACATGCCGACACCGGACACCGCCCTCGTGTACGCGGGGACGTGTCTCTTCGAGGGGACCAACCTGTCGGAGGGGCGCGGCACCACGCGGCCGTTCGAGCTGCTCGGCGCGGAGGGCGTCGACCGGCGGTGGGCGGCCGCCGCGAACGAACTCGGCCTGCCCGGCGCGCACTTCAGGGAGGCGTACTTCGCGCCGACGTTCTCCAAGTTCCAGGGGAAGACCATCGGGGGCGTACAGATCCATGTGCACGACCGGGCCGCGTACGACCCCGTGCGCACCGGGATCGGCCTGCTCGTGACCGCCAGGAAGGTGTGGAGCGGGTTCGCGTGGCGTCCGGACAACTGGATCGACAAGCTGACCGGTTCGGCGCGGGTGCGGACGATGATCGACGCGGGGGCGGACACCGGCGAGGTCGTGGCGGGCTGGCGGGAGGAGCTGGCGGCGTTCCGCAGGGTGCGCAAGGAGTATCTGCTCTACCGGTAGCGGGGGGCGCCGAGAGCCGTGCGTACGGGACGTATGGCCATCCTTCGCCGTTGGCAGGACCATGCGCGTGAGCGCACCACCAGCGGGGCCGAAGGGGGCTCGTCGTGGCGGATCCGGAAATGAGCGTGTCTCCCTACTGGGAACTGACCTTCGACGCCGACGGTGACGTCGACACCGGTCAGCGGGACCGGCTGCTCGGCGGGGTCCGCCGGCGCGGGGTGGAGGATCTGGTCGTCTTCGCGCACGGCTGGAACAGCGACCGGTCCGGCGCGAGGGAGCTCTACAGCCGCTTCCTCGCCCCGTTCCCGGAGCTGGCGCCGCACGCGAGGCTCGGGTACGCGGGTGTGCTGTGGCCCTCGATGCGGTTCTCGGACGAGCCGATCCCGGATCTCGAACCGGCCCCGGCCGTGGCGCCCTGCCGCCCGGCGCTCGACAAGAAGACCCGGCTCGCGCTGTCGGAGGTCTTCCCCGGGCGGGCCGTCGTCGTCGAGCGGCTCGCCCGGCTGCTGGAGGGGCGTGCGGACGACGGCCCCTCGCTGGAGGAGTTCGGGCGGCTCGTGCGGCTGCTGGTGGAGGTGCCGCAGCGGGGGCCGCAGGACGCGTGGGCGGCGGACACGGTCGCGGCGGGGGTGCCGGAGGGCGTGCCCGGGATGCTGTGCGGGGACACGGCCGCCGTGTGCGCGGACTTCGCGGCGGCGCTGGCGGAGACCGAGACCTCGGGGGTGATGACGGGGGCCGTGCCCACCCCGCCGCAGGCCTGGGACGGTGCCCATGAACTCCTGCGTCAGGCCACGTACTTCGCGATGAAACGGCGGGCGGGGACGGTCGGCGAGCGGGGGCTCGGGCCACTGCTCGGCGGGCTCGCGCGGACGGCACCGCAGGTGCGGGTGCACCTCGTCGGGCACAGCTTCGGCGCGCGTCTGGTGTCGTTCGCCCTGCGCGGGCTGCCCGAGGGCGTGCGCACGGTGAAGTCGGTGACGCTTCTCCAGGCGGCCTTCTCGCACTACGCGTTCGCGGCGCGGCTGCCCCACGACCACCGCGCGAGCGGGGTGCTCGACGGACTGCACAGGCGCATCGACGGGCCGTTGGTGTGCTGTCACTCCAGACACGACTCGGCGCTCGGGACCATCTACCCGCTCGCCTCCCGGATGGCGGGCGACGCGCGGACGGTGCTGGGCCTGAGCGTGAACAGCCTCCTCGGCGCCAAGTGGGGAGCCCTCGGCTACGGCGGGGTGCGGGCGGTCGAGGGCACCCGGTCGTTCAAGCTGGCCGACGCCCTGCGGGCCCGGTTGCCGGCCTCGGGCTGCGTGAACGTCGACGCCTCGGCGGTGGTGCGGCGCGGCGGGGCGCCGTCCGGGGCGCACAGCGACATCTGCCACCGGGAGTTGGCGCGGGTGGTGCTGGCGGCGGGCCGTGTCGTCTGATCCCGGCCCGCCGCCGTCCTGCTCGCTCACTCACACCTGTGCGCTCACCTGTGCGAGGTGAACTCCACGACCTGCTGGTAGGTCGGCCGGTTCTGCCAGCTGATCTTGTTGTGCTTGATGCCTCCCAGGGGCTGCTGGATGATCGAGTCGGCGCACCACTGGTCGCCGGCCGAGCAGTACGCGTCGCCGGGGTAGACCTGTGCGGCGGTCTTGCCCGCCGCCTCCTTGAGGGTGTTGATCAGGATCGTGCGGCAGGCGGCGAGAGCGCCGCCGCCGCAGTACCGGTTCGCGAGCGGGCCCCGCACCGTCTCGCCCAGCACCGAGCGGATGTCCTTGTCGACGTAGCTCCACCAGCCGTACTGGAAGGAGCTGCCGGCGTGGGAGCCGGTGGGGCCGTGCGCGGCCGACGGGGACTCGTCGATGGGGAGGTTGGCGGTGATGGCGGTGTACAGGCCGGTGCCGAGGCCGGGTTCGAACTCGGCCTTCACCAGCAGCGGCCACCAGGCGTCCAGGATGCGGATCGCCTCGGCGTTGGCGTAGGTCTTGGAGCCGGCGGAGGTCTCCGTGCGCTTGGCGCCCGAAGTGACCCAGGTCTGGAGCTTGGTGACCGCCGCGGCGGCCGCGGAGTCCGTGACCGTGCTGCTGTTGATGACCTTGAGCAGGTCCGGGACGACGTCCTCGGCCCGCAGGTCGGCGAGGCCCGCCTCGGCCATCGCCTTGGTCAGCGAGGCCCGGGTGACCCCGCCCGCCGCGACCAGTTTCTTCACCCGGTCGTCGAGGAGGTTGCCGCGGTGGACGGAGCCGTCGCCCCAGGACGCCGTGGTGTAGTCCGCGGCCTGTTTGTTGTTCCAGGAGATGTAGTAGTCCTGGTCGACGGAGTTGGGGTGGGCGGAGGGTGCGGTGTAGTCGGCGGTGTTGGTGGTGGGGTTCCAGTTCCGCCACTCGTAGGCCGACTGCGCCCAGGCCGGGAACTCGGGGTCGACGGCCGCCGCGCGCACCGGGTTGTCACCGCTGTTGTAGTACGCGGTGCGCGTGGAGTCGGCGTAGAACCAGTTGAAGGTGTAGTTGATGTTCTGGACGGCCTTCTGGAAGGTCTCCGGGCCCTTGACGTAGTCCGGGTCGTTCAGCATCTGGAAGCCGATGATCGACTCGGCCTCGTTCAGGTACGAGGAGCGCAGGGTGGTGTAGGCGACCTTCTTGCCGTCGACCGTGGCGCGGTGCGTCACGGGGCCGTACTTGGTGCGCCAGACCTGCATGCGGTAGGAGCCGGCCGGGGTGGAGTCGGCGGTGGTGGGCTTCCAGGAGTTGGTCTGCTCGATCTTCTCCATGGCCGTGCAGGTGCCGTGGTAGAGGTAGTGGACGTCGTCCTGGCACAGCTCGACCGCGTACGCGTCGATGATGTCCTGACCGGAGGTGGTGGCGCTCCAGGCGTAGTCCTGGCCGCGGCCGAGTTCGACGTACATGCTCAGGCCGGCGAAGGAGGCGCCGCGGGCGCTGATGCCGGGACCCTGGATCTCCTGGAGCATGAGCAACTGCGGGGCGAAGTAACCGGTCTGCGGGCCGAAGACGGCGACGGGATGTCCGCTCGCGGTGTGCTCGCCGCCGACGACGAGGGCGTTGGACATGCCGCGCCGGGCGGAGCTGAGGGCGCTGTCGGTGGCGGCGGCGGACAGGGTGGTGGAGGCCTTCGTGGCCGCGCTGCCGGTGCGGTCGTACACGAGGGGTTCCTCGGCCACCGTGCCGTCGTCGGGCAGGGCCATGCCCTGGGGGTTCGCGGGCTTGGTGGCGTAGGGGAAGCTGCCGTCGTGGACGGTGAGGGCGGCCTCGGGGTCGTTGCGCTCGCGGAAGGACTCCCAGACCTTGGTGCCCTCGGTGACGCCGTACTTCTCCTGGGCGGCCAGCAGGGAGAGGGCGTTGTTGACCTCTCCGCCGCCTCCGGAGCCGAAGAGGGCGCCGATGACGGACGCCAGGGCGACCAGGTCGGTGGTCTTGAACTTCTCGATGGTGCCGGCGTTGGTGACGGAGTCCTTGTGGCCGGTCAGGACGTACTCGCCGGGGAAGTAGCGGCCGCTGTCGGAGGCGTCGATGTAGGCGTTGATGCCGGCGACGTAGGCGTTGACGTCGGCGAGGGCCAGCTGCCCGCGCTCGCCGTTGGAGGCCACCGCCTTGTCGATCTGGGCCTGGAGGTCGGCCTCGGTGTAGGGGGCGTGACGCCAGAACTCCTGTTCCAGGCCCTGGTTGGAGGGGGCGCCGCCGGCGAACGGGGTCAGCTTGCCGCGGCCGACGTGGCGGAAGACGTCCATCAGCCACAGCCGGTCCTGGGCGGCGGCGTAGCCCGCGCCGAACTCGGTGCCGTAGCGGGTGGTGCCCGTGATGTGCGGCACACCGGTCTTCTTGTCGCGGACGATCGTGACGTCCGTGCGGCCCGCCGGGCTCAGGGTGGAGGCGACCTGGCCGGAGGGGACGCCGAAGGAGGCGTCGTTGAAGAAGGTGTTGATGGTGGAGTTGGTGAGGCCCGGGTGACCGGTGGCCAGGTTGTTGTACGGGCCGAGCTGGTTGCTCGCGTTCTCCGGCATGGAACCGAAGGCCTGGTTGAGGAGGATCTGGGCGAGGGTGGCGTTGCCGTTCTGACCCGGCGGCAGGATGTCGGAACACTGTCCGCCGCAGTGATCGGTGACCGCCGCCGAGGCGGCCGTGTCGGCCGCCGCAGCCGGGGCGGCCGGGGAAAGAGGCGACAAAAGACCGGCAACGAGTGCGCATATCGAAGCGGCCTTGAGGAACTCCGGGAATCGACGGGGAGTTCTCAGTCTGTCGAGTGCGGTGCGTGAGGGGCGTGGGGTGCGCCAGGCCATGGCAGCTCCTACCGACGGGGGGTGGGCCGGATGTTACCGCCGGTATCCCCGGCTTTGAAGATGAACATGCGTCACGTTTTTTGGATCACCGCGCAGCGGACAGATGACGGACAGCGTGAACAGGTACTCACAAGTAGTCGTAAGCAGACGAGAAGAAGTCAGAGACAGTCAGGCGTAGGTAGGAACGGTTCGTGAACGGCTCAGTAGACGACTTATGGAGGTCATCGGAAATCGGATGGAGCCGAATCGCGTGTCGATACGTCTATTCGGCGACGTCCCGACGACGACGCCGAAGTGACCGAAGTACAGGTGCAGGTGTGACGGAGGTGCAGGGCGATGGCTGGTTTCCGGAGTCTGGCAAGACAGGTGCGAGATCCCAGGTGCGATCTGGCACTGCGGCGTTATTCGCTGCGCAAGTGCCTTGAGCGCTTCGCCCCCTACGGGCATCGGGCGACCTGGGACCACCTGTGCTCACGGGCCGGGTTCGGACCCGAGGACCGCAACCCCGACCCGGCGCGGCTCGTGGCCGCACTGGAGGAGTTGGAGGAGGCCCGCTCCGTGTGGCTCGACTACGAGGTGCAGTTCGCGCGGCGCCGCAAGAAGGAGAAGCACGACGGTCTGCGCCGGCCGGGCAGTGTCGACGACTGGCACAGGCTGACCTGGGGAGGGTTCGGAGTCGCGTGGTGCGACGACCCGAACGTCCATCCCCGTGAACCGATGGCGGAGGTGCTGCGCCGGCTCATCGCCGCGCTGGAGCGCGAGCCCGGCTCGACCTGCCCGGTGTGCGAGGGCGACGGGCTCGTGTGGAGGTACGACCTGGCCCACGAGCCGTCCTCGGGCCCGGTCTGCACGGAGTGCGGAATCGTGGTGCCACGACCGGTGCTCACACCCGAGGTGCTGGCGGAGTCCAGGCGCGGACGGCTGCTGATCTCGGCGTAGCACGACGGGGGTGCGCCGGGGATGCCGCACCCCCGTGTATGTGCGGTACGGCCATGGTGGATGGCTGTGGCGAGTGGGCCGTGTGGCGGGTACGGCACGAACCGCCCGTACGGCGTCACGCCTACGGCTCCTTGACGTCCGTGTGGATGGCGAGCTTGAACTCGGCGAGGGTGAGCGCCGTGGCCCGCCTGGTGTCCCCCGACCCACGCGCGGATATCTTCAGCCCGAGCGGCATGCCCTTGTGCACGAACATCTGCCACAGGAAGGTGCGGTACTGCCCGCCTCGGGTGGACATGCTGTCCGTCGTGCCCGTCGAGTCGTACTTCTTCGTCGTCAGGCTCAGCGGATCGCGCACGAAGCGGGCCCGGTACTCCAGTGTCCTCGGGTCCGCCTCCCAGAACACCATCGCCGAGAGCACGCCCCAGCCGTCGTGGCTGGGCCAGATCAGGCCGGAGCGCGGATCGGGGAACCTCGACGCGGTGGCGCCGCCGTTCGCCGGATCGTGCATCTTCCAGGGGTCGTAGGACTCCTGGGTCTTGTCGTACGGGAAGCGCACCAGGTGGTAACCATCGGGATCGTAGGTGATCCGCTGGACGCCCGAGTGCGCCTTGTCCCACTTCAGCGAACATATGACGACGCTCATCGGCGCCCCTTTGCCCTTGCCGGAGGGTGCCGTTCCACCCGCTCCGTGTCCATGACAGAGTTTCGGGGGAAGCGGTTGCGGCGCAGGGGGAGAACGCGCCGGGGAGCGCGGATTCACAGGTTCGCGTGCCGCCCCGTCGGCGCCTCGCGCGGACGCGCTCTCGCCCGTGCCCGGCGGTCGGAGGCCGGGACCCTACCAGCGGCAAATCCCCTCGCTCCACCCCTTTCCCATGACGACAGTGGGGGTGATGACACAGCCCTGAGCAACCCAGGAACCGAGGGAGAACCCCTATGTCGACGCTGCGCGTCACCGCCGAAGTGCTGACGATCCACGCCCACCCGAACGCCGACGCGCTCGAACTGGCCCAGGTCGGCCTGTATCGAGCTGTCGTGGCGAAGGGCGCGTACCGCACCGGTGACACCGCCGTCTACATCCCCGAGCAGTCCGTGCTCCCGGCCGAGCTGATCGAGGAACTGGGGCTGACCGGGCGGCTCGCGGGGAGCGGGGCGGACCGGGTGAAGGCCGTGCGGCTGCGCGGCGAGCTGTCC
Organism: Streptomyces bottropensis ATCC 25435; assembly: GCF_000383595.1. Taxonomy (NCBI): domain Bacteria; kingdom Bacillati; phylum Actinomycetota; class Actinomycetes; order Kitasatosporales; family Streptomycetaceae; genus Streptomyces; species Streptomyces bottropensis. The sequence goes on along the minus strand of NZ_KB911581.1, from coordinate 3,419,891 downwards.
CAGGGCATCGTCTGCCTGCCCCGGGCGCTCGCGGACCTGGACCTGGCCGCCGCCGCCACGGACGGCACGGACTTCGCGGAGCGGCTCGGCATCGTCAAATGGGTGCCGCCGATCCCGCCGACGATGAGCGGCGAGGTCGAGTCGGCGCCGGATCTGCTGCCCTGGGTCGACATCGAGAACATCCAGCGCTTTCCGGATGTCTTCACACCCGGCGAACAGGTCGTCCTGACGGAGAAACTGCACGGCACGGCCTGCCTGGTGACGTACTTCGCCGAGGACGGCCGCGTCCAGGTGTCCTCGAAGGGCTTCGGCGCGAAGGCCCTCGCCCTGAAGGAGGACCCGCGCAACCTGTACTGGCGTGCCGTCCACGGCCACGAGGTGGCCGAGGCCGCGTCCCGGCTCGCCGAGCGGCTGGGAGCCCGCCGCGTCGGGATCTTCGGCGAGGTCTACGGCGCCGGGGTGCAGGATCTGACGTACGGTGCCGACGGCCGGCGCGTCACCCTCGGGTACGCCGTGTTCGACGTCTGCGCCGACATCGACGGCCGGATCCGCTGGCTGGACCCGGCCGAGCTGTCCGAGCTGCTCGACGGTGAACTGCCGCTCGTGCCGAGGCTCTACGAGGGGCCGTACGCCATCGACCGGGTGCTGGAGGTGGCCACCGGCCGGGAGACAGTCTCCGGACGTGATCTGCATCTGCGTGAGGGCGTCGTGATCCGGCCGGCCACCGAGCGGTACAGCCCGGTGACCGGCGGGCGGGCCATCGCCAAGGCGGTCAGCCCGGCGTACCTGACCCGCAAGGGCGGCACCGAGTACGAGTGAGCCCGAGGGGGCGGGGGCCCGGGAGTTGCCGCTCAGCGGCAACTCCCGGGCTCCTCCTCCCCCTTGTCCTGCCGTTCCGCCCTCCGGCGCTCGACGAGAAGACGGGAGCCGCTGCGGCTCTGGCCGAAGGCGTCGTCGGGGTTGGACAGCACGCAGGTGGCCAGGGACAGACAGCCGCAGCCGATGCAGTCGCTGAGGTGGTCGCGCAGCCGGTTGAGCTGCTTGATCCGTTCGTCCAGTTCGGATCGCCAGACCTCGGAGAGGTGGGCCCAGTCCTCACGGGTCGGTGTCCGCTCCTCGGGCAGCTCGGCGAGCGCCTCGCGGATCGTGGCGAGCGGGATGCCGACACGCTGCGCGGCGCGGACGAAGGCGACCCGGCGCAGGGTGTCCCGGCTGTAGCGGCGTTGGTTGCCCGTCGTGCGGCGGCTGCTGATCAGCCCCTTGGACTCGTAGAAGTGCAGCGCCGAGACGGCGGCACCGCTACGGGCCGACAGCTGGCCGACGGTCAACTCGTGGATCTTCTCAGGGATCTGGGGCACCCCTCCGAGCCTACCCACACCCGAAAGGGGCACCGTCCGTTGACAGGGGTCCCGCCGCCGACCATGCTAAGCAGTCGCTTAGAGATATGGGACCAGGGAGGCCGGGACATGGCAGAGCCGAGGATCTTCACGTCCGCCGAGGAACTGAAGGCGGCGGTGGGCGAGCAGCTGGGGCACAGCGACTGGCTGGAGGTCGACCAGAAGCGGATCGATCTCTTCGCCGAGGCCACCGGTGACCACCAGTGGATCCACGTGGACCCGGAGAAGGCGGCGGCCGGTCCCTTCGGCACGACCATCGCCCACGGCTATCTCACCCTGTCGCTGCTCCCGTTGCTGGTGCCGCAGATCCTCAAGGTCGAGAACGTGAAGATGGGCGTCAACTACGGCACGAACAAGGTCCGTTTCCCGGCACCGGTTCCGGTCGGTTCGCGGCTGCGCGCCACGGCGACCCTCCAGGAGGTCACGGAGGCCGGCGGCGGCGTGCAGGTCACGGCCGCGGTCGTCGTGGAACGCGAGGGCGGGGACAAGCCGGTCTGTGTCGCGGAGTCGGTGTCCCGGTACTACTTCTGAGCCGGTGCTGCTTCTGAGCCGGTGCTGCTTCTGAGCCGGTGCTGCTTCTGAGCTGGTGCTGCTTCTGAGCCGATCTGGCGTCGGCCGGTGCGACGGCTTGGTTTGGTGCGGTGGCACGGCGGTCGCGGCCGTCGCGCCACCGCCGTGCCACCGCCGGGTTCCGGCGGCGGCACGGCCGCGCGCCTAAGCGGGCGCCACGGCGCGACCCGTCTGCGGTGAGATCATCCCGGCGCACAGGCCCCGGCCGGCCAGCCCCCGCGCGATGCGCGGGACGGCCGCGAGGGTGTTCGCGGACCAGTCGTGCATGAGGATGACCTGACCGTTGGTGAGCCGGGCGGCGGCCTGCACGATCGCGTCCGTGCCGGCCCCGTTCCAGTCCTGCGAGTCGACGTTCCAGATGATCTCGGTCAGCCCGTACCGGGCGGCGACCGACCGCACCGTCTGGTTGGTCTCGCCGTACGGCGGCCGGAACAGCCTGGGGGTGCCACCGCCCGCCGCCGCGACGGCCTGCTGGGTCCGGGAGATCTCCGAGTCGATCTGCGCCTGACCCAACTGGGTCAGGTGCGGATGGGTGTAGCTGTGGTTGCCCACCCACATACCGGCGGCGACCTGGGCCCGGACCTGGGCGGGGTTGGCGGCGGCGTACTGGCCCTGATTGAACATCGTGGCCCGCAGCCCGTTCTGGCGGAGCGCGTTGAGCAGGGCCGGGGTGTTGCCCGACGGGCCGTCGTCGAAGGTGAGGCCGACGTACCCGGTGCAGGCGGCGGCTCGCGCCGGGGCCGCCTCGGCGGCCGTGAGCGCGAGGGTGACGGTGCTCGCGAGGGCCGTCGCGACGACCAGCGTGCGCCTGCCGAGGTGACGGAGCACGCGGCGTGGTCCGGTGGTCACGGGGCCACCGTGATGGAGGAGTTGCCGCTGCTCCGGTATCCCTCGGTGGCCATGATCATGTAGTACCGGAAGCTGCCGAGGGGCATTCCCGCCCGGGCCCAGGCGTCGAAGTGGTTGCCGGTGGTGATGTTCCCGCCCGTCCGCCTCGACTGACGGACGCTCCAGTACTGGTCGAAGGTGCGGTTGCCCTCGACGGACGGGGCGTTGTAGCGCGTCGTGCGGTAGATGTCGTACGTGCCGCCGTCGCTGTTGACCGTGCCCCGGTAGGTCCCCGTGGGCCGGTAGTTGCCCCAGTTGTCGACGATGTAGTACTCGACGAGCGGACTGGCCGTCCAGCCGTAGAGGGTCAGGTAGGCGTTGCCGGACGGATTGAACGAGCCCGAGTAGCTCACGGTCCTGCGGGAGCCGTTGCTCCAGCCCTTGCCTGCGACGAAGTTCCCGGTGTTGTTCCAGGAGGTGCGGTAGTTGCCGCCGGAGGCCAGGGTCATGGAGACCGTGCCCGGGGCGTCGGTCCAGAACGAGTAGTAGAACCCGTTGTCGGTGCCGGTCCGGTTGCTGGTGATGACCGTGTCCGCGTGGGCGGTGCCGGGCAGGGCCACCGCTGTCGCGGCGGCCAGCGCGGTGGTGCAGAGCCCGCCGATGAAGAGCCTGCGGCTCGGGGGCGGGGTGGGTGCGGATGCGTCGTTCATGCGCGCGTCCTCCTCGGGCTGTCGGGGGTTCGCCCTGTCATCCCGGGAGTGTTGGCCTGCTCCTGTCAACTGTCAATACTTTCGGCAACAGTCCCGAAACATTCGCGGGCTGTACCAGCCATGATCCACCAGAGACCGCAGCCGCCGATCGCCCTCTCGTCCCGAATCCTCGAATGTTTCGAAGATACCGCCGACCGAACAGGCCGCGGCGCGGCGCGGCGCGGCGCGGCGCGGGAGTCGCACGCCGGACCGCAAGAGGGTTCGGGCCGCAGGTGTTCGGGCCACAGGGCGTCCGGGCCGCTCCCGCTACTTGGGCGCGGCCACCATGCGCAGGACGAGGTCCGCGTAGAGGGAGCCGACCTCGTCGGGGGTGCGCGGGCCGTTGACGTTGAACCAGCGGGCGACGTCGATGCAGAGGGAGAGGATGGCGACGGTGGTGCCCCGCACGTCGGGGACGTCGAAGTCGCCCGCGGCGACACCGTCCTCGATGATGCCGCGCACGGCCGCGTCGTTCTCGCGGCGCAGGGTGACGATCTCGGCGCGGGCGTCGGGGCCGAGGGCGTCCAGCTCGTACTGCACGACACGGGCCACGGTGTGCTGCCCGGCATGCCAGCGGACGAAGGAGCGGACGGCCTCCGCGAGACGGTCGGCCGGGCTGCCGTCACCCTCGGCCGCCGTGCGCAGCACGTCGAGGGCCTTCTCGTGGCCGATGCGGCTGATCCGGTGGAGCAGCTCTTCCTTCGTCTTGTAGTGGATGTACAACGCGGCGGGGCTCATGCCCGCGCGGCCCGCGATGTCCCGGGTCGTCGTCGCGTGGTAACCGCGCTCGGCGAAGGCCTCCACGGCGGCCACCAGCAGCCGCCGGGCCGCGTCCGGGTTGACCTCGCCCCACGGCTGCGGCTCGCCGCCCGCCGTGTCCTCCGCCGTACTCATCGCTCGTTCGCCCCTTCCTGTGGCCGGGCACCACCATACCGCCGAAAGGTGAGCGGGCGCTTAGAAGGCCCGCTCAGGGCTGTGGCGTAGAGGCCGTGCCGCACCGGGACGGGGCTCGTCAGAGCTTTTCGAAGGGGTCGTGCTCCGCCAGGAGCTTCTCCAGCCTGGCCTGGTCGACCCGGCTGACGATGCGCCCGGCCTCCTGGCGGTCGCGGATCACCTTGGCCAGGGTGAAGGCCGAGGTGACGAGGTAGAGGACCGCGACGGCGAGGAAGGCGCGGACCCAGGTGTCGGCGTCGAGGTTGTAGATACCGACGGTGGTGGCCGCCATGGCGACGGCGAAGGACGCGACGGACTGGCCGTAGAAGGCCGCCGTGTTCTGCTGCTTGACCGGTGTCTCACTCATGGGGACATGGTTCGCCGGCTGTGGCCCGAACCACATCCGTCGGGATACTCAGGCGACGGCCTCCGGATACTCAGTCCGGCTCGTCCCACCGGTCGGACGAGCCGCCCCGCGGCCCCCCTCGTCCGCCCGCCGGCTCGTCCGCCCGGCCACCTATCGCCTGCACGTCCGCCCGCCCGGCCCGCCCGCCCACGGCTCAGAACGCCGAAACGCCCGTCAGCGCCCGCCCGATGAGCAGTTTCTGTATCTGGCTGGTGCCCTCGTAGAGGGTCATCACGCGGGCGTCGCGCAGGAGCTTGCCGGCCGGGTACTCGTCGATGTAGCCGTAACCGCCGAAGACCTGGAGGGCGTTGTTCGCGGCGCGGACGGCGGCCTCGGAGGCGAAGAGCTTGGCCTTGCTGGCCTCGGTCGCGAAGGGCTGCCCCCGGTCGACGAGGTCGGCGACGCGCCAGGTCAGGAGCCGGGCGGCGTCGACATCGACCGCGATGTCGGTGATCAGCTCCTGCACCAGCTGGTGGTGGGCGATGGTCCTGCCGAACTGTTCGCGCTCGCCGGCGTGACGGACCGCCGCGTCCAGGGCGGCCTGGGCGATGCCGACGCAGCCGGCGGCGACCGACATCCGGCCCTTGGCGAGCGCGGACATGGCGACGGTGAAGCCCTTGCCCTCCGGGCCGAGCAGGGCGGAGGCGGGAACGCGGACCTCCTCCAGGACCAGTTCGGCGGTGGCCTGGCCGCGCAGACCGAGCTTGCCGTGGATGGGGCGGCGGGTCAGGCCGGGGGTGTCGGTGGGGACGAGGAAGGCGGAGACGCCCTTGTGTCCGGGTGCGTCGGTGGAGCGGGCGAAGAGGAGGACGACATCGGCCCAGGTGCCGTTCGTGATGAACGTCTTGGTGCCGCTGATGACGAAGTCGTCGCCGTCGCGGACCGCACGGCTGGCGAGGTTGCCCGCGTCGGAGCCGGTACCGGGTTCGGTGAGGCCGAAGCAGCCGACGTACTCCCCCGCCGTGAGCCCCGGCAGCCAGCGGCGCTTGTGCTCCTCGTCGCCCCAGGCCGCGACGGTCTTCGCGACCAGACCGAGGGAGACGGAGACGATGCCGCGCACGGAGGAGTCGCCCCGGCCCAGCTCCTCGGTGACCAGGCAGTACGCGAGGTGGTCGCCGCCGGAGCCGCCGTACTCCTCGTCGACGGTGAGCCCCAGGAAGCCCACCTCGCCGAGCTTCTTCACGATGGCCCGGTCGACCTCCTCGGCACGGTCCCAGGCGATGACGTGCGGGGCGATCTCGCGCTCCACGAAGTCCCGCGCGAGCCGGCGTACGGCGGTCTGCTCCTCGCTCAGCTCCAGGTTCACGCGACCCGCCTCTCGTCCGCTCTCCATTTAATTACCACTGCTAGTTTTAAGGGCGCAGCCCCTACTATGTGCGCCATGGCCAGACCGCGCAAGCCCCTGCTGAGCACCGACCGCATCGTGGAGACGGCGCGGGCGCTGGTGGACACGGAGGGGCTGGCGGCGGTCTCCACGCGACGGCTCGCGGCCGAGCTGGGCGTGAGCGGGCCCTCGCTCTACAACCACTTCCGCACCATGGACCAGATCCTGGAGGCCGTCGCCGACTCGGTGAGCGCGCAGGTCGACCTGTCGATGTTCGAGGACGGGCGGCCCTGGCGGACCGCGCTGCACGACTGGGCGGTCTCGTACCGGGCCGCGCTGCGCGACCACCCCAACATCGTGCCGGTCCTCGCGCGGGGGCCCGGTCGGCGGCCCGCCGGGCTGAAGGTCGCCGACGTCGTGTTCGGGGCCATGGTCGAGGCGGGGTGGCCCGCGGCGCAGGCCACGTCCATCGGGGCGTTGATGCGGTACTTCATCATGGGGTCCGCGGTCGGGTCCTTCGCCGGGGGCTTCGTGGACGACGAGAGCGCGTACGACCCGGCCGACTATCCCCATCTCGGACAGGCGCACCTGCTGGCGGAGCAGCAGGAGAAGGTCGACGAGCGGGCGTTCGAGGTGGGGTTGCGGGCGCTGCTGGACGGGCTGGAGCAGCAGTACGCGCGGGCCGGGCGGCGGGATCTCTAGGCACCGGCGGACGCCGAGGCCGGCGGAGGCCCGCGTCCGAAAACCGCGAGCCCGGACGGTGTCGCGGCGCCTAGCCTCGGCCCCATGACGAACGCCTCCCGCGCCGAACCCACCCGCAAGGTCGAACTGCTCGCGGCGGGGGCGGCCACCGTCACCGTCGTGCTGTGGGCGTCGGCGTTCGTGTCGATCCGGAGCGCCGGAGAGGCGTACTCCCCCGGCGCGCTGGCGCTCGGACGGCTGCTGGCCGGGGTGGTGGCGCTGGGGGCGATCTGACTGTGGCGCGGCGAGGGACTGCCGCCCCGGGGCGCGTGGCGGGGCATCGCGGTGTCCGGGGTGCTGTGGTTCGGGTTCTACATGGTCGCGCTGAACTGGGGCGAGCAGCAGGTCGACGCGGGTACGGCGGCGCTGGTCGTGAACATCGGGCCCATTCTCATCGCCCTGCTCGGCGCACGGCTGCTGGGTGACCCGATGCCGCCCCGGCTGCTGGCCGGCATGGCGGTGTCGTTCGCGGGCGCGGTCGCCGTGGGGCTGTCGATGTCCGGCGAGGGCGGGGCCTCGGTGCTGGGTGTCGTCCTCTGTGTGCTCGCGGCCGGCGCCTACGCGGGCGGGGTCGTCGCCCAGAAGCCCGCGCTGGGTGCGGCGAGCCCCCTGCAGGTGACCACCTTCGGTTGCCTCGCGGGAGCCGTGGTGTGTCTGCCGTTCGCCGGGCAGCTGGTGCGGGAGAGCGCCGCCGCGCCTGTCCAGGCGACCCTCAACATGGTGTACCTGGGTGTGTTCCCGACCGCGCTGGCCTTCACCACCTGGGCGTACGCCCTCGCCCGTACGACCGCGAGCCGGATGGGCGCGACCACGTACGCCGTGCCCGCGCTGGTGGTGCTGATGTCGTGGCTGGCGCTGGGTGAGGTGCCGGGGCCGCTCACGCTGGCCGGTGGCGCGCTCTGCCTGGCGGGGGTGGCGGTGTCCCGGTCCCGGGCGCGTACACGGGAGGCGGTGCCCGGCGCCGGTGCCGCGGCCCCGGAGGTCGTTCCGGAACCGCGGCCCGGGCCGGGCGCGCGTGGTTAGTCCGCGGCCCGGACCGGGCCCGCGAGGGCGGTCCTGCGGCCCGGACCGGGCCCGCGAGGTCAGTCCTCCGGTCGTGAACCCGCCCTTCCCGCCAGGATCTTGATCGACACCAGGGCGATGACCGAGAGCCCGATGATGTACGCGGAGACCGCCATGGAGGTGCCGGTGGCCTCCAGGAGCAGGACCATCAGGAACGGGGCGAGGCCACCGCCGAGGACGGCGGCGATCTGGTAGCCGAGGGAGGCGCCCGTGTAGCGCATCTCGGGGGTGAACAGCTCGGCGAACAGGGCGGCCTGCGGCCCGTACATGATGCTGAGGAAGCAGCTGGCGACGAAGGTGCCGACGGCCAGCCACAGCAGGGAGCCGGTGTCGATGAGCAGGAACAGCGGGACGGCCCACAGGGCGATGCCGGCGGCGCCGAACGCGTAGATCCGGATACGGCCGACGCGGTCGGACAGGGCCGCGGCGGCGGGGATCAGCACCAGCTGGGTGAGGCTGACGCAGAGGGAGACCGCGAGCACCGCGCCGCGCTTCATGTCGAGTTCGCGGGTGGTGTAGTCGAGGACGCCGGTGATGAGGATGTAGAACGTCGCGGTGTTCACGGCGAAGGAGCCGCCGGCCAGGAAGACCGTGCCGAGATGACCGCGCAGGATCGTCCTGAGCGGGGAGCTCTGCTCACCCTTCTCCTTCTCCGCCAGTTTCCGCTCCGCCGCCCGGAATTCGGGAGTCTCCTCCACGTGGCGGTGGATGTACCAGGCGAGGCCGAGGACGAACAGGCCGACCAGGAAGGGCACGCGCCAGCCCCAGGCGGTGAACGCCGAGTCGTCGGTGGTCGCGCCCACGACGAGGAACATCGTGTTGGCGCTCACCACGCCGATGGGGACGCCGAGTTGCACGAAACTGCCGTACACCCCGCGTTTGCCCTCGGGGGCGTACTCGGTGGCCAGCAGCATCGCGCCGCCCCACTGGGCGCCGACGGCGACGCCCTGGGCGACCCGGAGGAGGACGAGCAGGATCGGAGCGGCGATGCCGATCGTCTCGTACGTGGGGAGCAGGCCGATGGCGGTGGTGGACAGGCCCATCAGCGTGAGGGCCAGGACCAGCATGGGCTTGCGGCCCCGTTTGTCGCCGAGGTGGCCGGCGACGATGCCGCCGAGGGGGCGGGCGAGGAAGCCGACGGCGAAGGCGGCGAACGCGGCGAGGACTCCCGCGGAGGAGCTGCCGGCCGGGAAGTAGAGATCGCCCAGGACCAGGGCGGCGGCTATGCCGAAGACGAAGTAGTCGTACCACTCCACGGCCGAGGCGAGTGCCGCGGCGGTGGCGACCTTGCGATGGCTCTGGGGGCGGGAGGTGGTGGCGGGGGAGGAAACGGGAGCGGTGTCCATGCGAGCACACTCCGGTGGGTGCGGGGACGTTCCGGGGAACGTACTGACCGGACGGTATGGAGGTCAACGGTCGTGCACGGATCGCTTCGCGTGGGGTGGGTGGCCCAGGTGCCGGTGAGTGGCCCGGGTGCCGGTGAGTGGGGGCGACCGGCCCCCGCTCGGTGGCACCCGGATCAGAACGTCACCAAGGCCCTGCCGCCCTTACCGGCCCTCATGTTGTCGAAGGCCGCCGGGATGTCGGCGAGGGAGATGCGGTCGGTCACGAGGACGGACAGGTCCAGACGCCCGGCCCGGATGTGGTCCGCGAGGACGGGGACGTCACGGGCCGGGTCGGAGTTGCCGTAGACGCAGCCGGAGAGGGTGCGGCCCCAGTGGAAGAGTTCCAGCGCGTTGAAGGTGACCTGCTGGTCCTTGCCGCCGATGCCGACGACGGTGGTGCGGCCGCCGCGCCGGGTCGACTCCCAGGCCGTGCGGATGGTGACCGCGCGGCCGACGCACTCCACGGCGACGTCCACCCCCTGCTTGCCGGTCAGGCCACGGATCTCGCGGGCGGTGTTCTCGGAGGCGACGACATAGTCGGTGGCTCCCGCCGCGCGGGCAAGCTCCTCCTTCGCCGGGGAGACGTCCACGGCGACGATCCGGGACGCGCCCGCGATCCGCGCGGCCTGGAGGGCGGCCAGCCCGACACCGCCCACCCCGAACACGGCGACGGTCTCGCCCTCCCGGACCCGGGCCGAGTGGTGGACCGCGCCGTATCCGGTGAGGACGGCACAGCCGAGCAGGGCCGCGTCGGTGAGCGGGACGCCGTCCGGGGCGGGCAGCACACACCCGGCGGCCACGACCGTCTCCTCCGCGAAGGCGGCCACGTTCAGCCCGGGGTGCAGGTCGGCGCCGTCGGAGACCCGCCGGGCGTGGATGTCGCCGGCGCCGACCAGCGCGTTCGCGCACAGCCACACCTCGCCGAGCGAGCAGGCGTGACAACTCCCGCAGGACGGTGCCCAGTTGAGGACGACGCCGTCGCCGGGTGCCACATGCGTGACCCCCTCGCCGGCCGCGAGGACCGTGCCCGCGCCCTCGTGGCCGAGCACGGCGGGCACGGGCACCCGCATGGTGCCGTCGGACAGCGACAGGTCGGAGTGGCAGACCCCGGCGGCGGCGAGCCGCACCCGGACCCGGCCGGGCCCGGGGTCCGGCAGTTCGATCCCGGTGATCTCCAACGGGGCACCGACGGCGGGCAGTACGGCGGCTCGGACGGCCATGGAGGACGCTCTCCTACCTTCGCTGGGAAACGGTTCGCTCAGAACTGCAGGGACTTGGTCTGCAGGAACTCGGCCAGGCCGTGGGGACCGAGTTCGCGGCCCACGCCCGACTGCTTGTAACCGCCGAACGGGGCCAGCGGGTTGAAGCGGCCGCCGTTGATGTCGACCTGGCCGGTGTCCATGCGGCGGGCGAAGGCCACGGCTTCGGTGTCGTCACCGGCCCAGACGGCACCGGCCAGCCCGTAGACCGTGCCGTTGGCGATCCGCAGGGCGTCGTCCTCGTCCTCGTAGCGCAGGATCGACAGGACCGGGCCGAAGATCTCCTCCTGGGCGACGGTCATCTGCGGGGTCACGTCGGCGAGGACGGTGGGGCTGACGAAGTAGCCCTGCTCACGCGGGGGTTCGGCCCCGCCGGCGATCAGGCGGGCGCCCTCGGCCACGCCCTGCTCGATGTAACCCCGCACCCGCTCCCGCTGCTTGGCGTTGACGAGCGGGCCGATGCGGTCGCCGTACTTCGCGGCGGCTTCGGCGGCCAGCCCGACGGCCTCGTCGTACTGGGAGGTGTGGACGAGCATGCGGGTCCAGGCGCTGCACGTCTGGCCGGAGTTGGACATGACGTTGGCGACGCCGGTGGCGACCGCCTTGCCCAGGTCCGCGCTCGGAAGGATGACGTTGGCGGACTTGCCGCCGAGTTCCAGCGCCACCTTCTTGACGGCGGCCCCGGCGGTCGCGGCGATGCGCCGGCCCACGGCCGTGGAGCCGGTGAAGGAGACCAGGTCGACGCCGTCGTGCTCGGCGAGCGCCTGTCCGGCGACCGGGCCGAGACCCGTGACCAGGTTGAACACCCCGGCGGGTACGCCCGCCTCGTGGACGGCCTCGGCGAAGAGCTGGGCGATCAGCGGGGTGTCCTCGGCCGGCTTCAGCACGACCGTGCAGCCCGCGGCGAGCGCCGGGGCGACCTTGGCCACGATCTGGTGGAGCGGGTAGTTCCAGGGCGTGATCGCGCCGACGACGCCGATGGGCTCGTGGTAGACGGTCGAGTTGCCGATACGTTCCTCGAAGGGGTGCTTCGCGGCCAGCTCGGCGTACGACCCGGCGACCGCGACCGGCAGGTCCGCGTGCACCCGCTGGGAGAACGGCAGCGGTGCGCCCAGCTCGGCCGTGACCGTCTCGGCGATCTCCTGCCGGCGCGCGGCGAGCGCGTCGCGCAGCGCGCCGATGAGCGCGCCCCGTTCGGCGGGCGGGGTCGCGGCCCAGCCGGGGAGAGCGGCGCGCGCGGCGCGCACGGCGGCGTCGACGTCCTCGGCGGTGCCCGCCGGGACCTGGTCGATCACCTGCTCGTCGGCCGGGTTCACGACCTCGATCGTGCCGGTCCCGGCGGCGGGCCGCCAGCTACCACCGATGTACATACCGTCGTGTGCCTTCATCGCGCTGCCTCCCGAGCGGGCGTGGTCGTCCGCCTCAAAAACTAGCCCTGATAGTTTTCCGGCACCAGGGCCTTGAGCAGTGAGGCAGGACTCGTCGGCCGGGGGGCGGACCCGGGTGGTTGAGTGGCGGCCCCGGTCGTGCCGGACGCCCGGTCATGCCGGACCCCCGATCGTGCCGGACGCGCTGGTCGTGCCGGTGTCCAGCTCCGCCGCCGTTCCCGCTCCCCCGGGTTCCGGCTCAGAAGTCCACCCGGGTCCGGTCGTCCACCCGGGCCACCGCCTCCTGGGCGAACTCCTTCCGGTAGTCGCCGCGGATCTTCTCGATCTTGTGGTCGTTCGCGGTGACCGCCGACACCGGATACAGCAGCATCAGCTCGTACGACCGCTCCTTCTCGATCGTGCCGCCCGCGTCCCGCCACTGCCCGCGTCCCTCCCGCACGGTCAGGCCGTCCGGGAACCCGAGGGTGACCCGGCGGTCGACGAACGCCGTGAACTGCTCCTCGGTGACGGCCGGACCGCCGCCCGGGCGTTCGGTGCCGAAGAGCAGCCGCGTCTCGATGTACGGCGTCCCGCGCGCCGGGGCGATCACGGGACCGCTGGGGGCGCTTTCGGCGAGGGTGGCGTACGCCGTCGGGGCGCCGGCGGTCAGCAGGCAGGCGGCGGCCCCGAGCGCGACGCGCGTACGGGTGAGGGTGGGGAGTCGGGTCATGTGATCAGCTCTAGTGGAGCCACTCGCTCCGGATCAGTCGGCCGCGCCGGTACCGGTCCGCCGGTGCGCCTGTACGCCCCCGGGGCTCACCAGGGGCGTACGGCACGCACCGCGCGCTCCGGATTCACGGCGGGCGCGCCGGATTCACGGCTTGCGCGCGGGTTCCCGGGTCGCGGTGAGATGGGCGAAGACGACGACGTTGCTCGCGTAGCCCTTGCGCCGGTCGTACGTCCCGCCGCAGGTGATCAGGCGCAGTTCGGGGCGGCCGCGGTGCCCGTACACCTTCTTGTTGGGGAAACGGCTCTTCTCGTACGTCCGCACGGCGTCCACCGTGTAGACGGCGGTGCGGCCGTCGGCCCGCACGACCTCCACGATCCGGCCGGGCTTGATCACGTCCAGCGCGGCGAACACGGCGGGGCCGGTCCTGGTGTCCCGGTGGCCGACGACGACCGCTGTACCGGGCCCGCCGGGCGCGGGACCCTCCGCGTACCAGCCGACCAGCTCGGGCTTGTCGTCCGGCGGTGCGGGAAGCCGCCGCCCGCTGTCGAGGCGGAGCGCGGTCACCGGTGCCTCGATGCCGAGGTAGCGGATGGTGACGGTCTTCGCCGGGGACGGCGGCAGCGTACGGGGCCGGGCGGGCCGCTTCGGCCCGGCGGGGGCGGAGGCAGGGGCGGAGGCAGGGGCGGTGGCCTGGGCGGGCCGCGGGGGCTCGGTGGGAGTCGGGCTCACCGGCCCGGCCGGGGTCGTACGCCCGGCCGGCGCCCCCTGGCCGGACGCCTCGGTCGGGGGCGGGGTGCGTACGGGCTCGTCGGGGGGCGGGGGCGTGAAGTGCTGGGAGGCCTGCGCGCCGGGCGCCCCCGCACCGCGTGCCCCGGAGCCGGCCCAGACGGAGGGGGCGTCGGCGGCCGCGGTCCGCTCCCGGTGCTCCGCCAGGTGGACGCCGCCCACCACCAGCGCGACGGTCATCACGACCGTCCGCGTCAGGCGGTAGGCGCGCGTCCGGTACCAGGGCCTCGGCCGGCGTCTACGCGGCGCCATCGGCGCGGCGACGGCGCAGCCGCAGGTAGGCCACCCCGCCGACCGCGACGAGGCCCACGGCGGCCGCGCCCGCGACGGGCGCGAAGTCCTGGGTCATGGCGAGACCGCCGGCACCGGCCGGGACGGCACCCTCGGGTACGGCGCCTGCCTCCACAGCACGGTCGGGCCCGGCGCCTGCCTCCACGACACGGTCGGGCCCGGCGCCTCCGGGCCTGCCGGCTCCGGGCCCGGTGAGCGGGCAGTCGACGTTGATGTCCCTGCGCCCTTCCTCCAGCGGCCCGGTCATGGTTCTCCAGGTCAGCACATAGTTCCCGTTGGGGACCCGCGCCGCGTTCTCGGGCGCCACGGGCGTGCTGTGTCCGGTGCCGTCGGCCGCGAGGGCGATCTGCCCCGTGGCGACGGGGTCGGTGCGCTGTGCGGGGGGCTGTCGGTCGACGGTCCAGCTGATGCGCTGCGTCGGCCTGGGGTTCTCGGGGAAGTTGAAGGCGGAGAGGTAGAAGTCGCAGACCAGGGGCTGGTTGCGCTGGTTGTCGAACGGGAAGCCCACCTTGTGGATCACGACGTCGGGGTCGCCCGGGGCGGCGACGGCGGCCGGTGCCGTGATCAGGCTGGCTCCCGTGACGGTGAGTGCCGCGAGGACGGTGGCGGCACTCGCGCGCACTCCGGCGGGGCGCGGGCGGGACGAGGTGGACATGCAGAACCTCCGAGTCAGACGATTTTCACACAAATCGCTCTTTCGCCTGACTCTCTGTCACACCACACCGGGCGCGGGGGGAGCCGCGCCCGACACCCCGTCAGATATCCCCCTTCCGGCCCAGGCGGACGCCCAGCCGGAAAGGCCCTCCCCCTACCCGTCCCCGCCCTACGCGGCCTCCGGCCCGCCGCTCCCCCGCCCCGGCTGCGCCGGTGAGCGCAGCGCGATGCCCGCCGACACCAGCAGCAGCGCGCCGAGCATCACGAACGGCGCGGCCACACCCGCGACACCGGCGATCAGACCGGCGGCCGCGGGTGCCCCGGCCTGCCCCAGCCGGTTCCCCGTCAGCCGCAGCGCGAGGGCGGTGGACCGCGCCTCGTCCGGCGCCGCCTGCACCACCGTCGTCATGGACAGCGGCTGTCCGACCCCGAGACAGAACCCGAGGGCGGCAAGGATCAGGGCCAGCCCCCACACCGGCACCGGCACCGCGACCCCGGCGCACAGCACGGCCCCGAGCACACAGGTGACGGTGAGCAGCGCGGTCCGGCCCAGCAGTCGCAGCATCGGCGTCATCACCAGACGGCACGCGATGGTCGCCGCCGCCCGCAGACTCAGCAGGACACCGATCACCGAGGGCGCGATGCCCCGGTGTTCACCGACCACCGGCAGATACGCGGTGAGGATGTCGGTCGCCGACAGCACGGCGAGGCTGATGAAGATGCCGCCCGGCACGCCCCGGGTGCGCAGGATCCGGTGCACGGGCACCCGATCACCCTGCCCGGTACGGGACTTGGGCTCGAAGGGGCGCTCTATCCGCCACAGCGAGGTGAACGCGACCGCGGCCCCGGCGCCCGCGACCACCAGGGCCAGGGCGCTCGTGCGGGCCATGTCCGAACCGCCGATCAGGGCGCCCGCGGCGATCGGGCCGACCAGCTGGCCGAGGGATGCGCCGATGGTGAAGTGACCGAAGTTGCGGTCGTGTTCGTGCGGCGCGGACTGGCGGGCCACCAGCGACTGGGCGCCGATCACGAAGGAGAGGTGGCCGAGGCCCATCACACCGCTCCATACGGCCATCGCCACCAGCGAGTCGGCCAGACCGCTCAGGACACAGCCGCCGGATATGAGGACGACGCCGACCGGCAGCAGGGGCGCGCACCGGCCGTGGTCGGTCCGGCGGCCGAGCGGGACGGCGGCGAACAGCGGGAGCAGGGCGTAGATCCCCGCGATCACACCGATGGCGCGCTCGTCGGCGCCCAGCGCGAGGGCCCGGTAGGACACGGCGGGCCGGGCCATCGACACCGCCCCCTGCGCGAAGCCGAAGGCGATGACGAGGCGGAGCAGCCAGCCGCGGTTCCTACCGGGCCTCACGATGCGGGTCCTCCTGGGGGACGTTCACGCCGGTGCGGGCGAACTTCGCACCGGCGCGGGGGAGTCGGGCTGCGGGGAGTCGGACTCCGGGGTTCAGATGATGCCGAACAGCACACCGGCGCCGAGGATGATGAGCGAGGTCGCCGCCGCCCACTTCACCACGAACTTCGTGTGGTCGCCGAACTCGACCTTCGCCATGCCGACGAGCACGTACACGGCCGGCACCAGCGGGCTGGACATGTGCAGCGGCTGGCCGACCAGGGAGGCGCGGGCGATCTCCAGCGGCGAGACACCGTGGGCGGCGCCGGCCTCGGCGAGGACCGGGAGGACGCCGAAGTAGAAGCCGTCGTTGGACATGAAGTAGGTGAGCGGCAGGCTCAGGAAGCCGGTGACGAGGGCCATGTGCGGACCCATGCCGCCCGGGATGCCGTCGACGATCCACTTGGCCATCGAGTCGACCATGCCGGTGCCCTGGAGGACGCCGGTGAAGACGGCGGCGGCGAAGACCATGCCGGAGACGTTGAGGACGTTGTCGGCGTGGGCGGCCAGCCGGTCCTTCTGGTCGGGGATGTGGGGGAAGTTGACCGTCAGGGCGAGCGCGGCGCCGAGCAGGAAGAGGACCGGGATCGGCAGCCACTCCATGATCATGGCGGTGAGCAGCGTGACCGTGAGCAGCGCGTTGAACCAGTACAGCTTGGGGCGCAGCGTCGGGCGGTTGGGGTCCAGGCCCTGGAGGCGGACGTCGTCCTCGGAGTCGTCCTCGGCATCGGTGCCGGAGCCCGCGCCGCCGGTGGTCTTCGTCGTACGGACCTTGTCGTCGCCGGAGTGGGACCCGGCGGCGGACGCGGCGCCCGCGCCGACGAGGACGGTCTCCTCGGAGCCGGTGGTCTCCCCGTCCTCGGCGCCGTCCTTGACGATCTTCTCCTGCTCCAGCACCTCGTCGAGGCTCAGCACACCGAGGCGCTTGCGCTCCCGCAGGCCGAGGAAGTAGGCCAGGATGAAGACGAAGAGCAGGCCGACGAGGAGCGCGGGGATCATCGGGACGAAGATGTCCGCGGCGTCGAGCTTGAGCGCGGTGGCGGCGCGGGCGGTCGGGCCGCCCCAGGGCAGCGTGTTCATCACGCCGTTGGCGGTGGCGGCGACACCCGTCATCACGACCAGGCTCATCTTCAGCCGCTTGTACAGCGGGTACATCGCCGAGACGGTGATCATGAAGGTCGTCGAGCCGTCACCGTCCAGGGAGACGATCGCGGCGAGCAGGGCCGTGCCGACGACGATGCGCAGCGGGTCGGCCTTGCAGAACTTCAGGATGCCTCGGACGATCGGGTCGAAGAGACCGACGTCGATCATCAGGCCGAAGTAGACGATGGCGAACATCAGCATCGCGGCGGTGGGCGCGAGGTTGCCCACCCCCTCGATGACGTAGTCGCCGAGATGGGCTCCCTTTCCGACGAACACACAGAAGAGCGCGGGGATCAGTACGAGCGCCGCGATCGGCGACATCTTCTTCATCATGATCAGGACCAGGAAGGTCGCGATCATGGCGAAGCCGAGGATGGTCAACATGTGGATACCTAACGTTCGCCCTTGAACTCCCACCAGGGCACCGGCGGTGCGACGACGTTAGGGCGGGTCCACAAGTCTTAACAAGGAGTTGACATGCGAGCAATAAGAGCAGAACTCCTGGTCACAGCGTTGCACCTGCTCGGGACAGCTCCACGGGGATGCCGTTGAGGACCGCGTTGCCCGACAGCGGGTCCAGGAGAGAGCCGTCGAGAAGCTGGTTCACGTTCACGCCGGGGTCGATCGCGGCGTGCCGCATCCGGGTGCCCGGACGGTCGTGGCCCCAGCCGTGCGGAAGGCTGACGACACCGCGCCGTACGACGTCGGTGACCTCCACGGGAGCGGTGACCTCTCCCCCGGCGCCCTTGATCCGCACGGCGTCTCCGTCCGCGACCCCGAGCCGGTCGGCGTCCTCGGGGTGGAGGTGCAGCGTGCAGCGGTTGGTGCCGCCGGTGAGGGCGGGGATGTTGTGCAGCCAGCTGTTGTTGGACCGCAGATGACGCCGGCCGATGAGGACGAGGCCGGCCGGGCGCTCCCGCAGGGCGGCGCGGAGCCTCGGCAGGTCGTCGGCGATCGGCCGCGGCAGCAGTTCGATCCTGCCGCTCACCGTCTTCAGCGGCTGCGGCAGACGCGGCTTCAGCGGGCCGAGGTCGATGCCGTGCGGGTGGGCGAGGAGCTTCGCGAGGGTGAGCCCGTCCGGGGCGGCGCCGAAACCCTCTCCGTACGGGCCGAGGCGCAGCATCATGTCGAGGCGGCGCTCGGGGCCGGTGTCGCCCGTGAGCAGACCGGCGAGTTCCTTCGGGTCGCGGCCGTGGACGGGTGAGTGGGCCTCCTTGACGGCCTTGCCCAGGGTCTGGCCGATGACCAGGTCGTCGACGGCGGCAGGGTCGGCGCCGTGCATGCCGGTGGCGGCGAGGACGAGGCGCGCGAGGATCTCCGTCTCTGCCATGCGCCCGTCCTCCAGGGGGACGGCGGCGGGGTTGTAGCGGACCTGGTTGTGCACGGCGAAGGAGTTGAAGGCGAAGTCGTAGTGCGGGGCCTGGGAGGGCGGCGGCGGGGGCAGGACGACGTCGGCGTGGCGGGCGGTCTCGCCCAGATAGGGGTCGACGCTGACCATGAAGTCCAGGGAGTCGAGCGCCTTGTCCAGGCGGTCGCCGTCGGGGGCGGAGAGCACGGGGTTGGCGGCGATCGTGATGAGCGCGCGGACAGGGCTGCCCTCGGGGGTGGCGGTGTCGATCTCCTCGGCGAGCGCGGACAGCGGCAGTTCGCCCTTGGCCTCCGGGTGGCCGCTGACCCGGCTGTGCCAGCGGCCGAGCGCGAAGCCGTGGCCGGGGCCCGCGGGCCGGGGAGTCCGGTCGGTCGCGGACTGCGGGAAGAGGGCGCCGCCGGGCCGGTCGAGGTTGCCGGTGAGGATGTTGAGCACGTCGACGAGCCAGCTGGCGAGGGTGCCGTGCGGGACGGTGCAGCTGCCGATGCGGCCGTACACGGCGGCGGTGGGGGCGGCGGCCAGCTCGCGGGCGAGCGCGCGGATGGTCCCGGCGTCGACGTCACAGGCTTCCGCGACGGCTTCGGGCGTGAACTCCCCTACGGCGGCGGCCAGTTCATCGGTCCCCAGCACCAGCGGGGCGAGGTCGCCGAGGTCGACGAGGTTCTCCTCGAAGAGGACCTGCGCCATCGCCGCGAGCAGCAGTGCGTCCGCGCCGGGGCGGATCGCCACGTGCCGGTCGGCGAGCTTGGCCGTACGGGTCGTGCGCGGGTCGACGACGGTGAGGGTGCCGCCGCGCGCCCTGAGGGCCTTGAGCTTGCCGGGGAAGTCGGGGGCGGTGCACAGACTGCCGTTGGACTCCAGGGGGTTGGCACCGAGGAGCAGCAGGTGGTCGGTGCGGTCGAGGTCGGGCACGGGGATGGCGTTGGCGTCGCCGTAGAGCAGTCCGCTGGAGACGTGCTTGGGCATCTGGTCGACGGTGGAGGCGCTGAACAGGCTGCGGGTGCCGAGGCCCGCGAGGAGGGCGGGCGGGTAGAGGGCGCCGGCCATCGTATGGACGTTCGGGTTGCCGAGGACGACGCCGACGGCGTTCGGCCCGTGGGCCTCGACGACGGGCCGGAGCCCGGCCGCGACGGCGTCGAACGCCTCCTGCCAGGTGGCCTCCCGCAGTTCGCCGTCCCTGCGCACCAGCGGGGTGCGCAGCCGGTCGGGGTCGCCGTCGGCGGCACCGAACGAGGCGCCCTTCGGGCAGATGAACCCCTTGCTGAACACATCGTCCCGGTCGCCGCGCGCCTTGGTCACCCGGGTGCCTTCGATGGTGAGGACGAGCCCGCAGGTCGCCTCGCAGAGGGGGCAGATACGCAGGGCGGTGCTGGGCATGTCGCCTCCGGAGGCGTGGGCGTACGGGCAGGTCGAGCATACCGACCGGTACGGACGAGGGGGAGGGTTCTGCATCGGCGTTCGCCGCCGTCAGTCGAAGAGGATGACGCCGTTGCGGGTGCCGACGGCCAGCTCACCGCCCGGGCCGACGGCCAGCGCCGTACACAGGGAGGGGAGTTGGAGACGATGGTGGACCTCGCCGTCGCGGATGCCGAGGACCGCGAGGCGGTCGCCGCCGGCCACGGCGTAGGTGGCGGCACCGGGGAGGTGGGCGGCGTGGGTGATGCGAGGGATGGCGACGTCGTGGACCTGATCCGGTCGGGGTCTCGTACCCTCCCCCGGCGGCCGTACCCTTGCGGCGCGCCTGTTCTCGGGGGTGAGGAGCCATTGAAGCCTGCCGGCGGAGTACAGCACGGCCCTGCTCTCACTGACCACCAGGAACATGTCCGGTTCCTCCGGCGCCTTCGGGGCGAAGACGTCGACGAGCCCCACCTCAGGCAGCGTCCAGCCTTCTTCCGAGCACAGTCTCCTGTAGCGCACCGCCCGGTCCTGCCCCGTCGGGTACTTGTCGAAGGCCCACGCCTCTCCGTCGAGCCGCCCGCCCGCGCGTCTGATCAGCCACCTTCCGTACACCGCGTCCGGTATCGGCCCGCCCTCCACGTCACGCGGGCGGATGTCCAGGGGCCTTTCGCCGATCGCCCCGTACACCGGAGTCCCGACCGGCGTGTGGACGCTACCGTCCCCCGCGACGTCCCACCGCTCCAGCAGCCCCCACTCGCTGCGTGCGAACAGCCGCGAGCCCGCACCGTCGCCGGGAGCGGTCGCCAGGTTCCGCACCCCGCTCTCGCACAGCGGGCGGAGCCGCTGCCGCAGAGCCCCGTCGGCGCCGTGCCGCAACTGGACGGTCCCGTCAGGGCTGCCCACGACGACCAAGGCACCCCGCTCACCGCCGAGCGCGGTCACCGTGGACACCGGCCGCGGCGCGTCGAGCGCCTCTTCGGTGCGCCAGCCGTCCGATGTGGCGGTCAGCCGCCACACACGCCCCTGGGTGTCACCGCACAGCACGCCCGCGTCGTCCGCGGTCAGCGCGGTGACCACGCGGGGCATCCGGCGCGTCCAGCCGTCGGGCATCGAACCGATCCTGCCGTCGAGACCACTGCTGACCAGCCGCCTCCCGTCCGGCCCCGGCGCGTGGGCCAGTGCCGTCACACCTCGCCGGTGCACGGGGCGGGGCGGCCCGAGCGGCCGGAAACCGGGCAGCGCCCACTCCCGTACGGCACCGGACTCGTCGCCCACGGCCAGACGTCCGGAGCCGTCGGGGGCGAGGGCGAGTGCCGTGACGCCCGCGTCGCCGGGCAGGCTCACCCCGTACGTGCGGGCCCCGCCGATGTCCCAGCACACCAGCCGCCCGGTGTCCGTGCCGACGACCACGACGTCCCGGGCGCGCACCCGCCCGATGTCCAGAGCGGTCACCCGCTGCTCGTCCGGCAGCATGAACTCCTGCTCCGCCAGCGGCAGTCCGGCGCGCAGCACCAGCACGCGCACTCGTCCGCCGTGTTCGCCGGTGACCACCACGTCGCCGCCGTCCGCCAAGTGGCCCACGGCCGCGCAGGCGATCAGCGGCACTTCCCAGGGGGGCGGCGGTTCCAGGATGCGTCTGCGCCACAGTTCACGCGGTACCGCCGGGTCCCAGCAACGGATCTCATGGTCCTCGCCGACGCTGGCCAGGGCGTGGGAGCCGCCGGCGCCGTGGATCTCACCGAGCGCCAGTACGGCCCCGTCGTGTGCGTTGAGCAGCATGGATTCGGCGGCGTGCGGGGTCGGCCACAGGCGCAGTACGCCGTCGGAGCCACCGACGCACACCGTGCCGTCCACGGTGTGCACGGCGCCCGTCTCGTGGCGCTGCCGCCTACCGCCGATCCGGTCGCCGGTCACCAGGTCGTACACCTGGAGTCCGTGGGCGTCTCCCTGGACCGAGACACAGGGGGTGAGCCCGAGCGTGAACACGGCGAGCCGCGTGCCGTCGCCGGCGTCGATCCGCAGCGGCAGGCCGAGCGGGCGCCCGCTGTCGGCGTCGACGCGGTGCAGCAGTCCGCCCGCGGTGGCGACGGCGACGATCCGCTGCCGCCCGGACCGGCCGACGCCGAGCGAGGCGACCTTGCCGAGGCCGGACAGCAGGGTACGCACGGGATCGCCGGTGGTGAGGGAGGAGAGGCGGACGGTGCCGTCCTCGCCCGCGGTCACGACAAGGGCACCCTGGGGATGGTCGTGGATCGATTCCAGGGCGGTGACGGCGCCGGAGTGGCGAGTGGTGACTGCCGCCTCTCTCACCACGTCACCCCTGGCCGCCACGGTGCCGTCCTCGTAGCCGAACAACAGGGTGTCCCGGGCCGGCCCGCGAGGCGCCAGGCAGGCCGTGATCCGGGGCATTTCACCGACCCGAGCGTTCGGTCCGGAGATGCTCACGAGTTGGGCGGCATCGTCCTGCAGGCGGTAGATCAGCACAGTGCCCTGGTCGAAGCGGAGCGCCACCTGCGCCACCTGCGCCGTCCTGTCATCCGGGCCGGATGAGGTGAGCTGGATCTGTCTGGCGGGCCTCAGCGGCTCTTGCGCGGGGTCGAAGTCCTCAGCCGGTGGCAGCTCCCATGTACGCACACTCCCGCCCCGCCACACATGCAGCAGCCTCCACTCCGTGTACACCCAGTGCCGCCCCCGCAGTTCTGCCCTGCGCTCGTGCGACAACACGGCAGCCGTGCCCGGGAGTGCGGCGGGCGCCGTCCATGTGTGGGCGTGGAGCCCGTCCGCCACGTCGCGGGTGTGGACCTGCTCCCCCGTGTCCAGGTCCCAACTCGTCTGCCGGTCACGGCCGACGACCACTTCCACATACTGGGCGCCGGCTCCGTCCACCCCTGGTACCACGACGCCGGTGTCGCTGCGGCACGTCATGCCCTCGTACCAGCGCGGTCCCTCGTGGGGGTTCCACGCCGCCCAACGGGCCCGCCAGGGCAGACCGTCCTCGCCCTCGTCACAGGAGCGGGCGAGCTCCTCGGCCTTGCGGCAGACGGCGGCGAGGCGCAGCCGGGCACGTGCCTCGGGGTCGGCGCCGGCGCGCCCGCCGCGCTCCCGCAGCAGCGCCTCCATGTCACGGACGGCCTGAGCGGCGCGCCGCCCCTCGGCGGTGCGTACCCTCGGCAGGGCCGCGAGCAGTTGGCCCGGGTCCGCTGTCAGCACGAACCGGGCCTCGCGCAGCAGCGGGTCGAGCACACCCCCTTCCGCCGCGTGCAGCGCCAGATACCGGCGCACATAGGTGAGTTCGACATCGCGCAGTATCCGGGTCACCGTGCGCTGCACGCGCTCGGCGTCGTGCGACTCACGCAGGTGCTCGATGAGCGCGCGATGGTAGACACGGTAGACCGAGCCGTCGTCCTCCGTGCTCTCGACGAGGTACGACCCGGCGGCCGTGCGCAGCCACACCACGTCCTCGTCGGTGTAGTCGGCGGCGGCCAGCGCGGAGGCGAGCCGGGGCCACACGCCCGCCCAGGGCAGACCGGCGCCCTGCGCGTAGGCGAGCGGCAGCAGCAGGTCGCGGGCCTTGTCGGCGAGCGGGCCGAGGCGCTGGGCGAGGTCGCGTTCCATGGCCTCGCCCGGCAGCCGGGGAAGCGCGTCGCGCCAGGACCGGTCGTAGGGATCGGGCACCTCGGGTTCGCGGGTGATGGTGCGCGCGGTGATCAGGGCGACGAGGAAGGAGCGGTCCGCCGCCTCGGCCACGGCCTGCGCGACGGCGTCCACGAGACCGGGAGCGGCGCTCTCCAGGGCGGAGCCCTTGGCGGTCAGCAGCTTGCGGGTGTAGGCGCGGACGGCGGCGGGGTCGGCGTACCGCTCGTCGTCGAGATTGATGCGCCGGGCGGTCGCGGGCAGCCGTTGCTCGATGTGCGGCCGAGCACCGACCAGGAACCGCAGGGGGAGGCGGCGCGCCGGATCCGTGAGCGGGACGATGAGTTCCTCGACGGCCTCCGTGGGGGCGAGCGCCTCGTCGAGCGAGTCGACGAGGACGACCAGAGGGGCGGTACGGGTCTGCAGGTGGGCGGTGAGCGCGCCGAGCGAGTCGGCGGTGCACCCGGCGGCCGCGGCGAGAGCGTCGAGAAGCTGGCGGGTCGTCTTGTGGCTGGCGTTCACGGCCACGTCGACGGCACCCGGCTCCGGCCGGCTCGGCGGCAGGTTGTCCTTGGGCACGGCCGGGTTGCGCTGCGGGTCGCTGAGGACGGCGACCATGCCGAGCAGCGACGACTTCCCGGAGCCGGGGTCGCCGGTGACGACACACAGCCGCTCGGCGGCACGGTCCGCGGCGAGCCATGCGGTGATCTCGGTGAGGGCCGCGTGGCGCCCGGTGAAGTTCCAGACGTCGTCGGTCGCCACGTCGGTGCCGCGGGCCCTCGGTATGAAGAAGGCACGCAGCTCCTCCTCGCGGGCGGTCCTCTGCCCGGCACGGAGCGCGACGACCTCGTCGATCTCGTCGATCCTGCGCCCTGCGGCGTCAGCGACGTACCGGGGATTGGGCAGGAAGTGCGGGATGTCCGCGGTGGCGTTGGCGAGGGACCACACCAGTCGTTGCCTGAGCAGGGCCTCGCGGTCGCTGCTGATGGCGGCCATGACGCGTTCGAGGCTGATGTGGGCGGGCGCGTGTCCCGCCGTGGCCTGCCGGCGCACTGCCCGGTCGAAGGCGGCCGAGAGAGCACCGGTCTCCGTCTCCTCCTTGCGCCGTGACGACGCGACGAGTACGAGGCCGGTGCTGCCGTGCTCCGTGACGGGCTCCTGGAAGCGGCGCGCTTCGAGGCCGGAACGCATCGCGGAGGTGGTGCCCTCCTCCGAGAAACAGGTGTCGAGGATGACGAGGAGCCGCTCGACGGGGGTGTCCTCCCACAGCTGTGCCAGCAGGTCCTCGCTGGGCAGCGCGGTGCCGCGCAGGTCGTCGTGCTCGCTGTCCGCGAGCATCAGATAGTGGCGGCCGCTGCGTTCAGCGACGCGACCGTGGCAGGCGAGATAGAGCACGACATAGTCGTCGGGAGCGCGTTCGGGCGCGGTGGCGAACGCCCGCAGTGCCTTGGTCAGTTGCTCGCGGGTGGGGTTCAGGCCCAGGTCGGCACCCCTGCGGTAGCCGAGTTCGCCGATGAAGAGCCGGTCGATCCGTTCGACGTCGTCGGCGAGTTCGGCTCGCTGGTCCTCCGGGTGGGCGCGGACGTCCGGGACCGCGGTCGAGAGCAGGAAACGGCGTGGGGGTTCGGGTGCCGCGGGTTCTTCAGCCACCACCGCATCCCTCACTCACCGCCCGGCCCGCCTCGGCAGTGTTGAGGTAGCGCGTCACGTCGTGGGCCTTGGAGCCGTTGTGCACGAGGTGCCCGCGCACCCGCTCGCCGAACAACGGCCGCAGGTCCTTGACCAGGGCGACCACGTCCCCTTCGTCGGCGATGTTCGTCCACTGCTCGACGGCGCCCGGCCAGTCGCCCGGTTTGCCGCCCTCGCCCGCCCGCAGTCGGTCGAAGACGAGGTTGCGGATGCCGAGAGGCGAGCCGAGTGTGAGCAACGCGCGGACCGGCCACTCGGGGTGTGCGCACAGCGCCTCGTACGCGACGACGCTGCCGAGAGAGTGACCGACGACGACGCGGGTGTCGTCGGCGACCGCTGCGGCGACCCTGTGCTGCACCTCGTCGCGCACCGCCGGGTCGGTCAGATAGGCGCGCACCTGCTTGAGGTCGAGGACCAGGCCGCGCAGTGCCACTCCGGCGAAGAACCGGGAACGGCTGAGGGCGTTGAGGGCGCGCTGCGCCGTACGCGAGGTGCGGGCGAGGGTACGGGCGTCGGGCGGCAGCACGGCGGGGTCGGTGCGAGCGGCTTCCTCCCACCACGCCAGGAGCAGTTCGGCCTCCAGGCCTTCGGCCACATCGGAGGCGTCGAGGGGCGGGTCCTGCACGGCGAGGGTGCGGCCCCGCGGGCGGAACAGGTCGCCGTAGAAGACGCAGGTCATGTCGTCCGCGGCCAGGGCGGCCGCTTCGGCCCTGAGCAGTCCGTCGCTGAGGGCGGGATGCCAGGAGGAGTGCAGACCGTGCTCTCCGGCGTGCTGCTGGCCTATCCCGTGGATGCACACCACCCGAGCCATACGTCCCCCCGCGCTCGCTCCGAGTGCGATCACCTTAGCAACGGGGCGGTGGGCTGGGGCTGTTCACGGAGGGAATCGGTCCAGCACGCGCGCCAGATACGCCCGAAGCAGTTCCCGCATCTCCTGGATGATCCGCGAGTCACCCTCCGGGGAGACCCGGAAGGCCAGGTGGACGAGGGTGTCGGCGGTCTCGACGGCGATGAGGAAGGTGCGGCGGAGGTCCTCGTCGGGGGTTCGGTCGATGAACGCGGAGAGCAGTTCGGACAGCCGGTCGGCGACACGGTGGTTGGGTTCCTGCCGGAGGCCGCCGACGGGGATCTGGTTGCCGAAGTCGATGAGAGCGAAGCCGGGGGCGTTGCGCTTCATGTCGAGGTACTCGTCGAGGACAGCGTCCATCGCGGTGCGCCAGTCCCGGCCGCCCATCGCCTGGAGGCGGCGGGTGACCCGGTCGGTGAAACGGTCGAGGTTGCGGTCGGCGAGCGCGTCGGCCATCGCGCGCTTGTTGCCGAAGAAGCGGTAGACGGAGCCGATGGGCACACCCGCGCGCAACGCCACGGCGCGGGTACTCAGCGCGTCGTAGCCCACCTCGTCGAGGAGGTCGGCGCAGGCGTCGAGAATCCTGGTCAGCCGTTCGGCACTGCGCCGCTGCACGGGTGCGCGACGCAGGGAGGCCGCCTGGGACACGGGCTTCATCGGAGTCCTTTCGTGGATCCCCTCGGCTTCAACCGGGGGGCGGAGGGAACGAAGTCCCTGCGGAGCAGGGCAAGGAGCCGGGATCCGCCAAGGTGGATCCCGGCACTCTGACCTGGAGGCCTAGGTTTCACACACATCGATGCTAATTTGTGAGAGGCGTCCGTATGTGGGCGTGCGACAGCTGTGGCACGACCCATGATCGGGACGTGAACGCGGCGAAGAACCTTCTGGCCGCCGGGCTGGCGGTGACAGTCTGTGGAGCTGGCGTAAGACCTCAACGGAGTTCTCCGGGCGGGCAGTCGGCGACGAAGCAGAAAACCCCACGGCGCGAGCCGTAGGAATCCGCCTCGTTCACGAGGGGGAGGAAGCCAAGATGCCTTTCCGCCGATGGGGTGGGTGTGGTGGTCGGGGACGCCGGGCCCGCTGAGCCCTTCCGAATCCGTACGGTCGGCGCCGCCGCTCCCGCTCGGCCGTGGGGCACCACCGGCTGCGGACATCCGCACGTCCACAGCCTGCCGGGAGACTAGAGCACCGCACGGACAGGACGGATCCCCCGTCGATCCGGTTCTCCCCCTCGGCCCGATGCACCCGATCTGTCGACATCCACCGGCGTCCGGTTGCCGCCTCGTCCCCTTGCGTCCGCCTCGACCGAATCCTACGGTGAAGCATAGGAATCGAGAGCGGTGAGGGAGCGGGCATGAGCGGGGACGCGAGGAAGACGGCCGAGGGGCTGGAGTACCTCTCCGGTTTCGGCAACGAGCACGCCACGGAGGCGGTCCCGGGCGCGCTGCCGCACGGCCGCAACTCCCCGCAGCGCGCCCCGCTCGGGCTCTACGCGGAGCAGCTCAGCGGCACCGCGTTCACCGAGCCGAGGTCCCACAACCGCCGCTCCTGGCTCTACCGGATCCGCCCCTCGGCCGCCCACCCGGCTTTCACGCGCACCGGCAACGGCGCCCTGCGCACGGCTCCCTTCACGGAGACGGTGCCCGACCCCAACCGCCTGCGCTGGAATCCTCTCCCCGAGCCCCCGGCCGGCACCGACTTCCTCGCCGGCCTGTGGACGCTCGGCGGCAACGGCGACGCGGCCCAGCGCTCGGGCATGGCCGTGCACCTGTATCACGCCGATAGGCCGATGGAGCGGGTCTTCAGCGACGCGGACGGCGAACTCCTGATCGTCCCGGAGCGCGGCGGCCTGCTGCTGCGCACCGAGTTCGGCCTGCTCCACGCCGAGCCCGGCGAGATCGCCCTGATCCCCCGGGGCGTCCGTTTCCGCGTCGATCTCCTCGACGGCTCCGCCCGCGGCTACGTCTGCGAGAACTACGGCGCCCCCTTCCGCCTCCCCGACCTCGGCCCGATCGGCGCCAACGGCCTGGCGAACGCCCGCGACTTCCGGGCGCCGGTGGCCGCGTACGAGGACGTCGAGGGCCCGGTGGAGGTGGTGAACAAGTACTGCGGCAACCTCTGGACGGCCACCTACGGCCACTCTCCCCTCGACGTGGTCGCCTGGCACGGCAACTACACGCCGTACGTCTACGACCTGCGGCGTTTCAACGTCATCGGGAGCATCTCGTACGACCACCCGGACCCGTCGATCTTCACGGTACTGACGTCACCGAGCGACACCCCCGGTCTGGCCGGGGTGGACTTCGTCGTGTTCGCGCCGCGCTGGCTGGTCGGCGAGGACACCTTCCGGCCGCCGTACTTCCACCGGAACGTGATGAGCGAGTACATGGGTCTGATCGAGGGCGCGTACGACGCGAAGGCTGCCGGAAAAGGGGGCTTCGTGCCCGGTGGCGGCTCGCTGCACTCCATGATGTCGGCGCACGGACCGGACCGGGAGACCTTCGACCGGGCGAGCGCGGCGGAGCTGCGGCCGCAGCGGGTCGACGACGGCCTCGCCTTCATGTTCGAGACGCGCTGGCCGATCCTCATGACCGCGCAGGCGGCCCGCGCGGAGCACCTGCAACGGGGGTACGACGAGGTGTGGTCCGGGCTCCAGCGCCACTTCGGCCCGTTGCACTGAACGTGTCGCGCCGGGTACGGATAGCGTCGTGACCTCATTCGCTCCGGACTCGATCGTCCTGAACCGCAAACTGCCGCTCTGGTATCAGGTGTCGCAGTCCCTGCGTGCCTCGATACTCGGCCGGTCGCCCCAGGACCCCCTGCGGCTGCCGACCGAGGAGCAGCTGGCCGGGCACTACGGCGTGAGCGTGCTGACCATGCGGCAGGCTCTGAAGGAGCTGGAGGGCGAGGGGCTGATCACCCGGCACCGCCGGCGCGGCACGTTCATCGAGCCGAGCGCCCGGCGGGGCTCGCCGGTCCGTCTGCTGGGCTCGGTGGACGCGATCGTGGCCCAGCAGTCGGGCATGACGACCGAGCTGCTGGACCAGGGCAGCACCCCCCTGTCGGGTGAACTCGTCGAGTACTTCCCGGACTTGATCGAGGTCGCCACGTACCACCGGCTGCGCGGCGACGAGAAGACGGGCGAGCCGACCAACCACGCCCGCAACTACGTGCGTCCCGAGCTGGCCGCGCTCATCGACCGCGACGATCTGCTCCGCTGGCCGATGACGAAGGTCCTGCGCGATGTCGTGGGTGTGGCCATCGGCCGGATCACCGACACCGTCGAGGCCCGTCTCGCGGACCCGGAGACGGCCCGCCTCCTCCAGGTCCCGCTGCTCAGCCCGATCCTGCACTACACGGGTGTCACCTACGACGACACCGGCCGCGTCCTCGACGTGGCGGTCATCCACTATCGCGGCGACCGCTTCTCGTTCACGGTCACCCTCGACGCCCACTGACCCGGAGGACCAGGTCGTACGATGCCCAGCGTGACGCTCGACGACGCTCCGCTCCTCGCGGACCTGATGCCGTGGTCGGTCGCACCGCCACGGCTGGGGCGGGGGTGGCCGGCGGCCCCCGACGCGGCCTCCCTGAGGGCCCGCTGGGACGCGCTGATGAAGGCCGAGGGCCCGGACCGCGAGGCCCTGTTCGCGCCCACCCGCTCCCGTACCCCGTCCTCGGCGGTGGCCCAGTTGCCGGGCCGGTCCGGCGGCACCGGCCGGCTGGCCCGTGAGTCGGGCCCCTGCGCCGAGCCGGTCCGTGTCCTGGCCGCCCCGTTCGACGAGCAGTGGCTCATCCCCGACCACCGCCTGATCGACGCCGCCCGTCCGGAGCTGTGGCGGGTGGCGGACGAGCACCAGGTCTTCGTGGTCGAGCAGACGGTCACCCCGGACGCGCCCGGCCCCCTCCTCCTCGCGTCGGCCGTGCTTCCGCTCGCCCCGCCGCACGGCCCCCGCGCCGGCCGTGTCCACCCGCTGTACCGCCGCCCGGGGGCCGTCGAGCCGAACCTCGCACCGGGCCTGGCGGAGTACCTCGGCGAGCGTCTGGGCGCCGGTCCCGTCGATCCCGTCGACGTCCTCGCCTGGATCCTGGTCGCCGCGCGCTCCGGCCCCCGCGGCACCCGGGTTCCGCTGCCCGCCGAGGCGGACGTCTGGTCCGAGGGCGTGGAGCTGGGCCGCCGGACCCTGTGGCTGATGCGCCGCGACGGCGACCGTCCCAGGCTCCCCGGTGGCCGCCGTCCGTACGTGCGCGCACCGCTTCCCTCCCGGCCCGTGGAGATCCGCTACGACCGCGACGAGGAGACCCTCCTCATCGACGAGGGCCGTATCTCCCCCGTCCCGTCCGAGGCGTGGGACCTCCACGTCGGCGGCGTCCGTGTGCTGGAGGAGTGGCTGGCCCGCAGAACGGAACAGGCGGAGCCGGGCACGCTGGAGGCGATCCGCCCGGCGACGTGGCCGCAGACCTGGACGTCGGAGCTGCTGGAACTGGTCACGGTGCTGGCGCTGCTGGCGGAACTGCGCCCCGGGCAGGCCGAGCCGGCGGTCGGCCGGCCGATCACGACGGCGGAGTTGCGTGGAGCGGGTGTGCTCCCGGTCCCGGAGTCCGCCCGCCGGCCCGCGTCGGTCCTGGACCATCAGGAGGAGGGGCCGGAGGGTCAGTTCACGCTGCTGTAGGGCCGGTTACGGCGCGAACGAGTCCAGCACCCTCCCCACCATCCATTCGAACACGGCTTCCAGATCGATCGGCCCCGCGTCCTCCATGAACGCCGCGGCCAGCCGAGGGTAGGCCCCGCCGGCGATCTGCGCCCCGAGATAGGCGATCCTGACCTCGTTCTCCCGGTCCTCCGACCAGGGCAGTGACCGCACCCGCTCGGCCGTCGCCAGCTCGTTCGCCACATAGGTCGTCACGCAGCCGTTCAGCATGCCCAGAAGCTGCATCTTCGTCCCGTAGGGCGCGTCGAGCGGATCCATGCAGGCGAGGCAGTGCTCCAGGTAGCGCATCGCGTGGGGGCTGAACCCGTAGACCGGCGACATGAGCCGAGGCATCCACGGGTGCCGGCGCAGCAGGTCACGCGTCTGGTACGCCACCCGTCGCAGCTCGGCCCGCCAGTCCTCGCCGGGTTCCCACAGCTCGTGCTCCCCGGCGACCGCGTCGACCATCAGTTCGTACAGGTCCTCCTTGCGGGGCACGTAGTTGTACAGCGACATGGTGCCGCAGCCCAGTTCGGCCGCGACGTGCCGCATGGAGACCGCGTCGAGACCCCCCGCGTCGGCGAGCCGCACGGCCACCGCCGCGATGTCCGCGCGGCTGAACGCGGGCCTGGGGCCCCGGCCGGTGCGCTCGGGGCGCGCCCAGATCACTGCGGGTTCGGCCGCTCGGCCAGCCATCGGTCATCACCTCGATCACCATCGTAGTTACGTACAGCGTACGTAGTGCGCTATGGTCGACCCATGACAACTACGTACGCTGTACTTAGTGAGGGTCTGGAGAAGCGTTTCGGAGACGTCCACGCCGTGCGCGGGCTCGATCTGGCCGTGGCGGAGGGCACGGTGGTCGGGATGCTCGGCCCGAACGGTGCGGGCAAGACGACGGCCGTACGGCTGCTGGCGACACTGCTACGGCCGGACGCGGGCTCGGCCCGGATCGCGGGTCACGACCTGCTGCGGGAGCCGGGCGCGGTCCGGCGGGCGATCGGCGTGACGGGGCAGTACGCGTCGGTGGACGGCGATCTGACGGGGCGCCAGAACCTGCGGCTGTTCGCACGGCTGCACCGCGTCCGCGACACGGCCGGCCGCGCGGGCGAACTCCTCGACCGCTTCGGCCTGACCGAGGCCGCCGACCGGCCCGCCTCCACCTACTCGGGCGGTATGCGCCGCCGGCTCGATCTGGCGGCCAGCCTGATCCGGCGCCCGGCGGTGCTCTTCCTCGACGAGCCCACCACCGGACTGGACCCGGTCAGCCGCAACCAGATCCGGGACGCCGTGCGCGCCCTGAAGGAGGACGGGACGACCGTGCTGCTGACCACGCAGTACCTGGAGGAGGCCGACCAACTCGCGGACCGGATCGTCCTGATGGACCGGGGCCGTATCGCGCACAGCGGCTCACCGCCCGAGCTCAAGGCGCTCATCGGCTCCTACGCGGAGGTCGTCGTCGCCCACACGGACGCGATGACCGGCGCCGCGGCCGTCCTCGACCGACTGACCGGCGCGCGGCCCTCGTTCGACGACGAGCGACACGCGGTCGGCGCGGTCACCCTCGACCCGACACTCACCCTCCCCCGGCTGGTGCGCGAACTCGACGCGGCGGACGTGCCGTTGCTCGACGCCAGTCTGCGCCCGCCGACCCTCGACGACGTGTTCCTCCGCCTCACCGGGGGCACCGGCCCGGACCTCTGCGACCACTCCGACCTCAAGGAGCCTGCGGCATGAACGCGTTGGCGTACGACGGCACGGCGATGCTGGGCCGGCAGCTGCGACGGCTGCGGAACAACCCCGGACTGCTGATCCTGACGCAGACCATGCCCGTGTCGATGCTGCTGTTCTTCGGGTACGTCTTCGGCAGTGCCCTCGCGGTGCCGGGTGAGGAGTACCGGCGGTTCCTGGTGCCCGGTCTGCTGGTGGCGACGGCCGCCGGCGGGATCATGACCGGCATGTTCGAGGCCGCGCGGGACACGCACCGGGGCGTGATGGACCGCTTCCGCGCCCTGCCGATGAGCCGGGCTGCCGTGCCGCTCGGACAGGCGCTGGCGGACGTGCTCGTCACGGCCGCGGGGGCGGTGCTGTTCCTGCTGGTCGGGCTCGCGGTGGGCTGGCGGGTCGAAGGGGGCGCGCCGGAGGCGGCCGGTGCGTTCGGGCTGTTGCTGCTGTTTCGGTTCGCGGCCGTGTGGACGGGCATCTACCTGGGCCTGCTGACCCGCAACGAGGAGGCGGCGGGACAGCTGGGCGGCGCGACGTTCCTGCTGCCGCTGCTGTCCAACGCGTACATCCCGGCCGAGGGCCTGCCCGGCTGGCTGCGCACGGCCGCCGAGTGGAATCCGATCAGCGCGCTCGCCACGGCCCTGCGCGACCTCTTCGGCAACGCGCCCGTCCCCGAGGGCGCCGCCTGGCCGGTGGCCCATCCCGTCGCCGGGTCGCTGCTGTGGTGCGCCGTCCTGCTCGCGGTGTTCGTCCCGCTCGCGGTCCGCACCTACGCCGCCGGTCCCCGGTGACCGCCGCCCCCCGCGGAGGGCGGGCCGGAACCGGGTGAGCCGGGGCGGACGCAGGGGCACGTGACGCTCGGCACGCCCTGATGACAACGGCGTCCCGGCGGGGACATGATCCACGGCATGCGTCCACTCCCCCGCACCGGCGAACCGCTACCCCTGGACGGCGTCACCGTCGTCGCCGTCGAGCAGGCCGTCGCCGCCCCCTTCGCCACCCGGCAGCTCGCCGACCTGGGCGCACGCGTGATCAAGGTCGAGCGGGTGGACGGCGGTGACTTCGCCCGCGGTTACGACACGGCGGCCCGGGGCCTGGCCTCGCACTTCGTGTGGTGCAACCGGGGCAAGGAGTCCCTGGCGCTGGACCTGAAGGACCCGCGCGGCCTGGCCGTCGTACGGCGGCTGGTGGCGGACGCGGACGTGTTCGTGCAGAACCTCGCGCACGGCGCGGCGGCCCGGCTCGGCCTGGACGCGGCCACGCTGTGCGCCGCGCACCCCCGGCTGATCTCGGTGGACATCTCGGGCTACGGGGCGTCGGGACCGTACGCGGACAAGCGGGCGTACGACATGCTCGTGCAGTGCGAGGCCGGTCTGGTGTCGGTGACGGGGACGCCGGAGCAGCCGGTGAAGGCGGGTATCCCGGCGGCGGACATCGCCGCCGGGATGTACGCGTTCTCGGGAGTGCTGGCGGCGCTGGTGCGGCGGGGGACCACCGGGCGGGGCGGGCCGGTGGAGGTGTCGATGCTGGAGGCGCTGGCCGAGTGGATGGGGCATCCGCTGCACCACACGATGCACGGCGGGACCGCGCCGGCGCGCACGGGGCTCGGGCACGCGGTGATCGCGCCGTACGACGCCTACGCGACGGCGGACGGCGGGCGGGTGCTGCTGTCGGTGCAGAACGACCGGGAGTGGCGACGGCTCGCCGAACAGGTGCTGGGGCGCCCGGAGTTGGCGGACGATCCCGCGTTCGCGACGAACCCGGCCCGGGTCGAGCGCCGGGAGCGGACCGACGAGCTGGTCGCGTCGACGCTCGGGGTACTGGGCACCGACGCGGCGCTGGAGCGGCTGGAGGCGGCGGGGATCGCCTGTGCGCGGCTGCGGGACGTCACGGAGGTGGCGGAGCATCCGCAGTTGGCGGCGCGGGACCGGTGGCGGGAAGTGGAATCACCGGTGGGGCCGCTCAGGACACTGCTGCCGCCCATCACGCTGCCCGGCGGGGACGAGGCGCGGATGGGAGCGGTGCCCGCGCTCGGGGAGCACACCGGGTCGCTGCTCCGTGCCGCGGGGATGACGGACGAGGAGATCGCAGCGCTGCGCCGGGACGGTGTGGTCGCCTGAACGCGGGCCTCCTGCGGAAGCCCTTGATGCCTTGGTGTCTTGGTGCCTTGGTGCGGCCGGCGGCTAGCGGCTGCCGAACAGCGTGCGGCGCAGCCTCTTCAGGGGTGCGAACAGCGAGACCCGGCCGAGGCGCGTGTCCTTGCGGCTGCTGCGCTCCTGAGGGGAGCGTGACGTTATCTCGCGCATCAGCGAAGTCGCCTCGGCCGCCTCGCGCTGCGGCACGGCGGGGCCGCTCAGCACCGAGAGATGGCGGTCGAGCCGCGAACTGGTCGCGGTGCTCCCGCACGTGATCGCAGGGACTCGCGCCCTGCGCACTGCTATCTGTTCCATGTCACTCCCCACCCGTACGAGTCCACCCGGCCCGGGCAGCGTAACCATATCGCCCCGTTGGAGCACTCGGGAATCACGGGCCCGCTATTCCTCTACCCAGCAAGGGGGTTGTTGACTACTCTCCGAATCCGACCGATTCCAGGGCGAGTTGGACAACTGGCTGGCCGGTGGGCTGTGCTGAGCCGCCGTCGGGTTCGACGGTCACCGCGAGTGACGTCGCGTCGGTGTTCATTCCGTCCGCGACCAAGGGCGTGTCGCCGTCGAAGAGACCCAGGGAGCGTGGTTGCACGTCGGGGCGCATGAGCCAGAGCTGGTGCACCCGGTTCTTCGGGAGGTCCTCGAATCCGCTGAGGGTCACGATCGCGCTCCCCTCCTCGGCGGAAGCGATCACTCCGATCACATGACCCTCCGTGTCCCGGTCGTTGCTCGCCCGTGCGTCCGGCGCGGCGAGAACGTGGGCGATCTCACTGGCCCGTGCCCGTTCGGCGGCCAGTTCGTCCCGGGTGCGGTCGGCCTGGACGGCGAAGAGGGACGCCACCACGAGTGCGGCGGCGGCCGTGACGGTGGCCAGCGGAACGAGCCAAGAGCGCAGACGGGGCGCACGGGCGCGCGACTTCGGCGGCGGCTCGGTGCCCCACACATGCCGCGGCAGATGCTGCTGCCGCGAGGGCTGGGCGCTCCAGGAACGGTTTTCCTGGGGTGTGTTGCGTACGGCGGCGAAGACCCGCTCGCGCATCGCCGCCGGCGCCGGGGCGGCCGTCGACCAGGCGAGGCGGACGGCGTCCTCGGACAGGGCGCGCACCTCGGCGGGACAGCGGTCGCAGCCCTCCAGGTGCTTCTCGAAGCGGCGCCGCTCGTCGGGTTCCAGGGCGTCGAGCGCGTAGGGAGCGGCGAGCGAGTGGAGGTCCTCGCGGCGGAAGAGGCTCATGCCACGCCTCCCGTCGGCTCGCACGCCCCGCGGGGCGTGCGAGCGCGTGGACCCCCGGGTTCCACGCGGTGGATCAGGGCGCTCATGCGACTCCTCCCAGGCATTCGCGCAGCCGTGTGAGTCCGTCGCGCATACGGGTCTTGACCGTGCCGAGGGGGCAGGAGAGCCGCTCGGCCACTTCACGGTAGGTATAGCCGTCGTAGTAGGCGAGGGTGACGGACTCGCGCTGGAGGGTGGTCAGCTTGTCCAGGCAGTGGCGCACCCACTGGCGTTCGAGGCCGGCCTCGACCTCCTCGGCGACCTGGTCGAACGCCGGGTGGTGGTAGCGGCGTCCCTCGCGCTGTTCGCGCTCGGTGGCGGCGCGGGCACTGCGCACCCGGTCCACCGCACGCCGGTGCGCGAGGGTGAGTATCCAGGACAGGGCGCTGCCCCGGGCCGGATCGAAGCGGCCCGCGGAACGCCAGAGTTCGAGCAGCACCTCCTGAGCCACCTCCTCCGACTGCGCGGGGTCGCGTACGACCCGGCGCACCAGCCCGAAGACCGGGCCGGACACCACCGCGTACAGCTCCTCGAACGCCCGTTGATCGCCTCCGGCCACCCGGACCAGAAGCTTGTCCGCCTCCACACGCTCCCCCTCGTCTCCGGCCGAGCACGGCCATCCCCGCGCGTAAGGCATTCGCAACAGACCCACCTCCGGATGGGGTTACGGATCAGGCTGCCCGAAACGCGGGTGTTCGGTCGACCGATCCGAACATCGGATCAACGAATCGTGCTCTCCGCTGAGTCAACCTTTCAAACGCGCCGTAAGAACGTTTGGGATTCGACCAATCCACCCTGCCGACCGCTCCGAATGGCGTTCGTCAGGCAAGTTGGCACAGAGGACGGACGTCATGACACCTACTTCCAGGAGCGGCTCGGGACGCAGGAGCGTCGCGTCCCTCATCTGCGCATCGCTCGCCGCCGGCGGGCTCGCCGCCGCCGGCGTGACCGTACTGGAGCCGGGGGCGGCCTCCGCCTCCAGCCACCGGGAGGCCCCGCTCATCTCGGGTGAGCCCCAGTTCGACAACACCGATGTGTACGCGTTCGTCAGCCCGGACCACCCGGACACGACGACGGTCATCGCGAACTGGATCCCCTTCGAGGAGCCCGCGGGCGGACCGAACTTCTTCACCTTCTCCGAGGACGCGCAGTACGACATCCGCGTCGACCAGGACGGCGACGCCCAGGAAGACCTGATCTTCCGGTACACGTTCGACACGAAGACGAAGAACGACAAGACCTTCCTGTACAACACGGGCGTCGTGGAGAGCCTCGACGACCCGGACCTGAACATCACGCAGACGTACGACATCGAGCTCATCAAACTGAAGAACCGCCGCGCGGTCTCCAAGACGCGGCTCGCGGACGACGTGTGGGTGGCACCGTCGAACGTCGGCAAGGCCTCGATGCCGAACTTCAAGAAGCTGCGCGACGAGGCGGTCTACAAGACGGCGAGCGGGGTGAAGACGTACGCCGGCCAGGCCGACGACCCGTTCTTCCTGGACCTGCGCGTCTTCGACCTGCTGTACGGCGGTGACCTCTCCGAGGTCGGGCGGGACACGCTCAAGGGCTACAACGTCAACTCGATCGCCCTGCAGGTGCCGAGCGAGGCGCTCGTGCAGTCCAAGGACCAGCCGATCGTCGGCATCTGGTCGACGACCCAGCGCGCGGGCGCCGACGGCCAGTACCGCCAGGTGTCGCGCCTCGGCATGCCGCTGGTGAACGAGGTCGTCAACCCCATCGGGGACAAGGACAAGTTCAACGCGTCCTCGCCGGCGGACGACGCCCAGTTCCTGAAGAACGTCACCGAGCCGGAGCTGCCCAAGCTCATCGAGGCGATCTACAAGATCCCGGCGCCGAAGGAGCCGCGCAACGACCTCGTCGACGTCTTCCTCAAGGGCGTCGAGGGCCTCAACCAGCCGCCGCGCGTGACGCCGTCGGAGCAACTGCGCCTCAACACCTCCATCGCGCCCACCAAGAAGCCGAAGCGGCTCGGTGTGCTGGACGGCGACAACCAGGGCTTCCCGAACGGACGCCGGCTCACCGACGACGTGATCGACATCGCGCTGCAGGTCGTCGAGGGCGAACTCGTCGACGCGCCCAACGACCTGGGTGACGCGGTGAACAAGAACGACAAGAAGTTCGGCCACTCCTTCCCGTACGTCGGTCTGCCGACGGCCGGTTCGCGTGGCAAGACCGTCAAGGGCAACACCACGAACAGCGTCCGCAGCGCGATCGGTACCGGTGTCGAGAGCGGCACCGAGGACACCACGCTGATCGCCGCCTCGGCCGGCGCCGGCGCGGCCGGTGTCCTGCTCATCGGCGGTGGCCTGCTGTGGTGGCGCCGTCGCAACGACCGCGCCTACTACTAGGCCGCCCCGACCGGGCCCTCCCCCATCGGGCCCGGTCACCGAGACCGGCGCGGCCCGCCCGTATCCATCCCCCACGGCGCGGGCCGCGCCTCAGTATCACCACCATCGCGCTCGGCAAGGATGTTGAGGAGAGGGCATGTCCCCGCGTACGAACGACAGCGCGTCGCAGGACGGACGTCGGCGTCCCGGCGAGGGGACTCCCGAGACCGAGGCCGCCGAGCGCGACCAGGCCGGGCCCGCCCGCGCCTGCGAGGACGACACCGCCTCGTCCGACGTCACCACGGCCGTGCCCGCGTCCGAAACCGAGTCCGAGACCGGGTCCGCACCCGGGGCCGAAGGCCGTCGGCCCGCGTCCGAGTCCGGGCGGCGGCGGCTGGTGCGGCTCACCGCGTGCGCGGCCGCGCTGGCCGTCGCGTTCACCGGGTTCGCCGTGGCGCTCGGGGCCAAGGACGACGACCGGACGACGGTCGCGGCCTCCACCTCGCAGGGCGTCTCGGCGGCCCAGCTCGCCCACGGCGACCTCGACACGGGGGTCAAGCTGCTCCAGGCCCATCTCCGGCAGCAGCCCAAGGACTTCGGTTCCTGGTCCACGCTCGGCCTCGCCTATGTCGAGCAGGCCCGGGTCAAGGGCGACTCCTCCCGCTACCCGCAGGCCGAGAAGGCCCTGCGGCGTTCGCTGAAGCTGCGGCCGGACAACGACCCGGCGCTCGCGGGCCTCGCCGCCCTCGCCGCCGCCCGCCACGAGTTCGCCGACGCGCTGCGGTACGCGGACCGGGCACTCAAGGAGAACCCCTACAGCGAACGGGCGTTGTGCAGCCGCGTCGACGCGCTGGTCGAACTCGGCCGCTACGACGACGCGTCGAAGGCGGTGAAGCTCGCCGACAGCCGCCGCCCCGGCATCCCGGTGTTCACCCGGTACGCCTACGTCCACGAACTGCGCGGCGACGTGAAGACCGCCCGCCGTGTCCTGAACATGGCCCTGAGGTCGGCGGCCACGCGGGGCGACATCGCCTACGTGGCCACCCAGCTCGGCCAACTCGCCTGGCGGCAGGGCGACTACAAGACCGCGCTCACCCACTACGCGCGCGCCCTCGGCGCCGACGACACCTACCTCCCCGCGCTGGAGGGCCGCGCCCGCGCCCAGGCCGCGAGCGGCGACCGCGCGGAGGCGATCCGCGGCCTGGAGCAGGTCGTGGCCTCCTATCCGCTGCCCGGACCGCTCGTCGTGCTCGGCGAGCTGTACGAGGCCAAGGGCGACAAGGCCAAGGCCCGCGACCAGTACGCGCTGGTGGACGCCTACACCGCCATCGCCCGGTCCTACGGCGTCAACGCCGACCTCGACACCGCGCTCGCGGCGGCCGACCACGGTGACCGCAAGGCCGCGCTCAAGGCCGCCGAGGCCGAGTGGAAGCGCCGGGAGACGGTCCACACGGCGGACGCCCTCGCCTGGGCACTGCACGTCAACGGCCGCGACGACGAGGCCCTGCCGTACGCCCGCCGCGCCACCGCCACCGGCTACCGGGACGCGACCTTCCTGTACCACCGGGGCATGGTCGAGAACGCTGCCGGCGACAAGAAGAAGGCGAGGGCCTCGCTGAAGGGGGCGCTCGACCTCAACGCCGGTTTCTCGCCGCTCGGCGCGGCACGGGCCCGCACGGCCCTGAAGTCTCTGGAGACCGCCAAGTGACCACTCCCCGGCGCGCGTTCGCCTCCGGCACGGCCGTGTTCCTGGCCGCCTGCGCACTCGTCCTGGTCCCCACCGGGACGGCGAGCGCGCACCCGCTGGGCAACTTCACCGTCAACCGGTACGACGGCCTGGTCGCCGCCCCCGGGAAGCTGAGGATCCTCCATGTCGAGGACCTGGCGGAGATCCCGGCCACCCAGGCCGCGCCCGCCATCGAGCGGCAGGGCATGGGCGACTGGGCCCGGGAGCGGTGCGAGAAGGCCGCCGAGGGCAGTGAGGTCACGGTCGACGGGAGCGCCGTCGAGGTGGCGCTCGGGTCGAGCCGGGCCGAGGAACGGCCGGGCCAGGCGGGGCTGAAGACGCTGCGCGTGGAGTGCCGGCTGACGGCCGCCCTGCCCGACCGGGCCGCCGACGTACGCTTCCACGCGGCCGTCGACTCCGGGCCCGGCTGGCGCGAGGTCACCGCCCAGGGCGACCGGACGACCCTGGCCGGTTCGGACGTCCCCGAGGAGTCGGTCTCCGAGCGACTCACCAGCTACCCCGAGGAGTTGCTGCAGTCGCCAGAGGACACGGCGACGGCGTCCCTCCAGGTCGAACCGGGCGGCCCGGCGCTGACCGAGCAGCGCAGCGACGCGCCCGGCGCCTCGATCCTGCCGCGGGGCGCCGACCGCTGGACCAGGGCCCTCGACGACCTGGTCTCCAGCCACGACCTCACCCTCGGCTTCGGTGCCCTGGCCTTCGGCATCGCCATGTTCCTGGGGGCCATGCACGCGCTCGGCCCGGGTCACGGCAAGACCCTGATGGCCGCGACGGCCGCCGCCCGCGACCGGGCCCGGATGCGCGACGTGCTGCCCATGGCCGCGTCCGTGACGGTCACCCACACCCTGGGCGTGGTCGCCCTCGGCCTCCTCGTCCTCGCCGGCTCCGCCGCCGCCCCGTCCGTCATCACCTGGCTGGGCATCGCGAGCGGCCTGTTCGTGATGGGCGCGGGGCTGTCGCTCGCACGACGTGCCTGGCTGAACCGCAAACTGACGCTCACGCACGCGAAGGCCCACGACCAGGGCCACACGCACGATCACGACCACGGTCATGATCATGAGCATGAGCACGACCGCGACCACGACCACGGTCACTCCCACAGCCACGGCGACGGCCACTCCCACACGCACGACCACGCGCCCGCGCCCGAGCCCGCCCGTGAACTGGTCCTCGCCCAGGCCGCCCCCGCCCCCAGCCACGCGCACGGCGAGACCCGCACGCACACCCACGCGTCGGTCACGGCCCACACCCACGACCACCAGCACGATGACGACCACGACCACGGTCACGGTCACGGTCACGGTCACGGTCACGGTCACGGTCACGGTCACGGTCACGGTCACGGTCACCAACACGACCACAACCGCGACCACCCGCACAGTCACGACCACGACCACCACCACGCCCCCGCCCAGAAGCGCTCCCTCTTCGGTGGCGGCGTCACCCACACCCACGGTGGCTTCACCCACACCCACCCCACCGCCCCCACCCTGCGCGGCACGATCCTGCTCGGCTTCGCGGGCGGCATGGTGCCGAGCCCGTCGGCCGTGGTCGTCCTGGTCGGCGCGGCGGCGCTGGGCAAGGCCTGGTTCGGGCTGCTGCTCGTGGTGGCGTACGGCATCGGGCTGGCGCTCACGTTGACGGCGGCCGGGTACGCCGTCGTGAAGGCGGGCGGCTGGGTGACGCGGGTGATGGACCGGGGCGAGGGCCGGCTCGGCGGGCCGACGGCCGCGCTGGTGCGCAGGACCGTGCCGTTGATGTCGGCCCTGCTGGTTGTCGCCCTGGGAGCTGGTTTGGTGTTCAGGGGGGCAACATCCGCACTCGGCTGAGCTACTTTTGTGGGGAAATCGCACGGAGTGGAGATTTCAGGCGGATGCGAGTGACGGGGGATGGCCGTGTCCGAAGAACCGGGCAGTGAACGGGTGATCGCGGGCCGGTACCGGCTCCTGACCCCGCTGGGCGAAGGCGGCATGGGGACCGTGTGGCGGGCCCGTGACGAGGTGCTGCACCGCGAGGTCGCCGTCAAGGAGGTGAAGGCGCCGGGCGGGATCCCGGTGTCCGACGTCGAGCGGATGTACGCCCGGCTGGAGCGGGAGGCGTGGGCGGCCGCGCGCGTCGCCAACCGCAATGTCGTCACCGTGTACGACGTGGCCATGGAGGACGGCCGCCCGTGGATCGTGATGGAGCTGGTGCGCGGTGTGTCGCTCGCCGACCTCCTGGACGCCGAGGGCCCGATCGGCCCGCAGCGCGCCGCCCACATCGGTGCCGAGGTGCTGTCCGCGCTGCGCGCCGCGCACGAGGCCGGGGTGCTGCACCGGGACGTGAAACCGGCGAACGTGCTGATGTCCAACGACGGCCGGGTCGTCCTCACCGACTTCGGTATCGCGACGGTCGAGGGCAGCTCCGCGCTGACCATGACCGGCGAGGTCATCGGCTCTCCCGAGTTCCTCGCCCCCGAGCGCGCCCTCGGCCGGGCCTTCGGCCCCGAGTCGGACCTGTGGTCCCTCGGCGTGCTGCTGTACGCGGCGGTCGAGGGCAACTCCCCGTTCCGGCAGAACACTCCGCTCAGCACCCTGCGCGCGGTCGTCGACGAGGAGCTTGTGCCGCCGCACCGGGCCGGTCCGCTGGCCCCGGTGATCGAGGGGCTGCTGCGCAAGGATCCGGCCGACCGGATGCCCGCCGAGCAGGCCGAGCGGGACCTGCGGATCATCGGCGCCGGCGGTACGCCCTCCGGCACGGGCGGCACGCGCTCCGGTACGCTCGCGTCGGCGCCGTACGACCCGACGGTGGCCGCCTTCCCCGCCGCGGGCAACGCGGGCACGGGACGGACCACGAACCGGTACGGCGCGCCGACTCCGCCGCGCCCCGTCCCGGCCGCGGCGACGCACCCCTCCGCGGTGCCGGCCGGCGGGCGGGACCGCAACCGCCGTGCCCTCGTCTTCCTGGTCGCCGGTATCGCGGCGATCGCCCTTGCCGTCGCAGGGCTGACGTACGCCCTGGTCAACCGTGACGACGGTGGTAAGAACGGCAATCCCACCAACGGGGCGGGCACGGTGGGCGGAACCGACGGCGGGACGGCCGACGGCGGTACGGGCGAGGAGGAACCCGGCGGCGGCGCCACGGAGGACGACAGTGAGACCCCCTCCGAGACACCCGAGCAGAAGCCGACCACCAAGCCGCCCGCGCAGTCGGTCGACGTGACGGTGACGGGCGCGAACACCGACTACTCCGGCACCTGTCCGCCGCCGGACGACCAGGTGCCCAACTTCACCGCGACGTTCACCGTGGGCAGCGTCCCCGTGGACGTCCAGTACCGCTGGGTGGCGAAGAACGGCCAGCTCGACGACACCGGCTGGAAGACACTGTCCTTCTCCGCCGGCGGCGAGAAGACCAAGCGGGACCAGGTCGTCGTCTCGACGAACGGCAGTCACACGGACGAGATCAGCGTCGAGGTCCG
Organism: Streptomyces bottropensis ATCC 25435; assembly: GCF_000383595.1. Taxonomy (NCBI): domain Bacteria; kingdom Bacillati; phylum Actinomycetota; class Actinomycetes; order Kitasatosporales; family Streptomycetaceae; genus Streptomyces; species Streptomyces bottropensis. Next base: position 3,376,537 of record NZ_KB911581.1, on the reverse strand, counting down.
GGGACCGGTGAGCAAGAGGTCCAACGCGGTCGCGTTCTCGGTGACGTGCGAGACCGAGGCCCCGACCACGGGCGGGACCTCCCCCGGCGACGACCAGGAGAACCCCGGCGAGTACAGCGACTCCGACGCCGACTACGACGACGAGGCCGGGGTCCTCACCGGGGTGGCTCCCTACGGGGCCGTCAGGCCGCGTTCCTGAGGACCGGCAGATAGCCGCCGGACTGTCCGGCGGCCTTCGGGTGGTAGGAATCGCCCGTGTTCAGCAGGTTGAGGCTGTGCAGCCACGCGCTGCCCGAGCACAGTTCGTGGCCGGTGAACGTCGGGCGGACGTCGCCGAAGGTGAAGCCGTGGTCGGCGGCACGTTTGGCGATCGCGGTGTTCAGGTGGTCGGCCGCGTTGTTGATGGCGGACCGCTTGGCCTGGGAGAGGCCGGGGCAGGTGCCGCCGAGCCGGTAGAAGCGGGGGTAGCCGAGCACCACCACATGGGCGGCCGGTGCCTTCGCGCTGATCGCCGAGTAGACCTTGTCGAGTTGGCCGGGGAGCGTGGAGTCGACGTACGCCTTGGCCGTGTTGATGCGCGCGAGGCAGGAGCTGTCGGACTGCAGGACGCAGGTGGTCATGACGTCGGCGAAGCCGGCGTCGTTGCCACCGACGCTCACGGAGACCAGCCCCGTGCCCGTGCCGAGCGGTCCCAGCTGACGCGCCAGAACATCACCCGTTCGGGCGCCCGAGCAGGCCGTGAAGTCGAAGGACGAGGGTGAGTTGGCGGCCGCCCAGAGGTACGGGTAGGCCTTCGTGCTGCGCTTGCAGTCGCCGCTGGAGGAGATGTAGCTCCCGGCGCCGACGCCCGAGGAGTAGGAGTCACCGAGCGCCACATAGCCGGTGGCGGCGGCCTGTTGGGACGCCTCGGCCGTCGTGGCCCCGGTGAGGGCGACGCCGACGGCCAGGAGGAGTGAGGTCATGTATGCCGCAAGTCGGGAACGTCTCATGGAACCTCCCTTTAGCAGGATCTCTGCCTCAACCGTCGTAGCAACTACGCGCGTTGATCGGAAGTGTCCATGTCAATACTTTCCTGGTCGCAACAGACCGGATCCACCGCGAACCACCGCGAACCACCGCGAACCACGTCCGCCCGATTGCGCGCGCGTGGCATACGCATGACAAAACTCAACTCCCTTGAGCCACAACCCTCGATCGCACAGTCCGCTTGTGGGCCGGGAGCAGAACGCGCGAACCCTGCGCTGCAGATCGTGTCCTGACTGACCGTGAACACCGCCGTGGGAACGGGAGTCTCCCCGGAGGGGCGTGCCGCCTCCGGGGAAACTCCCGTGTGCGCGCCGGACCGCGTGCGGGTCGAGCCCGCGGCGCGCCGCGGAAAGCGGGTGCACGGGGCGCCCCCGGTGACGGATCATGGCGCCATGTCTGCCAACCCACACGACGCACTGCCGATCCGGCTCAACGTCGACGACAGCGACTCGCCGTCCGATGTCGTCGACGCGCTGTTCCTCGGCCGTTTCGCGACGGGCGAGCAGCCGTACGCGCACGCGGCGAACATCGACCGGGTACGGTCCGGCGCCACCCTGCTGCCGCCGGACGCCCGGGTGCTGCGGGCCGCGCGGGACGACGACCGCAGCGCGACCCTCGCCGAGGGGGACGGCTGGACCGTGCTGATCTCCCGCTGGAACCGGGGCGCCGACGTCACGGTCACCGCGACCACCGCCGAGCTGGCCCAGAAGGTGCTCGGCCAGGCCACCGACGGCGCGGCCGACGAGCCGGAGCCGCAGCCGCAGGACGTGACGATGGGTTTCTGGTACGTCTCGCCGCGCCGGGGCCCGCACCGCACGACCCGGCAGATCTCGGCCGGCACCTGGGAGGAGGTACGGCCGAACTACACGGCGCCCGTGGCGGACGCGATGGACCGCCTGATGAAGACGACCCCCGAGAACATCGCGGGCCGCCTCCTGCTGCTGCACGGCCCGCCCGGCACCGGCAAGACCTCCGCCCTGCGCACGCTGGCCCGTTCCTGGCGGGACTGGTGTCAGGTCGACTGCGTCCTGGACCCCGAGCGGCTCTTCTCCGACGTCGGCTATCTGATGGACATCGCGATCGGCGAGGACGACACCACCGGCAAGGGCCGCTGGCGGCTGCTGCTCCTGGAGGACTGCGACGAACTGATCCGGGGCGAGGCCAAGCACACGGCGGGCCAGGCGCTCTCCCGGCTGCTGAACCTCACGGACGGCCTGCTCGGCCAGGGGCGCAACGTCCTGGTCGGCGTCACCACCAACGAGGACCTGGAGCGCCTGCACCCCGCCGTGGTGCGCCCCGGCCGCTGTCTCGCCCGGATCGAGGTGGGCGCCCTGACCCGCGCGGAGGCGGTGGGCTGGCTCGGCACGGACGAGGGGGTCGGCCGTGAGGGCGCGACCCTGGCCGAGCTGTACGCGCTGCGCCGTGGCACGTCACCGACGTCGCTGCCGGAGCCGAGGGGCGGGGCGGACGCGGGCCTGTACCTGTAGGCGGTCGCCCGCGGGCGGGAGCGGTCACCTGTGGGCGGTCGCGCTTCGGTGTTTTCATGGATGTATGACCTTGTTCGTCGGCACGTCGGGGTGGCAGTACAAGGACTGGCGCGGCGCCCTCTACCCGGCGGGCTGCCCCACCCGGCTGTGGCTGGAGGAGTACGCGGCCCGCTTCGCCACGGTCGAGCTCAACAACGCGTTCTACCGGCTGCCGACGAAGGAGAACTTCGAGGCGTGGCGGGAGAGGGTGCCGGCGGACTTCGTGGTCGCGGTCAAGGCGAGCCGGTACCTGACCCACATCAAGCGGCTGCGGGACCCCGAGGAGCCGGTGCACCGCCTGATGAGCCACGCGGAGGGCCTCGGCGACCGGCTGGGCCCGATCCTGCTCCAGCTGCCACCGACCCTGCGGGCCGACGCGGACCTCCTGAGCGGCTGCCTGGACCGCTTCCCCGCCGGCACCCGTATCGCGGTCGAACCCCGCCACGACTCCTGGTGGACCCCCGAGATCCGTGAGGTGCTGGAGTCCCGCGGCGCGGCCCTGTGCTGGGCCGACACCCGGTCCCGCCCGGCGACCCCGCTCTGGCGCACCACCGACTGGTGCTACCTCCGCCTCCACCAGGGCCGGGCCCGCCCCTGGCCCCACTACGGCCGCCAGGCCCTGTCGACCTGGGCCCACCGCATCGCCGACACCTGGCCCGCCGACTCCGACGCCTACGTCTACTTCAACAACGACCCCCACGCGGCGGCGGTGAGGGACGCGACGACGTTCGCGAGCGCGGCGCGGAGCGCGGGTCTGCGGCCGACCCGCACACCGCGGCCGGCACGGCCGGCGCGGACCTGATCCCCGTCGTGGGCCCCGCCCCGGGGGTCCTACTCCGCGTACGCGGCCCGCAGGGCGTCCCGGGCCACCGCCAGCGCCTCCGCCTCGCCGAGGCCGAGCCGGCGCACCCGCTCCGCGTACGCCCCCGCGGCCGCCGCGGCCTCGCGCTCCGCGGCCGAGCCGGCGGCCGCCACGAACGTCCCGTTGCGCCCCCGCGTCTCGATCACCCCGTCCGTCTCCAGCGCCCGGTACGCCTTGGCGACGGTGTTGGCCGCGAGCCCGAGCTGCTCGGCGAGCCCCCGTACGGTCGGCAGCCGGTACCCCACGGGCAGCGCGCCGGAGTGGGCCTGTTCCGAGATCTGGGCGCGCACCTGCTCGTAGGGCGCGCCCCCCTCCACGATGCGAATCTTCAAGGTCACGCGGCGATTGTCCCGTACCCGGCGGAAATTCGGAGGCAGCCCACCGTGCGGCCCCCGTACCGTGCGCACCCATGACAGTGATCGTGCGCGCCCTGCGCGCCGCCGACCCCGCGGACGCCGAGGCGTTCGTGGCGGTACGGCGGCTGGCCCTGCCCTTCATGGTCGGTACCGCCGAGTCCGTGCTCCACGACGCCGCCCACGCGCCTGACGGGGCGCACTACCGCCAGCTGGTCGCCGAGGCGGACGGCGAGGTGATCGGCACCGCGCAACTGGGCATCGCCGACGACAGCCCCGTGCCGGGCCAGGGCTTTCTGAACGTCTACGTACACCCGGGGCGGTTACGTCGAGGGGCCGGCGGTCTGCTGGTGCGCGCGGCCGAGGAGCGGCTGACGGCGGTGGGGGCGAGGCGGCTGCTGTCGTGGGTGCTGGACACCCCGCAGAACCGGGCGTTCGCCGAGCGCCGCGGCTACGCCCCGAGCCGCTCCGCCCACTTCCTCCGCCTGGACCTGGCCCATGGCACCCTCCCGCCGCTCGGAACACCGCCCCCGGGTGCGCAGCTGCGCACGGCAGCCGACTTCGCCGACGACCCACGCCCCCTGTTCGACCTGGACGCGGAGGTGTCGGCGGACGAACCCGGCGATCTGGACGCGGAGTTCGACGACTACGAGCGGTGGCTCGCCGAGACCTACCGCCACCCGCTGCTGGACCACTCCCTGAGCACGGTGGTCGTCGTGGACGGCACGCCCGCCGCGTTCACCGCGGTCCGCACGGACGGCCGGGACCGCTACTTCACGGGGATGACGGGCACCGCCCGCGCCTTCCGCGGCCGGGGCCTGGCCAAGCTCGCCAAGAACGACTCCCTGCACCGCGCCCGTGCCGCCGGCTGCACGGAGGCCTTCACGGGCAACGACGCCGGCAACGGCCCGATGCTGGCGGTCAACAAGTGGTTCGGGTACGAGATCTGCGCGACGGAGGTGCGGTATGTCCGTGAACTGGGCTGAATCCGCAGGCGAGGCGTACGAGGTGGACGTCGTCCTGCTCAAGGCCGGCCGTACGAAGATCCGTTACCCCGCGCGGCTGTTGAGCGACGACGGCGTCCGGGTGGCGGTGCGGGCCGCCTGGGCGGGCGAGGGCGTCCGGAACTTCGGGTTCGTGCAGTTCGAGCCGGGTGACGTGTTCACCGAGTACTACTGGCGCGACCGGTGGTACGCCGTGAAGGAGGTCCGTGACGCGCGGGGCGCGCTGAAGGGCTGGTACTGCGACATCACCCGGCCCGCCACGTTCGCGGGCGGGGAACTCGTCGTCGAGGATCTCGACCTGGACCTGTGGCGCTCGGGCGACGGCACGGCCGTCCTGCGGCTGGACGAGGACGAGTTCGAGGAGAGCGGGCTCGCAGAGAGCGACCCGGCGGCCGCGGCGGCCGCCGTGGCCGCCCTGGACGAACTGGAGGCGCTCGCCACCGTCGAAGGGGGCCTGGAGTCGCTGCTGGCGTGAACGGCGGCGGGGGCGTGGGCCGGGGGCGGCTCCGGCCCGGGACGACGGTCAGAGGCGGGCCACCACCGCGTACCGCTCGTCCTGGACCGTCCGGCCCCACAGCAGCGCGTCGGCCTCCAGCCGCACCACCTCGGCGTCGGCCACGAGGGGCGCGACCATCCTCCGCAGCCGCTCGGCGGAGATGCCGACCGGGCTGAGGGCGCCCCACACCCCCTCGACCAGCACGAGCCGGCCGCCGGGCCGCAGCAGGCCGCACCAGTGGCGCAGGACGCGGCCCGGGTCGGGCAGGGCCCACAGCACATGGCGGACGAGGACGACGTCGAACCGCTCCTCCCCCACGGGCGGGGCCGCCGCGTCGCCGACGAGGAACACGGCGGGGCGCCCGGCGAGTTTGGCGCGGGCGAGGGCGACCATGGCCGGGGAGGAGTCGATCCCGGTCACCCGGTGTCCCTGCTCGGCCGCGAGGAGTGACAGGCTGCCGGTGCCACAGCCGAGGTCGAGCACATCGCGGGCGGGAGGCGGCAGCCAGTCCCGCAGGCGGGCCGCCCAGGCCTCCCGGACGGCGGGTTCCCGCAGGCCATGATCGGGTTCGTCGTCGAAACCGGGCGCCCGAGCATCCCAGTCGACGGCCTCCGGAGGGTCATCTGCCGCCGGGTTGTCCGGTGTTCGAAGGTCCGGGGAGGTTTCGCCGTCGTCGATGTTGGTCATGCCGCCAGAGTGACACCTGCCACTGACAGTCCAGATGGTGACAGCCGCCACTGACAGAGCACGAACGATGAGTAACGCTCCCGGAAAAGGTCTACCTCCGTGAAAACGCGGAACCCGGTAGACGCAAGGAGGCAGCCATGCGCCGTACGACCGTGCAGAAGCCCCTGAGGAAGTCCTCGTCCCGCCAGGTGCGGGACGAGGCCGACGAACGCCCCGTCGAGCGCCGGGAAGTGCGCAAGGACATCGCGCGCACCTGGTGGCCGGACGGCTGACCGCTCGCGCCCCGGCCCACCGACCATCCGACCACGCCGTCCGGCGGACGGCCCTCCACCACCTCGTACCCGGCCCTCGGACCGCGCTGCGGGGCGAATTCCCGGTCCTCCACCGGGGCCCCGTACCGGGCCGGGTCAGCGCCGCGTCAGGTTGCGGTCCAGCAGGTCCAGCAGCGCGGTCCAGTGGCGTGCCGTCGCCTCGGCGTCGTAGGAGGCCGTGTCGGCCTGGGTGTAGCCGTGCGAGGCGCCCGCGTAGACCTCGGTGCGGTGGCGGACGCCCGCCTCGGTGAGCGCCTTGTCGAGCAGGTCGATCTGCTCCGGCGGCAGGGACGGGTCGTCGTCGGCGTGGCCGAGGTACACCTCGGCGGTGATCCGGGCCACCGCCAGGTGCGGGCTGTCCGGGGCGTCGGTGGCCAGGCCCCCGCCGTGGAAGCCGGCCACGGCGGCGACCCGCTCCGGGAAGGCACCGGCGGTGTGCAGGGCGAGCCGGGTGCCCATGCAGTACCCGGTGATCCCGACGGGCCCTGCGGCGGCGTGCGGGCTGTCTGCCAGCGTGTCCAGGTAGGCCGCCGCGTCCCGCAGCGCGAGTTCCGGCGTCAGCGCCTGCATGGCGGGGAGGATCTGGCCCCATATCTCCGGGCGCGCGGCCGGGTCGATGAACTCGGGCAGGTCGAACACCGGGGTCCGCCCCGACCGGTGGAAGACATTGGGCACGAGGACCGTGTACCCGGCGCCGGCCAGCCGGTCGGCCATCGCCCGCAGATGCGGCCGCAGCCCGAAGGCGTCCATGTAGAAGAGGACCGCCGGGTGCGCGACGCCGTCGTCGGGGTGGACGAGGTAGGCGTCGGCGGTGCCGTCCTGGGTGGCGATGTCCACGGTGGTTCCGCGTACGGCGGTCATGGGCGCTCCTCATTCCTCTGGGTGAATGGTCCTCGACCTGTCGTCAACTGACGCGGGCGACCGCATTGTTCCGCGCCCGGGTAAGAAACCGATCATCGGCCGTACGCGAACGCCCGTTCCTGAGCCCTCGGTTAGCCCCTCCTTAACGCCACCATAAGGATCTCCCGCACCGGCCCCCAGCAGGCGTTCTCACGGTTCTGCGGGGCTAGCTTGCTGATCGCCCCCCGGCGCCCGGGACCTACCCCGCCGCCCAGGACCGCGTGAGGAGTGCCCCGCCATGCCCGCTGCACGTCACCGTCGCACGGCCACCGCGTTCGCCAGCGCGGGTGTCGTCGGTGCCGCCCCGCTCGTCCTGGCCGTCCTCTCCGCGGGACCGGCCATGGCGCACGGCTCGCTGGGCGACCCGGTGAGCCGGGTGGCGCAGTGTTACGCGGAGGGCCCCGAGAGCCCGCGGTCGGCGGCCTGCGCGGCGGCGGTCTCGGTCGGCGGCACCCAGGCGCTCTACGACTGGAACGGCGTACGGATCGGCGACGCGGCCGGCCGCCACCGGGAGCTGATCCCGGACGGTGAGCTGTGCAGTGCGGGCGACGAGACGTTCAAGGGCCTCGACCTGGCCCGCGCCGACTGGCCGGCGACGAGCGTGCGCGCCGGGTCGTACACCTTCCGGTACCGGGTGACGGCCCCGCACAAGGGCACCTTCGCGGTGTACGTCACCAAGCCCGGCCACGATCCGTCCCGGCCGCTCGGCTGGGACGACCTCGATCTCGCGCACCCGGTCGCGAAGGCCACCGACCCGGCCGCGTCCGGCGGCTTCTCCACGTTCTCCGGCACCCTCCCGCAGCGCTCCGGCAGGCATGTGCTGTACGCGGTGTGGCAGCGCTCGGACAGCCCGGAGGCGTTCTACTCCTGTTCGGACGTCGCCTTCGGCGGCGCCTCCTCCGGTCCGAGCGCGTCGGCGCCCTCCGAGGAGCAGATCGAGGACGGCACCGACGAATCGACGGTCGAGCACGGCGGCCACGGCGACGACGACGCGCACACGACGACGGACCCGACACCGGCACCGAAGGCGTCGGCGGCGAAGACCGACAGGGCCGCCTCCGACGACGCCTCGCCGACCGCGAAGTCGACGACGGACACCGGAGCGGCGAAGGCAGAGGGCACCGCCGGTCTCGCGGAGCCCGCCGGCGGTGAGGAGGGTCTCGCCGACACCGGCGGCGAGGGCATCACGCCCTATGCGGCCCTCGGCGGCGCGGCCGTCCTGGCCCTCGGCTCCGCCCTGCTCTTCGCCGCGGCCCGCCGCCGCGCGACGACCGGCGGCCGGCACGGCCGCTGACGACCTCCGGGGCCTGTCGGGCGGCTCAGGCCGGACAGGCCCCGGCAGCATGCGTACGCACCGCCGGGCGGCCCCGGCGGTGCGTACGCACACGTGTCAGCCGACGGCCGAGAGGCAGGTCGTCGGGGTGGCGTGGGCGGGGTCGAGGGCGTTGACGACCTCGTGGAACGCGACGCGGTCGAGGAGTCCGATCGCCGCGTGCTCGGAGAGGTCGAGGGCGCAGAGGTCCTGGATGACGATGTTGCGCACGTTCGGTCCGCTGAGGAACTGGGAGCGGTAGGGGGTGACCACCTCGTCGTACTTGGTGGCGAGGACGGTGTACGTGACGCCGGGGACGGTGTCGCCGCCCGCGTTGAGCTTGGTCAGGAAGGGGGAGCCGGCCACCTGGTCGGCGAGGGCGGGGGTGGCGGTGGACAGCAGGTCACCGGCGCCGGGGAAGTACTGGAGGAGGCCGGTGAGACCGTTCAGGGTGGTGCCGTGGTTGGAGGGGGCGATGCCGACGAGGGCGTTCACCTCCGCGGCTCCGCCGAGGAACTTGAGGTAGTAGCGGGGCATCATGCCGCCCTGCGAGTGGCCGACGAGGTCGGCCTCGGCGGCGCCGGTCGCGGCGAGCACCCGGTCGACGAAGGCGTCGAGCTGCTCCGCGGACCTGTCGATGGGGCCGAGCCCGTTGAAGAAGGCGACACCGGGGAGTCGGCCGTAGTCGAGGGAGTAGACGCAGTAGCCCCTGTTCACGAGGTACGGCGCGAGACCGAGCCAGTTGTCGACGGAGTTCGCGAACGTGCCGTGGACGAGGACGACGGGGCGGGGGTGGGCGCTGGAGGGTTTGCAGGAGTAGTCGTTCCAGCCATGGCTGGGTGCGGCGGCCGTGTCGGCGGCCTCGGCGGCGGTGGCGGGGACGACGGTGGCCGCGGCGGCCAGGCACAGGGCGGCCAGCGGTCTGATCAGGCGCTTCCAGGGCAGCATCGAGTGATCTCCTTGCGGCTCAAGGGATGTGCGACGGCGTACGCCCTGTGATCCGGATCACGAGGATGGGGTTCTGACGCGCCAAGTTACGGGCGAGTAGAAAAAGTGGGAAGTTACGCGTCAGTAAAAACTTCAAGTGGTGATCGCGGGCACTGACACGTGACGTCGGATCGTCACCAGGCGGGCCTGATGGGACCGTAGGGCGCGATACGCGACAACCGATCACACAACGCCCGCATCTCACTCTCCCCGCCGACCACGTCGACCCATTCGGCGACCACCTCGGCCGCCACCTCCTCGGCCGCGCGGGCGCAGGCCCACCCGCGTCCGGTCATCACGACCAGCCGGGCCCGGGCGTCGGTGGGGTGCGGCCGGCGCTCGACGTACCCCTTGCGCACCAGTTCGTCGACGAGCTGGCTGGCGGCCTGTTTGGTCACTCCGAGATGGACGGCGAGGTCGGTGACCGTGGCGCCGTCCGGGGCGAGCCGGGTGAACGCGTAGCCGTACGAGGGCCGCCCGTCGAAGCCCCGCGCGGAGACGCCCTCGTCGATGCGCCGCGTCAGATCACCCGCGGCGGCGAGCAGGGCGGCGGTCAGGGCGAGGGCTTCGGAGTTCTGCACGTCTGCATTGAAACACCGTTGACGGATCGGTCAAGCTGCTTGACCATATAGACAGATGGTCAAGCAGCTTGACCATTCGCTCGCGTCGATCGAGTGTTCCGAGGACCTCGGAAGCCCTGAAGACCGAAGGAGACCCGTATGCCAGTCGTCCGCTCGTCCGAAGCCGTCACGCACGAGATCCACGGCGCCCGTTTCATCTCGTACGCCACTCCCCACACCGGCAGCAGGGAACTGGCCGCCTGGCGGGGCGAGATCCCCGCCGGAACCAAGGCACCCGCGCACACGGTCACCAAGGAGGAGATCCTGCATCTGCTCAGCGGCGAGCTGGTGGTCACGCTGGACGGCCGCACCGAGCGGGTCCGTGCCGGCGACACCCTGATCATCAACTCGGGGGCCACCCTCGCCGTCGAGAACCCGACGACGCAGACCGCCGTCACCTGGGTCGCCACCTCCCTCGGCCTGGAGGCGGAGCTGGCCGACGGCACGCGGATCGTGCCCCCGTGGGCCAACTGAGCACCGCACGAGGGCGGTTACGCGGCCAGCGTCCCCGGCATCACCGCGCGGGGACCGAACTTCGCGCGGGATTCTGCTACTCAGCCGACCGCGTTCTGGCCGCCCCCGATCCGACGCCTCCGTGAGGCCCGACCGACCCGTCCGATCCAACATTCGCCCTTTACGCAAAGTGTCATTGGCGCAACATACCGTTACCAACTTCCGCTTCGAGTCGCACTCGATGACTGCGGCGCGGTGCGCACCACTGGGGCGATTCCTCCAACCATGCTGCCCGGTTAGGCATGTGACGGCGTAGCACCTGTCCGGCCACCGCTCCCCTCACTGTCAAATCGATGACGTGTTCGAATCATGTCGCTGACCGGGGCCGATGAGGTTAGAGTAATCGAACGAGAGTACGATGAGCATATCGGGTACACGGCCTAAAAAGGGCGAAACGGGGTGGAGTGATGGAGGTGCGGCATGGCGGGCTTCGCCCATCTGCACGTCGCGTCCGGTTACTCCGAGCGCTACGGCGCGGCCCATCCCGAGCACCTCGCACTGCGGGCGGCCGAGCGGGGCATGACGACGCTCGCACTCACCGACCGGGACACGGTCACCGGAGCCGTCCGGTTCGCGCAGGCGTGCGCCGGAGCCGGGGTTCGGCCGGTCTTCGGTGTCGACCTGGCGGTGGAGGCCCTCGCACCCCCGCCGCCCACCCAGCGTCGCCGCACCCCGGTGCGCGGTGGCGCGCACGTCGTCGAGCCGCCGCTGCGGTTCGTGCTGCTCGCGCAGAACCGGGAAGGATGGGCGCGGCTGTGCCGCATCACGTCGGCCGCCCACGTCGGCACCGCGTCCGGCGCGGCACCGGTGGTGGTGCCGTGGGAGGCGCTGCGCGAGTACGGCGGTCCCGGTCTGACCGTGCTGCTCGGGCCGCTCTCGGAGCCGGTACGGGCTTTGGCGGCCGGGCGGGAAGACGTCGCGATGAAGCTGCTGGCGCCGTGGAAGGAGATCTTCGGGAGGGGAGTCAGGTTGGAAGCTGTTGCGCAGAAACGTTTCGGCATGGCCCCTGGGTCCCTGCGCCTCGCCGCCCGCACCCTCTCCCTGGCCGACCGCACCCGTACCCCCGCCGTCCTCACCAACGCCGTCCGCTACGCCGACCCCGACCAGCACCGCCTCGCCGACGTCCTGGACGCTGCACGCCTGCTGCGGCCCATCGACCGGCGCCACCTGGACAGCGGACAGCGCTGGCTCAAGGACGAGAGGGCGATGACAGCCGTCGCACACCTGGTCGCCGAATGCGCCGGAGCCGATGCCCGGCGGGCACGCCGCCTGATGGCGGACACCGCCGCCACCGCGGCCCTGTGCGCCGTCGACCCCGAAGCGGACCTGGGGCTCGGCACGCGGCACTTCCCGGAACCCGCGCTCTTCGGCGCAGAGCCCGGAGCGGGGGGAGCGGCACAACTGCTGCGCCGACAGTGCGAGGCCGGCATGACCCGGCGGGGCCTGGACCGCGACCGAGCGGCACTCGACCGGCTGGACGAAGAACTCACCGTGATCTCCAAGCTGGACTACGACTCGTACTTCCTCGCCGTCGGCCAGGTCGTGGCCGACATCCGGGCCAAGGGAATCCGGGTCGCGGCCCGCGGCTCGGGCGCCGGCTCGATGGTCTGCCACGCGCTGGGCATCGCCACGGCCAACCCGCTCGACCACCGCCTGCTGTTCGAACGCTTCCTGAGCGTGCGCCGGGCATCCCTGCCTGACATCGACATCGACGTGGAGTCCGCCCGGCGGCTGGAGTGCTACGACGCGATCTTCGACCGGTTCGGCAAGGAACGGATTGCCGTCACCGCCATGCCCGAGACCTACCGGGCCCGCCGCGCCCTGCGCGACACCGGCCTCGCCCTGGGTATCGCGCCCGCGGACGTCGACCGGATCGCCAAGAGCTTCCCGCACCTGCGCGCCTCCGACATCACCGGCGCGCTCGCCGAACTGCCCGAACTGCGGCAGCTGGCGGCCGAGGCACACCGGTACGGGCCGCTGTGGGAACTCGCGGAGGGCCTCGACTCCCTGGTCCACGGCATGGCCATGCACCCCTGCGGCGTGGTGATCAGCGACGCGAGTCTCCTAGACCGACTGCCGGTGCAGCCCACCCCGCAGGGCGACTACCCCATGGCCATGGCGGCGAAGGAGGAGATCGAGGACCTGGGCAACATCAAGCTGGATGTGCTGGGCGTACGCATGCAGTCCGCGATGGCCCACGCCGTCGCCGAGATCGAACGGACGACCGGCAACCCCATCGACCTGGACGACCCGAAGCAGGTGCCGCTCGACGACGTCTTCGCCTTCAAGCTCATCCAGGAGAGCCAGACCCTCGGCCTGTTCCAGCTGGAGTCGCCGGGACAGCAGGATCTCCTGTCCCGGCTGCAGCCCCGCGATCCGCAGGACGTTATCGCCGACATCAGCCTCTTCCGCCCCGGCCCGGTCGCCGGAGGCATGCCCGAGCGGTACATCGCCGCCCGCCATGGCGGCACCCCCTCGTACGCCCACCCGGACCTGGAGCCGGTGCTCGCCGACACCTACGGCGTGACCATCTGGCACGAGCAGATCATCGAGACCTTCGCCGTGATGACCGGCTGCGACCGCGCACTGGCGGAGATCGCCCGGAGGGCACTCGGGGACAAGGGACGGCTGCCCGGGGTCAAGGACTGGTTCCATCGCCGAGCGCAGGCCCGTGGTTACAGCGTGACCGTGCGGGACGAGGTCTGGAAGACCGTCGAGGCCTTCGGCGCCTACGGCTTCTGCCGCGCCCACGCGGTCGCGTTCGCCGTACCCGCCCTCCAGAGCGCCTGGCTCAAGGCACACCACCCCGCATACCTGCTGGCCGGCCTGCTCGAACACGACCCTGGAATGTGGCCCAAGCGCGTCCTCGTCTCCGACGCCCGTCGCCGCGGTGTACAAGTCCTGCCCGTCGACATCAACCGCTCCCAGGTGAAACACACCGTGGAGAGGACCGACGGAGAGCAGCGGGGCGTACGGCTCGCCCTCTCCGCGGTACACGGCATCAGCGAGGACGAGTGCGCACGAATCGAACAAGGCCAGCCCTACGGATCCCTCTCCGACTTCTGGCAGCGGGCCCGCCCCAGCAGACCCACTGCCGAACGCCTCGCCGAAATCGGCGCCCTGAACTCCCTCCACGACGGCCGCCTCACCCGCCGCGACCTGCTGCTGCAGATCGCCGAACTCCACCGGGCCTCCCGTACCCGGGCCGCGAGCAAGGGCCAACTGCCCATCGAGGCGGGCGAGGTCGGAGGAGCGGAGCCGAGTGGTCTGCCGGAGATGACCGGACGCGAAGCCCTGAGCGCCGAGCTGAGCACCCTCGGCATCGACGTCTCCAAGCACCTGATGGAGCACCACCACCGCCTCCTGCGCGAGATCGGCGCGACCGACGCGGCCCACCTGGCCGGACTGCGCGCCGGCCAGCAGGTTCTCGTCGCCGGCGTACGCGCCTCCACCCAGACCCCGCCCATCGCCAGCGGCAAGCGCATCATCTTCGTCACCCTGGAGGACGGCTCCGGCCTGGTCGACCTGGCCTTCTTCGAGGACTCCCACCCGGCCTGCGCGCACACCGTCTTCCACAGCGGACTGCTGCTGGTGCGCGGCACGGTCCAGGTGCGCGGCACCCGCCGCACCGTCGTCGGCACCATGGCCTGGGACCTGGACGAGATCGCCGCCGCCCGCCGCGACAACGGCCCCGAGGCCGCACTCGCCCTCCTGGGCGCCGGCCACCCGCACCCGACCCCCGCCCAGCCCCGCCCGACCCCCGCCCAAACGCAGCGCACTCTGGTCAACGGCACTACCGGCGCGCGCCTTCACCCGTACGCCGACCTGCAGCCCGCTGGCACCCGCTCGGCCGACTTGAAGAAGTTCGGCCACCGCAGCCCGGGGAGCGCAGGATGACGACACGGCAGCGCCACATCGCCCACCTGCACTTGCACGCCGCACTGACCGAGGCTCAGTACGACGAGATAATCGAACTGATGTATGGAATCACTCCTCATGTCCAGGCCGTGCCGCCCGACGCAGTCCAGCTAGACCTGACTTCGGCGCTCAGATACTTCGATCTGTCCCCCTATGACGTCGTTCAGCTGGCGAAGATGAGGCTGAAGGGGCTCTACGGCATCGACAGCAGTGCCGGGCTCGCCGGCAATCGCATGCTGGCGGCGATGGCGGCCGACGCGTCCGCGCCGGGAGACACCACCTGGGTCCCCACTGATCACGTGACCGACTGGCTGTACCCGCGGCCGGTCACGGCACTGCCTGGGGTCGGCCGCACCACGGCGGAAACCCTTCACAGATACGGCCTGCACAACATCGGCCAGATCACCGACCTGCCCTCGGCGACCCTGCAGCGGCTCCTCGGAGTCGGCCAGGCGCGGTTGCTGGCCGAGCGTGCCCGCGGCCACGACCCCCGTCCGGTCGTCCCCGCAGAACCGGCAGCACATCTGATCGCCGACCGCGTGCTGGAGCGGGACTGCCTCGACCCCGCGCAACATCACCGTGCGGTTCTGGGACTTGCCGACCAGATCGGCCAACGCCTGCGCGGTGAAAGCCAGATCGCGAGCCGACTCACCCTCACGGTGCGGTACGCCGACCGCAGCTCCACCACACGCACGCGCACCCTTCCGGAACCCACCAACCACTCGCCCGCCCTCGCTGCGGACGCGCTGAGCCTGCTGACCGGTCTCGGATTGCAGCGAGCGAGAGTACGCGCCTTCGCGATCCGCGCAGACAACCTGCTGCCAACTGGCAGGTCCTATCGCCAGCTCTCTCTGGACCCCGGCGATGCCCGCGCCCGCGCGGCTGAAGCCGCCGCAGACCGCGCCCGCCGGCGCTTCGGGCCGGAGGTTATACGTCCAGCCGCTCTGGCGAACTGACCGCTTGTGCCAAGAACCACTGGTTCCTGGCGAAGGCGGTCATGTAGCGGCAGCGAGCTGACCTTGGGAGCGGTGCTGACGCACCTGGAGGGGCAAGAGAGCGAGATCGCCGCGCAGGCCGAGGCCACGCGGGGACGCATCGCGGAACTCACCGCGCAATTAGAGGAGTTCGACCGGGTCGCCGAGGGGGTCCGCATCACCCGCAAGACCCTGCTGGCGCTGCCTGATCCGACGCCGCCGGCCGCGAAGCTGCCGGACCATCCGGCCTACCGGCAGATCATGGCGATGTTCGCCGCGGCCGACGCCCCACTGCGGGCACGGGCGTTCTGTGAGGCGATGGATCTGTGCACTCGCCGCCGATGCGGTGCTTTAGGCCAGCGATGTGTCAAACGCATGACCCCGCTTCCGGCGATGTCGAGGAGCGGATCCAGCGTGGCACTCGCCGCCGATGCGGCGAGGTCGTCCTCGCAGTCGTGGGTCGGCTCGGAGTGGCGCCCGCGGTACCGGTGTGCCGCTGGCGGCCTGAGAAGGACTGGATCGGCAGTACGTAGGACCTGGAACTACGTAGCGGATACGTGTTCATCCGAATGCGGAAGTCGGCAGGAGGGCGGAGGGTGGAGCCCACCTACAGGGACTCATGCGGAAATGATGTGGCCACGATGATCGGTCAGGATTCCGAAAGCCGTGGGAATCCGGGTGCACTACGTACCTGGCGCGGAGGCACAGCTGTCGGCCCACACGTGCCGACAACCTCCACTGGATGCGGCGCAGCTTCACCCCCAAGGTCGTCCTGTCCGGTGACGGAGGGTGATTATGCAACTGCGTGAGCTCGAGTGGTTTACCACGCTGGCCGAGACCGAGCACATGACGGAGGCCTCGCTGCGTTTGAACATCAGCCAACCGACGCTGTCACGAGCCTTGGCCCGGCTCGAGCGCAAGCTGGGCGTGAAGCTCTTCGACCGTCATCGGAACGGGTTGCGGCTCAATAAGTACGGGGAGATCTTCCAGGCGCACGCAGTGCGGGCCATGAACGAGATCGACAGAGGCGAGGAGCGGATCGCCACTCTGGTGGATCCGTTGCGAGGATCGGTGTCGCTCGGATTCGTACATTCGTTCGGTGGATGGCTGATACCAGACCTCTTGAACCGCTACCGCAAGCACGCCTCGAGCACGTCCTTCGAGCTGAGCGGCGGAGCTTGTGATGACGTTGTCGACGACGTGCGCCAGGGAAGCATCGATGTCGGATTCGTGGCTCCCGAGCCCGTCGCGGACGATCTGGACTGGATCCCACTGGGGCGCGAGGAACTGTGCCTCGGCGTTCCGCTGGGCCACGCGTTCGAAGGTCGCGACCATGTGGCGATCGCGGACCTGGCACACGAGCCGATGGTCGCGCTCCGGGCCGAGTTCGGCCTGCGTCAGGTCACGGACCGCCTATGCCGGGAAGCGGGATTCAGCCCCCGTGTCGCGATCGAGGTGACCGAGCTTTCCACCCTCCGCGCTCTGGTAGCGACGGGCATGGGTGTGGCTGTCGTCCCCGTACCCAGGCCGGGGCACACGCCGGGTCCCGCGATCCGCGGCATTCCGTTCAGTGACCCGACCGCGTTCCGGCCTTACGGCGCGGTCATCCGGCGGGGCGGCCCGAGCGGCCAGGCCGCGCGGCGTTTCGTGAAGTTCGTTGCGAGGGACTCGGCGCACGCGCTGCAGCCGGGCCGGACGCCAGGAGAAGGAGCTCGCGGGGGGGCGCTTGCGGCAGTAGGGAATTCCTGATTCGTGCGGGTCAGTTGTGTGAGCCGACGCCCGGAGGCGAGACCTGGTGCATCCCCGTTTCTCCCCCTGGTCGGGCCGGAACCGCGCCGGCGTGAGTGGCCGCCGACAGGCAGTCCTGCCCGGCTGGCAGAAGGCCAGGCACCTATCGATGCGTGCACACGGGTTTGCGCGCGCGGTGCTTCGCCGGAGAATGGCCCTCATGAGCAGGCACGCAACTGGCTTTCGACCGCCCGCGCCCCCATTGACCGATCTCTTCGGGCGCGAGCGTGAGCTTGCCGCAGCTCGCGACCTGTTCTCCTCCAGCCGCCTCGTGACGCTCACCGGTCCCGGCGGTGTGGGCAAGACCTCCTTGTCCGCCGCGATGTCGACCGCCCTCGATCGAGCATTTCGAGACGGGGCGTGCTTCGTCGAGCTGGGCGCTCAGCGCAGCTCGGACACCGTCGCCGAGACGGTGGCGAAGGATCTTGGGCTGAGTGCTCTGCCGGCCATGGACGCCGAGGAACAACTCCGCCGACATGTGGCAGGTCGCTCGATGCTCCTGGTCTTGGACAACTGCGAGCACGTACTTCCCGGATGCCGACGACTTGTGTCCTCCCTCCTCGATGCCTCGAGCGAGCTGCGTGTGTTGACCACCAGCAGAGAGCCGCTGCGGATCCGGGGTGAGCGCGTGATCACCGTCCGCCCTCTGCCAGTGCCTCCGAAGGACCGGGAAGGCACCGTGGGTGAGCTGCGCGCCTACCCGGCTGTGGCCATGCTCGAGGCCCGGGCCAAGGCCGTCAACGACCAGTTCGAGATCACCGAGCGCGAGAGTGCTGCGGTCGCGGAACTGGTCGCCCGCCTGGACGGTATGCCGCTGGCCATCGAGCTCGCTTCCGCCAGACTGAGGTCTCTGTCGGTCCATGAGCTTCTGGATCGCATCAACGATCGATTCGAGCTCCTGAATCGTGGCGACCCCACCGCGACACCCCACCATCACTCGCTCGACGCGCTGGTGCGGTGGAGCTACGACCTCTGCTCCCCGGACGAGCAGATGCTCTGGGCGAGACTGGCCGCTTTCAGCGGCAGCCCCGATCTTGCTGGGATCCAGGCTGTGTGCGGATTCGAGCCCCTGGAAGGCACGAAGCTCCTCGACGCGCTCGAGGGCTTGGTTTCCAAGTCGATCCTCCTCCCTGAGCTCACGCGGGGAGAAATGCGGTACCGGCTTCTTGAAACGCTGAGAGAGTTCGCCCTGGAGCGTGCCGACGGGAGCGAGGACCACGCCCTTGCTCGACATGCGCATGTGGAGTACTACCGGGCGTGGGCGACTCAGACGGCGAGACGTTTCTTCGGTCCCGGCCAGGCTGACTCCCTCCAGCGGTTGGAGTCCGATTTCGCCAACCTCGAGCTGGCTTTCGACGGTCTCCTTCAGGACCCTGCGCGCTCCAGTGACGCGTTGGAGTTCGCATCCAGCCTTCGGTTCTACTGGATCACCGGCCATCTCCGCGAAGGCCGACACTGGTTGGAGAGGGCTCTTGCCACGGACACCACCGAATCCGTTGAACGCGGCAACGCCCTCTGGGCAGCGGCGTCGGTCGCGACGCTCCATGGAGAACTGCCCCGCGCCCAGGACTTTCTGAGAAAGGCCAGCGAGATCGCGCGCTTGACCAAGGACCCCAGACTGGCCGCGCACATTGCCACATGGACAGGCCAGACCGCCCTGACCTCAGGGGATCTCGAGGCCGCCCGGGACGCCTTTGAGGTGGCCTACAAAGGACACATGGACCTGTCGGACACCGAGGGGCTGTTGATGACCCTGTTCTTGCTCGGGTTCGTCAGGAGTGCCCTGGGAGACCACCAGGGAGCGTCGGACTCCTGCAGGGAAGCCGTCAGCCTGAGCGAGAGCCTGGGCGAGACGTGGGGCCGCTCCTACGCGCTGTGGATGTTGGCATTCGACGCCTGGACGCGTCAGGCCTTGGATGTCGCCAGTGAATTGGCCAGGCAGAGCCTCGAGCTCAAACGCGAATTCCGGGACGACCTCGGCAGGGCACTCGTCATCAACCTGATGGCTGGAATAGCCCTGGACAACCGCGACACCAAGAAGGCGGCCAAACTGCTCGGGGTCGTCGCCGCGTTGTGGACCGTGCTGGACACCGGGACCGGTGCCTTCGGTCCGGTGCTGGGCTCGCGGTACGAAGAGGTCACGCGCACCGCACAGGACCGGCTCGGGGAGGGTGCGTTCCAGCGAGTCCACGAGATCGGGCGGCGCCTGGAGCCGGGGCCGCAAATGAGCTTGGCACTCGGCTGTGCCGACTCCGCCGAGAAGGAGCAGGCAGTTGGGGTGGCCGCGCCCGACCTGCTCACTCGAAGGGAGCGGGAGGTCGCGTCACTGCTCGCGGAGGGTCTGAGTAATCGTGCCATTGCCACGAAGCTGGTGCTCTCCCCGAGAACGGTCGAGGTCCACGTCGAACACATTCTGGGCAAGCTCGGCTTCAGTTCCCGAACCGAGGCAGGCGTGTGGGCGGCCCAGGCACTCCAGGGCAAGGAATGAAGCTGTGCGCCGTGGGTTCGGGCTACTGCTGCGACATCAGTGGGATGTCGAGTCTGGTGCCTGGCTCGCCGGCGGTGACGCCGTAGGCTCTCCCGCACCGTGGCTCCGGAGGGGCCGCCCGAACGGCGTCCGCAGGGCTGCGTAGACGAGCGCGCTCATGACGCGTCGAAGGGGGCCAACACGATGTCGAACCTGACTTGCGACCAGTCCCCGTCCAGCGGGCGGCCGTCGGGGGTCGGGGTGCCCGTGGGTTGCCGCACGAAGTCTTTGACCAGCGACTCCTTCACGCCGAAGACAGTGTCGGTGAATAGCAGATCGTCACCGCGCACGAAGATGTGCGTTACCAGCCGGCGGGTGCCCGGCGCGGTCACCATGAAATGCAGGTGTGAGGCGCGCATGGGCGACCGGCCGGCGGCGGCGAGCATCCGGCCGACGGGGCCGTCGTGCGGAATCGGGTACGGCGTGGGCGTGATCGCCCAGAATCGGTAGCCGCCGTCCTCATCGGTGAAGAGATGGGCCCGCGCGGCCACGCGGTCGTCGACGTATTGGACGTCGTAGAAGCCGTCGTTGTCGGCCTCCCACACTTCGATGCGCGCGCCGGGCACGGGGTTGCCGTCGGTGTCGGTGACGGTTCCCTCGACCCAGCATGGCTGCCCCTTGGCGCCGAATGCGATGTCGCCGCCGTTGTCGATGCACGGCGAGCCCTCGACGAAGAAGGGCCCGAAGACGGTGGCCTCCGTGGCATCGCCGTACGCCTCGTTATTGATGGCGATGGTCTGCATCGAGGCGCCCAGCACGTCGGAGAGCAGGATGAACTCCTGACGCGTGTCGTCGGTGATGTGGCCCACCGCCGTGAGGAACTCGATGCCCGTGTTCCACTCCGCCTCGGTGAGCCGCACCTCACGCAGAAAGCCGTGCAGGTGCCGCACGAGCGAGCGCAGAATCTGGTCGAGTCTGGGGCTCTCGCAGTTGTCGAAGGAGCGCAGCACACGCTGGACGAGGTCGTCCTCGCGGGCAGTCTGCTCGGCGGAGAGCTCATGGGTAGACGTCATTGGGACTCGCTTCCCTGGATCCATGTGTGTTTATGACGGCACATCCCTCGCCTGGTTTGGAAACGGCGGCGCTGCAGTGCCTCGCCACACCGCGCGACCACCTAGCTGGCGCTGATCGTCGCGCCGACAAGCTCCATCGCCCTGTCCCAGGGCCCCTTGCCCCCCAGCATCGTGCGCAGCTCGACGAAGAGGGAGCGGTGTTCGAATGCGAGGACGCCCACCAGTTGGTCATCGCGGCCGTAAAGGACGATCGAGCCATCGGCGGTCCGTTGGACGAGAGTCCTCTCGTCTCCGCTGAGGAAACCGGCGAACTGTATCCGCACATTGTGTTGATCGGACCAGAAGTAGGGCACGGTGGCGCAGGCCTCGGCGCTGCCGCCGACGATCGATCTCACCGCGTTCAACCCCGCTATGCGGCCATGTTCGGCGGCGTTCGTCCAGTGCTCCACCCTCATCCGGGTGCCGTAGCGAGGGTTGAACCAGCGGGCGACGTCTCCGGCCGCGAAGACGCCTTCATGCGCCCTCAGCGCTGCGTCGCAGACGATGCCGTCGCGGAGGACGAGCCCGGACGACTCCAGCCATCCGGTCGAGGGCCGCACTGCGCCACTGACGACGATCACGTCGGCCGGCACCTGCGCCCCGCTGCTCAGCCGCAGGAACCGGCCACGCCGTTCCTCCAGTACGTCGACAACCCCGTCGCCGAAGTACTGCGCCGTCCCTGCCTCCTCGTGCAGGGCGGCGTACGACTCCGCCACGAACGCACCGAAACGACCCAACGGCTGAGGAGAGACATCGATCAGTGAGACGGCGCGGCCGCTTCCCTTGAGGGCCGACGTCACCTCACCACCGATGAAGCCCGCTCCTACGACGGCGACGGACACCGACGTGCCGGCCAGCGCGGCACGAAGCGAGAGAAGGTTTTCCCATCGCCTGAGTGCGACAACCCTCGGACGGCTGGCCAGCAGCGCAGGAACGGCGGGGTCGCAGCCGCAGGCGAGAACCAGCGCTCCGAACGAAATGGTGCCCTGTTCCAGGTGAAGCTCCCGACGAGTGGCGTCAAGACCGACTGCTCGGGTGCCCAGCCGGAAGTCCACACCTTCGTCTCGCAGCCGGGCGACCGAGCGCATGCTCACGGCGTCGAGGCCCCCCGGCTGGGTGAGCGCCGCCTTCGACAACGACCGCCGGTCGTATGGTGGATGCGCCTCCTCGCCGATCACCGTGACCGTGAGTTCTCGTGCGACCCTTGCGACGGCTTCAGCCGCGCGCAGCCCGGCCACTGAGGCGCCGACGATGACGACGTCCCGGGACAGCGTGCCGCTCACTTCGGCGATGTCTCCGCCTTGGCCGCCCGGTGGCGTTCGCCGCCCGCCGGCTCCGTGGTGCAAGAGTTGAGCACGAGGTCTCCTCCAGTCGGTGAACCCAGTGCGTTCATACTGCGGCGTTGGCTGCGCGATGTGAACGGGCGGATTCTTCAGGAGCTCTATGCAGCAGGCGTATGAGGTCACGCAGACAGACGCGCGCTCATGGACGGTGATGGGGACGCTTGCCTCGGCAGTCGGTGGTCCACGTCGGGATGGTGCCCAGCCATCTCGTCGCTCATCGCCGAGAATCCGAGACCGTCTAACCGACGCCCCGGTTCGCCTCAGACGCGTTTTTGGGCAGTCCAGGGTTTCCCAGCGGCTGTGCAACGGGTGAGTTGGTCGCTTGATCTATCCAGATGCGGCAGATGTCGGTTCGTACTCGGGCCACCGCTCGCGCAGGCGACGGAAGCGGGTCTGAGCCTGACGGCGGTCGGGCATACGGAGCGCGGAGGCAATCTGCTCCCAGGTCTGTCCCTGAGCGCGGGCACGGTCGATGAGCTGGAGCTCGGTGAAGTCGACATGGGTGCGGGCGTCGGAGATCCGGGCCAAGGCGGCTGTGAGGTCCTCGCAGGCCAGAGCGTCGACAGATGCCCTTGCGTCATCATTCTGACGACGAGCCGGGACGATGTCATCATTTTGATGACAGTCCGGAGTCTGCCTGCTCGAGACAGGGGCATCGCCGGGTCTCTTACGGATCTCGGGCTGCAGCAGCGCCGTGCAGATCCCTTCGAGCTCATCCACCTGCCGGGGGCTGAGCACGTCGAAGACCGCCGACCGCACCGCCGCCACATGACCCGGGGCGATGGCCGCCACCTTGGCGTATCCCGCGTCGGTCAGCACGGCGACGTTGCCCCGTCCGTCCTCGGCGGCACGCTCGCGGCGGACCCATCCCCGACGCTCCAGGCTCGCCACCTGATGGGACAGGCGCGAGGCAGAGCCGTGAGCCCTCATGGCCAGGTCGGTCATCCGCATGGCCCGCCCCGGTGCCTCCGACAGTGCAGAGAGGACGCCGTACCCGAACTGCGTCAGGCCGGCGTCACGCTGCAGCTGCGCCTCCACCTCGTCGGGCAGCGAAACCAGCACGGACGCGAAGAGCCGCCACACCCGCTCTTCACGCGCAGTCAACCACGGCACCTGTTCCATCACACCGACGATACGAGAGTCCCGCCCAGCCCGAGCGAGCGGTGTTCGAGAGACCGGTGCGGTACCCGAAATATTTGACGTCTCAATCATTGGGTCGTAGCGTCGTCGCCAGTTACTTGAAGCATCAGTCACTTCGGGAGGTTCGGTCCCATGACGTCATTCAGCAGGCGGCGGATACTCGGCGGGGCGGGCGCCGCACTCGGTGCGACGGCGCTGGGCACGTCGATCACCAGCAGCGCCGCTGCGGCAACCAGGGACACCACGTCCTCGGCGTTCCGTGCCGGCAGGCACATGCGGGAGGAGAAGAAGTCGCTCGACGAGCTGTACGCGGACGCCAGACGTGAGGGCGGCGAACTCGTCATCTACGCCGGCGGCGACCTCCCTGACCAGCAGGACGCGACAAAGCAGGCGTTCGTGTCGCAGTTCCCGGACATCAAGCTCACCATGGTCGTCGACTACAGCAAGTACCAGGACGTACGCATCGACAACCAACTCGCCACGGACACGCTCGTCCCCGACGTGGTGCAACTGCAGACCGTGCAGGACTTCGCCCGGTGGAAGGCCATGGGCGTGCTCCAGCGGTACAAGCCAGCCGGCTTCTCCGCGCTGTACCCCCAGTTCAGGGACCCGGACGGCGCATGGGTGAGCATCGCGGTCTTCGCCTTCAGCTACATGTACGACCAAACCCTCGGCAGCGATGGCCCCGCCACACCGCGGGACCTGGCCGACCCGCGGTGGAAGGGGGCCATCTCCTCCACCTACCCGCACGACGACGACGCGGTCCTGTACCTGTACAAGCTCTACACGGAGGCGTACGGCTGGGACTGGATACGCCGACTCGCCGCGCAGAACGTCGAGTTCGGCCGCGGCAGCTTCACCCCGATCGTCTCCGTCGCAAGCGGGCAGAAGCGGGTCGGAATCGGTGGCGTCGGCTCGCTGACCGGGCCCATCGCGCCGGGTGTGAAGTGGGCTGCGCCCGACGGCCACCCCTTCATGGCGTGGGGGCAGCGGGCGGCGATCCTCGCCCGCGCCAAGCACCCCGCCGCGGCCAAGCTCTACCTCAACTGGCAGCTCTCCCGCGCCGTGCAGGAGCAGTCCTTCGACGGTTGGTCCGTGCGCACCGACGTCACTCCGGCAGGCGGGCTCAAGCCGATCTGGAAGTACCCCAACGCCCATCTCGACGGCTTCCCACGTTTCATGGCGGACCGCGCCGAGGTCGAACGCTGGAAGCAGACCTTCGCCCTTTACTTCGGCGAGGTGCATGGCGCCCCCACGCCGGGCTCACTCGGGCTGCACCCCGGCCAGTAGTCCCAAACGACCGCTGACGCCCGCTGATCACCCGTGAATCCGAGGGGCTTCGGCCCCTCCTGGGTGGTGTTGCCTCGTATTGACGCGCGTACGCCTTCGAGAATCCGGGAATCTTGGCCGCTGCCTACCTGCGCACACTGCGCAGGAAACTGATGAAGGTGTGTTGGCGGCCATCGGCGTCGCTCACCCGGTACTGATCACAGCCACCGACATCGAGATTCCGAACGGCGACTGCGATGCCCCCAGGCTGGTCGGTGTCTGCGGCTACGAGGACGGCTGGGGCGAGCTCGGCCCCCACCTCGCCGATGCCTTCACTGCACTGCTTGGCACAAGCAGACCTCCGTCCCAAAGCCCGCCGTCTGACACGCCGACAGCGGCAGGCACCGCCCTCACCGCTCTCCTGCTCGGAGCACGCGCGGGCACCAGCTGGTGTCGCCCTCTCACGTCCCTTGCCCACGAGTAGCCCATGCCGAGGTGATCACCACATGACTGAAGAAGTGAGATTCAAGAGCGTCGTAGGCCCCGAACTGGCCGGAGTGATCGACCTGCCGGACGGTGAGATCCGAGGTTGGGGGATCTTTGTCCACGGATTCACCCTCGGCAAGAACTCGCCGGCCGCTTCGCGCGTCAGCAAGCAATTGGCACGCGAGGGGATCGGAATGCTGCGCTACGACAACCTCGGGATCGGAGACTCCGACGGCGACTGGGGGGACGGTTCCTTCACCATCAAGGTCCAGGACACCGTCCGTGCAGCGACTCTGATGGCGGAGCGAGGGACTCCGGCAGACCTGCTGGTGGGACACTCGTGGGGAGGCGCCGCCGCCATCGCCGCGGCGGCCGAGGCAACCGGCGTCCGCGCGGTCGCCACGATCGGGGCGCCTGTCGACCCCAGCCACGTCGAGAGACAGTACGACGCGGTCATGGATCGCGTTCTCACTGACGGGTCGCACGAATGGTTCGTCGGCGGGAGGACCCTGGTCCTCAAGCGCGCCTTCGTCGACGACGTCCACCATGCTCGCCTGCGTGACCGGATACGCGAATTGCGCCTGCCGCTACTCGTCCTGCACTCGCCCACCGACAACACCGTCGACGTCGACAACGCCGGGGAGATCTTCGGTGAGGCACGACACCCACGCAGCTTCGTCGCGCTCGAAGGAGCAGATCATCTACTGACCGCACGAGGGCAAGCGCAGCGAGCCGCCCACATCATCAGCGCCTGGGCCGGCCATTACATCCAGGAGGCACGGCCTGGAGGAAAGAAATCTCAGGTAAGCGAGAGGCTGCCCGGATAGGCGTGTGGTCAGGGTCGGCGGTTCGGGCTCCGTCTCGGTTGTCGGTGGCCTACTGCTCGATGAGCCCCAGTTCAGGAGGCCTTCACGGGCGGCTCCAGAATCGCCACTTACTCCAGGCTCGCGCTGAGAAGCGATCCCACGCTCCGCACTCGGCGCAGAGTAGCGTCATGGCGTCGACGAGGGCGTCAACGGCGGTGGTCCGACGCTCGTGGCGGATGGTAAGGGGAAGGAAACGTGGTGCACAGGGCAGATCTCCGCGCTGATGGCGGCCAACCGTCGTCGGCGTAGCGCCTCGAAGCGGCACGCGCGGCTCAGTCAGCCGGCCCGCCGTGCCCATCCGTTGCGAAGAGCCCGGCAAACCGTTCGGCGATGGGGGTCACGATCCCGTGCTTCCTCCGCACAAGGCCCAGGGGCAGTTCAGGCCAGCCCCCAGCGACGGGAACCCGGTCAACGTCGGGATGGTGCGCAGCCATCTCGTCGCTCATCACCGATACGCCGAGACCGGCTGCGACCAGAGTCGCCGCGGTCTGCACCGTCGGGACGGGGATGATCTTCGTGGGGCTCCCGCCCGCGGAGGCGAAGCGGTCGTCGATGAGCCTCGAGAGGCTTCGTGCACCCGGCAGCCTTCTGGGCAGAATCCACGTCTTGCCCCTCAGGGAGGCAAGGGGCAGGGGATCCGAGACGCTGAGATTCCAACTCTGCGGCACGATCAGCGTCAAGGGCAGCGTGGCGACGAATTCGACCGTGAAAGCGACATCGCTGATGGGCGGCAACGGCTCCTGAGGCAGAACGGGAATCACGGCGAGGTCCAAGTAGCCGTTGGCGAGATTCTCGAGCTGAACGCGCGGCGGTGCGTCCATCAGTTCGAGCGACACCCGAGGATGCGCGGACAGGAACGATGCAACGCGTGTGCTCACGACCCGCCACAGTCCCATGGGCTCGGCTCCGACCCTCAGCTCCCCTTCAAGCCCTTCGCCCATCGCCCGCAAGGTGGCGGACAACCGCTGCTCTTCGGCGATGAGGCGTCGGCCGGCAGCCTCCAGATAGCGACCCGCCGGTGTCAGTGTGACACCGCGTGGCAGCCGGTCCAGCAAGGTCACGCCGAGTTCCGACTCGAGCTTAGCCATAGCCGTGCTGAGCGGCGGCTGGGAAAGGTGCAGTGCCCTTGCCGCCTCGGTGATGGATCCGGCCTCCGCCACGGCGAGGAAGTACCTGATGCTCCGGAGATCCATGCGCTGAGTGTATCGGAGTACCTAATCACCAACATTGGACCTATGGCTCGCTCTCCAGCAAGGTGACTTGAGGCTCGCGGTCTGCATTGGCCGGTGGCTTCCAGAGCTGGAGGACAGGTGGCAGAAGAACAACAGGTGATCGTCGCAGGGGCCGGGCCGACCGGGCTCTTGAACGCACTCGGCCTGGCGCAGCAGGGCGTCGTAGTCACCGTCGTCGAGCGAGCGTCGGCACTGCAGGACTCCCCGCGGGCGATGGTCTACCACTGGGCAACACTCGACGGCCTGGCTCGTCTGGGTGTCCTCGACGACGCGGTCCGGGCCGGCTTCCGGAAGCAGGACTACGCCTACCGGGTGCGTCGGACCGGCGAGATCATCGAGTACGGACTGAGCGCGCTCGAAGGGAAGGTGCAGCACCCCTTCAACTTGCACTTGGGCCAGGGGGCGCTGGCGCAAGTGATGCTGCGGCACCTGGAGACATTCGAGAACGCTCGTGTGCTCTGGGACCACGAGGTCACCGAGCTCACCCAGGACCGCGAAGGCGTCGAGGTCACGGTTCGCGACAAGAGCGGCGACAAGGTTCTGCGCGCCCCATGGCTCATCGGCGCCGACGGCGCCGGCTCCAAGGTCCGCGGCGAGGCCGGGCTTGGTTTTGACGGCATGACGTGGCCCGAGCGGTTCGTCGCGACGAACGTGCGCTTCCCTGACGACCGCCCCGGATGGGCACAGTCGACGTTCTACGTCGACGACGTCTACGGTGCGATCATCGCCAAGATCGATGAGTCGGGTGCACACGGGCTCTGGCGCTACACCTACATGGAGGACGACGCGCTGCCCGCGGAGTCCGCGGCCGAGCGCCTGCCGGAATTCCTCGTCAACGTCTTCGGAGAGGACGTCGCCCAAGGCACGGAGCTCGTCGCGATCTCGCCCTACCGAATGCATCAGCGCAGTGCGTCCGCCTACCGTGCGGGCAGGGTGCTGCTCGCCGGCGACGCGGCGCACGCCACCAATCCGACGGGCGGCCTCGGACTGACGATGGGACTGTTCGACTCGTATGTCCTGAACGAGGCACTCGGCGCCGTTATTCAGGGACGCGTCGATGCGGACATCCTCGACGTCTACGCCGACCTGCGTCGTCGCGCCTTCCTGGAAAAAGCGAGCCCGCGGGCCTCCGGGAACAAGCAGCTGCTCTTCCATTCCTCGGATCCGGTCAAGCTCGACCAGGACCTCGAAGTCTTCCGGCGGATGTCCCGCGACCGCGAGTTCGCCGCGGAACGCCTCTACTTCACCAAGACGTTGGAGACCCCGTCCCTGCTCGCGACCTAGAGGCGTCCGCGTCGGCAATTTTCGACCGCTGCGGCCGCGCAACCTCCAGTGGAGCGCTCGACGCGGGACGCGATCTCGCGACTAGAGAAGGAATTCGGCATGAACCCCCTCGACGGACTCGTCGTCGTCTCCCTCGAGCAGGCCGTCGCCGCGCCATTCGCGACGCGCCAGCTGGCTGATCTCGGAGCGCGAGTGATCAAGATCGAGCGTCCCGGCGTCGGTGATTTCGCCCGCGGTTACGACGAAACCGTCCGCGGGCTTGCGAGCCACTTCGTCTGGCTCAACAGAACGAAGGAGTCGGTTGCGCTCGATCTGAAGAGCGACCACGGCAGGTCGGCCGTTGCGGCTCTGGTGGGCCGCGCCGATGTCTTCGTCCAGAATCTCGCCCCTGGCGCGGCTGAGCGGCTCGGGCTCGGCGCCGAAGCATTGCGAGAGATGAACCCTCGCCTCATCCACGTCTCGATCTCCGGCTACGGCGGCGACGGACCGTATGCCGATAAGAAGGCATACGACCTGCTCGTACAGTGCGAGGCCGGTCTGGTCTCCATCACCGGCACCGAGGACATACCTTCCAAGGTCGGCATCTCCATCGCGGACATCGCCTCGGGCATGTACGCCTACTCCGGCATCCTCTCCGCACTCATCCAGCGAGACCGGACAGGCGAGGGCGTCACGATCGAGATCTCGATGCTGGAGGCGCTCGCCGAATGGATGGGCTTTCCACTCAACTACGCGATGTACGGAGGAACGCCGCCGGCGCGCACAGGTGCACGGCACGCGGCGATCGCTCCATACGGACCGTTCCGCTGCGGTGACGGCGAGCAGGTCTTCCTCGGAATCCAGAACGAGCGCGAGTGGGCCACATTCTGCGAGCGGATCCTCGGTGAGCCGGCACTCGCCTCCGACCCGAGGTTCATACGGAACTCGTCGCGGGTGGAGCACAGCGCGCAGCTACAGGTCGAGATCGAGCGGGCATTTCGTGAAAGCACGGCCGAGGAGGTCGCGGAACGCCTTGAGGCCGCGGGCATCGCCAACGCCCTGCTGCGAGACATGGCCGGTCTGGCGAATCATCCGCAACTATGGGCACGAGGACGCTGGAGGGAATACGAATCTCCGGCCGGGACGCTACGAGCACTCATTCCGCCGGCGACTTTTGTGGGCGCCGATCCGGTTATGGGCCGCATTCCTGAAGTGGGCGAGCATACCGATGCCGTGCTTGCCGAGTTCGGAGTCCTGCCGACGGCAGAGTTCACCGACAGCCATGGTCGGGGTGGGCGATCCGTATGACGCACGGGGATCCGGAGGGTGCCGTACAGACGGCGAGGTCGCTTCTTTTCGTGCCTGGCGATCACCCGGGCCGCTTCGACAAGGCGGCCGAATCCGGCACTGATCTGGTGGTGATCGACCTTGAGGACGCGGTCGCGGCAAACCGGAAGGACAGTGCACGCGCATCAGCGGTCGCGTGGCTGTCGCGTGGGGGGCGTGCATGCGTCCGGATCAACGACCCGTCGAGCGCACTGTTCAGCACAGACCTGGAAGCCCTGGCCGACGTCCCCGGGCTGGTCGCAGTGATGCTTCCGAAGGCCGACTCGCCCGAGTCCTTGACGGCCGCCGCCCAGCTTGCCGACGCGCCAGTGATCGCCTTGATCGAGTCGGCGGCCGGCATGGTGCGGGTCCATGACATCGCCTCCACTCCGGGGGTCGCCCGTCTGGCCTTCGGGCACCTCGACTACGCACTCGACCTGGGCGCCGGCACCGGCTGGAGCACGATGCTCCATGCCCGCTCGTCACTGGTGCTCGCATCGAGGGCGGCCGGATTGCCAGGCCCCGTCGACGGTGTCACTACGGCGTTGGACGACGCTGAGGTCCTTGACCGGGACCTGAGACGGGCGAGTGAGATCGGCTTCACGGCGAAACTCCTCGTACATCCCAAGCAGGTGCCGGTCACCCACGCCGCGTTCCGGCCCGACGAGGAGGCGGTCCTTTGGGCCCGCCGCGTTGCGGAATCCGTCACCGGCGGCGAAGCCGTCCGTGTGGACGGACACATGATCGACGCGCCGGTTCTTGCGCGGGCACAGGCGATTTTGCGGAACGCGGACTGACCCTCCGGTCGGTACCCCGGCAGCGCGCGATCTGCCCTCATCCGCCATGGAATGGATCCGCCCGCAACGGCCGACCCATGCCGCCGGAGGGTCCGCTACTCGCCTTTCCCGCCTTCATGCATCACGTGAATCGCTGGGCGAAATTTCCCGGCATCGTCAACTCCGCTTCGAAGGAACATCCTTTATTTACGGGTGATGTCAGCGACGTAACCGCAAGGAGAAAACATGTCCCTCACCGCCGAGCGGCCCAGTGACCTCGACCGTAAGCGCTTCTTCATCGATGGAGGATGGGTCGACCCAAGCGGCGACCGCTTGCAGGACCAGATCGAGGCCGCCACGGGAGAGCGCATCGGCGTCGCCGCGCTCGGCACAGAAGCGGACATCGACGCCGCTGTCCGCGCCGCCCGACGTGCGCTGGACGAGGGCCCCTGGGGACGTACCACGGCGGCCGAACGTGCCGCGGTGCTGCGCAGGTTCGCGGACGCACTCGAAAAGCGCGCCGGGGACACCTCGACTCTGGTCAGTCGCGAGAACGGAATGCCGATCGGGCTCTCGCAGATGCTGAACGGCGGGGCGCCCGCCGTGCTCCTGCGGATCTACGCCGATGTCATCGAGAACCTCCCGCTGGAGGAGGTGCGCCCGAGCCAGGCCGGTTCGACGATCGTCCGCCGCGAACCGGTCGGCGTAGTCGGCGCGATCACGCCGTGGAACTTCCCGCAGGTGCTCGCCATGTTCAAGATCGCACCGGCGCTCGCCGCCGGCTGCACGGTGGTGCTGAAGCCCTCGCCGGAGACCGCGCTCGACTCGTACGTCTTCGCCGATGCGGCCCAGGAGGCTGGGCTGCCCGAGGGTGTGCTGAACATCGTGCTCGGTGGCCGCGACGCCGGCGCCGCGCTCGTTTCGCACCCGTTGGTCGACAAGATTGCCTTCACCGGGTCCACCGACGCCGGTAGGGCCATCGGCCAGGAGTGCGGTCGGCTGATTCGCCGCGTCACCCTCGAACTGGGCGGCAAGTCGGCTGCGATCTTCCTCGAGGACGGGGATGTCGAGACCCTGCTCGCCGGCCTGGACAACGCGTCCTTCCTGAACAACAGCCAGACCTGCACGACCCAGTCACGGATCCTCATCGCACGCTCCCGCTACGACGAGGTCGTCGACGCCGTCGCGGGCTTCGCGGACGCGTACCAGCTCGGAGACCCTCTCGATCCCTCCGTGACGATGGGCCCGATGGCCACCCAAGGGCACCTGAAGCGCGTTCTCAACTACATCGAGATCGCCAAGAACTCGGACGCTCGACTCGTCACAGGCGGTGGCCGTCCCGATCACCTGGACCGGGGATGGTTCGTGCAACCCACCGTCTTCGCCGATGTCGACAACGCCGATCGGCTCGCCCGTGAGGAGGTGTTCGGCCCCGTCATGGCGCTCATCCCGTTCGACGACGACGATGACGCGGTCCGGATCGCCAACGACAGCAACTACGGTCTCGCCGGCTCCGTATGGAGCGCCGATGAGGACCGGGCGCTGGCTGTGGCACGCCGCGTACGCACCGGCACCATCGGGCTCAACTACTACACCCTCGATCTCGGCGCGCCGTTCGGCGGATACAAGGACTCGGGAATCGGCCGCGAACTCGGGCCGGAGGGAATCAACGCCTACCTCGAGTACAAGTCGGTCTACGCCTCGACGAAGTACCTCCCGGCGTGATCCGACCAAGAGGAACAACGAGAAGGGACGAAGGGACATGACGAGTCCTGCCGATGTCGTCGAAGCCTACTTCGACGGCGTCACCGCGGCCGATCCGCAAGCCGTGGGCGGCCTGTTCGCGCCGGACGCGGTACTCCAGAACGCCGCGGGCACATTGACCGGGGCCGAGGCGATCACACGGATGTACGAGAACGGCCTTGCGCCCGGTGCGATGAAGCCGACGCCCAAACGGTTCGTCGTGGACGGCGAGAACGTCGCGGTGGAGATCGATCTGATCGCCAACGGGAACACCATGACACTCGCTGACTTCTTCACGGTCCGCGACGGAAAGATCGAGCGCCTCGCGATTTACAGCCTCACCCCCACGGACGGACGCCTTTTCGACAAGATCGGTGTCGACCCCGAATCGAAGTGATCCGGCGATCCGTCATGTCAATCCCACTGCTTTCCACCAGTACACAAGGAGAAAAATGAAGGTCGCAGTATTCGGTCCGGACCGGCGGGTCGGTGTGGTGCACGAGAACACCGTCGTCGACATCAACGGCGCGTACGCGAAATACGTGGCCGAAACAACGGATGCCGCCCGGCCGCTCGTCGAGGCAGCCGCAGCCGTGCCCGCCCAGCTCAACGCGTTCATCGAAGAGGGGGCGCGCGCCCTCGACGGCGCCCGGGCTGCGCTGGAATACCTGACGGACAAGGCGCAGGACGTTCGTGGCGTGGCAGGCGAGCAGCTCCGGTTCGGACTCGACGAGGTCAAGCTGCACGCCCCGATCGAAGGCCAGTCCAGGATCCTCTGCGCCCTCGCCAACTTCGCCGACCACATGCAGAGCGCGGCTGACAACTCTTCTGGCGCGGACACCGAGGCCACCCTCAGGCGTCTCATGGCCGGCGGGCCGAAATTCTTCATCAAGGATCACCGTGCCGTGTCCGCGAGCGGCGATCCCCTGCGCTATCCGGTACGTACCGAGCGGTTGGACTATGAGGCGGAGATCGCCGTCGTCATCGGCAAGGCCGGTCGCGACATCAAGGGCGACGATTTCGCTTCACACGTGTGGGGCTTCACGTTGTTCAACGACTGGTCGGTCAGGGACCACGGGTCTTTCGGTCCCGATTTCGCGTACTCGAAGAACTTCGACTCCTCTGCGACGGTCGGCCCCTGGATCGTCGTGAACGAGGGAACCGATCTGCAGGACATTCCCGTTGAGTGCCGCGTCAACGGTGAAGTGCGCCAGAGCGGCAACACGAGCTCGATGGTGCACACCTTCGCCGCGCTCGGCGAACACCTGTCCAGGGACACGACCCTGTGGCCCGGCGACCTGATCGCCAGCGGCACGCCCAAGGGCACAGCTGTCGACTCGACCAAGCAGGAAGCGGACGGTTCCACCCCGGACACGCTGTTCCTCAAGCCCGGCGACGTCGTGGAGGTCTCCTCCGCCCTGATCGGCACCATCCGCAACGAAGTCGTCAAGCCGACCGACTGAGGAAAGAGCACATGACCACGAAGAAGTTCAACGTCGGCGGCGTCCTGTACGAGCGTCCCTTCAAGATCCGGCGGCTCAACCACTTCGGCATCAGCGTCGACAACACCGGCGAGGCCGCCGCGTTCTACCGCGACCTGCTCGGCTTCGCGGTGGCCGACACGCTGGATGTCCAGAAGACCGACCCGGGCCCCTGGCTCGACGGCGTCCCCGACACGCGCATCTTCTTTCTCCGGCACAACAGCGACCACCACACCCTCGTGATCATGCCGCGCCCGTGGATCGAGCACATGGAACCGCCGGCGCGTGCCGACATCACGGTCAACCAAATCACCTGGCAGGTCGGCAGCCTCCGGGAGGTCGTCGAGGCGCGGATCTGGCTCGCCGAGCTCGGGCAGAAGATCGAACGCTACGGCCGCGACCCCGGCTCCAACTGGCACACCTACTTCCCCGACCCGACCGGCCACGTCAACGAACTGGAGTACGGCATCGAGCAGGTCGGCTGGGACGGCCTGAGCAAGCCGGAGGTGACGTGGCCGTGGCTCAACGAGCACCCCGAACTGCCGTACAAGTCGGAGTCGACCGAGCTCGCCGAAGCCCGCGCCGCGGGCATTGATCTGACGTCGGGGCACCGCTGGGTCGACGAGCTGCCGAAGACGTACGACGTCGGAGGCGTCCTGCTCGCCCAGCCGTTCAAACCGGTGCGCATCGGACCGGTGAGCATCTTCGTCGAGGACATCGACGCCGCGGAGCGCTTCTACACCGACCGACTCGGCCTGCGAAAGAGCGAGGAGTCCACGGTCGCCGGCCACCGTGTCCTCTTCCTGCGAGCGAACACCGAGCATCACAGCCTGACGCTCCTTCCTCTGGAACTGCGCAGTGTGCTCGGGGCGCGGGAGGGGAGCACACTGCTCGCCTTCGGTGTGCAGGTGGGTTCCTACGAGCAACTCCGTGCGGCGAAGACGTTCCTGGAGGAGAAGGGCGTCAAGCTCATCGACCTGCCGCAGGAGATCCACCAGGGGGTCGATTACGTGATCCACGCGGTTTCCCCCGACGGTCACGTGATGCAGCTGTACTACTACATGGAACAGGTCGGCTGGGACGGCCGCGTGCGGCACAAGGACGAACGTCGCAAGGTCCAGGCCGGTGTGTGGCCCGAGACGTTGACACCACTCTCCGACACCTACGGCGGCGAGACCTTCTGGGGACCGCTCGGCTGACACCCGCCTCAGCACTGATCACTCATGTCACATCCTGCGGCGCAGGCCCGTCTGCCGGGGCGCCGTTGCATGAGCCCGGACCGGCGTGGCTGGCACTGGTGATCTCGGCGGCATCCGTCCACAAGGCCCAGAGTCGCCAAGAAACGCCCTCGG
Source organism: Streptomyces bottropensis ATCC 25435 (assembly GCF_000383595.1). Lineage (NCBI taxonomy): Bacteria > Bacillati > Actinomycetota > Actinomycetes > Kitasatosporales > Streptomycetaceae > Streptomyces > Streptomyces bottropensis. The sequence goes on along the minus strand of NZ_KB911581.1, from coordinate 3,341,404 downwards.
CAGGGTCATCGAAGAACCAAGGAAGCGGAGAGACAGCAATGAGCCGAATCGTCATCAGCGGTGCCTCAGGAGACCTCGGGCGTCGCGTTACGAGGTTGCTGCTGGACGAGGACCCGGGCGTCGAGCTGACGCTTGTGACACGCACCCCCGAGAAGCTGGCCGACCGTGTGGCCCAAGGCGTCCCCGTCCTGAAAGGCGACTACACGGACCCGGACTCGCTGGATGCGGCGTACAAGGGTGCGGAGACACTCTTCCTGATCAGCGGGCTCAACCTCGGCCGACGCGTGTCGGAGCACCGCAACGCCATCGCCGCTGCTCAGCGAGCGGGCATCCGCCACATCGTCTACCCCTCGGTCGGTGGTGTTCAGCACCCGCGGAACCCAGCCATGTCGGCGAAGGACCACTACCAAACCGAGCAGGACCTGCGGGCCTCCGGGATCACGTTCACGTTCCTGCGCAACCACCTCTACGCCGAGATCGTCAGCAACATCTGGATCGCTTCCGTCGTGGAGAACGGCCGGCTGGAGATGGCGTGTGGGCAGGGCTCCCTGTCCCCGGTGGCCAAGGGAGATGTGGCCCGGAGCGCTGCCGCGGTGCTGCGCGAATCCGAGCGGCACGCGGGCGCCGTTTACGAGATCACCGGTCCCGAACTGCTGAGCATGCACGACATCGTGCGCATCGGCTCCGAGGTGCACGGAACGCCGATCACCTACGTGCCGCAGACCGAGGAGGAGCGGCTGGCGTTCTTCGACTCCGTCGGCCTGCCCCGTACCTACGACCCCGACATGCCGCCCAGCTCCGAAGGACACATGTGGGCCAGCGACGAGCTGGTGACGGCCGATCTGGCGGTCGCCGAGGGCTATCAGGCGCTCCTGTCCCACCACGTGAAGCTGCTCACAGGTCGTGAGCCCGAGCGGCTGCGGACCGTGATGGAGCGCGTCAAGGGGGTGCGCTACGACCAGATCGAGGACGAGGCGTGACACTGCTCCGTTCGTCGCCGACGTCGAGCCGGGACTCGGCGTTCCAGAGGTTTTCGTGTTCGTGAGAAAGGTGCTAGTTCGATGAGCGGTAACGGCAGTGCTGTGGGGCCCGGCGGTCCGGGCGAGACCGGGCTGGTCGCCATCCACGACGTTCCGGCGTACCCGGATGTCCCGACGTACCTGAACATCCTGGGCAGCCTGCACATCTGGGAGGGTGACGGATGGAAGCAGGAGTCGATGTCGTGGAAGACGACCGCCTATCTGGCGTCGAACCTGAGTGGGTTGCCCGAGATCACGTTCAGTGGTCCGCAGGCGCAGGAGTTCCTGTCGCGGCTGAGCATCAACAACGTCTACAAGTGGCCGGTGGGTACCTCGAAGCATCTGGTGATGCTCGACGAACGCGGGTACATCGCCAATCACGGCCTCACGGTGCGTGACAGCGAGGACTCCTTCCGCCAATTCGCCGCGATGCCGTGGTCGTTGTACAAGGCGCCGTCGATGGGGCTGGACGTTGAGATCGGGCTTCGAGACGTCTTCGTGTTCCAGGTCGCAGGTCCAACCTCCCTGCAGGTCCTGGAGCGGCTCATCGATGAGCCGCTGCGCACGCTGAAGTTCCTGGGCGTCAAGCAGGTCAGCATCCCGGGGATCGACACGTCGGTGGAGATCGAGCTGTCCCGGATCGGCATGGCAGGCACCCTGGCGTACGAGCTGCGCGGACCGCTCGAGCACGGCCCGGCGGTGTTCGACGCCGTATTCCAGGCGGGGAAGGACTTCGGACTCAAGCGACTCGGATGGCGTACCTACTTGGTCAACCACACCGAGGGCGGCTTCCCGCAGCAGGGGTGTACGTTCCTGCCGGCCGCGTTCGCCGACCCCGGATTCGTCACCCACCCGGTGTTCGGGGCCACGCTGCCGCCGTCGCAGGTGGAGGGGCCGTTGCCGGGCAGCGCCGATCCGAAGGACATGACCGCGCGGTTGCGGACCCCGTTCGAGGTGAACTGGGGCTGGATGGCGAAGTTCGACCACGACTTCATCGGCCGTGAGGCGCTGGAGGCCGAGGCCGCGAACCGGCGCCGCAAGACGGTGGTACTGCGGTGGAACAAGGAGGACGTACTCGACGTGTTCGCCTCGCAGTTCGAGCCCGGCGAGGAGTACAAGCACTTCGAGTTCCCCACCTCGCCGCAGGCGCCCGCCGGCGGTCACGCCGACCTGGTCACCAAGGACGACAAGCCGGTCGGAGTCTCCTCGGTCGCGGTGTACTCCTACTACTACCGCGAGATGATCTCGCACTCCACGATCGACCTGGAGCACGGTGAAATCGGCACAGAGGTCGTCGTGCACTGGGGCGATCACGGCGGACGGATCAAGCCGATCCGTGCCACGGTCGAACGATTCCCGTACCTGGACCTGGCCAGCAACAAGGACTTCGACCTCAGCGCCGTCCCCTCCGGAGTCGCATCCGCGTAGGCATCCACCCGCGGCGCCGCCTCAGGCTCCGCGGGTCGTCTCCTGGTTCACCGAAGCAGCGCCCAGGCAGCCGGCGCCCAGGACCTGCCGCAACCTCGAAAGGAATCTCTTTCATGTCTGTACCCGCTCATGATGCTGCTGACCTTGGACGGTTGATCGTTCAGGGGGCTGACGGACCGGGGATCGTGTCTTCGGTGTCGTCCCTGCTCTCTCAGGTCGGCGCGAACATCGTCTCGCTCGATCAGTACTCGACCGATCCTGCCGGTGGCCGGTTCTTCCAGCGCACGACGTTCCACCTGGACGGTCTACCGGATCGCATGGCCACGCTCGAGGACGAGCTGGACAAGGCGTTGGGCGCGCTGGGGCTGGGTTACCGGCTGGTGGAGGCGCGCAGACCCAAGCGTGTGGCGATCATGGTGTCGAAGGCGGACCACTGTCTGCTGGACCTGCTGTGGCGTCAACGCCGCGGTGAGATCCACATGAACGTGGCCATGGTCATCTCCAACCACCCCGATCTGGGCGATGACGTGCGGGGCTTCGGTATCCCGTTCTTCCATGTTCCCGTCGACAAGGGCGGGAAGGCGGTCGCCGAGAAGGAGCAGTTGAAGCTGCTCAAGGGAAACGTCGACCTGGTGGTGCTGGCCCGGTACATGCAGATCCTCTCGGGGGAGTTCATCGAGGAGGTGGGTGCGCCGGTGATCAACATCCATCACTCGTTCCTGCCGGCGTTCATCGGTGCCGGGCCGTACCTGAAGGCCAAGGAACGTGGTGTGAAGCTGGTCGGGGCGACCGCTCACTACGTGACCGAGGACCTGGACGAGGGCCCGATCATCGAGCAGGACGTCGTGCGGGTCTCCCACGTCCAGACGGCGGCGGATCTCCAGCGGCGAGGTGCCGATGTCGAGAGGCAGGTCCTGTCGCGGGCCGTGGCGTGGCATTGCGAGGACCGGGTGATCCGCGACGGCAACCAGACAGTGGTTTTCTGACCGGGGCCATGCGCGGTTCCCTGATCTCGATAGAAATGAAGGTGCAGAAGTGGCGGCACAACTCCTGGACGGCCGTGCGGTGTCGTCGGCGATGCTGGCCGAACTGAGGGCGGAAGTGGTGGACTTCGGCCGGGTACATGGCCGGCGGCCGGTGCTGGCGACGGTGCTCGTGGGCGATGACCCGGCCTCGCACACCTATGTGCGGATGAAGGTCAACCGCTGTGGCCGAGTCGGGATCCAGTCGCGCCGGTTCGATCTCGACGTCGGCATCGACACCAAGGAACTGTGCCGTGTCATCGGCGACCTGTCGGCCGATCCCGAGGTCGACGGCATCCTGCTTCAGCATCCGGTGCCCGGCCACATCGACGAGCGCGCCGCGTTCGAGGCGATCGACCCCGACAAGGACGTCGACGGGGTGACCCGGACGTCGTTCGCTGCCATGGCCTTCACCGAGGAGGGGTTCGCGTCCGCGACGCCTGGTGGGATCCTGGCGCTGCTGGACGCCTACGATGTGCCGCTCGCCGGTCGCCACGCGGTGGTGATCGGTCGCAGCGCCATCCTCGGCAAGCCCATGGGGATGCTCCTGCTGGGCCGCGACGCGACCGTGACGTACTGCCATTCACGCACCACAAACCTACGCGAGCACATCGAGCGAGCCGACATCGTCGTGGCGGCGGTCGGGGTGCCGGGACTCGTCAACGGCGAATGGGTCAAGCCGGGCGCGGTGGTGGTCGACGCGGGGTATGCCGACAATCGAGGCGATGTCGACTTCGATACGGCCGTGGAGCGTGCTTCCTTCATCACCCCGGTCCCCGGCGGAGTGGGCCCGATGACGATCGCGACCCTCCTCGCGCAGACCGTTCGCGGAGCCCAGCGCCGGGCAGCCGCCTCCGTAGCGCCACTGCAGCCGTTGTCGTCACGGTGAGTGGTCTCGTTGGCGGTAGTGGCTTGGCGTCAATCGTGGGACCGGCCGGGACAACCTGCGTAGCGCGGGGTGACACCCAGTGAGGGTGGTCAAGGTGACGGCCTCGGCGATCAGGGAGCGGCACCCTTGGCCGAGCCGGCCGAGCTCTTCCGTAGCGCCTCGGCCACAACGGGAGCGGCGAGCGTGGTGGAGCCGGTGACGATCTGGAAGTGCAGGCCGCGGACCTTGGTGCAACTGTGCTCGGCGCCCTGGTCGGCAGCGCCGTAGACCTGCTTCCGCCTGGAGTCGATATCCAGGCAGACCGCCTGATCCGAGCTGGGTAGCAGGTTGCTGGGTCCGGCAGGTGCAGGTGAACACGCGGGCGACGGACCGCAGTTGCCGCACGAGCCCCCAGGAAGCACGCGCAGGAAAGAGCCGAGTGTGAACGGTGCACGCAAGCCGGTGAAGGCGCCGTGCATCGCGCCGTGCCGCAGCACGGCGTCGTCGATGCTGTCCCTGCCCGCGCCCGGCCTGGTTCCACCGACGGGTGATGGGCCGCTGGCGGGGCTGACGCAGAGAGGTGCCCGCTGAGCTGGAAAGATGGGAGTTTCTACGCTTCAACCCGGCCCCAGCAAGGCGCCTCGTAAGTGAATTCCTCCCACAGCCCTGCGGCAACGCTCGCCGCCTTCATGCCGAACCTGCAGTTTTCGGCATCATCGGCCGCAGGACGGTGGACGACTGGCGTCGCGTCGCCCACGCCGTGCTCGGGACGGGCGACGTGGTGTTCCTCATGCAGCTGTGGCATCCGGGTGCGCTGCGCCTGGTGCTCGACGGCGTGCCCAACCCATACCCGGATCATCCGGCGCTCAGCCCGTTAGGACTTGTGCAGGAGGACCGCCCGAACGGCGTGGCGATGACGAGGCGGGATCTTGAGGACACCAAGGAGGCGTACGTCCAGAGCGCGCTGATCGCCCGGGAGATCGGCGCGCACGGGATCGAGGTGCACTGTGCCCACGGCTATCTGCTCGACCCGTTCCTCTGGCACGAGACCAACAGGCGCGACGACGAGTACGGCGGCGCGACGCTGCCGAACGCGCCGCGTAGAGGAACTCTTCGAGTACGTTTCCGGGCAGCTGGCGCGCTTCGAGCAGAGCAGCGACAACCCGATCGTGGCCGTCGTGGATCACATCGGCAACTATTGGCGCAACTGGCTCCTGGTGATCGTTCGCACCGGACCGTATCGGCCGTCGACGATCCAGCGGCTGCTCGCGGCGCTGGACCCCTCACACCCGATCTCGCAGCGGATGCTGACGCTGAATCTCCGGCTGCTCGAACGGGACGGCATCATCGCGCGCGAGGTCTTCGACGACGGACGCCGGCACGTGGAGTACTCTCTGACACCGCTCGGCAGGGAGTTGTCGGGCGGGTTTATGACGCTGCTCGACTGCATCGACCGGCACGCGGGCGAAATCGCCGAATCCCGGGCGAGGTTCGACGCCGCAAAGGCGTCGTAGCGCGGCAGGCACACGTCGCCCACTCTGCCGTGAGCCTGCTGGTTCACCGTCCGACGTGGACATCCACCGCTCAGGCCCGTCACGTCGCCCTGACGTTTCTCGGTGTCACCGATGCCTACGCGGACCTGCCCTGGTTCTGGAGCCGCCAAGATAGTGGAAGTTGCAGATCGCGGGGCTACGTCGGCCTGACGGCGACAACGTCGTGATCGGTGATCCCGGCACGGGCCGGTCCTCGGTCTGCTGTTACCGGCAGGGCCGCCTCGCGTACACGGTACTTCCCGGACTGCGCACCGATCCACGGCGTCAGGAGGCATGGTACGGCTGGTGCTTCCGTGGACTCACCGCCATGCCTGTGACGTGGGACTGACGGGGTCGCCACCAGCTCGCATGACTGAGGAGGGTGGAATGCGCTGCGGCATTCCCCCTCCTCAGTCACTCGGATGCCTGCGCGACCGAGACGGTGTGGATGGTCATGGTCGGTCCGTCCTTCACTCGATCAGGTCGCCTGCCCAGGCGGCGCGCAGCAGCGCCTCGAGGTTGGCTCGGGTCACGGGGCGGGGGTTCGACGGCGGGATGGCCGGGAGGATGATGCCGGCCGCCTCGGAGATGTGGTCCTCCTTGAAGCCGAGCTCCTTCAGCGACATCGGGGCCTCGACCCCCTGACGCAGTGCGTAGATCCCGGCGGCGGCAGTGCGGCCGTCGCCGATCGCCGCGGCGAGGCGCTCGGCGGCCTCAGAGGCGTACGGGGCGTTGAACGCCGTGACGTAGCCGATCACGACGGAGTGCGTCTCCGCATGCGGCATGTTGTAGGTGCCGCCGAGCGCGTGGCAGATCTTGTGGTGCATTCCGGAACCTGCGGAGGCGAACGCGACCGCAGCGAGGTAAGCACCGTAGAGCGTCTGCTCGCGGGCGCCGATGTCCTCCGGATCGGCGTGCAGAGCGCGCAGCCCGGGGAAGAGGGCTCGCAGCCCTTCCGTGCCCATCGCCCTGTTGATCGGGTCGGTCCGGGGAGACCAGAACCCGTCGACGGCGTGCGCGACCGCGTTGAGCCCGCTGGAGACGGCCAGCCGGCCGGGCAGGCTCGCCATGAGGGATGCGTCGTAGACGATGACTTTCGGCAGCACCTTGTCGTCGATGCCGGTGGTCTTGCGCCCGGCCTCGGTGACGCCCCACACGTTCGTCGCCTCGGAGCCGGCGAAGGTGGTCGGCACCGCGACGATCGGCAGGCCGGCGTCACGGGCGACGATCTTCGCCAGGCCGATGGAGGACCCGCCGCCGATCGTGATGACCGCGTCGGCCCCTTGCTCTCGGGCGAGCGCGACGGTCCTCGTGGCGTTCTCGATCGGCACGTGCTGGACGATTTCGTGGACCCGCGCCACGACGGGGCTTAGTTCGGCGACGGCGTCGGAGAGCACTGTCGCGAACGCGTCCGCGATGAGCAGCACCCGCTTCGCGCCGAGGCTTTCGAGCGCCACGACCGTGTTGGCGACTGCCTTGCCGGTGCCGAAGAGCACCCTCTGGTCGTGCGCCGTGTGATCGAAGGAGATCGTCATCGCGTTGTCTTTCGGCCGTGGCCGTCGATGCGCAGCAGCCAGTCCACGAGATGCGACGCGACCACGGTGGGCACTTCGAGGGTCGAGAGGTGGCCGATCCCTCCGAGGACGTGCAGCTCCGCATCGGGTATCGAGTCTGCCATCTCCTCGCTCAACTGGAGAGGCGTGATCGCGTCCGCGTCGCCGGCGACGATCAACGTCGGCACGGCGATCTTCGCGATCTCGGACCTGCGATTACGACGGTCCAGCACCGCGGTCTGCTGCGCCTTGAAGATTTCGGGGCCCAGGTCACGAGCCATGGAGGCCGCGAGGGCGGTCACATCGGGGCGGGTCGGCGCGACGGCGCCGCTGACCCGGTCCACCGCCTCGTCGAAGCGACCGGACTCGGCCAGCGCGATGAGGCTGACCGAGCTCTTTCGGCGGTCGGGCGGTGCGGCGATCGCGGACGTGTTCAGCAACGCCAGCCCCGCGACTCGCCCGGTCCCTCGGAGCACGATGTCCAGGGAGACATAGCCGCCCATCGAGATCCCAGCCAGGTAGAACCGGTCCGGTGCCTGGCCGAGTATGTCGTCCGCCATGGACTCGATCGAGTCCCCGGTGCCCTGAATGACCACGCATTCGGATTCGATGCGGTCGTGGATGCGGTCGATGACCGGCTGCCACAGCCGGGCATCGGAACCCAGTGCGGGCACGAGGACCAATGGATGCTGGAGCAATGGCCGGCTCCCTCTCTTGTTGCTCTGATGCGCCGTAGATATTGGGCGCAGGGCGGGGACTAGGAAGCGGCGCCGTCGACGCTCAGGATGGTGCCGGAAGTGAAGCCGGCATCCTCGGAGACCAAATATGCGACGGCAGACGCGATCTCAAGCGCCGTACCGGTTCGCCCGGCAGGAATCGCCTTACGGATGGCGGCCTGGTCCGTGTCGGAGAGAGAGTCGAACACCGTCCTCACACGGCCCTCCTCGGGCAGGATGAGCCCGGGGGAGACCGCGTTCACGGTGATTCCGCTGCGGGTGAGGTCCTTGGCGAGCTGTTTGGTCAAGCCGTTGATCGCCGCCTTGGAGGCCGCGTAGGGAAGCCGCGCGCCGATCGTCCCGGACGGGCCGGCGAGGCCACTTGACACCGCGGAGGAGAAGTTGACGATCCGGCCGTAGCCGTTACGCCGCATGATCGGCACGGCGTACTTGCAGCACAGGAACGTGCTCGTGACGTTGTTGTCCAGCACGGTGTGCCACGTCTGTGACGACAGGTCTTCGATGTCTCGGACCTGTACTGTCCCACTGCCACCCGCGGTGTTCACGAGAACGTCGATGCGCCCGAACTCCACGTCGATCTCCCCGAACGCGCCGGCGACGAGTTCCTCACCGGAAAGATCAACCGGAATCACCTTGACCGCGCTCTCGCCGAAGCGGCTTTGGATCTCTCCCTTGGTGCGGTTCAGGCCCTCTTTTTGCAGGTCCAGGAGGGCGATCGCGAATCCCTCAGCGGCCAGACGGAAGGCGATCTCCGCGCCCAGCCCCTGGGCTGCCCCTGTAATGACCGCACTGCGCCGTTCCGTCACGTCAGCCATCACTGGTACTCCTTGTTGAGGATTGTCTGGGGCATGAGCTCGCCGACGGCCTGCCAACTCAGTTCCCGTCGCAGCAGCGCCCGCAGCTTGACGAACTGAGCGCGCCGCTCGAAGGCCAGCACGCCGGTCACCACCTCACCCCGCCGGTAGAGGAAGAGAGAGCCGTCCGTGGTGCGACTCGCCACGATTTCCTCGTCACCGTTCAGATGGCCCGAGAACTGGATCCGGATGCCGTGCTGGTCCGACCAGAAGTACGGCACGTTTGCGAAGTCCTCGCTCTCGCTGCCGCGGATGAGTTTCACGGCGTTGATCCCCGCGGCGCGCCCCTGCTCGGCAGCGCTGGTCCAGTGCTCGGTCCGCATCACCGTGCCGAACCGGGCGTTGGGCCAGCGGACGACGTCGCCGGCGACGAACACGTTGTCCGCCGCCCGGAGGGTGGCATCGGCCAGGATCCCGTTGTCGAACGTCAGCCCGGAGTCCCGGAGCCAGTCGATCGACGGGCGAACACCGACGCCGACGACGATCACGTCGGCGGGAACCCGCGTGCCGTCGTCGAGCACCAGCGAGCGGCGGCCGTCCTCCTCGGCGACGTCGACGACACCGCTGCCCAGGAAGAGGCCGACGCCCGCGTTCCGATGGAGGGCCACGTAGGCGTCGGCGACCGGCTCGCCGAACCGCCCCAGCGGCTTCGCCGCCAGGTCGATGAGCGAGACGGCGCGCCCCGCCTTCACGAGCGTCGAGGCGAACTCGCCACCGATGAAGCCGGCTCCGACGATGGCGACGGAGAGTGCCGGATCGGCGACGGCCGCACGTAGGGCAGTCGCGTCCTCGAAGCGACGCAACGCGTGCACACCGGGACGACCGGCGAACAGCGGCGGGATCAACGCCTCGCACCCGGTCGCGATGACGAGCGCACGATAGGTCAGTTCTCCGTCGGACAGGAAGACGGTGTTCGACTTCGTGTCGAGTGCCCGGGCACGGGTGTTGAGTCTGAAGTCGACCCCCTGGTCGCGCAGACCCGCGGCGAAGGGATACACGAGTGCGCCCACGTCGAGTTGGTCGTCCAGGGCGACTTTGGACAACGGCGGGAGCTCATAAGGCAGATGAGGCTCGTCGCTGATGACCGTGACGCTGAGCTCGGGGGCGTGCCGCGCGACGGCCTCCGCGGCCCGAAGGCCGGCGGTCGACCCGCCGACAATGACGACATCGGTGGTGGATCCGGTCACGGTCTCAGGCCTCCGTGAGGGTGCTCACGGCGGCGATGGTGCCGTCGGCGCCGCGAGCCTCGGCACCGTGCTCCAGCCCGTCCGCGCCAGGAACGACCGTGATGGTCTGCGACTTGGTCAGCGGCGAGACGAAGCGGTAGCCAAAGGTTTTGCCCCGCAGGTCGATGCCCTGGCGGCGGAGGTGCTCGCCCATCATGAGCGCCAGCAGGGGCCCGTGGATGACGAGACCGTCGTATCCCTCCTGCCTGCACCAGTCCAGGTCGTAGTGGATGCGGTGCCCGTTGTAGGTCAACGCCGAGAACCGGAACAGCAGTCGCTCGTCGACCGTAAGGCCCAAAGCCGGGCCGACCGGTGCTGGCGGCGGCGCGGACGGGGACGGCAGCGCCCCGGAACCGGGCGCACGATAGACAATGTCCTGCTCCTCCCGGATCACCAGTTCACCACCCTGGAAGACCTCCTGAAGGACTGTCGTCAGCGTCAGCGGACCGGTCCGGCCCACCTTGTCGACGGAACTCTTGATCGAGGTGACCTTTGTCGCGGGCTCCCCGATCACGAGGCGGCCCAGCGTTGTCACCCGGCCGCCGCCGAACATCCGTCGGCGTCCCGGGCCGGGAGGGGCAGGGATTCCCGTGACGGGGTGGCCATCCTCGCCGAGCTCGTGTTCCGGGCTCCGCTCCAGCAGGTATGTCCAGTGCCACAGCGGGGGCACCGGGTCTCCCGCTGTGTGCGGGATCTCGATGTCCAGCGCCGCCGCCAAGGACTCCGTCGGCTCGGACGCGATGACCTCGGTTCGCTCGACGGTCTGCGTCACCTCGCTCGTGACCACGTCATTCTCCTTGCGTTCCTGCGCGCAGGGCGCGCAGCAGCTCCGACAGGTCCGGAGCGTCCTCCAGGTTCTCCACTGCGTGCACCAGCTCTTGCGTGGCCTTGGCCCCGTAGGGCGCGAGCAGGGTCTCCGCCTTGCCCACGACCTCCGCGTGTGAGAGCGGGTTCTGCGCCGACCCTTTGGCGGTGGTGGGGTTGCCGGCGAGAAGGGTCAGCGTCTCGCCGTCCGTGAACTCCACGTCCAGTCGCGGCCCGTCCTCCAGCTGGATGCCGCTGTCGACGTGCATCGAGATTTTCTGGAACGTCTCCCGGATGCCGGGCTCGTCGACGCGCGGGGGGTCGAACTGGTCCAGCCCGACACTCCTGTTGTTCAGGGCGACGGTCACGGCGTACGGGAGGCTGAACTGTGCGTCGAAGACTGTCTCGATCGGGTCGACCGACAGCATGTTCACCGCCGTCTCCCCGGCTGTGATCGAGATATGACGGACATCCTCCGGCTTGACGTTCCGCCCCTGGATGAGTGAGAGCACCGTGTCGATCGTGGAGTGGCTTCCCCGACAGCAGGCGTAGGGCTTGATGTACGCGGTCGCGACGTTGAAGTCGACGCCGAGTTCTTGCAGCGCCTTATCCGTGAATCCCTGTCCGCTGTTGTAGAGGGAGAACAGGCCGCCCCACTCGGCCTCGAAGATCCGTCGCGGGCCGGTGATCCCGGCGCGCGCGAGCAGCGCCGCGTCGACACCGGTCTCTCCGGCCTTGCCGGGATGGATCCGCTTGGTCCACGCACCGTCGTCGATGAACGCCCAGACGCCGCCCGTGAAGGATCCGGCGATGCCCAGCGCGTCGGCGAACTGCTCGGCGTCCAGATCCAGGACCTTCGCGCCGGCGGCGGCAGCGGCGAAGCTGCCCATGGTGCCGCTGGAGTGCCAGCCCCGGTCGGTGTGGGCGGCGAAACCGCCGAGCGCCTGCAGTGTGCGGTAGCCGATGTCGTACCCGGCGATCGTCGCCGCGATCAGCGCCCGTCCATCGGCCCCGGTCGCCTCGGCGACGGCGAGGGCAGCCGGCAGGACGGTGGACCCCGCGTGCCCGGGTCCGCCTCCGTCGTCGAAGTCGCGGGCGTGCGCCGACGTTCCGTTGGCAAGCGCGGCGTGCGACGGAGGGAGCAGGAACGGCGTACCCCAGATCAGGCTCCCCGATTCCGTCTGCTGCACGCTCGTCAGGGCGGACCTGACCCGCTGCGCCTCCTCGGTGTTCACCCCGGCGAGCGCCACAGCCAAAGTGTCCAGGATGTTGTCCTTGACCCGGTCGACGACCTCGCCCGGGATCTGGTCGAACGACAGGTTTGCCCAGTGCGAGGCCAGACGTTCCGTCAACGAACCCTCAGTGTCGGTCATTACGTCCCGCCTACGGCTTCAGGTCCACGGTGAGCGACTTCACGAGCCACCGGCCGCCGGCCTGCCCGATCTCGGTGCCCTCCTCGACCACGACTGCGTTCGGGAAGTGCTCGGCCAGGTAGGTGACGACCTCTTCCATCTCGACCCTCGCAAGACCCTGTCCGAGGCAGTTGTGGCTGCCCGTGCTGAAGGTCAGCGGCTGGTTGCGCTCTCGCCCGAGCATGAAGTCCGCCGGGTTCTCGAAGCGCGCCGGGTCACGATTGGCCGACCACACCGCCACGTGCACGTCCGAACCGGCGGGAATGACGGTCCCGTTGAGCTCGATGTCCTCGGTCGCGATCCTGCTCACGATCCCGGGCCGGGGGTACAGCCGAAGCACCTCGACGACCGCCGCCGGGATCAGCGTCGGGTCCTCGACGAGCCGCTGCCAGATCTCCCGATTGCGCAGTAGCGTCCACACGACCAGACCCGTCTGGTGTGTGGTGTTGACCGAGCTCGCCTCGAGCATGGCGGTCGCTTCGTTGAGGAGCTCGTCCTCGGAGAGCTTGCCGGCATCGTGCTGCGCGATCAGGAACGAAAGCATGTCCTCGCCCAGACCCTCCGCGCGCTTGCGCGCGACGAGGTCCTTCAGGTAAGCGAACAGCTCCTCGTACGCACCCAGGATCACCGGCGTCATGCTCGGGTCGCGGTTCAGCAGCGACAGCGTCCGCTCCGAGAGGCTCGCGACCTTGGGGGCGTCCTCGGCCGGCGCGCCGGCGAGGTAGCAGTACACCCGCGCGGGGAGACGCCGGTCGATGCCACCGTGGAAGTCGACCGGCACGGATGGGTCAAGGTCGGCGGCGAGATCCTGGATGATCTCGCGCAGGACGCCGCGGATGTTCTCGACGGTCGCCGGTCCCATGAACCGGGCCAGCGGCGTGCGAAGCCGGAGGTGACGCGGGCCTTCAGCCATGAGCATGCTTTGCGCGCGGAAATCGTGCACCGGGCCGCCGGTGATACCGAAGTCCTCCATCAGCTTGAGCGCAGCGTTCTGGAATCGGCTGTCCCGCAACACGGTGGTCCCGAGCTCGAAGCTCAGGACGGTGTAGCCGACTGAGCCCAGCGCGAGAGGGCCGTCGGCCAGGGCGCCGCCCGGGTGCGCGAGGGCATCGGGGGAAAACGGGTCGAAGTGAGGCAGTGTCGTGGTCATGAGCGCGAGATCGCCCCCAGCGGGCAGCAGAGGATGACTTCCTCCAGCTCGTCCGCGCGATCGTCTCCAACCACGGTCGTCAACTGCTCCAGCAGACCGTCCTCACCGATCCGGAACACGTCCGGCATCAGTGCCGCACAGGTGCCGTTGGCGTCGCACCGGGCGAAATCCACGTTGACTTCGACCATCTCGAGAACTCCCTTCCTGCGGAGCCCTCCCGGTGGATACATGTCGCGCGCCAAGCGGTGGGAGCTCCGGCTGTCCCTCAACACTGAGCCCGGTGCTGCCATCTGGCAATTATCAAAAGTTTGGGCTATCGATACGCGGTGCGTATGACTCAAGCGGGTCGGCGTCCGCTGGTCGAGGGCACCCGTCACCGGGCTGCTACCTCACCCGGCCCCGTACCAAGGAAGAAGACCTTGGCCGACGCCGGGCCACCGCCCCGGCCGCGACCCGGCCACCGGCCCGGTCACTCGTCAGCCACTCGGCTCGAACATTAGTTCGCAGGCTCCTCGCCTCCACCATAGACCACTTTTCGAACTTCTGTGCGATCGCCATTCGGCCCCATCCCACCTGCGCAAACGTCGTCCGCGCCAGACCGTGGGGACATGACACAGACGTCCGGCCCCGCCCCCCGATCCTTCGCCGGCGAACTCAGGGACGGGATCACACCGCGGGCCACCCTGCTCGTCGTCGGGGTGCTCGCCCTGCAGCTGCTCTTCATCGCCTCGTACGTGGGGGCGCTGCACAGTCCGAGGCTCAGGGACGTGCCGTTCGGCGTCGTCGCGCCGCGGGCGGCGGCGGAGCAGGCGGTGGACCGGCTGGAGCGGCTGCCGGGAGAGCCGCTGGACCCGCGCGCGGTGGCCGACCGGGCGGCGGCGCGCGAGCAGATCGTGGGCCGGGAGATCGACGGCGCCCTGCTGATCGACCCGGCCGGCACCACCGACACCCTGCTGGTCGCCTCCGGCGGCGGCCGCACCCTCGCCACCGCGCTGGCCACGCTCGTCACCGCGCTGGAGCGGCCAGAGGGCCGCACGCTGCGCACGGTGGACGTGGCCCCGGCCGAGACCGGGGACGCCAACGGGCTCACGTCCTTCTATCTGGTCGTGGGCTGGTGCGTGGGCGGCTATCTGTGCGCGTCGGCGCTGGCGATGAGCGCCGGGGCGCGGCCCACCAACATCCGGCGCGGCATCATCCGGCTGGGCGTCCTGGCCCTGTTCGCGATCGTCGGCGGACTCGGCGGCGCGGTGATCGCCGGGCCGGTCCTCGGCGCACTGCCCGGGAGCGTGGCGGCGCTGTGGGGACTGGGGGCACTGGTCGTCCTCGCGGTGGGCGCGGCCACGCTGGCGCTCCAGTGCGTCTTCGGGATCGCCGGCATCGGCGTGGCCGTCCTGCTGGTGGTGATCGCGGGCAACCCGAGCGCCGGGGGCGCGCTGCCGTCGCCGCTGCTGCCGCCCTTCTGGGCGGCGATCGGCCCGGCACTCCCCCCGGGCGCGGGTGTGTGGGTGGCCCGCTCGATCGCCTACTTCGAGGGCAACGACACCACCGGCCCGCTCCTGGTGCTCTCCGCCTGGGCAGCGACGGGGGCCGCCATCACCGTGGTGATGGCGGCCCTGAAGAGGAGACCGGCGGAGCGGCCGTCCGACTGATCAGGCCGTCCGACTGATCAGCCGGTTGACCGGGTCGGCCGGTTGGTCAGCCGATCTGCGTGCCCGTCGCCGACAGCGCCTCGGTGACGGGCTGGAAGAAGGTCTCGCCGCCCGAGGTGCAGTCGCCGCTGCCGCCGGAGGTGAGGCCGATGGCCTTGTCGCCGGCGAACAGCGAGCCGCCGCTGTCACCGGGCTCGGCGCAGACGTCGGTCTGGACGAGGCCGTTGACGATGTCGCCGTTGCCGTAGTTCACGGTGGCGTCGAGTCCGGTGACCGTGCCGCTGTGGACCTGCGTGGTCGAGCCGCTGCGGGTGACCTTCATGCCCACGGTCGCCTCGGCGGCCCCGGAGATGGCCTGCGCGGAGCCGTTGTAGAGGTTGACCTCGCTCGGGTGGTCGACGTCGGCGGAGTACTTCACCAGGCCGTAGTCGTCGCCCGGGAAGCTGGAGTCCGCGTTCTCGCCGATGACCTGGCCGTCGGCCGACCAGGTGGAGATGCCCTCGGTGCAGTGACCGGCCGTCAGGAAGAACGGCTCGCCGCCCTTGACCACGTTGAAGCCGAGGGAGCAGCGGCCGGTGCCGCCGGTGATGGCGTCGCCGCCCGCGACGAAGGGCTTGTACTCGCCCTCGGTGCGCTTGAGTTCGGCCTTGGCGCCGAGGCCGTCCACGACCTCGGTGAGTCTCGCCAGTTCGGCCTTGGAGACGGTGCGGTCCGCGGTGACGACGACCTTGTTGGTGGTCGGGTCGGTGGCCCAGGCGGTGCCGGGGATGGTGGCGTCCGATGTGAGGGTCGTCCGGGCGCTCTTCAGCTCGGCGAGGGAGTTCTCGACGAGGCGGGCCTTGGCGCCGGCCGCCTCGACGGTCTCGGCGGCGGACTCGTCGAGCACGTTCACGACGAGGAGCTTGCTCTTCGCGTCGTAGTACGTTCCCGCGGCGTCGGCGCCGAGGTCCGCGTCGAGGGTCCGGGCGAGCTTTCCGGCCGCCATGACGGTGAGCGCTTTCAGCTCGGGGGCCGACGCGCTCTCACTCGCGTTCGCAGTCTGGAAGGTTACTCCCGCGGCGACCAGCGCGGCGATGCCCGCACCCGTCACGACGGCACGGCGCCTGGGTATGCGTCGGTGCTTCAACTTGCGTCCTCCTGTGGGGGGTTGGCCGAGAGGGGCGTGGGGGCCCGGCTCGGCCGCAATTCGTACGGGCAGGAAGGCGACGGACGAGAAAAACGCCGCGTCCATGCCAACTCTGCGGCGCCCACTATTCCTAGGCGCACACGGGGCACACAAGGTCGACTTCAGGCCGGGCGCACAACGAGGGCGCACGCCCCCTATGCCATTACCGTCCGGTAACGCCCCGCCTCGCGCTCGCAGGAATTCACACTGCAAACACAAGAAGCAACGAACCTCTCCGCAATGAGCGAGGTCTAGTCCTGTCTGAAACTCGCCCCTCGTGGGCCCGAACTCAGTGGCGTGCGTTGTCGGCCGAGGGTCCGTGCGGTGCACCGCGACGTGATGTGCCGGCTGAAGGTCCGTGGGGACTTCTCGCGCGGTTCCCCGCAGCCCTGAGAACAACGACTGTTGCGGGCCGCGGAAAAGGCAGGGGCGCGGCCCCGCCTCTTCAGGGGCGCGGGGAACCGCGCGAGAAGCCCCACCGCCCCGCAGCCGAGTCACCGAACGAGGACGAGCCCCCGCACACATGGTGTGCGGGGGCTCGCCTGTTACCGGCTGCTGCCGGGTGGGGGGCCGGCGCCGGGGGGAAGAGCGCCGGTTCTGTTCGGCCTGATCCCGTTCGGCCTAGTAGACGCTGACCCCGTACGCGCTCAGGGCCTCGGTGACCGGCTGGAAGAAGGTCGTACCGCCGGAGCTGCAGTTGCCGCTGCCGCCGGAGGTCAGACCGTACGCCACGCCGTTGCTGCCGTAGAGCGGGCCACCGGAGTCGCCGGGCTCGGCACAGACCGTGGTCTGGATCATGCCGTAGACGATGTCGCCGCCACCGTAGTTCACGGTCGCGTTGAGGGCGGTCACCCGTCCGGTACGGGTACCGGTGGTTGAGCCGGTACGGATGACGTTGATGCCCACGCTCGGGGTGGCCGCGCTGGTGATGTCGACGCTGCCCGCGGTGCCGTCCTTGGCGATGGACGTGTTGCTGTAGCGCACCAGACCGTAGTCGTTGGTCGGGAAGCTCGACCCGGCGGTCGAACCGAGGACCGTGGTGCGGCCGGAGTTGGAGTACCAGGTGCCCGCACCGTCGGTGCAGTGCCCTGCCGTCACGAAGTAGTAGGTGCTCCCGCTGCGGACGTTGAAGCCTAGGGAGCAGCGCCAGCTACTCGCATAGATGGCGTCGCCGCCCTTGATCAACTTGTTGAACTTGCCCGGGGTCCGCTTGATCGTCAGGGCACCGGCATTGTCGCCCGCCGCCTCCTTGATCTGCGCCAGCTCGCCCTGGGAGACGGTGCTGTCGACAGTGACGACGACCTTGTCCGTGGCCGGGTCGATCGCCCAGGCGGTACCTGGGATGTCAGCCTTGAGCACCGATGAGCTGGCACTCTTCAACTCGGACGCGCTGAACGTCTGGGTACCTGCCGCGTTGGCGGTGGGGACCGTGACGGCGGCCGCGGCGACGAGTCCGGTGGCCACGGCGATCAGCCGGGTCCGTCTCGTTATGCCGCTGCGGGGGGTGGTGCGCTTGATCCTCACTGTTCGTTCCCTCCAAAGGGAAGTCGGGGGCCCGCGTGGGGTCGGGGCCCGTGAGGCGCAGATCAGGGACGCGGTCCGGATTCCGGACACGCCGTGTCCCTGACAAGGCGCTGGGGGGAAGTATTCGGCCGTACCGCCGACCCACGCAAGGGTGCCTTTCAGCCTCTCGGGAACCCAACCGGCGCGCCCTCCACTCCAGTTGACCCCATCAGGCCATATGTGCGGGTTCTGTGTAAATCCTGATCGGCTCCCGGCGGGGCCGGATGACGGGTCGTCGGAGCAGGCCGCAGGGCCCGGGAGCGTCGATCACCACTATCGTCGGCCGGGGCGCGGGGCACCCTCCGAGGCGCCCGGTCGGAGTACGGGGGTCCACCGCCCGGGGGTGTCCGGAAGTCATCCGTTGGGCCGTTCAGCCGTTCGGGCCCGCCCCCGGGACCCTCGACGGCCCGACGCGCGAGCACGGCACCGCCCGCCGCCCCTCCGCACGGTCATGACGCCGCCCCCGTCGCCTTCCCCCGCGCTCTCGCCGTCGCGGCGCACCCGCCGACGGGACGGGCGAGACCCAGGTGCTCGCGGAGTGTGCTGCCCGGATAGAAGGTGCGGAACAGGCCACGGTGCTGGAGCAGCGCCACCGTCGCGTTGACGAGCCGTTCCAGGTCCCGGCGCGGCTCGACGGGGACGAGGTGGAAGCCGTCCACGGCGCCGGCCCGGTGCCAGGCGGCGACCAGTTCGGCGAGGTCGACGGGCCCGCCCCGGTACAGCGGGCCGTCGGCGGTCCGCCGTGGACCTCCCCCGCCGTGCCCCGGCTCGGCCGCGTGCTCCCCACCGCCGAGATCCACTCCGAGACTGGCCAGCACCCGCAGCTCATCGGGGTCCCGCCCGAAGCGGGCCGCCGTGTCCCGCAGTTCCTCCCGTACGGCGTCGGCATGGGCGGGGTCGGTGACCCGCAGGAGGGCCACGTCCGCGTACCGGGCGGCGGCCCCGCGGCTCTCCCCCTCGGTCGCGTCGACGACCCGCACGGGACGACCCTGCGGCGACCGGGGCACGATCGCGGGCCCCCGCAGCCCGGCACCCCCGGCACTCTCGGCACCCTCGACGCGGTGGCTCCGCTCCCAGCCGTCCTCCTCCCGACCGGCCTCCTCCCAGCCGCCCTTGTCCCGGCCGTCCTCCTCCCAGCCGTCGTCCCCCTCCCGGCCGTCGGAGCACTCGCTCCCGCCGGCGCGGACACCGGCCGCACCGTCCTCGCAGCCTGCGCCCGAGCGGGTCGCCGCGTCGTCCTGCCCACCGACGTCCCGCCCCGGCACATCCCCGGACGCGACGTGCCACCGCCCGAACCGCCGGGCCTCGCCCTGCTCCTGCTCCTGCTCCTGCTCCTGCGGGCCCGGCCCCTCGATCCACCATCCGGCCCGCCCCCGGCTGACCCAGTCGAGCGTCGCCACGGCCGCCCGCGCCCTCGACGGCTCGGCACGCGCCGCCGCCATGGCCGGCACCAGCCCGACCCGCCCCGTCTCCGGCGCCACCCGTGCCAGCACCGCGGACGCGTCCGGCCCCGGCCGCCCGGCCGCGTCGCCGAGCGTCACGAAATCCAGCACCCCCCGCTCCGCGAGCCGGGCGAGCTCGACGAACGCCCCCACATCACCCACCGCCCGCTGATCGATGGCGGCGGCCAGGTGCAACCGCCCCCGACCGTACGACGACCCCATACCGACCGACCTCTCTGCGTTGCTCCGCCGTTCCCACTTCCGGCCGACCACCCGATCACCCGCTCCCGCGAGGACACCGCGCCCTCACGCGGCCACGCGGCACTCCAGGTCGCGCAGGACCGCGATTACGGCCCGAGCCGTCGCGTCGTTCTGCCGGAAGGCCGGGCCACCGGTACGCGGACGGGTGAAGGCCCCCGGTGTACGGCTGTTCGTGTAGGGCCCGAGCGCGAAGCGCCGGGGGTGGGGGCGTCCGGCCCGGTCCAGTACGCGCCCGTCCGCGGGGTCGACGGCGACCAGCCCCTCCGCCGTCTCGACGACACCCCCCTCGTCGTACAGCCCGCGCAGCAGCCCGTCGCGGACCCGGGCCACCGTCGGCTCCGGCAACCGCGCCTCGACCAGCGCCCTCGCCTCGACCGAGCCCCCGGGAACGGTGGGACTGGACGCCCGGAACACCCCGCCCTCGGCGGCCACACCCATGTCCGCGCCGACGAAGTGCAGGACGCCGGCCCGCGACAGGGCGAGCAGCTGCCGCAGCCGGGGACCCGGCGGCCCGGAGGCGAGGAAGCTGAAGAATCCGTGCCACCAGGTCCCGACGTCACCGAGCCGGATCAACTGCCCGTAGACGGACAGCAGCCCGAAGAAGACCCCGAGGTCGGCGCTGAAGGAGTCATCGTGGCGGCGGGCCAGGTCGGCCTCGACATAACCGCGCAGCCCGTCCTGGAACTCCTCGTGCGACCCGTATCTCACGCCCTCCAGCGGACGGTCCAGCGCGGCCAGGTCCAGCCGGTCGGCCACGTCCGGCACCGCCGACGCCACCAGCACCGCCCGTTCACCCGCGTCCGCCGCCGCGTACTTCTCCTCGAAGTCCGCCCAGGCCATGGCCGTCCGCTCGGGATGCGCCGTGAACAGCCGGTGGTAGTGCGCGAACCCCAGCTCCTTCTCCACCAACGGCCACACATCGCCCCGGAAGTCGAACCCGGCCGCCCGTGCCAGCAGTGCGTCGACCTCGGCCGGTCCGAAGAACCTGGGCAGGGGCGGCCGTTCCCCGTCCAGGTCGTACCCGATCTTCGAGTGGTACGGCACCCCGCGCCGCGACCCGACGTACAGCACGGGCTCTTGCCCGGACGGGTGGTACGTCAACTCCTCGTCCGCGTCCCCCTCGTGGCGCTCGTACCGCCCGCCGCGCCCCTCCGTCAACAGCACCAGCAGGTCGACGAAGGCGAGCCCGAAGCCCCGCACGAGCACCGGTTCCCCGGGGGCCAGCAGCGACAGGTCGCTGTCGGCGGTGAAGTCCGGCGGCAGGTGGACGAGCCCGTGGGCGCGGGCGTACTCCGCCAGTTCCCGCTGCTCGTCGTCGAGTTCGGCGTCCAGGTGACCGAGCGCGAGGATGACGAGATCCGCCGGCAGCGGCCGTGAGCGGCCCTCCAGCCACACCTGCTGACGCCCTTCGGCCGGTCCGCTCACCCGGAGTGCCCGCCGCGGATGATGGTGGACCGCGACCCCTTCGGGAAGATCGGCGACGGCGTTCTCGTGCACCCAGCGCAGATACTCGCCCTGTATGCGCCGGTCGGGAAAGAGCCGCCCGTCGAGCCCCGCCCACTCGTGCAGCGTGGGCCCTTCCCGTACGGGCCCGTCCATCCGCACCGTCTCGTCGGTGAACATGGTGACGTCCTCGGCCTGCGAGTTCATCCACAGCAGCGGCGACTGGTCCGCCCGCCAGATGCGCCCGGCCCCCGGCGGGTGCGGATCGACGAGATGGATGTCGAAGCCCGTGCCCGCGTACAGCTCACCGGCGTTGGCGGCGATCCGCTCGACCAGTCCGGTGGCACGCGGCCCGGCTCCGACGATCACCAGGGACGGGCGCGCGGAGAACGTGGCGTGAGGGGAGGAAGGAGGGTGAGGGGCGGAAGCAGAGTGGGGAGAGGAAGGAGAGGAGGGGAAGGAAGAGGCAGACGGCATGCGAAAGGCTCCGTGATGTCCGAGTCGAACACGGGTGCCTTCACACGGAGTGCGTCGATGGAGGCGGACGCGGGGGACCGAGCCCCTCAGCAGCGGTCTGCGCCGAGAGTACGGCGACCTTTCCCCTCACTGTCAAGGGTGTCCGAACTGTGGGCGCTCCGTCTCACGTCGGTTGACTCCCTCTCGGATGCCTGTTCCACTTGCTCCATGCATCCGCAGCAGTGGCTGGTCAAGCGCTCCCACATCGACTTCGGTCGAGTGTGGTCCTCCTCCTGTTGAGCTGAGCCGACCCCACCGCGCGCCCCGATTCCGAGGGGCGCCGTTCGCGTTCTCGTCCTTGGCCTTCACACACGCACGCCTCCCCTCGCGTACGCCTGTTCCTCGATGTTCCCCGCCGTCCGGCTGCCGTGTCAGCAGTCGCAAGCACAGCACTCGCACGCCTCGCAGCAGTCACAGTCGCAGTCCCGGCAGCAGCCCTCGCGCTTCTTCCGGGACCAGGGGCCCTCGTACTCCTTGGCACAGCACATCCGGCAGGTGCAGCACAGCAGGGTGAACATCCCGCACCCCGCCCAGAACCCCCGTCGCCGCGGCGGTTGCGGCTGCGGCACCCCGCCGAAGCCACCACCCCCGCCTGCCCCGAAGCCCCCACCACCGGCGAACGGATTGCCGCCCCCGCCGGCGTACGGTCCACCGGCGCCGCCCGCGTAGGGATTCCCGCCGCCCCCGGCGTACGGATCACCCGGCACCCGCGCCCCGCTCCCCCGATGCGCCGAACACACCGGCACCGCGCCGAAGGCCCGGTCCACCGACCTGCGCAACTCGTGCGCCAGCAACAGATGGGCCAGTCCGCCGTCGACGAAGTCAGCCTCACGCAGGGCGAGTCGGATGCCGTGCAGGGCGTCGTCGGCGAGCCGCCGGGCCTCGGTGAGCGAGGTCCCGGTGGCGGTCAGCGGGTTCCACGCGCCCGCGGCGGCGTCGGCGGTACGGTCCTCCACCGCGTCCAGCAGATGGGCGAGCCGTCCGAAAAGCCGTCCGGCCTCGGCGAGTGGTTCGGCGTTGCCCGGCCGTCCGGCCAGGATCGCGGTGTGGGCGAAAGCCGCCGCCGTGGCCGTCTCCGTCGGCTCGGTGACCGTCAGCAACGGGGTGCCCGGCCCGGCGAGCGCCTCGATGCCGAGCTGCCGGTCCACGGCGTCGACCAGCACGACCGTGTCGAACCCGAGGTCGGATCCCGTACGCGCCCCCGCGCGCCCCCAGTTCATCGCGATCCGGCGCGCGGCGTGCGCCACCGGCTTGCGCGCGAGCATTCCGTCCCCGTCGGCGACGTGGTCGCGGACCTTCGCGGAGGCGAGCACCAGCGAGACGGCGGCGGCGAGCCGCGCGCCCTCGCCCTGGGCGACGGAGGCGGTGCGCATCCCGCGCAGCGGGCAGGGCCCGGCGGTGCGCCGCCGTCCGGTGGTGGGCCCGGCCTGAGCTTCCGTCAGAACCGAGACCAGCAGGCCGTCATAATTGGTGACAACCCGGGCGAACTGCCCGTGGTCCGTGCGCAATGCGAGACACAGACCGCACAGATGCGCCATCCATTGCGCACGGAATCCTTCGCCGAGGCGATGACCGCAGGGCCTGACTATTCCGAACACGACACTCCCCCGTGTCTTCGCGCGCCGCCGCGTGCCCGCCGGCGTCGCGGCATCGTAGCCGCCGGAACGTTCACCCGGTCGGCCCCCGACTCACCCATACGCCGCGAACAATATTATTTCACTCACTGTCAGCAGGTGTGTACAGCGAAGCCCTTGGGGCACATGGACTCTCGACGAATTCGTTCTGCACCAGTACCGTCACGAAACCCCCGTGCGGCGTCTATCCACTTGGCGAGACATCCGCATCATGGACGACGATAGGGATGCGGAAAGCACGAAAGACCGCTGCGAGAGGAGGCGTCCATGGGATCGGTGCGCAAGGCGAGTGCCTGGCTTGGCCTCGTCGACGACAACGATGACGAGCGTTACTACGACGACGACTACGCCGATGAGCGGGAGTCCGGCTCCGGCGAGGCCTGGGTCACCGACCCTCGCGTCAAGGTGGCGTCCGAGTCCCCGCAGGACCACGGCCGCCGGATCGGCACGGTCACGCCGGACAGCTTCCGCGACGCCCGGCACATCGGCGAACTCTTCCGGGACGGCGTCCCGGTCATCATGAACCTCACGAACATGGACGCCGCCGACGCCAAGCGGGTCGTCGACTTCGCGGCCGGCCTGATCTTCGGTCTGCGCGGCTCGATCGAGCGGGTGTCCAACCGCGTGTTCCTGCTGACCCCGGCCGACACGGAGATCGTCAGCGGCGAGGTCGCGAGCCGTCCGGTCGACGGTTTCTTCAACCAGAGCTGAGGCAGGGCCGCTCGCCGGCGCGCCCCCCGGTCCGCGATCGTCCGACGCGGCTCACCGGAAGGCGTCGAGACCGGTGAGCGCCTTGCCCAGCACCAGTTGGTGCATTTCGACGGTGCCCTCGTAGGTGAGCACCGACTCCAGATTCGTCGCGTGCCGCATCACCGGGTACTCCAGGGAGATCCCGTTCGCGCCGAGAATCGTCCGGGCGGTACGGCAGATCTCGATCGCCTCTCGTACGTTGTTCAGCTTGCCGAAGCTGATCTGCTCGGGACGGAGCCGTCCCGCGTCCATCCGCCGCCCCAGATGGTGGGCGAGCAGAATCCCTTTGTGCAACTCGACCGCCATGTCGGCGAGTTTGGCCTGGGTGAGCTGGAATCCGCCGATCGGTTTCCCGAACTGCTCCCGGGTCCGGGCATAGGCGACGGCCGACTCGAAACAGGACCGCGCGGCGCCCATCGACCCCCACACGATTCCGTAGCGGGCGTGCGAAAGACAACTCAAGGGGCCTTTCAGTCCCCTGACCTCCGGCAGTACGGCGTCCTGCGGCAACCGCACGTCGTCCAGGACGAGTTCACTGGTGACGGAGGCGCGCAGGGACCACTTGTGCTTGATCTCCGGCGCGGAGAACCCTGCGGTGTCCGTGGGCACGACGAACCCCCGCACGCCCTCCTCGGTCTGCGCCCACACCACGGCGACCCCGGCGACGGACCCGTTCGTGATCCACATCTTCCGCCCGTTCAGGACCCAGTCGCCGCCGTCGCGCTTGGCGTACGTCCGCATCGACGCCGGGTCGGAACCGTGGTCGGGCTCGGTGAGGCCGAAGCATCCGATGACCTCGCCGGAGGCCATGCGCGGCAGCCACGCCCCCTTCTGCTCCTCGCTGCCGAAGCGGTGGACGGCGTACATCGCGAGCGACCCCTGCACGGACACGAGCGACCGGATCCCCGAGTCCGCCGCCTCCAGCTCCAGACAGGCGAGCCCGTACTGCACGGCACTGGCCCCGGCGCACCCGTACCCCCGGAGCGACATCCCGAGCGCCCCGATCGCGCCCAACTCCCGGGCCAGCTCCCGGATCTCGGGCAGCTCCCCCCGCTCGTACCACTCGGCGACCCGGGGCAGCACCCGGTCCGCCGCCCAACTGCGCACGGTGTCCCGCACGGCGAGGTCCTCGGGGTCGAGCAGATCGTCGAGGCCGAGGAAATCGGCGGGGTCGAAGGACGGCGACTTCGCGGGCGCGGCCATGGGGAAACCTCCGGCTCGTAAAACTAGCGGTGCTCAGCACATTACCCATGGACCGGGCGCCCCGACTCCACCGGACCACGACGCCGGGAGGCCGCCGCGGCTCAGCGCATCGACTCCGCGCGCACGGACGGCGCCGCCTTGGCCTCCCGCGGACCCGGCAGGTCCGCGGCGGCCCCGCACTCCATCCCCCGGGGCAGCCTGAGGGCCATCACCGCGCCGAGCACCAGCAGCGCCGCGCTCACCAGCAGCGTCATGTGCAGCCCATGGACGAAGGAGTCCCGGGCGGCGTGCCGCAGCGCCTCGCCCGAGGGGCCGCCGAGGCGGTCCGCGACCTCGTACGCCTCGCCGAGCGAGTGCCCGGCGGCGGCGGAGGCCGACGACGGCACCCCCGGCACGGACGAAAGCCCGGGTGTGTACGCCGCGTTCATCACACTCCCGAGAAGCGCGATCCCGATACCGGCGCCCAGCTGGTACGAGGTCTCGCCGATCGCCGCCGCTCCGCCCGCCGAGGAGGCCGGCGCCTCGCTCAGCATCGACTCGTACGCGCCGAAGAGGGTCGTCTCCAGGCCGAAGCCCAGCAGCACGAATCCGGCGAGCAGCAGGCCCGCGTTGTCGTGGCGCCCCATGGCCGTCAGCAGGACGACCGCGAAGGCGGTGAGGCAGAAGCCGGCGCAGACCATGCGGCGCGGCCCGAAGCGGTGCAGCAGATGGGAGCCGACGAGCCCGGCGGTCATCGCGGCGATGGTCAGCGGCAGCAGGCGCAGCCCGGTCTCCAGGGGGGACAGCCCGAGGACCAGTTGCAGATACTGCGCGGCGATCAGCTCCAGCCCGACCAGCGCGAGCATCGCGAGGACGATGCAGCCGACCGAGGTGCTGAACGCGGGGCGGGCGAACATCCGCAGGTCGACCAGCGGATGCGTCCGGCGCCGCTGCCGTCGTACGAACGCGGTCAGCAGGCCGGCGCCGCCGAGGAGGGCGAGCGCGGTGCCCGGGTCGAACGGCGGGTGTCCGCCACCGAGCCGCTTCACCGCGAGGACGACGCCGAAGAGACCGACGGCCGCCATCAGGGCGCCGATCACGTCCCAGGGTCCGTCGCGGTCGCCCGTGGACTCGGGCAGCAGCAGCCGTCCGATGGGCAGGCTCACGAGCATCAGCGGGATGTTGACCAGGAAGACCGAGCCCCACCAGAAGTGCTCCAGCAGGAATCCGCCGAGCAGCGGTCCGACGGCCGCGCCGACGGCGGCGACGGCGCTCCAGACGCCGATGGCGAGCGCCCGTTCGCGCCGGTCGGGGAAGACCTGGCGCAGGATCGACAGCGTGGCGGGCATGATCATCGCGCCGCCGACGCCGAGCAGGGCGCGGGCCGCGATCAGGACCTGGGGGTTGTCGGCGAAGGCGGCGAGGCCGGAGGCGACGCCGAAGAGGGTGTATCCGAGAAGGAGGATCCGTCTGCGGCCGACCCGGTCGCCGAGCGTGCCGAACAGGATCAGCAGCGAGGCGCAGACCAGCGGGTAGACGTCGACGATCCAGAGCAGCTCCATGCCGCTCGGCCTGATGTCCTCGGTGACGGCGGGGACCGCCACGTGCAGCACGGTGGCGTCGACGGCGACCAGCAGGAGACTGACGCACAGGACGACGAGGACGACCCAGCGGTTGGCATCGGCCCCGGTGCCCGGACGGCGTCGTGCGGCGGCCGTGGGCGTCCCGGACATGTACGTACCTCCCAGAATGCTCTCGCGTTCGGCGGAACCACGGGGTGGGGACTCCCCTGCGGCCACGGCCCGGAAGGAGCGGCGTCCCGGACCCGCGCAACGAAAGGCGAGCGAGCCGTCAGCGTACGCGAGTCCCGGCCGGTGAAGGGTGGCGGGTGTCTCATGGAACCCTCATGTGACATGTGGCATACGCCACGCCCCGAGCCGTCCACCGGTCCTCCCCGACTCCTTCATCACTCGTCCGTGGCTCCCCTGCGGCTCGCCGCCGCCGTCCACCCCGGCCCACCACGCGGTGACGTCCCGACCGGTTCCCGGCTCCGCCGATAATCGAGCGCGTGACCGATCTTGCTACGCGCCCGGCGCCGCCCTCCTGGAGGCGGGCCGCCCCCGCGCTCCTCGGGTACGCCGCCGTGCGCGCCCTGGGCCTCGTCGCCCTCGCCGGGTGGAGCGCGGCACGCGACAAGAGCGCGTGGACGCTGCTGTCCGCCCGCTGGGACTCGCTCTGGTACACGCGCGTCGCCGAACTCGGTTACGGCTACGAGGTGCGCCTGCCGAACGGCGACGTCCACTCGAACCTGGCGTTCTTCCCCCTGCTCCCCTGGCTGGAGCGGGCGGTGTCGGCGGTGACCCCGCTGTCGTACGCCCACGCCGGCCTGGTGGTGGGCACACTGGCCTCGCTCGCCGCGGCCTGGGGGATCTTCGCGGTCGCCGGCCATGTGTACGGCAGGCGGGTCGGTGTCTGCGCCGTCCTGCTGTGGGCCGTGCTGCCGGTCGGGATCGTGCAGTCGATGGCGTACACGGAGTCGCTGTTCACCGCGCTGGCCGCCTGGTCGCTGTACGCCGTCCTGACCGGCCGCTGGGTGACGGCGGGCGCCCTGGCCGCCCTGGCCGGGCTGACCCGCCCGGTGGGGCTCGCGGTGGTCGCGGCACTCTGGGCGGCGGCGATCGCGTCGTACGTACGGGACCGGCGACACGCACCCGTTCCGCCGGCCGAACGGAGCCGGAGTGCCGAGGCGTCGGACGGCGCTCGGCACTGGCCACGCGCCCTCGGGATGCTCCTCGCACCCCTGGGGGCCGTCGGGTACGTCCTGTGGGTCGGCCGGCACACGGGCAAGGGGCCGCTCGGCTACCTCGAGGTTCAAGCGGGGTGGCGCAACGGCTTCGACGGCGGCTACGCCTTCGCGCGTTTCGTCACCGACAAGTTCACGTCGTTCCCCTCGGCCCTGGCGGGTGTCGGACTGATCATCGGAGTGGCGTTGATCATTTGGCTGTACGCGGTGTGCGTACGGCAGGGGCAGCCGCTGTCGTTGCTGGTCTACGCGGGGGTCGTCACCGCGCTGGCGCTGTGCGCGTCGAGCTACTTCGGTTCCAAGCCCCGGCTGCTGATGCCGGCCTTCCCCCTGCTGCTGCCCCTCGCCCGGGCCCTCGCCGGAGCGCGTACCGCCAGGTCAGCGGCGATCGTCGGGGCCGCCGGGGTGGTGTCGGCCCTCTACGGGGCGTTCTGGCTGAACGGCTCGGGTCCGCCCTGACCGGCCGGCCACGGACCGCGAGCGAACGGGTAATTCCACGCAAGCATTCGGTGAACGAATTCAAAAGGGTCGCAAAACGACCGGTCCGTATTCGGCCATGGAATTGAAGGCCAAGTGGCGCAACGATTTATCATTCAGCAGAAATAAACATCAATATGAGAGGAATCCCACATCACGGCGTCATCACAAAGCCGGTGATTCACGCCGCGTCGGAGCTCACTCGCTGTAACGTCGATTGAGTGCGTACCGAACCTAAGCCGACCCGTCTGGACCGGGTCTTCTCCAGGCTGGACCGTGAGCCGGAACGACCGGCTCACATCGATGTGCCGGGGATGACCCGGCACCGGGTGGTGCTCTTCGCCTCCACCCTGGCCTTCTACGTGGCCATCGTGTGGGCCGTCGTGATCACCTCGTGGCTGGTCCGGCTCGACTGGCAGATCATGTTCTTCCGGCCGTACCAGCAGTGGCAGCAGATCCACGCCTTCCTGGACTACTACGTCGTCCTGGGCCAGCGCGGCCCCACCGCCGTGATGGTCGCCGCCTGGCTGGGCTGGCGCTCGTGGAGACAGCACACCCTGCGCCCGATGCTGGCGCTCGGTGTCTCGCTGCTGCTGCTGAACATCACGGTCGGCGCCGCCAAGATCGGCATGGGCCGGCTCGGCCCGCACTACGCCACCGAGATCGGCGCCAACGAGATGTGGCTCGGCGGCGACATATTTCCTTCGGGACACACCGCCAACGCCGTGGTGACCTGGGGCATCCTGGCCTATCTGGCGTCGACGCCGAGGGCCAGGCGCTGGCTGTCCGCGCTGTCCGCCGTGATCTCGCTCGGGGTCGGCCTCACCACGGTGTACCTCGGTACGCACTGGCTGAGCGACGTCCTGCTGGGCTGGGCCGCCGGTCTGCTGATCATGCTGGCCCTGCCCTGGTTCGAGCCGCTGATCGCCCGCGCCGAGGTCTGGATCTTCTCGCTGCGCGACAGCTTGCGCGACCGTCGTACGGCACCCGCGTCGGCTCCGGCGCCCGCACCCGCCCCCGCAGCGGTGGGAACGGCCGTGGCGCGAGGGCACGTCGAGGAGCCCGCGACCGTCCGGGAGACCGGCATCGCGGCCCGCGCCGCCCATTCGCCGATCATGCCGCTGCACCTGTCCACCGGACCCCATCTGGCCAGGTCGGAGAGGGCCCCGGTCACCCCGACCGGCTCCCGCCGGCCGCCACACGCCGACCGCGTCGCGCACAACGCGACCCCGGCCCGCCCGGTCGCGGGCGGCTGACACGAGGCAGCGGGGCCCGGTACGCACAGCCCATGCCCCGCACGGACGAAGGCCCGGCTCGCCACGAGCCGGGCCTTCGTCCGTCCCGGGCCTCAGGGCCTGCGACCTGGACCGGGGGCCTCTCGTCCCGGGTCCGCGACATCGGCCCTCAGCCCTTCCAGGCGCGTCTCACCCGGCCGTCCTCGACCTCCAGGTTCAGCCGCCCGAAGCGGTACTCCATGGTGATGATCGCTCCTGGCGGCAGCTTTCTGACGGTGGACCAGCCGTGTTCCACGGCTCGGCGCTCGGCGTCCGGCGCCTGGAGTCCGACGTACGCGCCGGGGTCGTCCCGGGGTTCTTCTGAGGGGGTGGGAATCGGTGCCATGACCGCCACGGTAGGCGGCCGGAGCTCCGCTGTCCCCCCGCCGTCACGCTTCTGTCACAGAACCACGACACCCGTTTCGGCCCAACACAGTCACACGTACGAGCGGTTCCTTACACCTTCCTCGTGCTGTCGAACGGAATTCCCGGGCACTTCGGCACCATCGCGAATAGCCCGTCGGAAAGCTGTCCGGGCCGTGTGTGTCCGGTGCATGTCCAGCCTTTTCCCACCGATTACCGGACGGCTGCCAAAAGCTCCCGCCTCATGGGAAATACACGGTTCCCGCACACTTCCCCCGTACGCCCCCTGTCGGCGCGACGGGGGCGCGAGCATCATGGCGTGCGGCACGGGCCCAGGACGCGGCGGCGAAGGGGCGAGCGATGGGGACCGAGACCGTACAGGCGGTGGCACGACCCATGGGGGCGAGGACGCCGGGGCGGGTGGTGGTCGACTGGCTGACCACGACGGACCACAAGAAGATCGGCCATCTCTACCTGGTCACGTCGTTCCTGTTCTTCCTGGCGGCCGGTCTGATGGCGCTGGTGATGCGGGCCGAACTGGCCCGGCCGGGCACACAGATCGTGGACAACGAACAGTTCAACCAGCTGTTCACCCTGCACGGCACGATCATGCTGCTGCTCTTCGCGACACCGACCTTCGCCGGGTTCGCCAACGAGATCATGCCGCTGCAGATCGGCGCGCCCGACGTGGCCTTCCCCCGGCTGAACATGCTGTCGTACTGGCTGTTCCTGTTCGGCGGGCTCATCGTGATGGGCTCGCTGCTGGTGCCGTCGGGGCCCGCCGACTTCGGGTGGTTCGCCTACGCGCCGCTGAACAGTGCGGAACGCTCGCCGGGGATCGGGGCCGACATGTGGATCATGGGGCTCGCGCTGGCCGGCTTCGGGACGATCCTCGGCGCGGTGAACTTCCTGACCACGATCATCGGGATGCGCGCGCCCGGCATGACCATGTTCCGGATGCCGATCTTCACCTGGAACACGCTGTTCACGTCGATCCTGATCCTGATGGCGTTCCCGGTGCTCGCCGCCGCGCTCCTGGTGCTGGAGGCGGACCGGCGGTTCGGCTCGCAGGTCTTCGACGCCGCCAACGGAGGCGCGCTGCTGTGGCAGCACCTGTTCTGGTTCTTCGGGCACCCCGAGGTCTACATCATCGCCCTCCCCTTCTTCGGGATCATCACGGAGATCATCCCGGTCTTCAGCCGCAAGCCGATCTTCGGCTATCTGACGCTGGTCGGGGCCACGATGGCGATCACCGGACTCTCGGTGGTCGTGTGGGCCCACCACATGTTCGCCACGGGCGCGGTGCTGCTGCCGTTCTTCTCGTTCATGAGCTTCCTGATCGCCGTGCCGACGGGGGTGAAGTTCTTCAACTGGACGGGGACGATGCTGAAGGGCTCCCTGTCGTTCGAGACACCGATGCTGTGGGCGACCGGCTTCCTGGTGTCGTTCCTGTTCGGTGGTCTGACGGGGGTGATCCTGGCCTCCCCGCCGATGGACTTCCACGTCACCGACTCGTACTTCGTGGTCGCGCACTTCCACTACGTCGTCTTCGGCACGGTCGTCTTCGCGACCTTCGCGGGGTTCTACTTCTGGTGGCCCAAGTTCACCGGCAAGATGCTCGACGAACGGCTCGGCAAGATCCAGTTCTGGACCCTCTTCGTCGGCTTCCACACCACGTTCCTGGTGCAGCACTGGCTGGGCGCCGAGGGCATGCCACGGCGGTACGCCGACTATCTGGCGGCCGACGGCTTCACGGCGCTGAACACGATCTCGACGATCGGCGCGTTCCTGCTGGGCATGTCCACGCTCCCCTTCCTCTACAACGTCTGGCGGACCTCCCGGTACGGCGTGCCGGTCGACGCCGACGACCCGTGGGGCTACGGCCGGTCGCTGGAGTGGGCGACCTCGTGCCCGCCGCCGCGCCACAACTTCGTGACGCTGCCCCGGGTCCGCTCCGAGGCGCCGGCGTTCGACCTGCACCATCCGAGGTTCGCGGCGATCACGCCGCCCCAGACCCGGAAGGGCCAGGGGCGGACGCCGCATCCCCGGTTCGGTCAAGAGCGGCCGACAGGCGGTCCCGGAGAGTCCTGATGGTGCCGGTCAGGTTCGGCGCCCCGGTGCGCAGCAGGCAGCTGTGCTCGTCGTAGGCCTCCAGGGTGCCCGCCGAGGGCGAGATCAGTTCGGCCGCCTCGTGCAGCGGCACCAGCAGCCGTACGACGGCGTGCGAGGCGTACACCGTCGTGGAGACCCCTCGGGAGACGTACGCGGCGAGGTCCTCGGCCGGTGGCTCGCGCGGGGTGAAGCGCGGGCCGTGCGGCGGCGTGGGTGTGACCCGGTCCACGCGGAAGGTGCGCCAGCCGACCCGGTCGACGTCCCAGGCGACCAGGTACCAGCGGCGCTCCGTGCACACCAGGCGGTGCGGCTCGACGGTACGGCGGGTGGCGGCGCCGATGGGGCCCCCGGTCGAGCAGGTTCGGGACTGGGGGAGGTCGCGGTACTCGAAGCGCAGCCGCTCGGCGTCCCGGCAGGCGTTGGCGAGTCCGGTGAGCACCCCGGGGTCGATCGCGGAGAGCCGGGGGCCGCGCAGCAGCGGCACGGTGAAGGCGTTCAGGGCGCCCACCCGGCGGCGCAGGCGGTGCGGCAGTACCTGTTCGAGCTTGGCGAGGGCGCGCACGGAGGACTCGCCGATGCCGTCGATGCCCTGCCCGGCGGCCGAGCGCAGCCCGACGGCCACCGCGACGGCCTCCTCGTCGTCGAGGAGCAGCGGCGGCAGTTCGGCCCCGGCGCCGAGCTGGTAGCCAGCCCGTGCCGGGGCTGGCGTTGACGGGGTGGCCCAGCTCGCGCAGCCGGTCCACGTCGCGGCGGACCGTGCGCGCGGTGACCCCGAGGCGGCCGGCCAGGTCCGAGCCGGACCTCCCCCACTGCCTGAAGGGCGTGGGCGGTGCCCCCAGCGGTGGGCCTGCAGGAGCGAGAGCAGTCGTAGCAGCCGTGCCGATGTCTCCGACATGGGGCGAGTCTGTCAGCGGTCGAGGACAGGTCGTGTCCTCGACCGCTGAAGACCGTTGAACCGGCCCGCTCCGTTCAGCTCGACATGCGGTCGGTTCAGCTCACGGCGACGACCGTGACGGACAGGTCGTTGTCGGCCGTGTAGCAGGGCACGGCCTCGACCGGGCCGTGCCCGGTCTCGACCCGCTTCCCGGGGTAGACGAGAACGGGTGCCTTCTCGACGATGTCGTCGAGCAGGCGCGCCACGCGCGCCCGCGGGCCGGACTCCCCCCGCAGGCGCAGCCACAGGTCCCAGGTGCCCGGCCGCAGCTCGCCGTAGGCCACGGTGAAACGCAGGCCGCCCCGGTCGTCCGGGACGAGGTCGGCCCGGACGGGGGGCGCTGCCCCCGCCCGGTCGGTGACCTCGGCGTACGCCTCGGGCGTGGGCTCGGCGCCGTACGCCCGGACCGTCACCTCCAGCCCGTCGTCGCCCACGTGGAGGGCGCCCGCCTCGGCGTGCGGGGAGCGCTCCCAGCTGCGGATGCTGAGGTTGCCGTGCTTGGTGCCGTACGGGATGCGGACCGCGACCCGGCCGGTGGTGGCCGCGGGCGCGCGGTCGACGAGGGAGCGCAGGTCGTTGAGGCCGGGGAAGAGCCGGTGCGGTTCGTCGTCGGCGACCTGGAGGTAGACGTCCCAGCGGCCCTCGGGGACGTCCATGCTGCTGGGCAACGCGGCCCGCAGGCGGCCGTCCCCGGCCGGGGTGAGCGGCAGGCGCACCTTCCGGTCACTGTCGCGCAGGAGGAGGACGAGGTGGGCGGCGTCCGTCACGCCCTTGCCTGCGAGGTCGAAGGTCAGGCCGCCGGCGAAGTCGGCGACGCAGTCGGCGCGCGGGGGCACGGCCCTGTCCTCCTGGTCGTCGCGGTGCGTGGGCCGCCGCGGAGCCAGCGTCATCATGCGGTCCGGGCCTTCCTGATCGCGGAGCGGGCGGAGCGTCCGGCACCCCGAACGGTGTACGCACTGCCGAGCAGAGCACCACGGGTGCGGTGCAGTGAGCCGCGCACCCGGCCCCATGGCGAGGCACCGCCCCGGGCGAGGAGGTCGCCGAAGAGCGTCTCGTAGCGTTCGGCGATGCGGGACGGGTCGAAGCGCTCGGAGTCCTGGAGCGCGGCGTGCGCCATCTGCCGCCGCTTGTCGTCGTCGTTGATGAGTTCCAGCAGACCGTCGGCGATGGCCGGGACGCTGCCGACCTCGACCAGACGGCCGTCGACGCCGTCCTCGATGATCTCGCCGGGGCCGTGCGGGCAGTTGGTGGAGACCACCGGCAGTCCGCAGCGCATGGCCTCCACGATCGTCATGCCGAACGACTCCAGGCTGGAGGTGACGGCCGCGATGGAACCCTTGGCCCACTCCGGCTCGATGGGGGTGGCGGGCCCCATCAGGTACACGTGGTTGTAGAGGTCCAACTTGTCGACGAGTGAGCGGAGTTTGTCCTTCTGCTTGCCTCCGCCGTAGATCCGCAGGCGCCAGTCGGGCCGCTCCTGACGGACCTTGTCGAAGGCCTTGACGAGCAGGTCGTAGCGTTTGACGGGCGCGAGCCGCCCGGCGGCGACGACCCACTTGCCGGAGCCGTCGGCCGGGTCGATGCCCGGCGCGGGCACCGGGTTGGGCACGGCCTCCAGGCGGACGCCGGGCAGCCGCATCTTCGCGCGGTACGCGCGCGCGTCCGCCTCGGTGGTCGTGGTGAACGCGTCGAGCCGCGGGTAGGCGCCGCGCAGGGTGGCGCGCAGGGCCGGGGAGTGGCTGTCGAGCGTGAGGTGCTCCTGGCCGACACGGACGGGCCCACGTCGGGTCTGCCGGGCCATGTGCACGTTCAGCCCGGGGCGGGTGCCGACCAGGACGTCGGCGTCGACCGAGGCGAGGTGCTCGGCGATGCGCCGGTCGGTCATGGCGCTGTACTGGCCGTAGCGGCCCTCGGCGCGCGGGAAGACCTTGGCGGGGCGCCGCAGGTCGGGGTGCCCCTTGTCCGCGCCGCCCTGCCGGATGTCGACGAGGCCCCGCAGCCGCACCCTCGGATCGACGTCGAACACCGGCTCGTCACGATGGCGGAAGACGGAGACGATCTCCACGTCGTGCTGTTCGGCCAGGGTGTTCGCGAGGTTGTACGTCGTCCGGATCGTTCCCCCGATGCCATACGCGTTGTGTATGAGGAAAGAAATGTGCATGCGTCCCCCGAACCTCTGATTTCCCTGGTCATCCGTTGATTTCCCCGGTCATCCGTTCATGGCGGTGCTGGTCCACCACCACCCGCTTAGACCCGGCATCCCTGGGAATGGTTGGAAGGCATCATCAACTTGTGCTGCAACGGTTGCCCGATCGATAGCCGGATGAGGGAACCTGTTCGCCGCTCAACGCATCAGGGGCTATAGGGCAGTTGCGGAACGTCGAAGCAGGTGTCGTTCATGTCCCCCTGGCCCGTCCACCCCTTCCCGTCCTGCCAGCGGGCCACCGAGACACAGGTCCGGCGGGTCCTCGGCGGCTCGGTGAGCCGCTCGAAGCGGACGGGCACGAGCAGCCCGTCGGCGCTGTAGGGCTCGTCGCGGTTCATGAAGCGGTCGACGCACGCGCGCGTGACGCCTTCCCCGCTCCCGGCGCACGAGCGCGCCGCGTCCGTGAACCACATCGCGGCGGCCCAGCCCTCCAACTGCCACTGGGAGTGCGTCCTGAGACCCTTCGTCGCGTCGCGGAACTCCCGTACGGCCCGGTCCTGGCCGTCCGCGTGGTTGCGGCTGGAGCCGGTGGCCCACAGGGCGTTGCGGCAGTGCGGGGCGTCCGCGTAGTCCTCGGCGATCGTGGAGGTCCAGTTCTGCACGTGGGTGACCTTGGCGGTGAGTTCGACGCCCGCCGCGTCCAGCGCCGCGCAGAGCCGGGCGTTGCCGTGGCCGTCGATGGCGTCGAACACCAGGTCCACGTCCCGCTCCTTGATGTCGGCGGCCACCGCGCGGAAGTTTGGCAGCGCGAAGTCGACCTGCTCGGTGATCACCTCGTATCCCTCGGCCCTGAGCCCCCGCACGACCAGGCGCGCGTACGCCGCCGACGCGGGCTGGTTGTACGAGACCACGGCGGCGGTGCGGGCGCCCTGCTCACGCGCGAAGTAGCGGTAGACCTCGGTGCCGCCGTACTGCTTCCCGTCCCAGCCCGTCGTGCCGTTCCGGGGCGCGAGGCTGCCGTAGACGCTGTAGAGGTACGGGTAGGTGTCGTAGGCCGGGCCGATGGGCTGGCCGCCGATGTCGGGCACGCGCGCGCGGGCGACGCGGGAGGCGCCCGCGTAGTCGAGGGCGGTGGTGGCGACGAGCGCCACCACGCCGTCCTCCTCGACGAGCCGGTGCACGCACTCGTTGTTGCCGACGCCGCTGCCCCCGTCGTCGCACTCCCGCACCTCGACCCGGCGGCCGTCGATGCCCCCGCGCGCGTTGAGCGCGGCGAAGTAGGCCTTCGCCCCGTCGCGCGGCCCGGTGAACGCGGTGCCGCCCACCGGGCTGGTGACGCTGGTGATGATCCCGACGCGCAGCGGCTCCGCGCCCGCCGACGCCGTGGTGCCGTCCCGGCGTTCGAAGTCGCTCTCCGGGAGCCGGCTGCCGCATGCCGTCACCAGCAGGAGCAGCAGGCCCGCGGCGGCCGTCTCAGCAGCCCGGACCCGGTGTCGCATTGCCGCTCAGCGCGACCAGTCCGCACAGCGTCTTGACGGAGATCTTCCAGGTGCCGTCCTGCTCGACGGCCGTGCCCGCCGCGTCCGGCAGGGCCGTGGCACCCTCCAGCAGCAGCGTGTACGTCACGTCCGCCCCGGTCGCCGAGGTGAACGTGACCTTCCGCACCTCGGCCTCCACCTGCCCGCCGCGTTCGTCCCCGCTGAAGGCCGCGAGGACCGGGCCCATCTCGTCGCCGTTCTCCAGCACGGCCTGCTTCTGCTTGGTGGAGGTGGCCGGGTCGAAGAACGTCTTCCAGTTCTCCTTGATCTGCTTCTCGGCCGCCGCCGTGTCCCCGGGCCCGCTCGCGGTGACGGTCGTTTCGCCGGGCTCCTCGGTCGTCCGTTCCACGGTCGGCGTGGGCGGCGTCGTGTCACCGCCCACGCCGCTGTCGTCGCTGCACGCCGCGAGGGCCGGGGCGAGGAGGAGGACCAGGGCGGCCGCCAAGGCCGTGCCCCGTCCCGCCGCCGCGGGCCCGCGCCCGCTCGCCCGCCTGAGGTCGCTCCCGAGAACCATCTGGCTCACCACCGGGTGTCGGTCCGGGCGGTCGACGCCCGGTGCTTTCAGGGTCAGGTTGCAGGGGGCATAGTGCAAGCCATCGGCTGAGATGGACAGACACACGACGTGTGGAGGCCCGGATGCGGACAGCCCGACCGCGGAGCGTGCGGCCCTTTCTGTGGGCTCTCTGGGCCGGCTGGGCCGCGCTCGCCGGCGGGGCGGTGCTGTGCGTCGTCGGCTGGTACGGCGTCTCCGGCGAACGCTTCGCCGAACGCCAGCTCCCCTACCTGGCCTCCTGCACGGCCCCCGGCGCCGCGCTGATCATCGCGGGCGCGATCCTCCTCGCCCACGGCAAGAGCGCCCTGGCCGCCTCCCGGGTGGAGGAGCTGTACGGCCTCCTGGTCGCCGCCGAACCGTCCGGCGCCGAGGCGTCCGGGCAGGCGGCCACCGCCCCGCTCGCCGTCAGCGGCAGGCTGCTGATGGTGCCCGGCGGCACCCTGTGGCACCGCGCGGACTGCCCGCTGGTGGCCGGCAAGGCGGAGGCGGTGCCGGTGGACTCGCGCGTCCTGGCCGGCGGTGAACTGCGCCCCTGCCCCATCTGCGAGGCACCCGCCGGCAGCGACCCCGCCGGGCCCGCGGAGAGCTGATGGCCTCGCTGACGTACGACCTCACGCTGGCGGGACTGTCGGTCGGCAGCGCCGCCGCCCTCACCGGCATCGGCCTGATCGTGACGTACCGGGCCACGGGTGTGCTCAACTTCGCGCACGGGGCGATCGCCATGGTGTGCGCGTATCTGCTGCGCCAGTTCACCGTGGAGTGGGGGTGGCCGCTCTGGCTCGGCACCCTCGTGACCCTGTTCCTGGTCGCCCCCGCCCTCGGCCTGGCCCTGGAGCGCCTCGTCTTCCGCCCGCTCGCCGTGCTCGGCGGCGACCCGGCGCAGACGCTGGTCGCCTCGATCGGCGTCTTCGTCCTCCTCGTCGGCGGGGCCGTGCTGATGTGGGGGCAGGGGGCGCGGGACGACGTGCCGACCGTGCTGTCCGCCGACCCCTGGGGGCAGCTGGCGGTGGCCGTGGCCGTCGCGGCGGCCGTCGGCGCGCTCACCCGCTGGACGCGCTTCGGCCGTGAGCTGCGCGCCGTCGTCGACGACCGGTCCCTCGCCGTCCTCGGCGGTATCGACGCCGACCGGGTGGCCGCCGCGGGCTGGGCGTTCGGCTCCTTCACGGCGGGCCTGACGGGCGTGCTGCTGGCTCCTTACGTCCGCCTCGACCCGTACGGCCTGCCGCTGCTGGTGATGGAGGTGGTCGCCGTGGCGGTCGCCGCCCGGATGCGCCGTGTCGGGGTGGCCGTGCCGGTCGCGCTGGGGATCGGGGTCGCCCAGAGCCAGCTGACCCGGTTCCACCCGTCGGGCCGGGCGGAACCGCTGCTCCAGGCCGTGGGCGCGAACCTCTTCGTGGTCGCCCTGCTGGTCGCGGCCCTCGTCCTGCCCGGCGTGGGGACCCGCGA
Organism: Streptomyces bottropensis ATCC 25435; assembly: GCF_000383595.1. Classification (NCBI taxonomy): domain Bacteria; kingdom Bacillati; phylum Actinomycetota; class Actinomycetes; order Kitasatosporales; family Streptomycetaceae; genus Streptomyces; species Streptomyces bottropensis. The sequence continues at coordinate 3,302,548 of NZ_KB911581.1, read as the reverse complement.
AGCGCTGCCCCGCACGGCGACCGCGCGGGTCCGCACCCCCGTCGGCGCGTGGATCGTGGCGCTCGCGCTGTTCCTGATCCCGCTGGGCTTCGCGGGCGAGGACCTGCACACGGCCGTCCAGGTCCCGGCGCTGGGCGTGGTCCTGCTCTCCCTGGTGGTCGTGACGGGCCGGGGCGGCCAGATCTCCCTGGGCCAGGCGGCGTACGCGGGTCTGGGCGCGCTCTTCACCGCGCTGCTGTCGGCCGGCCGCCTCCCCCTGCTCCCCGCGCTCCCCGAACTGACCGCCCTCCTGGTCGCCGTCCTTCTGGTGGCCCCGCTCGGCCTGCTGACCGGTTGGCCCGCCATCCGCCGCCAGGGTCTGGCGCTGGCCCTCGCCACGTTCGCCGTGGGCGTCGGCGTGAGCCGCTTCGTCCTCGCCCAGCCGTACGCGACCTCGGGGCTGACCCCGACGCGCCCCCCGGGGTTCGAGGGCGACCGGGCGTACTACGTCCTGGAGCTGGGGCTGCTGTCCCTGGCCCTGCTGGCCACCCACGCCCTGCGCCGGGGCCGCACCGGCCGGGCCCTCGCCGCCCTGCGGGACCACGAGTCGGGCGCGTCGGCGGCGGGCGTGCCCGTCCCGTCGCTGAAGCTGGCGGCGTTCGTGACGGGCGCCGCCCTGGCCGCCCTCGGCGGCGGCATGCTCACCATGGGCGTCCGCGCCTTCGACCCCGGCGCCTACGACCCTGTCCGCGGCCTCCTCTGGTTCGCCGCCATCGTCGTCCTGGGCGCCGACAGCACACTCGGCGCCCTCGCGGCGGCCGCCCTCCTGGTGGGTCTGGACGCGGGCACGAAGGGCGGCGTCGCGGCGGCACTCATCGGCGTCCTGGCCGTCCTGGCAGGCCGCTTCCCCGGCGGCCCCCAGGAGGCGGTACGAGCGGCCCTCGCCCGGCTCCGGCCGGGGCCGGACCACCGTCACGAGCTGACGCCGACGGGGGCACGGGCCCGGGAACGGGTACGCGCGGGCATGGCGGTCGGCGGGAGCGCCGCGAGTGAGGGTCGGGGCATGAGCGGGGCCTCGGCGGCCTCGACGGGCGGCCGGGCCGAGGCGGGCCGGGGCGGACCGGGCGCGACGGAGGCGGACCAGGGCGGGTACGCGACCCCCCGCCCCGCGCAGGGAGCCGGACACCCACCCCGCTCGGGCGGTGCTCTCCGCCCCGCCGGGGCCGAACGCGGCGCGGAGGGGCGCGCGGCACAGCCCGCGGACCGCTCAGGCACCCCTCCCGCACCCCTTTTCCTCCGGGCCCGCCGCCTCCGTCTGGTCCACGGCGGCCTCGCGGCCCTCGACGGTGTCGATCTCGACGTGCCGCCGGGTCGGGTCAGCGCGGTGGTGGGGCCCAACGGCGCCGGGAAGAGCACTCTCCTCCACTGTCTCGCCGGGACACTGCGGCAGGGGCAGGGGCGGGTGCGGCTCGGCGGGCGGGACATCACGAGGCTGCCGGCGCACGCCCGCACCCGGCTCGGCATCGCCCGGACGTTTCAACAGCCGGCCGTCTTCCCCTCGTCGACCGTGGCGGAGAACGTACGGGTGGGCGCCGAGCAGGGGCGGCGCGCCGATCCGGCGGCCGTGGAGCGGGTGTTGCGGCTGTTCGGGCTGGACGGGGCGGTGCGGACGGCGCCGGCGGCCGGACTGCCGACCGGGACGCTGCGGCGGGTCGAGCTGGCGCGGGCCCTCGCCGGCGGCCCGCGTGTGCTGCTGCTCGACGAACCCGCCGCCGGACTCGACACGGCCGAGGTGGCCGCCCTGGCCCGGGTGCTACGGGCCCTCGCGGACGACGGCATGGCACTGCTGGTCGTCGAGCACGACCTCGACCTCGTCGCGGACCTCGCGGACGTCGTGCACGTCATGGCGGCGGGCCGGATCGTCACCTCCGGCCCCGCCGATCATGTCCTGCGCACACCGGGCACGTTCGACCCGCTCGACCCGGCGGTGGACCGATGACCCTCCTCGCCCTCCGCCACGCCCGCGTCCGCTACGGCCCCCTGGAGGCCCTGCACGGCGTCACCCTCGCCGCCCCGGGCCCCGGCCTCACCGTGCTGCTCGGCCGCAACGGCTCAGGCCGTACGACGGCGCTGCGGGCCCTCGCCGGCACGGTCCCGCTCTCCGGCGGCGCCGTCGTGTGGGACGGGGCCGACGTCACGCGGACGCCGGCGTACGAGCGGGCCCGGCGGGGTCTCGTCCTCGTGCCCGAGCGGCGGGCCGTCTTCGGTTCGCTCACCGTGCGCGAGAACCTCGAACTGGCCGCGCGGGACCTCTCGTACGCCCTGGACGCCTACCCACGGCTGGAAGCCCTGCTCCCCCGCCGCGCCGGCACCCTCTCCGGGGGAGAGCAGCGCATGCTCGCCCTCGCCCGTGCCCTGTCGGCCCCCGGGCGGGTCGTCCTCGTCGACGAACCCACCCAGGGCATGTCACCGGCCGTCGCGGCCCGCACGTACGCACTGCTGAGCCGCCTCGACGCGTGTGTGGTCGTCGCCGAACAGCGCCTGCCGCCTGAGCTGCGCGGTGTACCGGGCGTCCTGGTGTACGAACTGCGGCGCGGGAGTCTGGCGTTCGGCGGCGAGGCGGCCGAACTCGCCCGGCGGGAGGGCGGACCTGCGGGTGGCGGGGTCAGAGGTCGAGGCGCCGGCCCGGCACGATCATGTCGGGGTCGCCGCCGATGACGGCCTTGTTGGCCGCGTAGACCTGCCGCCAGGTGGTCCCGTACCGGGCGGCGATCCCGCTCAGCGTGTCGCCCTGCCGGACGGTGTAGTCGCCGCGGGACGAACCCCGGTCCGCGTGTCCGACGGGCCGCGACGGGGCCGCCTCGACGGACTTCTGCGGGCGCGCGGGGGTGACCCGCCGGGTCGATCCGGTCGCGGCCGCGTCGGCGGAGGGTGCGCCGGGAGCGCTGCCGGCCGCGCCGGCGCGACGGGAGCAGGTGGGCCACGCTCCCCAACCCTGGGCACGCTGGACCTTGGTGGCCACCGCGATCTGCTGGGCCCGGGAGGCCCGGTCCGCGGTCGCCGCGTAGGCGGTTCCGCCGTACGCGCGCCAGGTGGAGGCGGCGAACTGGAGTCCGCCGTAGTAGCCGTTGCCGGTGTTGATGTGCCAGTCACCGCCGCTCTCGCACTTGGCGATGCGGTCCCACACTCCGCTGTCGGCCGCCGAGGCGGTGCCGGTGAGGGCCAGGAGGCCCAGCGGGGCGAGCAGCGCCGCCCCGGCGAGGACCGCCGTCGTACGCGTCTTCCGGGCGCTGCCGCGCGTGGTGTCGGCACATTCGGACATGAAGATCCCTCTCCACGGACCCGGGGTCCCCCAAGGCGGGGCGCTTCCCGCGCATGGACGCGGGTGTCGCGCTCCGCCCCGTCCGCCGCGGTGGTGCTGCGCGCTGTCCTGCTCTGCGCGACCGGCGGACGTACCCGAGCGGTGCTCGTTGCACACGGCCGGGAATGTAGAGAGGTTGACGACCTGTCAGCAAGCAATCGTCCGTCGTACGAGGCCAGTTCACCGTTACCGTGAGTAGCAGCCAGATCCGGCCACCCATTTCATTCCCTGATTTCCGGATATGTCGACCAGGTGGCCCGATAGCCTGTGACCCACTTCACCGGATCAACTTCCCCGGACCGCGGCGAAGTTGGCGCGGAGTAACCGATTCCACCCACGAGTTCACCCTGCGCTGCGGTTGGTTCGATTCCGTTCGTCCTCGGGCGTGACTCCGGCCACAGATCGTCCGTTGTCATCGCATGAGCCGGAACCTCCGCGCTCATGGGGCCGGGCGCCACCCGGCACCGACACGCACCGCATCCCGAGGAGCCACCCGTGCCGCGCATGCTCGAGGTCAGCGACGAGGTACGCGCCGAGATCGGCGACGAAGAGGCCGACCGGCTGCTCGCCGGAGAGAACGCCCCCGGCGGCTACGACTGCACGTCGTGCCGCACCCCCGGCGACTCCGAGCAGGAGCGCACCAGCACCGTCCTCTTCGTCGGCGACGAGACAGCCGTGCTCGCCTTCGCCCACTCCACCTGTCTGCCCTCCCAGGTCGTCCAGGTCACCGAGGAGCAGTTGCAGGGCGCCGCCCGTTCCATCGCCGGGGACAGCCCGGCCCAGGCCGCGCCCGAGCAGGCCGTGCTCGGCGTCACCAGCGGACTGATCCTGCTCAGCGGCGAGCTGCACCCGGCGCTGGTCGTCGAGCCGACCGCCCCCATCGCCCGCCCCGGCACGACCGGCGCCGGCGACGACTTCCTGCCGCTGCTCATCGAGCAGGGCTTCATGCCGCTCCCCCAGATCGACTCCGTACCGCCCGTGCTGCACGGCTGGTCGGTCCTGCTCGCCATGGGTCAGCTGCACGCCATCCTGCAGCCGGGCACCACCGGTGGTTCACCGGTCGCGTGGTGGCAGGCCCACCAGGCGCTGCAGGTGGCCGACGCGTGGCGGGCCGCCGCCAACAAGCACCAGCAGGTGCTGATGTTCGCGGCGCCGGTGGGCTCGATCGGGCGGCAGCCGCGGGAGGACCTGCTGCGGGACGCGCTCGACAAGGCCGCGGCGAACGGGAAGCTGGTGGCGGCGACCCTGCCGCTGGCCGGCACCTGAGCGTCCACCCGCCGAAGCCGTGACGACCCGCCCCCTCGGGGCGCGATCCCTTCCCGGAGGCTGAATGGTTGAGGTAGCGCATCCCTTCCGGGACGGGGTCGTTGGCACAGGCGTGCACGCATACGAGGTTCCCCGCCGCCCGTCCTATCAGTCGATCCCGTCCATGCGGCCGACTCAGGACCCTTCGTCCACACCCATCTACGACACGCTCTACGCGGAGTGGGTCAGGACCTACCGCACCCTGCCGGGTGATCGGCACGGGGAGGAGGACATGGGGTTCACGGGCTTCGGCAACCTGTCGCACGGCTCGGGCGGGCCGCGCGCCACCGGGTCGTACACCTCCGCCTCGTACGCCAACCGGCACGCGGCGGGTCACCTCGCCACCCAGCGCGAGAACCAGCCCGGCCACACGTCCGGCACGGCGGCCGTGTGGCAGCCGGTCGGGCGGATCCCCACCGGACACACCGGGATGCACCACATCCCGTCGCCCCTGCCCCCGAACCCGCGCCGAGGTCTCTGACCACGTAGATACGCGAAGCGGCGCGCAGGGACACATGAGGAGGGCGGCTGCCCGAGGTCACCGGACCTTCGGACAGCCGCCCTCCTCACATGTGTGCGCCGACGACGGCGGGACTACTTCTTCTTGCCGCGCTTCTCGCGCACCCGCACCGAGATGTGGATCGGGGTGCCATCGAAGCCGAACTCCTCACGCAGCCGGCGCTCGATGAAGCGGCGGTAGCCCGCCTCGATGAAGCCGGAGGCGAAGAGGACGAAGCGCGGGGGCTTGGTGCCGGCCTGGGTGCCGAACAGGATGCGGGGCTGCTTGCCGCCCCGGACCGGGTGCGGGTGGGCGGCGACCAGCTCGCCGAGGAAGGCGTTCAGACGGCCCGTCGGGACGCGGGTCTCCCAGCCGGCCAGCGCCGTCTCGATCGCCGGGACCAGCTTCTCCATGTGCCGGCCGGTGCGCGCCGAGACATTGACCCGGGGCGCCCAGGCGACCTGGCCGAACTCGGTCTCGATCTCCCGCTCCAGGTAGTAGCGGCGCTCCTCGTCGAGGGTGTCCCACTTGTTGTACGCGATGACCATCGCGCGGCCGGCCTCGACCGCCATCGTCACGATGCGCTGGTCCTGGACCGAGATGGTCTCGGAGGCGTCGATGAGGATGACCGCCACCTCCGCCTTCTCGACGGCCGCCGCGGTGCGCAGCGAGGCGTAGTAGTCGGCGCCCTGCTGGAGGTGGACGCGCTTGCGGATGCCCGCCGTGTCGACGAACTTCCAGACGACACCGCCGAGTTCGATCAGCTCGTCGACCGGGTCACGGGTGGTGCCCGCGATCTCGTTGACGACGACGCGCTCCTCGTTCGCCACCTTGTTCAGGAGGGAGGACTTGCCGACGTTCGGGCGGCCGATCAGGGCGATACGGCGCGGACCGCCGACCGCCGTGCCGAAGCTCTGCTCGGGGGCCTCGGGAAGTGCCTCCAGTACGGCGTCCAGCATGTCGCCGGTGCCGCGGCCGTGCAGCGAGGAGACCGGGTGCGGTTCGCCGATGCCGAGGGACCACAGAGCGGTCGCGTCGGCCTCGCCGCTCGGGCCGTCGACCTTGTTGGCGCAGAGCACCACGGGCTTGTTGGCCTTGCGGAGCAGCCGGACGACGGCCTCGTCGGTGTCGGTGACGCCGACCTTGGCGTCCACGACGAAGACGACGGCGTCGGCGGCCTCGATGGCGTACTCGGCCTGGGCGGCGACGGAGGCGTCGATGCCGAGGACGTCCTGCTCCCAGCCGCCGGTGTCGACGACCTTGAAGCGGCGGCCCGCCCACTCCGCCTCGTAGGTGACGCGGTCGCGGGTGACGCCGGGCTTGTCCTCGACGACCGCCTCACGGCGGCCGATGATGCGGTTCACGAGCGTCGACTTGCCGACGTTCGGACGGCCGACGACGGCGAGGACGGGCAGCGGTCCGTGGCCCGCCTCGTCGATCGCGCCCTCGACGTCCTCGATGTCGAAGCCCTCTTCCGCGGCGAGCTCCATGAACTGCGCGTACTCGGCGTCGCCAAGCTCTCCGTGCTCGTGCTCGGAGGGAAACTGGTCGTTCATGAAGTCCGTACCTCGTAGTTCATCGTGGTGATCGGTGGAACACCCGGCTCGTCGTCGGATGGTCCACTACTCAGTGTCGCCCAGCGCCCGATCGGACGCCCGGCGTTTTACCGGCGGCCGGTGAGCCGCCGGGCATGCTCCAGGTGCGCGCCGAGTTGCTGCTGGATGCGCACGGTCGCCTCGTCGAGCGCCTTGCGCGTACGCCGTCCGCTGCCGTCGCCCGCCTCGAACGGGTCACCGAAGACCACGTCGACGCGGGAGCGCAGCGGGGGCAGCCCCTTCACCAACCGTCCGCGCCGCTCGGTGCTTCCCAGCACCGCCACCGGCACGATCGGCGCTCCGCTGCGCACGGCGAAGTAGGAGAGCCCGGCACGCAGCGAGGCGAAGTCGCCCTCGCCCCGGGTGCCCTCCGGGAAGATGCCCAGCACACCACCGCCCGCCAGGACGGCGAGAGCGCGGGTGATGGCGGTGCGGTCGGCGGTCGAGCGGTCGACCTCCACCTGGCCGACGGCGCGCATGAACGGGCCGAGCGGACCGACGAACGCCTCCTTCTTGACCAGGAAGTGCGAGGGCCGGGGCGCCACGCCGATGACCATGGGGCCGTCGACGATGTGGGAGTGGTTGGGGGCGAGGATCACCGGGCCGGTCGTGGGGACCCGCCAGGCGCCCAGCACGCGCGGCTTCCAGAGCCCGTACATCAGGCCCACGCCGATACGCCGGCCCACCTCGGCGCCGAGCGGCGAGGGAACCTCGGGCGACGCGGCCCGGCCCGTGGCGGCTTCGCTCACTCGCCCGCCCGCTTGTCCTCGACGAGGGTGACCACGCACTCGATGACCTGCTGGAGCGTGAGGTCCGAGGTGTCCACCTCGACCGCGTCGTCCGCCTTGGCGAGCGGCGAGGTCTTGCGGCTGGAGTCGGCCGCGTCCCGCTTGAGGAGTGCCTCGCGGGTCGCCTGGACGTCGGCGCCCTTCAGCTCGCCGCTGCGGCGGGCGGCACGTGCCTCGGGAGAGGCGGTGAGGAAGATCTTGAGGTCGGCGTCCGGCAGTACGGTCGTACCGATGTCGCGGCCCTCGACGACGATGCCGTTCGCGGCGTCCGCCGCGATGGTCCGCTGCAGTTCGGTGATCCGCGCCCGCACCTCGGGGACGGCGCTGACCGCGCTGACCCGGGAGGTGACCTCCTGGGTGCGGATCGGCCCGGCGACGTCCGTGCCGTCGACGGTGATGGTCGGCCCGGACGGGTCCGTCCCCGACACGATGTCCGGCTTGCCGGCCACGGCCGCGATCGCCGTGGGGTCTTCTATGTCGATGCCGTTGTTGACCATCCACCAGGTGATCGCCCGGTACTGGGCGCCCGTGTCCAGGTAGTTCAGCCCGAGCTGCGCGGCCACGGCCTTCGAGGTGCTCGACTTGCCCGTGCCGGAGGGGCCGTCGATGGCAACGATCACTGTGGCGCGTTCCACTGGGGAGCACCTTTCCTGGTCCGAGGTGGTGGGGCGGGACGGAAAGCGCCCCGGACAAGGGTACTGGGTGCGCATGCCCCGTCCGGCCCTGCCCACCACCGCCCCGGCCCCCACGGCCGCCGGACCCTACTGCCGGATCGCCCAACCCCGGTCGGCACCACCGCCGCCGTCGCCTGCGCCGGCCTCCGACCGCCGGCCCACCACCCCCTACTGCCGGATCGCCCAACCCCGCTCCCGCAACGCCCCCGTCAGCACCACCGCCGCCTTCGGCTCCACCATCAACTGCACCAGACCGGCCTGCTGCCCGGTGGCATGCTCGATGCGGACGTCCTCGACGTTGATTCCGGCGGCGCCCGCGTCGGCGAAGATGCGGGCCAGCTGGCCCGGCTGGTCGTCGATCAGTACCGCCACCACCTCGTAGACCCGTGGCGCGGACCCGTGCTTGCCGGGGACGCGGACCTGGCCCGCGTTGCCGCGGCGCAGGACGTCCTCGATGCCGGTGACGCCCTCGCGGCGCTTGGCCTCGTCGCCGGCCTGGAGGGCGCGCAGGGCCTGGACGGTCTCGTCGAGGTCGGCGGAGACGTCGGTGAGGAGATCGGCGACCGGGCCGGGGTTGGCGGAGAGGATGTCGATCCACATGCGCGGGTCGGAGGCCGCGATCCGGGTCACGTCCCGGATGCCCTGCCCGCACAGCCGTACGGCCGACTCGTCGGCGTGCTCCAGCCGCGCGGCGACCAGGCTGGACACCAGGTGCGGCATGTGCGAGACCAGGGCGACGGCCCGGTCGTGGGTGTCCGCGTCCATGACCACCGGGACGGCCCGGCAGTGCGAGACCAGCTCCAGGGCGAGGTTCAGGACCTCGGTGTCGGTGTCGCGGGTGGGGGTGAGCACCCAGGGCCGGCCCTCGAACAGGTCACCGGTGGCGGCCAGCGGGCCGGACTTCTCCCGGCCCGCCATGGGGTGCGAGCCGATGTAGCAGGTGAGGTCGAGACCCAGTTCCTCCAGCTCACGGCGGGGGCCGCCCTTGACGGAGGCCACGTCGAGGTAGCCGCGTGCGAGGCCCCGCCGCATGGCGTCGGCGAGGGTCGCGGCCACGTGCGCGGGCGGGGCCGCGATGATCGCGAGGTCCACCGGGCCCCCGGGCGCCTCGTCGGTGCCGGCGCCCAGCGCGGCGGCCGTACGGGCCTGCTCGGGGTCGTGGTCGGCGAGGTGGACGGTGACACCGCGCTGGGCGAGGGCGAGGGCGGCGGAGGTGCCGATCAGCCCGGTGCCGATGACGAGTGCGGTTCTCACTGGGCGATGTCCTTGCGCAGTGCGGCCGCCGCCCCCAGGTACACGTGCGCGATGTCCGAGCGCGGCCGGTCCGACTCTATGTGCGCGAGGATGCGTACGACCCGGGGCAGGGCGCCCTCTATGTCCAGCTCCTGCGCGCAGATCAGCGGGACGTCGACGATGCCGAGCTTGCGCGCGGCGGCGGCCGGGAAGTCGCTGTGCAGGTCGGGGGTGGCCGTGAACCAGATGCTGATCAGGTCGTCCGGGGTGAGGCCGTTGCGCTCCAGGACCGCGGTGAGCAGCTCGCCCACCTGCTCGTCCATGTGCCCCGCCTCGTCCCGTTCGAGTTGGACGGCGCCCCGGACCGCTCGTACCGCCACGGCTCTGCTCCTCACTGCTGTACATCCCGGCCTAGTACGACCAGCCTAGTCATCCGGCCGGGGCCGGTGCGCGTCGCCCGCCTGCCGAAAGCCTGGCCGAAAGGCGACCACGAGGACGGATCACCGCCGCAGACCCGGACAATGTCATGCGAACGTCACTGTCCCGCCACTTGGGTCGAAACACCCCGGTACGCCCCTGGACGGCGTCCCGTGCGTCCGCTTCCATGAAGGAGGCCGTCCGCGCCACGCCTCGGGGGAGGCTCCCATGAAGCGCTCCGGACCACTTCTCACCCTTCTCGGCGGGCTGTTGCTGGCCCTGTTCATGCTGTCGCTCAACGCGACGACGGGGACCCGCGCCGGCTCGGCGTCCGCCACGAACGACCCACCGCCCGCCTCGGCGACCCCGAGTCCGCCGCCGAGCCCGCCGCCGAGCCCGTCGGCGAGGACCTCGCCGTCACCGGCCCCCGCCCCGCCGGCCGACGCCGACTACACGGGCCGCACCGACGACGACTCGGCCGCCGTCGCGGTGACCCTGCGCGACGGCAGGGCGGTCGCCTACTTCTGCGACGGCCGCGACAAGGAGGCATGGCTCAAGGGCGACGTACGGGACGACGGCGGCATGCGGCTCACGGGCGGGGACGGCGCCGAGCTGAACGGCACCCTGAAGGGCGGGAGCGTCACCGGCACGGTCGACATCGCCGGTCACGCATACGGCTTCACGGCCCCGAGGACCGCCGAGCCCTCGGGGCTGTACCGCGCGACGGGCAACGTACGTGGCGCCAGGGTCGACGGCGGCTGGATCGTGCTGCCGGACGGCCGCCAGGTCGGCATCCTCAAGCGCGACGGCGAGCCCGCAGCGGCTCCGGAGATCGACCCCGCGACCGGCACCGTGACGGTCGACGGAGAACAGCTCACGGCCCGCCCCGTCACCCCGGAGGGCAGCTCATGACCGTCGATCCGAACGCCGCGACCCAGGGCTTCCCCTCCCCGCCCACCCCGGCGCGCGCCCCCGCCGGCGCCTCCCGCTATCTGGTGCCGGCCCTCGTGGCCTGCGCGGTGGCGGTCGCGCTCGGCGTCTACGGCAGGGCGCACGAGCCGGCGGGCACCGCGTTCAACCTCGCGGGCTTCAGCAGCACGGGCGCGGTGAAGTCATGGCTGGCGACGGCCGCGTTCGGCTTCGCGCTCATACAGCTGACGTCGGCGCTGATGATGTACGGCAGGTTGCCGGGCCCGAGGTGGTCGGCGGTGCTGCACCGCTGGTCGGGGCGGGCGGCGTTCCTGCTCGCGGTGCCGGTGGCGGTGCACTGTCTGTACGCCCTCGGCTTCCAGACGTACGAAACACGCGTTTTGTGGCACTCTCTCCTGGGTTGTTTCTTCTTCGGTGGATTCAGTGCGAAGATGCTGCTGCTCCGTTCGGAGCGACTCCCCGGCTGGCTCCTGCCGATCGTCGGCGGTCTCGTCTTCACCGCGCTCACGGTCGTCTGGCTGTCCTCCGCCCTCTGGTTCTTCCGCACGTTCGGAGTGACGACATGACGATGGGTTCCACGCGGCGCACGGTGCTGACCACGGGCGCGGCGGGCACGGCGGCGCTGCTCACGGGGTGCGGTGAGTACGGCGGGGACGACGGCGGCGACACCACGGAGCGGTCCTCCCCCGGGGGCACCGCCGCGGACGGCGGCGAGGAACTGGCGAAGACGGCCGACATCCCGGTGGGCGGGGGCAAGATCTTCGACGAGCAGAAGATCGTCGTGACGCAGCCCGCGGAGGGCGACTTCAAGGCCTTCTCGGCGGTCTGCACCCACATGGGCTGCATCGTCAGCAGCGTCTCGGACGGCACGATCGACTGTGCGTGCCACGGCAGCAAGTTCAAGGTCGCGGACGGGGCCGTGGTCCACGGACCGGCCACCGAGCCGCTGCCCGCGGAGAAGATCACCGTCGCCGGAAATTCGATTCTGCGGCCCTGATCCACCCCGTACGCTCCGGGCATGCAGCCCCCGCACCCCCACGACCTGGTCCGCAACCACACGATCTACGCCTGCGTGATGGGGTCCCGGGCCTTCGGTCTCGCGACGGACGACAGCGACACGGACCGGCGGGGTGTCTTCCTGGCCCCCACCGAGCTGTTCTGGCGCTTCGAGAAGCCGCCCACACACGTGGAGGGCCCCGCGGAGGAGCAGTTCGGCTGGGAGCTGGAGCGCTTCTGTCATCTGGCCCTGCGCGCCAACCCCAACATCCTGGAGTGCCTGCACTCCCCCCTGGTGGAGCACGTCGACGCCACGGGCCGTGAACTGCTCGCCCTGCGCGGGGCGTTCCTGTCCCGCCGGGCCCACGAGACGTTCGCCCGCTACGCCCTCGGCCAGCGCAAGAAGCTCGACGCGGACGTCCGCACCCACGGCGCCCCCCGCTGGAAGCACGCGATGCATCTGCTCCGCCTCCTGATGAGCTGCCGGGACCTGCTGCGCACGGGCGAGCTGACCGTCGACGTGGGCGATCAGCGCGAGCCCCTGCTGGCGGTGAAACGCGGCGAGGTGCCGTGGGCCCACGTCGAGACCTGGATGGCCCGGCTGGCCACGGAGGCCGCGGACGCGGCGGACCGCAGCCCTCTGCCGGCGGAACCGGACCTGGCCGGGGTCGAGGACTTCGTCGTACGGACCCGGCGCGCGTCGGCCCTGAGCACCGCACGGAATCGTTGAGCCGCACTGGATCGTTGAGCCGCACCGGATCGTTGAGCCGCACGGAATCGTTGCGCCGGGCGGCATCCCCCGCCGAGCGGGGCCTCGGCCCCGTTGGATCGCGTCAGCCCTTCAGGCCCTCCAGCCGGACGCGGACGACGAAGTCGTGCAAGGCGTCGGACGCGGCCGGGTTCTCGGGCAGCGCCGACAGGGCCTGTTCCTCCTCCAGCACCCCCTGGAGCCGCTCCACGTCCGCCGCCACGCGCTCCTGGTCGACGTCCGCCTTGCCGTGCTCCTCGGCCGCCTTCGCCGCGACGAGGTCCGGCAGATAGGCGGGGGCCTCCGCGGTCTCCGGCACCAGGGTGGGCAGATGGGCCTGCACCTCGCCGCTGCGCATGAGGTGGATGCCGGTGAGCAGCACCCGGAACGTGTAGAGCAGCGGCTTGAGTTCACCGGTCTTCTCGAAGAGCCGCCACTGGGTGATGGCGAAGCCCCGGTAGTGGTGGGCGTGGTGCCGGGTGAGGACCCCGGGGGCGAGCGCGACCAGTTCGCGGTGCCACTCGCCGGTGTGCACGACGAGCGGGGAGAGCAGTTGCTCCAGCACATAGCCGTTGCGGCGCAGCATCAGCCGGGCGAACTTGCGCAGGTCGTGCGTGACCAGGTCCATCTCGACGCCGTCCCGGTCCCACATCCTCGACCGGGTCTCCTCCGGCTCGCGCAGCCCGACCAGTTCGGCCGCGGGCAGCAGATGCGCACCGCGCAGGTCGATGTCCGAGTCGCGCGAGGGGAAGCCGTACAGGTGGGCTCCGGAGACGGTGGCGAACAGCAGCGGGTCGGGCTGTTCGGCCACCACGGGGGCAAGATCGATGTCGAGGGCGTCGGTCATCCCTCAAGCGTCCCAGAGAGCTCCCAGCGACACGAGATCGCCCTGGTACTCGATCCGGTCGGCCCACTCGGCGGGCCAGACGTCCGGGCCGTGGTAGGCGCCCGCGAAGGCCCCGGCGAGACAGGCGATGGAGTCGGAGTCGCCCGAGGTGCAGGCGGCGCGGCGCAGCGCGGTGACGGGCTCGTCGACGAAGAGCAGGAAGCACAGCAGCCCGGTGGTGAGGGCCTCCTCGGCGATCCAGCCCTCCCCCGTGGCCGCGCAGGGGTCGGTCTCGGGCGACGGGAGCCGCAGGGCCTGCTGGAGACGGTCCAGGGCCTCCAGGCACTCGTCCCAGCCCCGGGAGATGTAGTGCTCGGGCGAGGGGTCCTGGCTGTAGGTCCACAGGTCGCCGAGCCACCGCGCGTGGTAGTGGGCGCGGTTCTCGTAGGCGTACGACCGCAGCCGGCCGACGAGGCCCATCGGGTCGGCGCCCTGGGAGAGCAGGCGTATCGCGTGGGCGGTCAGGTCGGAGGCGGCGAGGGCGGTGGGGTGGCCATGGGTGAGGGCGGCCTGCAACTGGGCCGCGCCGGCGCGCTGTTCGTCGCTGAGCGGGCCGATCAGACCGAGCGGGGCGACCCGCATGTTGGCGCCGCAGCCCTTGGAGTGGATCTGGCTGGCGAACTGCCAGGGGTGTCGCTCGACCGCGAGGAGGTCGCAGGCGACCAGGCAGGTGTGGCCGGGGGCGCGGTTGTTCTCCGGGGAGCGGGACCACTTGACGAACTCCTTGCGGACGGCACGCTCCAGGGTCTCGGGGCCGAGCGACCCCCGGTCCATGGCCGCGCGCAGCCCGTGCCCGAGGGCCAGCGTCATCTGGGTGTCGTCGGTGACGATCGCGGGCTTCGGCAGCGCCATCTTCCGCCAGGGTCCGCACTTGGCGAGGATCGAGGGGACGTCGTCGAACTCCGTCGGGAAGCCGAGGGCGTCTCCGAGCGCGAGACCGAGCAGGGAGCCGGTGGCGGAGCGCTTCGTACGCAGCGTCATGGTCATCAGGGCCGTCCTTCCGTGGTGGGTCGCAGCAGGGGCGGGTGCAGGGCGGTGGCCCCGCCCGCTCGGTACAGCGCGGCGGGCTTGCCGCGGCCGCCGGTCAGGCGGGCGGCGCCGGGCACCTGTTCGACGAAGCCCGGCGTGGCCAGCACCTTGCGCCGGAAGTTGGGCCGGTCGATCGGAGTGCCCCACACGGTCTCGTAGACCTGCTGCAGCTCGCCGAGGGTGAACTCGGGCGGGCAGAAGGAGGTGGCGAGACAGGTGTACTCCAGCTTGGCGCCGACGCGTTCGTGTGCGTCGGCGAGGATGCGGTCGTGGTCGAAGGCGAGCGGACCTATGGCGTTGAACCGCAGCCACTGGGCCTGGGCCGCGTCGCCGCCGCCGTGCGGGACGGGCGGGTCCGGGAACAGCGCGGCGAACGCGACGGTGACGACCCGCATCCGCGGGTCCCTCCCCGGCTCGCTGTAGGTCCGCAGCTGCTCCAGGTGGAGGCCGGGGACGTCCGAGACCCCGGTCTCCTCCGCGAGTTCGCGCCAGGCGGCCTCCTCCGCGGACTCGCCCGGCAGCACGAACCCGCCCGGCAGCGCCCAGCGGCCCTCGTACGGTTCCTGCCCGCGCTCGACGAGCAGCACCTGGAGGGTGCCCGCGCGGACGGTGAAGACGGCCAGGTCGACGGTGACGGCGAAGGGTTCGTACGCGTGCTTGTCGTAGCCCGCCGGTGAGGTCATGTCCACCACCCTCTTTATGGTCACCGTGACTAATAGTCAGAACGACTATAAAAGGACGGGGCGTGACGGCACAACCCTTTTACGGGGAAGGGAACACCATGACCGGCACCGGGAACGGCAAAGGGCCGCCCCCGAAGGCAAACCCGGGACCGGCCCCACTGCTCGTACGCGACGGTGGACCTAGAGGTCGACCTCCTGCATCAGCATCCCGACCTCGGTGTTCGACAGCCGGCGCAGCCAGCCGGACTTCTGGTCGCCGAGGGTGATCGGCCCGAAGGCCACGCGCACCAGCTTGTCGACCGGGAAACCGGCCTCCGCCAGCATCCGGCGCACGATGTGCTTGCGCCCCTCGTGCAGGGTGACCTCGACGAGGTAGTTCTTGCCGGTCTGCTGCACGACCCGGAAGTGGTCCGCGCGCGCGTACCCGTCCTCCAGCTGGATGCCGTCCTTGAGCTGCTTGCCCAGGTCGCGCGGGATCGGGCCCACGATGTGCGCGAGGTAGACCTTCTTCACGCCGTACTTGGGGTGCGTCAGGCGGTGTGCCAGTTCACCGTGGTTGGTGAGCAGGATGACGCCCTCGGTCTCGGTGTCGAGCCGTCCGACGTGGAAGAGGCGGGTCTCGCGGTTGGTCACGTAGTCGCCGAGGCACTGACGGCCCTCGTTGTCCTCCATCGTGGACACGACACCGGCCGGCTTGTTCAGCGAGAAGAACTGGTACGACTGGGTCGCGACGGTCAGCCCGTCGACCTTGACCTCGTCCTTCTCCGGGTCGACGCGCTTGCCCTGCTCCAGCACGATCTCGCCGTTGACCTCGACCCGCGCCTGCTCGATCAGCTCCTCGCAGGAGCGCCGGGAACCGTAGCCCGCGCGCGCGAGGATCTTCTGCAGCCGCTCGCCCTCCTGCTCGGCGCCGGGGAAGGTCTTGGGCGGCTTGACGTCCTTCTTGCCCGCGTACCGCTCCCGGTTGCGCTCCTCCGCCCGCGCGTCGTACTCGCGGGAGGTCGCCGGGGCCCACCGGCCCCGCCCGCTGCCCGGGGACTGCTTGGGGCCGCCCTTGGCGCCACCGCGCGCGGACGCGCCGCGGCCCGACTTCGGCCCCTCCGGGGAGGCGCCGGGGCCCACGTCGTAGCGCCGCTCCTCCGGGCGCGGGTTCTTCGGCCGGCCGCCCTGCCTGTCGTCGCGGTCGTTCCCGGCACCGCGGTTGTTACCGCGGCCACCGCTGCTCCCGCCGCGGCCGCCGCTGTTGCCACCACGGCTCCCGCCGTTGTTTCCGCTGCTGTTCCTGCCGCTGCTGCTTCGCATCAAAGTTCCGTCTTGTCGTCTGCGTCCTCGGAATCCGGGGCGTCCGGATCGAACGACGGGACCCCCTCCAGTGTCTCGGCCTCGATCGCCTCAGCCTCCGGGAGGAAGGGCGCGAGCTCCGGGAGCTCGTCCAGGCCGCGCAGGCCCATCCGCTCCAGAAAGTAGTTCGTCGTCCTGTACAGGATCGCACCTGTTTCGGGTTCCGCGCCCGCCTCCTCGACCAGACCCCGTTGGAGGAGGGTGCGCATGACCCCGTCGCAGTTCACTCCGCGCACGGCGGAGACCCTGCTCCGGCTCACCGGCTGCCGGTACGCGACGACGGCCAGCGTCTCCAGCGCGGCCTGGGTCAGCCGGGCCTGCTGACCGTCCAGCACGAACCGCTCGACGGCGGCGGCGTACTCGGGCCGGGTGTAGTACCGCCAGCCCCCGGCGATCAGCCGCAGCTCGAAACCACGCCCCTGCACCGCGTAGTCGTCGGCCAGTTCCCTGAGCGCCTTGGCGATCTGCCGCTTGGGGCGCTCCAGGATCTTCGACAGGTGCTCCACCGTCGCGGGCTCGTCCACGACCATGAGGACGGCCTCCAGGGCGGGCTTGAGGTCGAGGTCGGCGACGGTGCGCGGGCCCATGGGCCCGCCGGCTCTCTCCTCGCTCACGCCTTCTCCTCCTCGGACGACTCCGGCGACTTAGGCGACTTTGGCGACTTTGGCGACATAGGCGGCTCGGGCGGCCGGTCGAACTCGTCGGTGACCACGGGCTCCGCGCCCCCGTCCCCACCGGTCCACCGCACGAGCAGATCCCCGAGTGCCGTCTCCTGGTCGAGGGCCACGGCCTTCTCCCGGTACAGCTCCAGCAGCGCGAGGAAGCGGGCGACGACGGTGAGGGTGTCGTCGGTGTCCTCGACGAGCACCCGGAACGACGCCTCCCCCAGCACCCGCAGCCTGGCGACGACGATCCCGGCCTGTTCCTGCACGCTCACCAGCGGCGCGTGGATGTGGTCGATGTACACCTGCGGCTTGGGCTTCGGCTGCATCGCCTTCACGGCAAGCCTGGCGAATCCTTCCGCCCCGATGCTGATGACCACCTCGGGCAGCAGCTCCGCGTACTGCGCCTCCAGCCCGACGGTCCGCGGATAGCGCCGCGCCTCCTCGTCCAGCCGCCGGTTGAAGATCTCCGCGATCTGTTTGTACGCGCGGTACTGCAGCAGCCGGGCGAAGAGCAGGTCCCGGGCTTCGAGGAGCGCGAGATCCGCTTCGTCCTCGACCTCGGCGGCGGGCAGCAGCCGCGCCGCCTTCAGGTCCAGGAGGGTGGCGGCGACGACGAGGAACTCGGTCGTCTCGTCCAGGTCCCAGTCCGGCCCCATCGCCCGGATGTGCGCCATGAACTCGTCGGTGACCTTGGAGAGCGCGACCTCGGTGACGTCCAGCTTGTGCTTGGAGATCAGTTGGAGGAGGAGGTCGAAGGGGCCCTCGAAATTGGCCAGCCGGACCTTGAAGACCCCGTCGTCGGGCGCGTCCGGCTCCTGGGGCTCGACGGCGGTGAGCGCCTCCTCGGCGGGGGGTGCCTCCTCGGCGGGGAGCACCTCTTCCGCTTCCATCGCGTGCGACCCACCGTCGTCGGCCGACGACAACGCCTCGACCTGCTCGGCCGGCTCAGCCTGTTCGACCGGCGCAGCCGACGGCCCCCGACCCAGCGCACGGCGACGACCGGCAGAACCACCGGAAGCCGGGCCAGAGGAGTCGAACGAGGTCATAGCCCCCGCAGGCTACCCCTAACGCCCACGAAGCCGTCGGACGAGGATGCTCGCGTCTCCCCGGGACTCCAGATCCGCCAGCACCACGGCGACGGCCTCCCGCACGATCCGCCCGCGGTCCACGGCCAGCCCGTGCTCCCCGCGCAGCACCAGCCGCGCGTGTTCGAGATCCATGAGCTCCTCGGCGGAGACGTACACGGTGATCTTCTCGTCGTGCCGCTCCCGCCCGCTGGGCCGGCGCCCGGAGGCCCGCCCCTTCTTGCGGGGTCCGGCGGCGGCTGAACCTTCCTGCGGCTTCGGCAGACGTCCGGCCGCGGCGGCCCGCTCGGCACCGGCGGCGGCGGAGCGACTGCGCGGCTGTTCGCCGTCGGACTCGGCGTCCGCGGCCACATGCTCGGCCCCCTCGCCGTCACCGCCCCGCACGGGCACGGACGGTGGAGCGTCCTCCGCGGCGGCGGCCCCGTCGCTGTCCCCGGCGGGAGCGGGCACACGGGCTTCTCCGTTGGCCCCCCGCCGGGGAGTGGACGGCTGCAGCGCCATTCCCCCTGTCGTACGGAAGAGTTCGTCGGCCCCCGGCAGACTCACTCGGCGTGACACCGGGCGAGCACCTCCCTGGCGAGCTGGCGGTAGGCGGCGGCGCCGACGGAGTTGGAGGCGTACGTGGTGATCGGCTCACCGGCGACCGTGGTCTCCGGGAAGCGGACCGTGCGCCCGATGACCGTGTGGTAGACGTGCTCGTCGAACGCCTCGACGACGCGCGCGAGAACCTCACGGCTGTGCACGGTGCGGGAGTCGTACATGGTGGCGAGGATGCCGTCGAGCTCCAGGTCGGGGTTGAGCCGCTCCTGGACCTTCTCGATGGTCTCCGTCAGCAGCGCGACCCCGCGCAGTGCGAAGAACTCGCACTCCAGGGGAACTATCACCTTGTGGGCGGCCGTCAGGGCGTTCACGGTGAGCAGGCCGAGCGAGGGCTGACAGTCGATCACGACGTAGTCGTAGTCGGCCAGCAGCGGCTTGAGCGCGCGCTGCAGCGTGGACTCGCGCGCGACCTCGGAGACCAGCTGGACCTCGGCCGCCGACAGGTCGATGTTGCTCGGCAGCAGGTCCATGTTGGGTACCGCGGTCTTCAGCAGGACCTCGTCCGCCGACATGCCCCGCTCCATGAGCAGGTTGTAGACGGTGAGGTCGAGCTCCATCGGGTTCACACCGAGGCCGACCGAGAGGGCACCCTGCGGGTCGAAGTCGACGAGCAGGACCCGGCGGCCGTACTCCGCGAGCGCGGCCCCCAGGTTGATGGTCGACGTCGTCTTGCCGACGCCGCCCTTCTGGTTGCACATCGCGATGATCTTCGCGGGACCGTGGTCGGTCAGCGGGCCCGGGATCGGGAAGTACGGCAGCGGGCGACCGGTCGGACCGATGCGCTCGCGGCGCTGGCGGGCCGCGTCGGGCGCGAGCGTGGCCGCGTACTCCGGATCGGGCTCGTACTCGGCGTCGGGGTCGTAGAAGTGCCCGTCGGGCAGCTCGTCGTAGTCGGCGAAGTGGTTGTGGACCCCGCCACTTCCGTCGCCGGCCATGGCGTTCACGTGTTGGCCATCCATGCTCTGGAGTGCTGTCGGAGTTAGCCCGGCCGGCTGCTGACTCTGGTGGGCCGCGAAGGTGCGGACAGCGACCGAGCCGACAGCCGCGAACCCCGTGGGACCCGAGACCGGCGCAGGCATTCCTGGTTGACCACCCCCGGGAGTAAATGTCGACTCATTCACAAGTCGTCTTACCTCCTTGGTGACCAGGAAACTTCTAGATAGGTCAGCGTGGCACCATGCCGACAGCTGGCGACTCTATGGCGTGTCGGCGGTCCGCAGCAACACAATCCGCCGGACCCGGCCCGATGTGTCGGCAATGAAACATGCGGCTGTCAAGGGCGTAGGGCCGTCGCACGGCAGGATTCACCGGTGCGCGAAACATCCGAACGGTTACGTTCGAGGCGAGTTGCGCGAGTGTCGCAAAGTGACCATACACACATCCGGCCGGACCTTGTCGGGCAAGATCCGGCCGGGAAGGTGCTGTTGACGACCTGTGTTGACGTATCGCCTTTTACCGAAAGGTGACTTGAAGCAGCCGGTCGGGATCCGCCCCGCGCCAGGTCACCGGCGGGTCGGCGGCCCGCGCCGGGCGGCTCCCGCGACGGCTCGCGCCGGGCGGCGGGTCAGACGAGCAGCGACGCCAGCTCGACGTGCTCCAGCCCGTGCGCCTCGGCGACCTCGCGGTAAACGACCCTGCCGTCATGGGTGTTGAGGCCCCTGGCCAGCGCGGGGTCGCGGCGCGACGCCTCGGCCCAGCCGTGGTCGGCGAGTTCCACGATGTAGGGCAGCGTGGCGTTGGTCAGCGCGTAGGTGGAGGTGTTGGGCACCGCGCCGGGCATGTTGGCGACGCAGTAGAAGACCGATCCGTGGACCGGGAAGGTCGGCTCGGCGTGGGTGGTGGGCCGGGAGTCCTCGAAGCAGCCGCCCTGGTCGATCGCGATGTCGACAAGGACACTCCCGGGCTTCATCCGCGACACCAGCTCGTTGGTGACCAGCTTCGGCGCCTTGGCGCCCGGGATGAGGACGGCGCCGATGACGAGGTCGGCCTCCAGGCAGGCCTTCTCCAGTTCGAAGGCGTTGGAGACGACCGTCTGGATCCTCGTGCCGAAGATCTTGTCGGCTTCCTTGAGCTTGTTGATGTCCTTGTCGAGCAGGGTCACGTGGAAGCCCATGCCGATGGCGATCTGCGCCGCGTTCCAGCCCGACACGCCACCGCCGATGACGACGGCCCGGCCGGCCAGGACCCCCGGCACACCGCCGGGCAGCACCCCGCGGCCGCCGTTGGCACGCATCAGGTGGTAGGCGCCGACCTGCGGGGCGAGCCGGCCGGCGACCTCGGACATCGGTGCCAGCAGCGGCAGCGCGCGGCTCGGCAGCTCGACGGTCTCGTACGCGATCGCGGTCGTGCCCGACTCGACGAGGGCGTCGGTGCACTCCTTGGAGGCGGCCAGGTGCAGGTAGGTGAAGAGCGTCTGGTCCTTGCGGAGGCGGTGGTACTCCTCGGCGATGGGCTCCTTGACCTTGAGCAGCAGGTCGGCGGTGGCCCACACCTCGTCGGCCGTGGCCAGGATCTCGGCGCCGGCGGCGACGTACTCGGCGTCCGGGATCGACGAGCCGACACCGGCGCCCTGCTCGATGACGACCTGATGGCCGTGGCGCACCAGCTCGTGCACACCGGCGGGGGTGATGGCCACCCGGAACTCGTTGTTCTTGACCTCGCGGGGGATGCCGACCTTCACGTCGATCACGGTCCTTGACTCGGAGGGTGTGTGGGGGCTCGCCCGTACAGCGGCACATGCCCACGCAGTGCAGGACATACCCGTACGCATCGGAGCGCACCGGGAGACACCGCAGGAGAACCGGCGGCGTAGCCAGTTTAATGAAGGTGTCCCCGCTGTCTAGCCTTTCAATGCATCAATCTTTCGCGGATGCACTACGGATTTCGCAGGCGTTAGCGTCCTGTTCCGGCTCGATCTCATGGGTTTCGGGGTCCGGGGCCCCGTCGCCGAGGAGCCGCTCGGCGGCCGCCCGGTGCAGCCGGGCCGCCGCCGGATCGCCGAGCCGCTCCAGGGTGTCGGCGGTCCGCAGCTGGATCGCGGCCTGCAACCGGGTGTCGTCGGCGCGCCGGGCCCACTGAGCCGCCTCCTCACACGTCCGCAGCGCCTCCTCGGGCCGCCCCGCGTACTCCTGGACGCGCGCCATCTCGCCCAACGCCCGTGCCTGGGCGCCCACATCACCGAGTCTGCGGTGGCCGGTGAGCGCCGAGCTCCAGTTGCGCAGCGCCTCGCCGTAGCGGCCCGCGTAGGTGTGCGCGGTGGCGATCCGGCCGTACAGCCGGGCGGCGTCCTCGCGCTCGTCCCGGGCGAGCCGCTGGGCGAGCGCGCGGCCGAACCAGTCGGCGGCCCGGTCGTAGTCCTCCAGCTCCTGGTGCGCACCGCCTACGGATTCCATCGCGCGGCCGGTCGCGTACGGGTCGTTCGCCCGCCGTCCGGCGTCGAGCGCGGCCCGGTAGCGGGCCAGTGCCGCCCGCGTACGGCCGGTGCGGGCGTCCAGGTCACCGAGGTTCAGCAGGGCCGCCGCCTCTTCGCGGGGCAGGGCGCGGCGCTCGGCGACATCGAGGACGAGCCCGTGGATGCCGTACAGATCGGGGGCCGCGGCCTGGGTGCCGAAGTGCGCGACCATGGCCCGGACCAGCTGGGACATCAGCCGCCGGGCGAGGGTGTCCAGCTCCCCGTCGGCGACCGCGAGCCGTGCGGCGGCCAGCAGCGCGGGCCGCCGGGCGCGCAGCCACTCCTCGGCGGCCCTGGGGGTCGGGAACCGCAGCGCCTTGGGCATGGCGAGGAGCTTCTCGCGGGCGAGCGGGCTGTCGGTCTCGGTGACGGCCCGGCAGGACTGGAGCAGCCTTACCGTCCGCTCCAGCATCCGCGCGCGGGCGAGCCGCAGCTCACCCGGCCGCTCCTGGCTCTCGGCGAGGGACCACAGCAGCGGCTGGAGGCAGCCCGGGATCTCGTACTGCGGGAGCGCCGTGTCGGCCTGGTGCAGGAAGCCGAGGGCGACGAAGTCGTCCAGCGTGGTGCGGGCCGCGCCGACCGAGCAGCCGGCGAGCCCGGAGGCGATGTGCGGGTCGACCAGGCCCGCCGGGGCGAGGGCGAGCAGACGCAGTATCCGGGCGGCGGCGGGCGGCAGCGAGGCGTACGCCAGCTTGAGCACCCGGGCGAGGGGCGGACTGTCGTCGTCCTCGGCGCGCAGCTGCTTTGCCAGGTCGGAGACGGCCACGGTCGGCCGGGCGGCCAGCCAGCCGCCGGCGAGCCGCAGTGCGGCGGGCTGGGACCCGCACACCTCGGCGAGCCCCTCGGCCGAGCGAGGGTCCACGGTGATGCGCACCGAGCCGCTGAAGCGTTCCAGCAGCTCCACGGCGGACTTGGTGTCCAGTCCGCCCAGGGTGCAGGGGCGGACGTCGGAGATGCCCGTCAGCGGCCCCCCGGAGACCGCCACGACCAGGGAGTCGGGGGTGTCCGGCAGCAGCGCGTCGACCTGTTCGGCGTCGGCCGCGTCGTCCAGCAGGAGCACCACCCGGCGGTCGGCGAGCGCCTCCCGCAGGGCTTCGCTGAGGTCGTCCTCGTCGGCGCCGGCCGGCGCCGCCAGCCCCAGCTCCCCGAGCAGTTCCCGCGCCGCGCGCTCGACGGGCACGCGGGTGCCATCGGGCTCGGTGAGCCGGGTCCGCAGCACCCCGTCGGGGTAACCATCGGTAACCTGCCGGACGAGTTCCTCGGCGAGCGCGGTGCGGCCGAAACCGGGCCGGCCGGCGATGAGCAGCACGCGCGCGTGGGGCGCCTTGCGGCCGGCGAGGGTGTTGAGCCCCGCGCGGTCGATGTCGGCCCGCAGTTCCTTCAACTCGCGTGCCCGGCCGAGGAACTGACTGTCCGTGGGGGCGGCCTCGACAGCCGGGGGCCGCCCTGTACCGGACACCCGGGCACCCCCGAGGTCCACCGCCTGATCCGCCACGGGCCACTCTCCCGTCCCACCGCACGAGCAAGCCCGCCGGGACTCCGGTGCGGGCGATTCCCGAGCCTAGTTCACGCTCTGCGACGATCCGGGTGGAGCAGGGCGGTGAGGTCGCTCGATCGGATCAGCAGATCGTACGACCGGTGCCCACGGGATGCCGCGAAGACGGCTCGCATCCCCTCGCAGGGGGCGACGACCCCGTGCGCCCTACGCCTCGAAGGGTCGCGCAGGCCAGGCCGCCTCGGCGGGGCGCAACCCCTCGACGCCGCCCTGCGCCCGCGCCGCCACCAGCGAAAGCACGCCCACCACCAGGCAGTTGTTGTGCAGCTCCCCCGCGAGCACCCCCCGCACCAGCTCGTCCAGCGGCACCCGGGCCAACTCCATGTCGGCCTCCTCGTCCTCCACGTCGAACCGCCGGCCCTCGGCCTCGGAGAGGTCCCGGGCCAGGAAGATCCGCACGGCCTCGTCGCAGCCGCCGGGCGTGGTGTAGACGTCGGTCAGCACCCGCCACTCCTCCGCCTTGACGTGCGCCTCCTCGTACAGCTCGCGCTGGGCGGCGTGCAGCGGGTTCTCGCCGGGCACGTCCAGCAGCCCGGCCGGGATCTCCCACAGCTTCTCGCGGACGGGGTGGCGGTACTGCCGGATGACCAGCACCCGGTCCTGGTCGTCGACGGCGACGACGGCGACGGACCCGGGGTGCACCTGGTAGTCGCGGCGGACGACCGACCCGTCGGGCATGACCACGTCGTCCGTGCGCACGGAGGTCTTCTTGCCGACGAACGGCGTCTCGCTCGCCCGGACCTCCCACTGCTCGGCGATGTCCTTGATCGTCATGTCGACTCGTCCTCCCACACCTGCACAAAAGAAACCGGGGCACACGTCCCGAAAGACGCGTACCCCGGTCACCGTACAAGCTCCGGCGCCGCCCGGTTTCTACTTACCGGTCTTGCGCTCCACGGCCGCCTTCACCAGCCCCGCGAACAGCGGGTGCGGGCGGGTCGGACGGGAGCGCAGCTCGGGGTGCGCCTGGGTCGCGACCAGGTAGGGATGGACCTCGCGCGGGTACTCGACGTACTCGACGAGCTTGCCGTCGGGCGAGGTGCCCGTGAACTGCAGGCCGGCCTTCTTCTCCAGTTCCCCGCGGTAGGCGTTGTTCACCTCGTAGCGGTGACGGTGGCGCTCCTCGACGTACTCCTTGCCGTCGTACACCTCGCGCACGATCGAGCCCTCGGCCAGCTTGGCCGGGTACATGCCGAGCCGCATGGTGCCGCCCATGTCGCCCTCACCGGCGACGATGTCGAGCTGCTCGGCCATGGTGGAGATGACCGGGTGCGCGGTGGCGGAGTCGAACTCGGTGGAGTTGGCGTCCGGGATGTCGGCCAGGTTGCGCGCGGCCTCGATCACGATGCACTGCAGGCCGAGACAGAGGCCGAGCAGCGGGATCCTGTTCTCGCGGGCGTACCGGATGGCGCCGACCTTGCCGGAGACACCCCGGTCGCCGAAGCCGCCGGGGATGCAGATGGCGTCGACGTCGGCGAGCTGGGCCGCGGCGCCGGCCGGGGTCCGGCAGTCGTCCGAGGTGACCCACTTGATCTTCACGCGGGCCTTGTTGGCGAAGCCGCCCGCGCGCAGGGCCTCGGTGACCGAGAGGTAGGCGTCGGGCAGGTCGATGTACTTGCCGACCAGCGCGAGGTTGATCTCGTGGAGCGGGTTGTGGACGCGGTCGAGCAGGTCGTCCCAGGTCGTCCAGTCCACGTCACGGAACGGCAGGTCCAGCTTGCGGACCACGTAGGCGTCCAGGCCCTCGCGGTGCACGGTCTTCGGGATGTCGTAGATCGACCGGGCGTCGGGGCACGCGACCACGGCGTCCTCGTCGACGTCGCACATCAGGGAGATCTTGCGCTTGATCGCGGCCGGCACCTCACGGTCGCAGCGCAGCACGATCGCGTCCGGCTGGATACCGATGTTGCGCAGGGCCGCAACCGAGTGCTGGGTCGGCTTCGTCTTCAGCTCTCCCGACGGCCCGATGTACGGCAGGAGCGAGATGTGGACGACGAAGACGTTGTCACGGCCGACCTCGTGGCGGACCTGCCGGACGGTCTCCAGGAACGGCAGCGACTCGATGTCGCCGACCGTACCGCCGACCTCGGTGATGACGACGTCGACCTCGTCGGAGGCCATGCGCCGGATGCGGTGCTTGATCTCGTTGGTGATGTGCGGGATGACCTGCACGGTGTCGCCGAGGTACTCGCCGCGCCGCTCCTTGGCGATGACCGTGTTGTAGACCTGGCCGGTGGTGACGTTGGCCGAGCCGTCGAGGTCACGGTCGAGGAAGCGCTCGTAGTGGCCGATGTCCAGGTCGGTCTCGGCGCCGTCGTTGGTGACGAACACCTCACCGTGCTGGAAGGGGTTCATCGTGCCCGGGTCGACGTTCAGGTAGGGGTCGAGCTTCTGCATCACGACGCGCAGACCGCGGGCCTTGAGCAGCATGCCGAGGCTGGAGGCGGTCAGACCCTTGCCGAGCGAGGAGGCGACACCCCCGGTGACGAAGATGTGCTTGGTCGTCGTGTTTCGAAAAGCAGCGGGCGGCATGGCCAAGAGGGGGCTCCCGTGGTCGCGGTTCGGTATGCGGGTCGGCCGCCGCCCGAACTCATCCGTCGGGGGTGCCTTCGCTGCGGTTCGGGGGTTCCTCGTGCGACTTTTTTCGACTGGGGCGCCCACCGGTCCACGGGCTACCAGGGTATCAGCGACAGAACACGATCGCTTCCGGCCACGCTCCGCGCACGGGCCGACACGGAGCTCTTACGACAGTCGGTGAACCTGGGCCGGCCTCCACCCTTGGCTCACCCGTTCGGCCCACTTGTGTTGCCTGGAGCGGCACGCGGAGCCCTCCGGCGCGTCGTATCCTCTTCGGACACTCGCTGCCGAGCGCGGCCGGCGCGACGGCACCACCCCAGCCCGTCTCCGGCAATCACAAGAGTTCGTCAGTCCGTTGAGCAACGATCGCCTCCTATGCGTTGAGGATCGTTGAGCGACATCGCATGACACCGTCCCTTGGATCACTCTGGAAACATGGTTCCTTTGCCGATCCCATGGGTCCCTTGACCGCACACCGCACAGCGACCGCCCCTCGGGGGGCGACGACGTGGCCGTTCGACTGGAGTTGCACGTGGCCGGGCGCATCGAAGACTACGCACTCATCGGAGACATGCAGACAGCGGCGCTGGTCTGCCGGGACGGCACGGTCGATTGGCTGTGCCTGCCCCGCTTCGACTCCCACGCCGTCTTCGCGGGACTGCTCGGCACCGAGGAACACGGGTTCTGGAGACTGGGCCCCGCGCACGCGTCGGACGCCGAGCCGCCGACGGCCTCCCGCCGCCGGTACCGCGGCGACTCGCTGATCCTGGAATCCGAGTGGGACACCCCGCGCGGCACGGTCCGTGTGACGGACTTCATGCCGCCCCGTGACGGCGCCCCGCAGCTGATCCGGATCGTGGAGGGCGTCAGCGGCCGGGTGCCGATGCGCTCGGCGCTGCGCATGCGGTTCTCGTACGGCCGGGTGGTGCCCTGGGTGCACAAGCACGAGGGGCGCACGGTGGCCGTGGCCGGACCGGACTCCGTGTGGTTCGACACCGAGTGCGAGACGTACGGCAAGGCGCTGACCACCTACGCCGACTTCACGGTGACGCCCGGCGACCGGATCGCCTTCACGATCTCCTGGGAGCCCTCGCACAAGCAGCCCCCGGCGCTGCCGGAGCCCGAGCCCTCGCTCGTCGCCACGGAGGAGTTCTGGCGCGACTGGGTGGACCAGTGCACGTACCACGGCCCGTACCGCGAGGCCGTGGTCCGCTCGCTGATCACGCTGAAGGCCCTGACGTACGCGCCCACCGGCGGCATCGTCGCCGCGCCGACCACCTCGCTCCCGGAGCACATCGGCGGCGTCCGCAACTGGGACTACCGCTACACCTGGCTGCGGGACGCGGCCATCACCCTCTCCTCGCTGCTGCGCACCGGCTACCGCGACGAGGCCCGCGCCTGGCGCGAGTGGCTGCTCAGGGCCGTCGCCGGCGACCCGGAGAACCTGCAGATCATGTACGGCATCGCCGGTGAGCGGGAGCTGGGCGAGGCCGAGCTGGAGTGGCTGCCCGGGTACGAGAACTCGGGCCCGGTCCGGGTCGGCAACGGCGCCGCGCACCAGCTCCAGCTGGACGTGTACGGCGAGGTCACCGAGGCCCTGCACCTGGCCCACATGACGGGCCTGGCCCGCAACGACTACGCCGCCCTCCTGCAGCTGAAGCTGATCCGCTACCTGGAGGACCACTGGGACGAGCCGGACGAGGGCATCTGGGAGGTGCGCGGTCCGCGCCGGCACTTCGTGCACTCCAAGGTCATGGCCTGGGTCGCGGTGGACCGCACGATCAAGCTCATCGAGTCCGGTGACGCGGACGGCCCGCTGGAGAAGTGGCGCGAGCTGCGCGACGACATCCACCGGGACGTGTGCGAGAAGGGGTACGACAAGGAGCGCAACACCTTCACCCAGTCGTACGGCTCCAAGGAACTGGACGCCTCGCTGCTGCTGATCCCGCAGATGGGCTTCCTGCCGCCGGACGACAAGCGGGTCATCGGCACCATCGAGGCGATCCAGCGCGAGCTGTCGACCCCGGACGGCTTCATCCTGCGCTACCCGACCTCCGGCGCGCAGGAGGGCGTGGACGGGCTGCCCGGCGACGAGGGCGCGTTCCTCGCCTGCTCGTTCTGGATGGCCGACGACCTGGCGATGATCGGCCGCGTGGACGAGGCCCGCAAGCTCTTCGAGAAGCTGCTCTCCCTCCGCAACGACCTGGGTCTCCTCGCCGAGGAGTGGGACCCGGTCCTCCAGCGCCAGGTCGGCAACTTCCCGCAGGCCTTCAGCCACGTCCCCCTCATCGACACGGCCCTGCGGCTGACCGCTTCGGGGGCGTACGGCGGCTGAACGCGCCCTCCGGTCCGGCGCGCACGGCGGCGGACCGGGGCGCGCGGCGGCGGTCCCGTGCGCGGGCGGGCGCGTACGGCAACCGTTCGCGCCCGTCGGCACAGGTGGCTCCGCCGAACAGGACCGATCCACCGCCCCCGCCTAGCCTGGAAGGAGCCCAGTCCCCCGAACGAAAGGGGGCGGCTCACCATGGCTCCCCTCTCGAAGGCGCGCGCGGCTCTCACCGCGCTGCGCGAGGACCTGACCGGCGACGTGTTCGCGCCGGAGGATCCGGGGTACGACGAGGCCCGTACGGTCTTCAACGCCATGATCGACCGGCGTCCGGCCGTGATCGCGCAGTGCGCGGACGAGACCGACGTCGTCCGTTCCGTGCGCTTCGCCCGTGACCTGGACCTGCCGATCGCGGTGCGCGGCGGCGGTCACAGCGTGGCCGGCATGGCCCTCAACGACAACGGGCTCGTCATCGACCTGCGCCGGATGCACGCCGTCACGGTCGATCCCGGCTCCCTGAGCGCCCGCGTCGGAGGCGGCGCCACCATGAGCCATCTCGACCGCGCCACCGAACCCCACCGCCTGGCGACCACGGGCGGCCGGGCGTCGACCACGGGCGTCGGCGGTTTCGTCCTCGGCGGCGGCAGCGGCTGGCTGGACCGCACATTCGGGCTCGCCGTCGACAACCTGCTCGGCGTCGACCTGGTGACCGCCGACGGTCAGGCGGTCCACGCGAGCGCCGAGGAGAACCCGGACCTGTTCTGGGCGCTGCACGGCGGCGGCGGGAACTTCGGCGTGGCCACCACGCTCACCCTCCGGCTGCACGAACTGCCCGCGTTCGCCATCGCCCTGCTGCTCTACCTCCCGGAACACGGCCCGGAGGTGATGCGTGTCTACCGCGAGGTCATCGAGACGGGCCCGCGGGAGGCGAGCGGCGGTGTCCTGTACTTCACCGGCCCGCCCGAGGAGTTCGTGCCCGAACACCTCGTGGGCAGGCTGGTCTGCGGCGTCCTGCTGACGTACGCGGGCACCGAGGACGACATGCTCAAGACCGCCCAGCCGCTGCTGGCGATGCCGCACGAGGCCGAGATCGTCGGCGCGATGCCGTACGCGGACGTGCAGTGCATGATCGACGACCCGCCGGGGATGCGGAACTACTGGTCGGCGGAGCATCTGACCGGTCTGCCGGACGCGGTGGTGGACGTCTTCACCGCCCGCGCCTGGTCGATGCCCGTGCCGACCGGTACCCAGCACGTGCTCTTCCCCCTGGGCGGCGCCATCGCCGACGGCCCCCGCCAGTACCCCGTGCCCTACCGCGACGCCCCCTGGGTCGTGCATCCCTTCGGCGTCTGGTCGGATCCGGCGGACGACGAACGGTGCGTGCGGTGGGTACGAGACGTGCGCGCCGACGTACGGCCGTGGAGCACCGGCGCGGTCTACCTCAACTTCGTCGGCGACGAGGGCGTCGACCGTGTGGTGGCCGGTGTCGGTGTCGACAACCACCGGCGGCTGACGGCGGTGAAGGCCCGGTACGACCCCGACAACGTCTTCCGCTACAACCACAACATCCCCCCGGCCTGACGACCGGGTACCGTCCGCTGCATGGACACCCGTGACAGCCGCGCACCAGGTGACGGCCGCGAGGCGCAGGGCGGTATCACCGTGCGGCGGGCCCTGGAGCTGCCCGGTCTGCGCGGCGGGCTGCCGGAGGTCCTGGCGGGCGCCGACCGGCTGGACAGGACCGTGCGCTGGGTGCACGCGGGCGAGGTCCCGAACATCGCCTCGCTCCTCAAGGGCGGCGAGCTGCTGCTGACCACCGGGTACGGGCTCGGCACGCGCCCCGCCGACCAGCGCGCGTTCGTGCGGACCCTCGCCGAGCGCGGCATCTCGGCCCTGGTCGTCGAGCTGGGCCCGCGCTTCGCCCGGCTCCCGGCGGCCCTGGTGGAGACGGCGCGCTCGGCCGGCCTGCCCCTCGTCCAGCTGCACCGCGAGGTGGCCTTCGTGACGGTCACCGAGGAGATCCACACCGAGATCGTCAACGGCCACTACGCGCTCCTCCAGCAGGCCGAGGAGGTGCACCGCCGCTGCACCGAGGCCCTGCTCGGCGGGGGCGGCATCCCCCAGGTCCTGGACATCCTGGCCGCCTTCAGCGGCAACCCGGTCTTCCTGGAGACCGCCGACGGCCAGCTCCTGTACGCCGCCGGGACCGGCCCGGCGGACACCGATCCGCTCCAGGTGTGGGAGGGGGTGCGTGACCGGCACCAGGACGCGCCGCCGGCCGGGACGACCCTCGTCGACGTGCCCGGGGGCGGCCCCGCCACGGGCTCGGTCCGGGCCCGCCTGGTGCTCCTCCCGGTCGTCGGCCCCCTGGCCCCCGTGCACCGGATGGCGGCCGAGCGCGCGGCCGGGGTCCTCGCCGTCGTCCTGATGCAGGCCCGGCAGGAGGAGGAGCTGGCGGCGCGCGGACGCGGCGACTTCCTCACCGATCTCGCCGAGGGCCGGGTCCGGGCGGAGGACGCGCCCGCGCAGGCCCGCGTCCTCGGCTTCCGGCCGGGCTCGGGTCCCCTGCTCCCGGTCGTCATGAAGCTCGCCGACGGTCTCGCCCCCGACGGGGGTGGCTGGGCCGTCCTCGCCCGCGCGGTCGCCGAGGAGCTGGCCTGCGTGGGTGCGCCCCTCCTGCTCGGCGTACGCCCCGTGGAGGGCCGCGTCCCGCTGCTGCTGGGCCTGCGCGCGGAGTCGGAGCGCACGGCGGTCGCCGACCGGGCCGCGGCGGCGCTGCGGGCCGGCGCGGAGCGGGCCGGGATGCGGCGGCCGGGCGGGCGGCCGCCCGTGGTGGTCGTGGGCGTGCCCGGCGGCTGGACGGCCGCCTCGGCGGGCCTGCGGCACGCGGCGGAGACCGCGACGGCCGCCCAGGGCCTGGCCGACCGCCCCTGGTACGACGCCCGGCGCCTGGACATCGACCTGCTGCTGTGGCGGCTGCGCGACCACCCCGACCTCGCCGCCTTCGTGGACCGCGCGATCGGTCCGCTGCGCGACCACGACGACCGCGCCAAACCCTCGCTGCTGCCGACCCTGGAGACCTATCTGGCGCACGCGGGCAGGAAGGCGGAGACGGCCCGTGAACTGCACCTCAACCGCCAGACGCTCTACAACCGCCTCGCTCGCATCGGCGAACTCCTCGGCACCGACCTGGACGACCCGCAGGCCGTCCTGGCCCTGAGCCTGGCCCTGCGGGCCCGTCGGCACGTCTCCTGAGGGTGCGCCCCCTCGGGTGCGGATCGGCCGGTGTGCGTCAGCCGAGGGGCCGCGGCCGGGTCAGCTCGTCGTAGACGCTGAGCACCTGGGCCACCGTCTCGTCCTCGGTCGGCCAGGTGGCGGCCTGCCGCGTGCCCCGCTCACGCAGCCCCGCACAGCGGGCCGGGTCGTCGAGCAGGCGCGTGACGGCCGCGGCGAGCGCCCCCGCGTCGCCGTACGGGACGAGTTCGGCGCCGTCGCCGACCAGGTCGGTCACCGATCCGACGGCGGCGGCGACGAGCGGCACGCGCGCGCGGAGCGCCTCCTGGGCGAGGACGGGGCGGGCCTCGGGGCCGCCGGGCAGCAGCGCGAGGTCGGCGGCCGCGATCAGCTCGGCCACGTCGTCGCGCCGCCCGGCCAGCCGTACGGGAAGCTCCTCCTGCGCGATACGGCGCTGCAGGACGCTCCGCAGCGGCCCCTCGCCCACGACGACGAGCAGCGGCGCCGGGTCGAGGCCGCGCCAGGCCCGGGCGGCGTCGAGCAGGGTGTCATATCCCCGGTGGCGGTCGAGCGCACCGACGGCCATGAGCAACGGGCGTGCCGTGGCACCCAGTTCGGCCCGGACCTTGCAGGCGGGCCGGTCCTGGTCGTCGCCGGTGCCGGTCCGGCCCGGCCCGGGCAGGGCGACGGCGGCGAGCCGGGCGTCGCGGGCGCCCCGGCTGCGGGCCCGGTCGACCAGGTCGGAGGAGGTGCCGAGGACCACGGCCGCGGCCTTGGCGACCCGGCGCTCCAGCAGCCGCAGCAGATGCGCCCGCGCCCCCTCCGCGTACGAACGCGTGTGCCAGGTGACGACGAGCGGGGTGGTGCGCCGGCCGAGCGCGAGGGTGGCGCGGAAGCCGGCGTGCAGGCCGTGCGCGTGCACCAGGTCGGCGTCCGCGCAGGCGCTGCGCAGGCTGGCCACCGAGGCGGGGTCGCTGCTGCGGGGCACGTGGACGTGATGGGCACCGACGCCGGTGAAGTCGTACCGGCCGTCGGCGTCACTGGGGGCGCACACGGTGACCCGCACGCCCCGGGCGACCAGTCCCGAGGCCAGCGACCGCACATGCGCACTGCTCACCGCGCTGCCACCGCCGAGCACTTGTACGGTTCGCAGCGGCGACTGGCCGTGCGGTGAGTGGCTGCTCACGTGGCTCACGTGGCCGGGGCTCCTGGCTCGGGGTCGGACGGTCACGAAGAAACGTATCGAAGGACCGGCCGGTGGGGGGTGGACCGTTCGAGGTACTTCCGCACGGTCCACGCGGCACGTCCTGCTACGTCGCTCCTGTCCAAGGATGCCAGGTCGCAAGGGTGTTCCGGCACAGCCGGACGGCGGGAGAACCGGAAGGGCGGGCAACCTCGGACCCAGGGTCACCCACACGAGTGAACTCCCGTACGAGGTTGCCCCTCCGCGCCCCTCCCGCCGCGCTCCTTCCCGCCCTGCCCCCGGCCCTGTTCGCTCAGGGCCGACGGAGCGGCGGCCGGAGTCCGGCCCTACGCGTCCGCGCGGGCCGCCGCCAGCAGCTCCTCCGCGTGTGCGCGCGCCGTCTGGGAGTCCTCCAGGCCGGCGAGCATGCGCGACAGCTCCCGCACCCGCTCCTCGCCCTCCAGGACCTTCACACCGGACCGGGTCACGGACCCGTCGCTGGTCTTCTCCACCAGCAGCTGCCGGTCGGCGAAGGCGGCCACCTGGGGCAGGTGGGTGACGACCACGACCTGCGCCGACCGGGCGAGCCGGGCGAGGCGCCGGCCGATCTCGACCGCGGCCTTGCCGCCGACACCGGCGTCGACCTCGTCGAAGAGGTACGTCGGCACGGGGTCGGTCCCCGCGAAGACGACCTCGACGGCCAGCATCACCCGCGACAGCTCACCCCCGGACGCGCCCTTGGCGATGGGCCGGGGCGGCGCCCCCGGGTGCGGGGCGAGCAGCAGTTCGACCTCGTCGACGCCCGACGGCCCGTACGCGACCGTACGCCCGTCCACCTCGACGCCCTCGGGATCGTCGCTCTGCCGGATCTGAAACGACACGCGCGCGTGCGGCATCGCGAGGGAGGCCAGCTCCGCGGTGACGGCGGCGGCGAACCGGTCGGCGGCCTCGGTGCGCGCGTCGGTCAGGGCCTGCGCGAGTCCGCCCAGTTCCCCCCGCAGCGCGTCCCGCTCGGCGGTCAGCTCCTCGATCCGCTCGTCGTCGCCGTCGAGTTCGGTGAGCCGCTGGGCGCTCTCCTCGGCCCACGACAGCACGGCGGTCATGTCCTGGCCGTACTTCCGCGCCAGCGCGGTGAGCGCGGCCCGGCGCTCCTCCACGGCCGCCAGCCGCAGCGGGTCGGCGTCCAGGTCGTCGGCGTATCCCGCCAGTTCCCCCGCCACGTCGCCCAGCAGGATCCCGATCTCCCCGATCCGCTCGGCGAGCGCCGCGAGCGCCGGGTCGTGCGACCGCACGGCCTCCAGCGCCCGGTGCGCGCCCGCGACGAGCGTGGTGGCGTCCACGCCCTCCGGGTCCTCGGGGTTGCCCGCGAGCGCCGCGTGCGCGGCCGTGGCGGCGGACGCCAGCGCCTCCGCGTGCCCGAGCCGCTCGGCCTCCTCGGCCAGCTCCACGTCCTCACCCGCCCGCGGCTCGACCCCGGCGATCTCGTCGAGGCCGTAGCGCAGCATGTCGGCCTCCTGGGCCCGTTCACGCGCGCGGGTGACGATCTCGTCGAGTTCGCCGGCCACGGCCCGCAGCCGGCGGTATGCCTCGCCGTACTTGGTGAGCGGCACGGCGACCGCGTCCCCCGCGTACCGGTCGAGCGCCGCCCGCTGCCGGGACAGCTTCAGCAGCCCCTGCTGGTCGGTCTGCCCGTGCACGGCGACCAGTTCGTCGGCCAGCTCGGCGAGCACGCCCACCGGCACCGAACGCCCGCCCAGGTGAGCCCGCGACCGACCCTCGGCGGAGACGGTACGGCTGATCAACAGCGCCCCGTCGTCGAGTTCGGCCCCGGCCTCCTCGGCCCGCAGAATCGCCGACGCGCCCTCGGGCACGGTGATCCGGCCCTCCACGACGGCGTTCTTCGCGCCGATCCGCACGAGCGCCGCATCCGCCCGCCCGCCGAGCAGCAGGCCGAGGCTGGTGACCACCATGGTCTTGCCCGCGCCCGTCTCACCCGTCACGGCGGTGAAGCCGGGCGACAACTCGACGACAGCGTCGTCGATGACTCCGAGCGACCGTATCCGCATCTCCTCCAACACGGACACGACCATACGAGGTCGGGGAGGCGGACCGCGACGCGCCCCGGCACCTATGTCACCCCGGAGAGCTACAGCGCGCTCGGGAAGGGGCGCGGGACTGCGTCGATACGCGGCTCCGCCGCGCGGGCGCGAACCACCACGACGAGCTCGCGGTCCCGACGGTCCCCGCCCCCTCACCTCGCGCTAGTGCCGAGCCCCCCGCCACCCGGAAACGGGCAACGCGAACTTGGCCACCAGCCGGTCCGTGAACGACGCGTGATGCAGCCGGGCCAGCCGCACCGGCACAGCCCCTCGCCGCACCTCGACCCGCGCCCCCGGCGGCAGCTCCACGGTCCGCCGCCCGTCGCACCACAGCACCCCCGGCGGGATGTGCGGCAGGACCTCCACCGCCAGCACGGAATCCGGTGACGTCACCAACGGCTTGGCGAACAGCGCGTGCGCGCTGATCGGCACCATCAGCAGCGCCTCCACCTCGGGCCACACCACGGGCCCGCCCGCCGAGAACGCGTACGCCGTGGACCCGGTCGGCGTCGACAGGACGATCCCGTCGCACCCGAACCCGGTCACCGGCCGGCCGTCGATCTCCAGGACGACTTCCAGCAGCTTCTCGGCGCCCGCCTTCTGCACCGCCGCCTCGTTGAGGGCCCAGTCCGTGTGGACGATGTTCCCGTTCTGATGAACGACGACATCGACGGTCATCCGCTCCTCGACCTCGTACGCCCTGGTGACGACCCGGTCGACGACCTTGTCGAGGTCGTCCCGCTCGGCCTCCGCGAGGAAGCCGACGCTGCCGAGGTTGACGCCGAGCATCGGCACCCCGGACGCGCGGGCGAACTCGGCGCCGCGCAGCAGCGTGCCGTCACCGCCGAGGACGATCAGCAGCTCGCACCCGTCGAGGCACTGCGGGGTGGCCTCCTTGACGAGTTCCACCTCCTCCGGCACCGGGATGTCCTCGGCCTCGTGCTCCAGGACACGCACCGTGATGCCGTGGTGCAGCAGCCCCTTGACGACGAGTTCGGCACTGCGGATCGCCGCCGGCCGCCCGGTGTGGGTCAGCAGGAAAACGGTTCGAGATCGGTCGTTGCTCAACGCGGCCCCTCCGCCACTGCTCGGTCGACGTCGGCCGGGTCCAGCGCGGGAGCGCCGGCACGCAGCCAAAGAAAGTACTCGACATTGCCCGAGGGTCCGGGCAGCGGACTGGCCGTCACACCCGCCACCCCGAGCCCCAGTTCCCCGGCCCGCCGGGCCACCCCGCGCACCGCCTCGGCGCGCAGCTCCGGACTCCGTACCACTCCCCCACTGCCCAGCCGCTCCTTACCCACCTCGAACTGCGGCTTGACCATCATCACCAGATCGGCGTCCGGCTTCACGCACCGCACCAGTGCGGGCAGTACCAGGCCGAGCGGGATGAAGGACAGATCCCCCACGACAAGATCCACAGGCTCCCCATCGATCGCTTCGAGCGTCAACTCGCGTACGTTCGTACGGTCCTTGACAGTGACGCGTTCATCGCTGCGCAGACTCCAGGCGAGTTGTCCGTATCCGACGTCCACGGCGACGACCTGCGCGGCGCCGGCCCGCAGCAGGACGTCGGTGAAGCCGCCGGTGGAGGCGCCGGCGTCCAGCGCGCGGCGGCCCTCGACGGCCAGCCCACGCGGCACGAAGGCGGCGAGGGCGCCCGCGAGCTTGTGGCCGCCTCTGGACACGTACTCCGGGTCGCCGTCGTCGGCCACGACCACGATCGCGGCGGCGGTCTCCACCTGGGTGGCGGACTTCGTCGCGACGGTCCTGCCGACGGTGACCCGCCCGGCGGCGATCAGCTGGCTCGCGTGCTCACGCGAGCGCGCGAGCTTCCGCCGGACCAGTTCGGCGTCCAGACGGCGGCGTGCGACTCCTGCCACGGTGGGTTCAGCTCCTGCTCTCGTATGGCCGTGGGGGCCCCGGAGGTCCCGGGCGGGCGTCGAGCGCGGTGAGCGCGTCGCGCAGCCCCCGGTGTACATCCTCGTACACCTCCACATGGCCGTCGGTCGCGAGGTGGTCGGCGTCGGCCAGCCGGTCGAGGGCCGTGTCGACCTCGGGGTGGCCGGTGGGGGTGCGGGGCACGTTCAGCGGGGCCGGGCCGGCGGGGTCGTCCCCGGGTTCGGCGACCCGGGGCTCCGACGCGGGGACGGACTCGCCGGCCGCCGCCGGAACCACCGCTTCCACCCCGGCCTCGACCTCGGGCAAAGAGTCGCTCATGCCCAGACGCTACCGCGAAGCTCTGGGGTACCGTCGACCGCGATGGCAACGATTGAGGAGTGCCGCGCCGCACTCGAAAAGCTTTCGGACACCATGGCAGGCGCCCAGGGACACGTGGGCGAGGCGACGGCCCTCGACCGCTCGGTCAGCTGCCATGTCAGGGATCTCGACGTCACCTTCGTGGGACGCATGCGCGACGGGCGCATCGAGGTGCACGACACCCTCCAGGGACCGCCCGCCGAGAAGGCCCAGATCCGGCTCGCCATGACGGGCGACGACCTCGTGGCCCTCGTCGGCGGCGAACTGAACTTCGCCAAGGCCTGGGGCTCCGGCCGGGTGAAGCTGGAGGCGGGGTTCCGGGACCTGCTCCAGCTCAGGAAGCTGCTGTAGCGGCCGACTCCACGATCCGCCCGGCACCGATCCGTGCCACGCGGGCCGCCGGCACCACCAACGGCGTCCCCGTCTCCGGGTCGTCGATGACCTGACAGCGCAGTCCGAAGACCTCCTCGACCAGCTCGGCCGTGACGATCTCGGAGGGGGCGCCCTCCGCGATCACCGAGCCGTCGCGCAGGGCGACGAGGTGGGTGGCGTAACGGGCGGCGTGATTGAGGTCGTGCAGCACGGCGACCAGCGTGCGGCCCTGTTCCTCGTGGAGTTCGGCGCACAGGTCGAGCACGTCGATCTGGTGCTGGATGTCCAGGAAGGTGGTCGGCTCGTCGAGCAGCAGCAGCGGCGTCTGCTGGGCCAGCGCCATGGCGATCCAGACACGCTGGCGCTGGCCGCCGGACAGTTCGTCGACGTAACGGTCGGCCAGCTCGGCGACCCCGGTCGACTCCATCGACTCGCGCACGATCCGCTCGTCCTCGGGGGACCACTGCCGCAGCAGCCCCTGGTGCGGGTACCTGCCCCGGCCCACCAGGTCGCCGACGGTGATCCCGTCGGGCGCGATCGAGGACTGCGGCAGCAGACCGAGCGTCCGCGCCACCTTCTTGGCGGGCATCGACTGGATGACCTGGCCGTCGAGCAGCACCCGACCCTGCGACGGCTTCAGCATCCGGGACAGGGCCCGCAGCAGTGTGGACTTGCCGCAGGCGTTGGGGCCGACGATCACGGTGAAGGAGTTGTCGGGTATCTCCACCGACAGCTGCTCGGCGATGACCCGCTGGTCATAGGCGAGGGTGACGTCCTCGGCGGACAGGCGGTTCACGGTGCTCCTCTTGTCGTTCTTGTTCGCCGATGCGCTGCCGTTCTTGTTCGTGGGCACGCTGTCGTTCTCGTTCTCCGGCGCGCTGCCGTTCGCATCCGCCGGCGCGCTCATATCCGCCCGGCCTTCCGCTCGGTGACCAGCAGCCACAACAGGTAGACGCCGCCGAGCACGCCGGTGACGACGCCGACGGGCAGCTGGTCGGCGCCGAAGGCCCGCTGGGAGGCCCAGTCGGCCACGATCAGCAGGGTCGCGCCCATGCACATGGCGGGCACCAGGTTCGGGCCGGGCGAGCGGGTCAGCCGCTTCGCGAGCTGGGGTGCGGTGAGGGCGACGAAGCTCACCGGCCCGGCGGCCGCGGTGGCCCCGGCGGTGAGCAGCACGGCCGAGACCATCAGCAGCAGCCGCACCCGCTCGACGCGCACTCCGAGGGCGTACGACACGTCGTCGCCCATCTCCGTCATCCGCAGCCCGCGCGCGTTGCCGAGCACCAGCGGTACGAGGATCACGCAC
This sequence comes from Streptomyces bottropensis ATCC 25435, assembly GCF_000383595.1. NCBI lineage: Bacteria > Bacillati > Actinomycetota > Actinomycetes > Kitasatosporales > Streptomycetaceae > Streptomyces > Streptomyces bottropensis. The sequence continues at coordinate 3,263,375 of NZ_KB911581.1, read as the reverse complement.
ATGATCAGCAGCGGCCAGACCTGGGCCCAGTCACGGCCGCCGAGGGATCCGGTCATCCAGACGACCGCGCGGGCCGCGTCCACGAGGTCGGCCTTGGTGATCAGATAGCCGTTGACGGCGGTGACGATCGCGCAGACGCCGATGCCGACCAGCACGAGCCGGTAGCCGTGTACGCCCCGCTTCCACGCCAGCGCGTAGATCGCGAACCCGGTGACCAGACCGCCGGCGAGCGCCCCGAGGGCCACCTGGTTCGCGCTGCCGGAGAACAGCACGATGACGACCAGCGCGCCGGCGGTGGCGCCCTGCGAGAGGCCGAGCACGTCCGGACTGCCCAGCGGATTACGGGAGATGGACTGGAACAGCGCTCCGCCGAGCCCGAGCGAGGCCCCGACGAGGAGTCCGACCAGGACCCTGGGCAGCCGCAGTTCGTTGACGATGAACTCCTGGCCGGCGTCGCCGTTGCCGAGCAGCGTCCTGAGGACGTCACCGGCCGGGATGGGGAAGTCACCGGTGCCGATCAGTACGACGCTCGCGGTGAGCGCCGCCACCAGCAGCAGGGCGACGACGGCGCACGCCCGTACGTCCAGCCGGAACGACAGCCCGCCGGGGGTGCGCACCACACGGTTGCGTGCGCCGTGCCCGCCCGTGCCCGGGGTCCTCCCCGCGTCCCGCGTCTTGCTGAAGGAGTCCGGTGTCTCCCTCGTGACCCGCGTCTTCACAGCTGCGCCGTCCTCCGCCGTCGTACGAGAAAGATGAAGACCGGCCCGCCGAGGATCGCGGTGACGATGCCGACCTGCAGCTCCGCGGGCCGTACCACCATGCGGCCGACGACGTCGGCGCCGAGCAGCAGCACGGGCGACAGGACGGTCGCGTACGGGAGGATCCAGCGCAGGTCGGGCCCGGTGAAGGACCGTACGACGTGCGGGACCATCAGCCCGACGAACACGATCGGCCCGCAGGCGGCGGTCGCGGCACCGCACAGCACGGTGGCGGCGCCCATCGAGAGCGCGCGGGTGCGGTTGAGGTCGGCGCCCAGCGCGCGGGCCGTGTCGTCGCCCATGGCCATCGCGTTCAGCGGCCGGGCGAGCAGCAGCGCGACGACCGTGCCGACGGCGAGGAACGGCAGCACCTGCGTGATCGTCCCGTCGGTCGCCGACGCGAGCGAACCGACCGTCCAGAAGCGCATCTTGGAGAGCGCCGCGCCGTCCATGATCATGACGGCCTGCAGATAGCCGTAGAGGGCGGCGCTGATGGCGGTGCCCGCGAGCGCGAGCCGCACGGGTGTCGCGCCCCGGCTGCCGCCGAGGAACCAGACCAGCGCCCCGACCGCGGCGGCACCGGCGAACGCGAACCACACGTACCCGCTCAGCGAGGTGACGCCGAAGTAGGTGATGGCGGTGACGACCGCGGCGGACGCGCCCGCGTTGATACCGAGCAGGCCCGGGTCGGCGAGCGGGTTGCGGGTGAGCGCCTGGAGCACGGCCCCCGCGAGGCCCAGCGCGGATCCCGCGAGCAGGCCGAGGAGGGTGCGCGAGACCCGTTCCCCGACGACGGCGTCGCCGTACGTCCCCGTGTCCACGAACAATCCGTGCCAGACCTGAGCGAAGGACAGCTCCTTCGCGCCGATCGCGATACTCGCCAGGGCGACCAGGACGAGGATCAGGACGGACACGAGGAGCCCGACGGCTCGTACCGCCCGGCGGTTCGCAGGCGCGGGGGCGGTCTCCGCGCTCGGTTCAGGAGGACTGTCGACCAACACCCGGTTAGGTTAGCCTATCCTCCCTTTTCGGCTCGCTCGGGCCCTCTCCAGGGTCACCGCGCGCTCACAGCCCCAGCCGGGCCAGCGCCTTCCCCCCGTCCAGCGCGCACGAGCCCTCCCCGGCAGCCGTCCAGGCGGCCGCGCACAGCGCTCGCAGCCCGTCCAGCGCCGAGCCCTCGCCGTCCAGTTCCAGCCGCTCCGCGCCGGCGGTCGCCGTCCAGCCTCCGCAGCGGAAGCCCGCGCCCGCCTCGACGACCTCCGGCTGCCCGGTGAGCATGCCCCGCAGATCGGCGTCGACATACGTCGGCCGGTGCTGCGGGGGCGCGGCCAGCAGCTGCGCGCCGCCGGTCACGCCGGTCAGCACGAGCAGCGAGTCGACCTCGCCGTTGAACGCGCCCTCGATGTCCGTGTCCAGCCGGTCCCCGACCACCAACGGCCGCTCGGCGCCGGTCCGCAGGATCGTCTCCCGGTGCATCGGCGGCAGCGGCTTACCCGCCACCTGCGGCTCGGCTCCGGTCGCGATCCGCACGACCTGGACCGCCGCCCCGTTGCCGGGCGCGATGCCCCGCGCACTCGGGATCGTCAGGTCGGTGTTGGACGCGTACCACGGCACACCGCGCGCGATGGCGTAGCTGGCCTCCGCGAACCGCCCCCAGGGCAGGTCGGGGCCGCCGAAGCCCTGCACCACGGCCGCCGGAGCGTCGTCCGCCGACTCGACCGGTTCGAGACCCCGCTCGCGCAGGGCCACCCGCAGCCCCTCTCCGCCGATGACCAGCACCCGCGCGCCGGCGGGCAGCTGCTCGCTGATCAGCCGGGCGACGGCCTGCGCCGAGGTGATGACGTCCCCCGCCTCGGTCGGAATCCCGAGCGCGGTGAGATGCGCGGCCACCGTGTCGGGCGTCCGCAGCGCGTTGTTGGTGACGTACGCGAGGTGCATACCGCCCGCGCGTGCCGTGCCCAGGGACTCCACGGCGTACGCGATCGCACTGCCGCCCGCGTACACCACCCCGTCGAGATCGAGCAGCGCCGTGTCGTACGCCTCGCTCAGGGCCTGCCCACTGCCGTCGGGCCGTGTCCTGACTGCCTGGCTCATTGCACTCCGCTCCTCGCTCGGTCCACCGGTCGGCCGGTCGGCCGGTCACCCGCCGGCGGTCCGGCGATCGGGCCGGCGATCGCCCGGTGGGTCAACAATCGGTTAGGTCACTTTCCCCGATCATCCCTCACAGCACCGGCACCCATACGATGCATCAATGAACTACGCAGGTCCCGCGGAGGAGATCCCGGCGCGCAGCGGCCTCGAACTGACCCCGTTCCGGGGGCTTCGCTACGACCCCGACCGGGTCGGCAGCCTGGCCGCCGTGACATCACCGCCGTACGACGTCGTCGTACGGCCGGACGGTCTGCTCCACCTCGAATCCGCCGATCCGCACAACATCGTCCGCCTGATACTCCCCCAGGCCAGAACACCCACCGCCCGCGACGAACAGGCGGCCGACACTCTGCGCCGCTGGCTCGCCGACGGCGTCCTCGCCGCCGACAGGGAGCCCGGCCTCTATGTCTACGAGCAGGCGGACGGCAGCATCCTCCAGCGCGGCCTCATAGGCGCCCTGCGCCTCTCGGAGCCGTCCGCCGGGGTGGTCCTCCCGCACGAGGACGTCATCCCCCACGTGGTCACGGACCGCGCGGCCCTGATGCGCGCCACCTCCACCAACATGGAGCCCCTGCTCCTCACCTACCGGGGCAACGGTGCGACGGCCGGTGCGACGGCCGTGGTCGAGCGGACCACGGAACGGGCCCCGCTCCTCGCCACCACCACGGAGGACGGCTTCAGCCACCGCCTGTGGGCCGTCACCGACCCCGCCGACCTGGCCGAGATCCAGGCGGACCTCGCCCACCACCAGGCCCTGATAGCCGACGGCCACCACCGCTGGGCCACCTACCTCCGGCTCCGCACGGAACACCCGTCCCCCAGCCCCTGGGACTACGGCCTGGTCCTCCTCGTGGACACCGCCCGCTACCCCCTCCGGGTCCGCGCGATCCACCGCCTCCTGCACCGCCTTGCGGTCCCGGACGCTCTCGCGGCCCTGGACGGCAGGTTCCGCGTACGCCGCCTGGACGTCCCGCTCCCCGAGGCCCTGGAAGCCCTGGCCGAAGCGGCCGCCGCCGGCAACGCCTTCCTCCTCGCGGGCGACGGCTCCTTCCACCTCGTCGACCGGCCGGACGCGGATCTCCTCGCTCGTACGATTCCCACCGACCGCCCGGCCGAGTGGCGCACCCTCGACGCGACCGTGCTGCACGCCACCCTCCTCGACCATGTCTGGCACATCCCCGAGGACTCACCGGCTCACGTCGCCTACATCCACGACACGGCGGCGACCGTCGAGAAGGCCGAACGCGACGGCGGCACGGCCGTCCTGATGCATCCGGTCCGCGAGGAAGTCGTACGCGACCTCGCCCGCCAGGGCGTCACCATGCCCCGCAAGTCCACGTCGTTCGGCCCGAAGCCGGCGTCGGGGCTGGTGCTGCGCGCGCTGGACCTCTGAGGGATCCCCGGTCCCCCCGGGGAGCGGGCATGCGAAAGGGCGGGACCCCGTCGTACGGGATCCCGCCCTGACACGGCCTTCGCCGGTTCCCCGGGGTCAGTCCTTGTCCTCCCGGACGTCGACGACATCGACGCTGTCGGCGGACGCCTCGTCCGTCACGTCCTCGTCCGTCACGTCCACGTCGGCAGCGTCCTCGCCAGTGACGTCGTCCTCGTCGGTGACGTCATCCTCGTCGGTGTCGCTGTCCAGGCCGTCTTGCTCGTCGTGGCTGTCATCGACGGCCGGCTCGTCCGTGACCGACACACTCAGCGGCGCCTCGCCGCCCTCGTGTCCGCCCTCTTCGCCGAGGGCGTCGACGAACTCGACGCCGTCCATCTCCGCGAGCCGGTCCGACGCGTCCGTGCTGCCGTCCTTGTCGGCCTCGACAGCCTTGGCGAACCACTCCCGCGCCTCGCTCTCCCGCCCGGCCTCGAGCAGCGCGTCGGCGTACGCGTACCGCAGACGCGCGGTCCACGGCTGTACGGAGCTGGAGGCCAGCTCCGGGCTCTGCAGGGTCACGATGGCCGCGTCGAGCTGGTCCATGTCGCGCCGCGCGCCGGCCGCCACGAGCCGCATCTCGACCTGACCGGCCTTGTCCAGCTTGTGCACCTCGGGGGCACCGGCCATGTCCAGCGCCTTCTCGGGCCGCCCGAGACCACGCTCGCAGTCCGCCATGACGGGCCACAGGTCGACATTGCCGGTCATCCGCCGAGCCGCCCGGAACTCCGCGAGCGCCTCGCTGTACTTCTGGTTGGCGTACGCGGCGAAGCCTGCCGCCTCACGCACGGCGGCGACGCGCGACGCCAGCCGCAGCGCGACCCTGGAGTAGCCGTACGCGCCCTCGGGGTCCTCGTCGATGAGTCGCGCGACCATCACCAGGTTCTTGGCGACATCGTCGGCGAGCGTCTTGGGCAGGCTCTGCAACTCCTGCCGTACGTCTTTGTCGATCTCCTCGCCGGTGACGTCCTCGGGGATCGGCAGCCGCTTGATCGGCTCACGGTCCCGGTCCCGCTCGTCACGGAAACGCCCGCCGCCGCGCCGGTCGTCGCCACCACGCCGGTCGTCCCGGTCACGGAACCCACCGGGGCGGCCACCACGATCGTCCCGACGGGGGCCATGGCTCCGATCGTCACGGCCTCGGTCGTCTCCACGCCGGTCGTCACGGCCACGGAACCCGCCGGGGCGCTCGCCACCGCCACGGCTGTCATCACGACGGAACCCGCCGGGGCGTTCGCCACCGCCACGGTTGTCGTCACGACGGAACCCACCGGGGCACTCACCGCCACGGCTGTCATCACGGCGGAACCCACCGCGGTCGTCATCGCGGCGGAAGGGGGGACGGTCCCCCTCACGACGCTCAGGGCGGGCCGGACGGTCATCGCGGCGGTCGTCACGGCGGAAGGCGGGCCGGTCTCCGCTTCCGCGGTCGTCACGCCGGAAGTCGTCACGTCGGTCGTCACGCCGGAACGGCGGACGCCCACCTCGGTCGTCTCCACGCCGGTCGTCTCCACGCCGGTCGTCTCCACGCCGGTCGTCACGGCCACGGTCGTCGCGGCCGCGGAACCCGCCGGGACGTTCGCCACCGCCACGGTTGTCGTCACGACGGAACCCACCGGGGCGCTCACCGCCACGGCTGTCGTCACGACGGAACCCACCGGGGCGCTCACCGCCACGGCTGTCATCACGGCGGAACCCACCGCGGTCGTCATCACGACGGAAGGGGGGACGGTCCCCCTCACGACGCTCAGGACGGGCCGGACGGTCGTCACGCCGGCGGTCCCGATCGCCGCCCCGGTCACGGTCGTCCCGGCGGAAGCCTCCACGGTCTCCGCCGTCCCGACGGTCGTCACGACGCGGACCCGCACCCGCAGGGCGGTCGTCGCGCCGGAACGCGGGACGGTCATCGCGGCGGGCGAAGCCCCCACGGTCGTCACCACGCCGATCGTCACGCCGGTCATCCCTGCGCTCGTCCCGCCGGAAGGCCGGCCGGTCACCGTCGCGACGGAAACCACCACGGTCCCCGCCGTCCCGACGGTCATCACGACGCGGACCCGCACCCGCAGGGCGGTCGTCGCGCCGGAACGCGGGACGAGGCCCACGATCGCCCTCGCGACGGTCGTCCCGTCCCCGGAAGCCACCGCCGCCACCGCCGCGCTGCTCACCGCGGTTGTCATCGCGCCGGAAGCCACCACGGTCGTCACTTCGACGGTCGTCACCACGGCGGTCATCGGGACGGCGGTCGTCCCGCCGACCGTAGCCACCACGGTCGTTGTTCGGACGGTCGTTGTCCCGACGGTCGTTGTTCGGACGCGGCCCACTGCGATAACCACCACGATCACCACTGTCCCGTCGCCGCTGGTCGCGCTCCGGTCGATCGTCGGGAGAGTTGGTGGACATGGTGACTCCTGTCTTCGGTACCGCAAGTCATTCTCGCGCAGCCGGATACCCGGCGCGCTCCGGAAAAACAAAAAAGGACCCCTGGTCCCAGCTGTACGCTGGTGACCAGGGGTCCTTCAAAGATTGTTCGGCGGCGTCCTACTCTCCCACAGGGTCCCCCCTGCAGTACCATCGGCGCTGTAAGGCTTAGCTTCCGGGTTCGAAATGTAACCGGGCGTTTCCCTCACGCTATGACCACCGAAACCCTATTGGTTTCGAGCGAACAAGCACACTTTTCAGTTGATGTTCTGCTCTGAGCCGACAACTGTTCGTTGTCTCAGAACTAACACAGTGGACGCGAGCAACTGAGGACAAGCCCTCGGCCTATTAGTACCAGTCAACTCCACCCGTTACCAGGCTTCCATATCTGGCCTATCAACCCAGTCGTCTACTGGGAGCCTTACCCCATCAAGTGGGTGGGAATACTCATCTCGAAGCAGGCTTCCCGCTTAGATGCTTTCAGCGGTTATCCCTCCCGAACGTAGCCAACCAGCCATGCCCTTGGCAGGACAACTGGCACACCAGAGGTTCGTCCGTCCCGGTCCTCTCGTACTAGGGACAGCCCTTCTCAATATTCCTGCGCGCGCAGCGGATAGGGACCGAACTGTCTCACGACGTTCTAAACCCAGCTCGCGTACCGCTTTAATGGGCGAACAGCCCAACCCTTGGGACCGACTCCAGCCCCAGGATGCGACGAGCCGACATCGAGGTGCCAAACCATCCCGTCGATATGGACTCTTGGGGAAGATCAGCCTGTTATCCCCGGGGTACCTTTTATCCGTTGAGCGACGGCGCTTCCACAAGCCACCGCCGGATCACTAGTCCCGACTTTCGTCCCTGCTCGACCCGTCGGTCTCACAGTCAAGCTCCCTTGTGCACTTACACTCACCACCTGATTGCCAACCAGGCTGAGGGAACCTTTGGGCGCCTCCGTTACTCTTTAGGAGGCAACCGCCCCAGTTAAACTACCCATCAGACACTGTCCCTGATCCGGATCACGGACCCAGGTTAGACATCCAGCACGACCAGACTGGTATTTCAACGACGACTCCACCCGAACTGGCGTCCGAGCTTCAAAGTCTCCCAGCTATCCTACACAAGCCGAACCGAACACCAATATCAAACTGTAGTAAAGGTCCCGGGGTCTTTCCGTCCTGCTGCGCGAAACGAGCATCTTTACTCGTAGTGCAATTTCACCGGGCCTATGGTTGAGACAGTCGAGAAGTCGTTACGCCATTCGTGCAGGTCGGAACTTACCCGACAAGGAATTTCGCTACCTTAGGATGGTTATAGTTACCACCGCCGTTTACTGGCGCTTAAGTTCTCAGCTTCGCCACACCGAAATGTGACTAACCGGTCCCCTTAACGTTCCAGCACCGGGCAGGCGTCAGTCCGTATACATCGCCTTACGGCTTCGCACGGACCTGTGTTTTTAGTAAACAGTCGCTTCTCGCTGGTCTCTGCGGCCACCTCCAGCTCACCGAGTAAATCGGATCACCAGTGATGGCCCCCCTTCTCCCGAAGTTACGGGGGCATTTTGCCGAGTTCCTTAACCATAGTTCACCCGAACGCCTCGGTATTCTCTACCTGACCACCTGAGTCGGTTTAGGGTACGGGCCGCCATGAAACTCGCTAGAGGCTTTTCTCGACAGCATAGGATCATCCACTTCACCACAATCGGCTCGGCATCAGGTCTCAGCCACAAGTACGACGGATTTACCTATCGCACGGCCTACACCCTTACCCCGGGACAACCACCGCCCGGGATGGACTACCTTCCTGCGTCACCCCATCACTCACCTACTACAAGTCTGGTCCGTCGGCTCCACCACTTTCCTTTCCCCGAAGGGTCCGGAACGGCTTCACGGACTTAGCATCGCCTGGTTCAGTGTTTGACGCTTCACAGCGGGTACCGGAATATCAACCGGTTATCCATCGACTACGCCTGTCGGCCTCGCCTTAGGTCCCGACTTACCCTGGGCAGATCAGCTTGACCCAGGAACCCTTGGTCAATCGGCGCACACGTTTCTCACGTGTGTATCGCTACTCATGCCTGCATTCTCACTCGTGAACCGTCCACAACTCGCTTCCGCGGCTGCTTCACCCGGCACACGACGCTCCCCTACCCATCCCAGCAGGCGTTGGCCCTATATGCTGGAATGACACGACTTCGGCGGTACGCTTGAGCCCCGCTACATTGTCGGCGCGGAATCACTAGACCAGTGAGCTATTACGCACTCTTTCAAGGGTGGCTGCTTCTAAGCCAACCTCCTGGTTGTCTGTGCGACTCCACATCCTTTCCCACTTAGCGTACGCTTAGGGGCCTTAGTCGATGCTCTGGGCTGTTTCCCTCTCGACCATGGAGCTTATCCCCCACAGTCTCACTGCCGTGCTCTCACTTACCGGCATTCGGAGTTTGGCTAAGGTCAGTAACCCGGTAGGGCCCATCGCCTATCCAGTGCTCTACCTCCGGCAAGAAACACACGACGCTGCACCTAAATGCATTTCGGGGAGAACCAGCTATCACGGAGTTTGATTGGCCTTTCACCCCTAACCACAGGTCATCCCCCAGGTTTTCAACCCTGGTGGGTTCGGTCCTCCACGAAGTCTTACCTCCGCTTCAACCTGCCCATGGCTAGATCACTCCGCTTCGGGTCTTGAGCGTGCTACTAAAATCGCCCTGTTCGGACTCGCTTTCGCTACGGCTACCCCACTCGGGTTAACCTCGCAACACACCGCAAACTCGCAGGCTCATTCTTCAAAAGGCACGCAGTCACGACGCACCGAGTAAACTCGATGCGCGACGCTCCCACGGCTTGTAGGCACACGGTTTCAGGTACTATTTCACTCCGCTCCCGCGGTACTTTTCACCATTCCCTCACGGTACTATCCGCTATCGGTCACCAGGGAATATTTAGGCTTAGCGGGTGGTCCCGCCAGATTCACACGGGATTTCTCGGGCCCCGTGCTACTTGGGTGTCTCTCAAACGAGCCGTCAATGTTTCAGCTACGGGGGTCTTACCCTCTACGCCGGACCTTTCGCATGTCCTTCGCCTACATCAACGGTTTCTGACTCGTCTCACAGCCGGCAGACTGTAAAAGAGAGATCCCACAACCCCGTATACGCAACCCCTGCCGGGTCTCACACGCATACGGTTTGGCCTCATCCGGTTTCGCTCGCCACTACTCCCGGAATCACGGTTGTTTTCTCTTCCTGCGGGTACTGAGATGTTTCACTTCCCCGCGTTCCCTCCACTTGCCCTATGTGTTCAGGCAAGGGTGACAGCCCATGACGACTGCCGGGTTTCCCCATTCGGAAACCCCCGGATCAAAGCCTGGTTGACGACTCCCCGGGGACTATCGTGGCCTCCCACGTCCTTCATCGGTTCCTGGTGCCAAGGCATCCACCGTGCGCCCTTAAAAACTTGGCCACAGATGCTCGCGTCCACTGTGCAGTTCTCAAACAACGACCAACCACCCATCACCCCGAACCAGTAGTCCGAGTGCACTGGGGCCGGCACTGAAGGCAACCGTAAAGCACGGCCATACCCTCAGACACCCAACAGCGTGCCCGGCACCCTCACCACTCCGATCAGCTTTCCACGCCCCCGAAAGGACAGTACTCACAGCCTGAGATGACTCAAGATGCCGAATAATCAACGTTCCACCCATGAGCTAACCAGCATCAGACGTTCGCTGATGATCTGGCCTCTGACCTCACCCCGTAGGGATCGGTAGAAGTGCTCCTTAGAAAGGAGGTGATCCAGCCGCACCTTCCGGTACGGCTACCTTGTTACGACTTCGTCCCAATCGCCAGTCCCACCTTCGACAGCTCCCTCCCACAAGGGGTTGGGCCACCGGCTTCGGGTGTTACCGACTTTCGTGACGTGACGGGCGGTGTGTACAAGGCCCGGGAACGTATTCACCGCAGCAATGCTGATCTGCGATTACTAGCAACTCCGACTTCATGGGGTCGAGTTGCAGACCCCAATCCGAACTGAGACAGGCTTTTTGAGATTCGCTCCGCCTCACGGCTTCGCAGCTCATTGTACCTGCCATTGTAGCACGTGTGCAGCCCAAGACATAAGGGGCATGATGACTTGACGTCGTCCCCACCTTCCTCCGAGTTGACCCCGGCAGTCTCCTGTGAGTCCCCATCACCCCGAAGGGCATGCTGGCAACACAGAACAAGGGTTGCGCTCGTTGCGGGACTTAACCCAACATCTCACGACACGAGCTGACGACAGCCATGCACCACCTGTCACCCGACCACAAGGGGGGCACCATCTCTGATGCTTTCCGGGCGATGTCAAGCCTTGGTAAGGTTCTTCGCGTTGCGTCGAATTAAGCCACATGCTCCGCTGCTTGTGCGGGCCCCCGTCAATTCCTTTGAGTTTTAGCCTTGCGGCCGTACTCCCCAGGCGGGGAACTTAATGCGTTAGCTGCGGCACCGACGACGTGGAATGTCGCCAACACCTAGTTCCCACCGTTTACGGCGTGGACTACCAGGGTATCTAATCCTGTTCGCTCCCCACGCTTTCGCTCCTCAGCGTCAGTAATGGCCCAGAGATCCGCCTTCGCCACCGGTGTTCCTCCTGATATCTGCGCATTTCACCGCTACACCAGGAATTCCGATCTCCCCTACCACACTCTAGTCTGCCCGTATCGAATGCAGACCCGGGGTTAAGCCCCGGGCTTTCACATCCGACGCGACAGACCGCCTACGAGCTCTTTACGCCCAATAATTCCGGACAACGCTCGCGCCCTACGTATTACCGCGGCTGCTGGCACGTAGTTAGCCGGCGCTTCTTCTGCAGGTACCGTCACTTTCGCTTCTTCCCTGCTGAAAGAGGTTTACAACCCGAAGGCCGTCATCCCTCACGCGGCGTCGCTGCATCAGGCTTTCGCCCATTGTGCAATATTCCCCACTGCTGCCTCCCGTAGGAGTCTGGGCCGTGTCTCAGTCCCAGTGTGGCCGGTCGCCCTCTCAGGCCGGCTACCCGTCGTCGCCTTGGTGAGCCGTTACCTCACCAACAAGCTGATAGGCCGCGGGCTCATCCTTCACCGCCGGAGCTTTCCACACTCATCGGATGCCCGAGAGTGTTGTATCCGGTATTAGACCCCGTTTCCAGGGCTTGTCCCAGAGTGAAGGGCAGATTGCCCACGTGTTACTCACCCGTTCGCCACTAATCCCCACCGAAGTGGTTCATCGTTCGACTTGCATGTGTTAAGCACGCCGCCAGCGTTCGTCCTGAGCCAGGATCAAACTCTCCGTGAATGTTTACCCGTAATCGGGTCGACACCACGAGAGCGGAACAGCCAGGCGGAATAAGCCCGACCGTTCACAGCGTCCTCGCTGTGTTTTACTTCAAAGGAACCTCGCCCCAACCGGAAATCCGGCCAGGAACGGGGTATCAACATATCTGGCGTTGATTTTTGGCACGCTGTTGAGTTCTCAAGGAACGGACGCTTCCTTTGTACTCACCCAAGCTACTCTCGGGCTTTCCTCCGGGCAGTTTCCCTTCGGTCTTGCGTTTCCGACTCTATCAGACCGTTTCCGGTTCCGATTCCCAGTCGGGGGGTTTGCCTTTCGGCTGCCTTTTGGCCTCTCGGTTTCCCTTGCGGCCTTTCGACATTCACTACGTTAGCCGATTCCCTCGGCAACTCATAATTGAGTTCTGCGGGCTGAAATCAAGGCATGCCTGATTCGCCCCCGCTGAGGGGATGACGTAGATAGTGGGTTGGCCGCTCTCGGCTGCTGGCTGATCGCCGTAACCGGTTCAAGCGGCTCGGGCTACATTACGGACACCCCAGGGGCGAGTCAAGTTGAGCGCCGGCGGGGGGCATGGGCCCGATACGGGCTGACCGTCGGGTCGTCGGCGATCCAGAAACGCCAGGGGTGCACTCCACCGTCCCCGGAGACACCGGTGCGGGGGCCGTTGCGTACCTGGTCAGGCCCAACAGGAGTGCCGGTCAGGACCGTTATGGGCGCGTTGCCCGATGCGCAGGCGTCCGTACCGTCCAGGGCCCGGTCCACGTCCAGGGCGGTGGCCAGACGGGCGGGTCCTTTGGCCAGTTCTTTGTCATCTCGGGCTGAGATTCGACGTTTGCGGGCGAGGTCGGCACCTTCGGTGATCTCGCCGGCGCGCAGCAGGACCCCGCTCGCCGTGCCCTCAGGACCGCACACGAGGTTCATGCAGTGCCACATGCCGTAGGTGAAGTAGACGTACACGTGACCGGGTGGACCGAACATCACGTCGTTGCGGGCGGTACGCCCCCGATAGGCGTGGGAGCCGGGGTCGTTCGCGCCGTCGTAGGCCTCGACCTCCGTGAGGCGCAGTTCGATCGGCCCGTCCGGGGTGAGGCGTACGAGGACGCGTCCCAGGAGGTCCGGTGCCACCTCCAGTACGGGGCGGTCGAAGAACTCGCGGGCCAGGGGCGTACGGTCGGTGCTCGCGATCATGGCGTCCGAGCGTAGTCCAGACGGGTGCGTGCCGACGGGTGGCGAGAGGGCGTTCTCCTTGGAAGGGTGTGGAGCGGGAGGACGCGGAACCGGTCGACGCCTGTTTGCGTTTGTAGGGATCAAGGATCCACGCGACGCAGAGCGATCCACACCACAAGACACAGAACCACACAGATATGCAGGCATTGCCTGACGGGAGGAACAGACATGGGGTTCAAGCGGCTGCTCGCGAGCCTGGGAGCCGGCGGGGCTTCGGTCGAGACGGTGCTGACCGAGGTCAATGTCGTCCCGGGCGGCGTCGTCCAGGGTGAGGTGCGGATCCAGGGCGGTTCCGTGGACCAGCAGATCGAGGCGCTGTCCGTCGGTCTGCAGGCCAGGGTCGAGGTGGAGGGCCAGGACGCGGAGTACAAGCAGGACATGGTGTTCACCAAGCAGCGGCTCGGTGGTGCCTTCGAGCTGAAGGCCGGGGCGGTCCACACGGTGCCGTTCGGGCTGGAGATCCCGTGGGAGACGCCGATCACGACCATCCAGGGGCAGACCCTGCCGGGCATGAACATCGGTGTGACCACCGAGCTGGAGATCGCGCGTGCGGTCGACTCCGGTGACCTGGACCCGATCAACGTGCACCCGCTGCCGGCGCAGCAGGCCATCCTGGACGCCTTCATCCAGCTGGGCTTCCGCTTCAAGAACGCGGACCTGGAGCGCGGTCACATCCGTGGCACCCGGCAGAAGCTCCCCTTCTACCAGGAGGTCGAGTTCTACCCGCCGCAGCAGTACCACGGCCTCAACCAGGTCGAGTTGAGCTTCGTGGCCGACGACCGCGAGATGGACGTCGTGCTGGAGATGGACAAGAAGCCGGGTCTGTTCAGCGAGGGAAGCGACTCGTTCCGTTCGTTCCGGGTGGGGCTGCACGACTACCAGGGCACGGACTGGGCCGCGTATCTGAACCAGTGGCTGTCGGAGGTCGGCAGCAAGCGCAGCTGGTTCTAGGCTCTGAGCACACCTACCCCGGATCCATCAGGAGGTATTGAGGTGACCGAGCCGAAGAGGCCGCCGCTCCCCCACGATTTCCACCCGGTCGTGCCGTCGTTCACCGTCACGAGCGAAGACGTCGAGGCGGGTGAAACGCTCAAGGACGCCCAGGTCTACGCGGAGGGGAACACCTCGCCGCAGCTGAGCTGGGAGGGCTTCCCGCCGGAGACCAGGAGTTTCGCCGTGACCTGCTACGACCCGGACGCCCCCACGGGCAGCGGGTTCTGGCACTGGGTGGTGTTCGACATCCCGGCGTCGGTGACGGAGTTGCCGACGGGCGCGGGCTCGGGGAAGTTCGAGGGACTGCCCGAGGGCGCCGTCCAGGTGCGCAACGACTACGGGACGAAGGACTTCGGCGGGGCCGCGCCGCCGCCCGGGGACCCCGCGCACCGCTATGTGTTCACGGTGTACGCCGTGGATCAGGAGAAGCTCGGTCCGGACTCGGACGCCTCACCAGCCGTAATCGGTTTCAACCTGCGGTTCCACACCCTGGCTCGTGCCCAACTCATCGGCGAGTACGCCGCTGAGGCGGAAAAGTAACGAAGCCGGACGTTCATTGAACGTTTGCCCGTCTCTGGTCTTGGAAGTGATCAGAGACGGGCATTTTTTATTGCGTTGTCCATCTCGGCGTGCCCGGCCAGAGTTGATCCAAGCCCGCCGGGGGGTGGGCTGGCACAGGAGGTGGGCTGGGATGCGGGACACGCTGGTACTGAACGCGAGCTTCGAGCCGCTGTCGACGGTGACGCTCAACCGAGCCGTCGTGCTGGTACTGCAGGACAAGGCCGTCGTCGAGCAGACCCACCCCGAACTGCGCATGCGCGGAGCCGCGGTCGACATACCGGCGCCCCGGGTGATCAGACTCTGCAGGTATGTCAGGGTGCCGTTCCGAAGACAAGCGCCGTGGTCCAGGCGGGGTGTCCTGGTGAGGGACAGGCACAGGTGCGCCTACTGCGGCAGGCGGGCGACGACCGTCGACCACGTGGTGCCGCGGTCGCGGGGCGGTGGTGACACCTGGCTGAACACGGTCGCCTCCTGCGCCGAGGACAACCACCGCAAGGCCGACCGGACTCCGGAGCAGGCGGGTATGCCGCTGCTGCGGCAGCCGTTCGAGCCGACGCCGGCCGACGCCATGCTGTTGTCGCTGGGACACGAGGACTACGACGCGCTTCCGGCGTGGCTGTCCCAGGGAGCCGCGTAGGGCTTCGCCGGCCCCCGAAAGGCAGAAACCAGGGGCCCGCCTTCTCCTCGAAGGCGGGCCCCTGGTCGTGTGCTCAGTCGATCGCCGGCTTCTCGCGGCGTTCGCCGTTGCCGTCGGCGGGCCTGGGGACCGACGGGCCGCCGCCCAGGTTGCCGAAGTTGCCCATGGCGCCGGAGAGGCCCTTGAGGGCGTCGCCGATCTCGCTGGGGACGATCCAGAGCTTGTTGGCGTCGCCCTCGGCGATCTTCGGGAGCATCTGGAGGTACTGGTAGGAGAGCAGCTTCTGGTCCGGGTCACCGGCGTGGATGGCCTCGAAGACCGTACGGACGGCCTGGGCCTCACCCTCGGCGCGCAGGGCGGCGGCCTTGGCCTCACCCTCGGCGCGCAGGATCTGGGACTGCTTCTCGCCCTCGGCGGTGAGGATGGCCGCCTGGCGCGTACCTTCGGCGGTGAGGATCGCGGCGCGCTTGTCGCGGTCGGCACGCATCTGCTTCTCCATCGAGTCCTGGATGGAGGTGGGCGGCTCGATCGCCTTCAGCTCGACGCGGTTGACGCGGATGCCCCACTTGCCGGTGGCCTCGTCGAGGACGCCGCGCAGGGCCGCGTTGATCTCCTCGCGGGAGGTCAGGGTGCGTTCCAGGTCCATGCCGCCGATGATGTTGCGCAGTGTGGTGACGGTGAGCTGCTCGATCGCCTGGATGTAGCTGGCGACCTCGTAGGTCGCGGCGCGGGCGTCGGTCACCTGGTAGTAGATGACCGTGTCGATGTTCACGACCAGGTTGTCCTGGGTGATCACCGGCTGGGGCGGGAACGGTACGACCTGTTCACGGAGGTCGATGCGGTTGCGGATCGAGTCGATGAACGGGACGACGATGTTGAGTCCCGCGTTGAGGGTGCGGGTGTAGCGGCCGAATCGCTCGACGATCGCCGCGCTGGCCTGTGGGATCACCTGGATGGTCTTGATCAGGGCGATGAAGACCAACACCACCAGAATGATCAGGACGATGATGATCGGTTCCATCGTTGCTCCCCGTGCCCTTCTCCGCCGTGGCGCTTCCGGAAGATCTTATGCCTGTTCGGACTGTTGAAGATCTTGCTGGTCGAGTCTGGCAGAAGCCCGCCTGCCAGGTGGGTCGTTCAGGTCATTGCGTCATCGCCTCGTGACCCCGTCGTACGAGGTCACATGACGATCGCCGTGGCTCCCTCGATCTCCACGACGTCCACTTCCTGACCCACCTCGTAGGCCTGGCCGGTGTCGAGCGCGCGGGCGGACCAGATCTCGCCGGCCAGCTTGATCCGGCCGCCCATGCCGTCGACCCGTTCCAGGACGACGGCCTGTTTGCCCTTCAACGCGTCGATACCGGTCGCGAGTTGGGGTCGCTGGGACCGGTGCCTGGCCGCGATGGGCCGTACGACGGCGATGAGCGCGACCGAGACGACCGCGAAGACGAGGACCTGGAGTACGACACCTCCGCCCAGTCCCGCGGTCACGGCGCCGGCGACCGCGCCCAGGGCGAGCATGCCCAACTCGGGCATCGCGGTCACGACGAGGGCGATCCCGAGCCCGGCCGCGCCGATCAGCCACCACACCCATGCGTCGATGCTGTCCACATCGGCCATGGTAGAACCGCGATCGGGCCGCCGAACAGAGCGCACGGCCAAAGATCACGTGCAGAGTGCGCCCAAGTCGGTTGCGCCTGGGTCCGGTTGTGGTCCCAGGGCATTCGACTGGCGGGGGCCGGGAGAAGTTGGGGGTTCAGGTGAGCGGCAGACCGTGGGCGGTCCAGCGCTCGCCGAGCTGGTCGACGACGAGCGGGAGGCCGAAGCAGAGGGAGAGGTTGCGGGAGGTGAGCTCCAGCTCCAGCGGGCCCGCGGCGAGGACCTTGCCCTGACGGATCATCAGGACGTGGGTGAAGCCCGGCGGGATCTCCTCGACATGGTGCGTGACCATGATCATGGAGGGGGCGATCGGGTCGCGGGCGAGGCGGCCGAGACGGCGTACGAGGTCCTCGCGGCCACCGAGGTCGAGGCCGGCGGCGGGCTCGTCGAGGAGCAGCAGCTCGGGGTCGGCCATCAGGGCGCGGGCGATGAGGGCGCGCTTGCGCTCGCCCTCGGAGAGGGTGCCGAACTTGCGGTCGACGTAGTCGGTCATGCCGAGGCGGTCGAGGAAGGCGCGGGCGCGCAGCTCGTCGATCTCCTCGTAGTCCTCGTTCCAGGTGGCCGTCATGCCGTACGCGGCGGTCAGCACGGTCTGCAGGACGGTCTGGCGCCTCGGGAGCTTCTCGGCCATGGCGATGCCGGCCATGCCGATGCGGGGGCGCAGCTCGAAGACGTCGACCTTGCCGAGGGTGTCGCCGAGGATCGTGGCGGTGCCCTTGCTGGGGTAGAGGTAGCTGGAGGCGATGTTGAGGAGGGTGGTCTTGCCGGCGCCGTTCGGGCCGAGGATGGCCCAGCGCTCGCCCTCCTTGACCGACCAGGAGACCTGGTCCACCAGAGCCCGGCCCTCGCGGACCACGGATACGTCCTCCAGCTCCAGAACATCGCTCATGAGCGCGCTGTCTCCCCTTGCAGTGTCGGCCTGTCTCGGCTGTCGCGTACGCCTGTGGTCGGAGCCACCGCCGGGTGGGCGCAGCCCTCAGGGAAATCTACGCCACCGGTCGGGCCGTCCATCCCCTCGGTCGGTCCTTAGGGTGGGGGCATGCTCTCGGAACCGCGCTCAGGACGCCTTGCCGCATGGGGAAATGCCCTTCTTGCCGGACTTGTCTCGCCGGATGACGCGGTCCTCGCGATCGTCGGTGAGGACGCGGTGCACCGGGTGGAGGGGCTGCCCGGCGAGTTGGGTCCGGTCGGGCTGACGCTCGCGCTGGGGCGGTTGCGGGCCCTCGGGGTGAGCGGGCTGCGCATCGCGCTGCCCGCGGCGGGGCATCCACTGGGGCTGAGCGGGCCACCGGAGTTCAACAAGCGGGCGCTGGAGGCGAAGGAGGCGGTCGTCTGCCACGGGGGTGCGGTGGGGCTGGTGCCGGAGGTGTACGAGGCCGGGCCCGCCGGTGACGAGCACGTGGAGGTCGTCTGGCACTGCCTGGCGGTGCGGGAGGCCCCGCCGGCCGACGTGCCGTCCCTCGGGGAGGCCGAGCGGGAGCTGGCGGAGGCGTTGCGGGACGCCACCGCCGTGCTGTCCCGGCTGGACATCGCGGCGTCCGGGCCGGTGGCCGAGGCGGCGATCGACGCGTACCGGGCGCGGGCCGAGCGGGGACGGGAGGTGTTGGCTCCCGGGTATCCGCCGCGTGCGGTACGGGTGCTGGAGCTGGCGCAGCGCGTGGGGCTGCTGGTCTCGGTGGCCTTCGAGCACGGGGACGGCGGGGCCGTGAGCGCCTCGGAGATGGCCTCGCGGGCGGACGCGCTGCGGCCGGTGGAGCGGACGGCTCGGCGGGCGCAGGTGGCGGCGTACAACGCGTTCGTGGAGGAGCGGGAGCGGGGGCGGTAGGCGGCGGGCCCCGACCGGGTGGGGCGGCGCAGCCGAAGGCCCCGCGAACCCGGCAGGTTCGCGGGACCCCGGTGGGAGCGCGGGGGTGGTCAGGGGTCGACCGTGACATTGCCGAACGTCGGGTTGAGCGCGGCAACGAGGTCGGCACCGAGGCCGGTGACCGTGACGGGGACGTCGACGGGGACCTGGACGACGAGGCCGGAGGCGACGCCCTGGGAACCGACGGCCGCGCTGTCGGCCGACGAGTCGGCGACGGCGGCGCCGGACGAGGCGGCCGCGGCGAGATAGGCGGCGGTCACGGTCAGGGCGGCCTTCTTGGAGAAGTTCGTGAGCCGCGCTCCTCCTGCGTCGTACGGGTCCGACCCGCACACGGATCGTGCGCCGGCCAACGCGGGCGCCCTGGCACGGACGGGCAGGGGGAACCGCCCGTTCGGCGCGTCAAGACGGCAGGACGGCTGGGGAACAGGATGGGGCGGCAGTCTGACCGGCCTCCCAGGAGCGCCTGGAAGGCCGGTGGTCACTGGTGCTCCGGGGCGGGAACGTCAGTGGTTGACACCCAGGTTGCCGAAGGCCGGGTTCAGGACACCGATGACGTTCACGCTGTTGCCGACCGCGTTCACCGGGATGTGGACCGGGGCCTGGATGACGTTGCCCGAGACGACGCCCGGCGAGCCGATGGCCTTGCCGTCGGCGTGCGCCCCGCCGTCGGTGGCGGAGGCCATGCCGGCACCGGCGGCGACGAGGCCACCGGCCACCATCGTGACAGCGGCGGCCTTCTTCAGGTTCTTCACGTTGAGCCCTTCTTTGCGATCACTGCGGCGGTCGCACACAGCACGCACTGAAGAACGGCGGGGCTCCCCCGAGGATGCGCCACCCGAGGGACATACACCCGACAGTATGAATCTCAGTCCGGAGTGGAACCCTCCATGTTGCCGGACAATCCGTACATCATCAGGTCACACCGTGGCGCACCGCCCACAGCGCGGCCTGGGTGCGGTCCGCCAGGTCGAGTTTCATCAGGATGTTCGAGACGTGGGTCTTGACCGTCTTCTCGGAGAGCACCAGCGCGCGGGCGATCTCGCGGTTGGAGCGCCCGTCGGCTATCAGACCGAGCACCTCGCGCTCCCGCTCGGTGAGGGAACCGCCCCTGCCCTGGCCCGAGTTGGCCCCCTCCTGCGACAGCAGCGCGTCGGCGACCTCCGGCTGCAGGAGGATGTGCCCGGCGTGCACCGAGCGGATGGCACCGGCGAGGGCGTCGGGGTCCACGTCCTTGTAGACGTACCCGGCGGCGCCGGCGCGCAGGGCCGGGACGACCGTGCGCTGTTCGGTGAAGCTGGTGACGATGAGCACGCGTGCGGGGTTGGCGAGTTCGCGGAGTTTGCGCAGGGCGTCGACGCCGTCCATGCCCGGCATCTTGACGTCCATGAGGACGACATCGGGCCGGAGTTCCTCGGCGCGGGCGACTCCCTCGGCGCCGTCGGCGGCCTCTCCCACGACCTCTATGTCGTCCTGCACCTCCAGGAAGGTGCGCAGGCCGCGTCGGACCACCTGGTGGTCGTCGACGAGCAGCACCTTGATTGTCTCAGCCACCGGGGACCTCCATCTCGATCGTGGTGCCCTTTCCGGGCGCCGATTCCACGGTCAGCCGGCCGCCGACGCCGCTCGCCCGGTCGCGCATCGAGACCAGGCCGAGATGGCGTCCCTGGCGGCGCACGATCTGGGTGTCGAAGCCCACGCCGTCGTCCGTGACCCGTAGGACGGCCCCGCCGCCGTGGCGGTCGAGGGTGACGTCGACCCGCTCGGCTCCCGAGTGCCGCAGGGCGTTGTGCAGGGCTTCCTGGGCGACGCGCAGCATGGCCTCCTCCTGTGCGGCGGGCAGCGCGCGGGCGCCGCGGCCGGAGAAGGTGACACGGGCGCTGTGGGCACGGTCCAGGACGTGGATCTGGGTGCGCAGGGTGGCGGCGAGGCCGTCCTCGTCGAGCCCGGCGGGGCGCAGCTCGACGACGGCGGCGCGCAGCTCGTCCACGGCCTCGGCGGCGAGGGCGGCGACCTGCTGGAGTTCGCCCTTGGCACGGGAGGGGTCGCGGTCGACCAAGGTGGCGGCGGCCTGGGCGGTCAGGCGCAGGGAGAACAGCTTCTGGCTGACGGCGTCGTGGAGTTCGTGCGCGAGCCGGGAGCGCTCCTCGGCGATGGTCAGCTCGCGGCTGCGCTCGTAGAGGCGGGCGTTGGTCAGGGCGATCGCGGCGTGCTGGGCGAGGATCGACAGCAGGTCCTCGTCCTCCTCGGTGAAGCCGCAGCCGCCCTCGGGCCTCGGGCAGCGTTTGTTGGCGAGGAAGAGGGCGCCGATGACCTCGTCGCCGTCGCGGATGGGCAGGCCCAGGAAGTCGACGAGGTCGGGGTGCGCGCTCGGCCAGCCCTCGAAGCGCGGGTCCTTGCGGACGTCGGCGAGGCGCTCGGGGGCGGCCTCGTGGAGCATGGCGGCGAGGATGCCGTGCTGGCGCGGGAGGGGGCCGATGGCCTTCCACTGGGCGTCGCTGACGCCGTCGACGACGAACTGGGCGAAGCCGCCGTGGTCGTCGGGGACGCCGAGCGCCGCGTACTCCGCGTCGAGCAGTTCGCGCGCGGAGGCGACGATCGTCTTGAGGACGTCGCGCACCTCCAGGTGCCTGCTCATGGCCAGCAGCGCGGAGCTGACCGCGGCGAGGCCGGACCGTGGACGGTGACTCATGAACTCACCGTACCGGCGGGGTCCGACACCGCGGATCGGGCCGGTGGGGGTCTCCTCCGGGCCCTTGGACCTAGGCCGGGGGCCTACGACCGGACCTAGGACCGCGGGTCCGCCCGGCGGCCTAGGGCAAAGGGCCCCGGCGGTCTGCGGCCCGCGTACGAGGCGGCGGGGGCGGTCCCGTTCCTACGTTGGGATCACCGCCGCCCGGGTCGGGTGGCGGCCGAGGACGAGGGGACGGATGTCATGCCCGTAGCGATCATCACGGGGGCTTCGAAGGGGCTGGGCCGGGCGCTGGGCGCGGCGCTGGCGGAGCGCGGGTGGGATCTGGTGCTGGACGCCAGGACCGCCGGGGCCCTGAAGGAGGCGGCGGCGGAGCTGTCGGCGTACGGAACACGGGTGGAGGCGTTGCCGGGGGACGTCACCGACGCCGGGCACCGGGCCGCGCTGACGGCGGCGGCGCGGGAGCTGGGCGGGGTCGACCTGCTGGTGAACAACGCGAGCGCGCTGGGCGCCGAGCCGCTGGTACGGCTGGAGGAGCTGGCCCTGGACGGGCTGCGGCGGGCCCTGGAGGTCAATGTGGTCGCGGCGCTGGGGCTGGTGCAGGAGGCGCTGCCGCTGCTGCGGGCCTCCGGGGCGGGCGCGGTGATCGGCGTCAGTTCCGACGCGGCGGCCGAGGCGTACGGGACGTGGGGCGGGTACGGGGCCTCGAAGGCGGCGCTGGACCGGATGTCGGCGGTGCTGGCCGTGGAGGAACCGGGGCTGCGGGTGTGGGCCGTCGATCCCGGGGACATGGGCACGGACCTGTACGCCGCGGCCGTACCGGACGACGACGAGCCGCGGCCCGGTCCGGGGAGCGTGGTCCCGGCGTTCCTGCGGTTGCTGGACGAGCGGCCGGTCAGCGGCCGGTACGGGGCACGGTCCCTGCTGGAGGGGCGATGAGCACGGTGGCGGTGGGCGTCCCGGAGGAGCTGCACGCGCGCGTGCCCGCCGAGCAGCGCGGGCCGGGTCTGGACCGGGACGGCGTACGGCTGCTGGTCTCGTGCGGTACGCGGGTGTCGCACCACGCGTTCGCGGCGCTGCCGGGGCTGCTGAGGGCGGGAGACCTGCTGGTGGTCAACACCTCGCCGACGCTGGCGGCGGCGGTGGACGGGACGGTGGGACACGCGCGCGTGGTGGTGCATTTCTCCACGCGGGGCGACGACGGGCGGTGGGCCGTCGAGCTGCGGGATCCGGACGGACGCGGCACCACGCGCGCGCGTGCGGGCGGGCCGGCGGGGACGGAGGTGGTTCTGCCGGGGGGTGCGCGGCTGGTCCTGGAGGAGCCGCTGAGCGCGCGGGGCGAGCGGCTGTGGTGGGCCCGGGTGTCCGCACCGGACGTCGCGGGGGTGCTGCGGGAGCACGGGCGGCCCATCCGCTACTCCTACACGGAGCGGGACCAGCCGCTCTCGGTGTACCAGACGGTGTTCGCGCTGCCGTCGCGGGACGGGGCGGGGTCCGCGGAGATGCCGAGTGCGGGGCGGCCGTTCACGGCGCGGCTGGTGGCGGAGCTGGTGAGTCGGGGGGTGCAGTTCGCGCCGGTCACGCTGCACACCGGGGTGGCGTCGGCGGAGGCGCACGAGCCGCCGTACCCGGAGCGGTTCGCGGTGCCGGAGGCGTCGGCGCGGCTGATCAACGCGGCGCGGGCGAACGGGGGGAGACGGCCGGGCGGGCGGGTGGTCGCGGTGGGGACGACGGCGGTGCGGGCGGTGGAGTCGGCCACCGGGCCCGACGGTGTCGTACGGGCCCGGCGCGGCTGGACGGACCTGGTGGTGACCCCGGAGCGCGGGGTGCGGGTGGTGGACGGGCTGCTGACGGGGCTGCACGAGCCGGAGGCCTCGCATCTGCTGATGCTGGAGGCGGTCGCCGGGCGGGCGGCGGTCGACCGCTCGTACGAGGCGGCGGCCGAGGGGCGTTACCTGTGGCACGAGTTCGGGGACGTGCACCTCATCCTGCCGGAGGAGACCCCTCACGCAGAGCATTGCGCCAGCAACTGCCGGTGAGCTTGCCGCCCGGGCCCTGTGAGCCCGCCCATAGGGTGCGCATCACGTACGAAGCTCCCTAGTTGAGGTATAAGGGTGGTTTGAGCGGGAAGGACGGGTTGTTCTGTCCCGTTTTGCCCTTTCCGTTTCTACTAAGCGGCATCGTACGTCACACCTTTGCCACACGATTTTGCGGCCGCTAAGAATTGCTGCTGTCGCTCGACGCCGCGGGTCGCCCCGCGGCGTTTGTGCCGGAACTGCAAGGTCCCCACCCGGCACGAGAGCGATCTCCGCGCTATTCGAAGAGGTCCCTCACACATGCTCAAGAACGCCAAGAACCCCGGCCGCAGTCTCGCGCTGACCAAGACCCACAAGCTCTCGCTCGCCGGAACGGCCGCCTTCGGTGCCGCCGCCCTCGCGTTCTCGCTGGTGCCGGCCGAGGCTCAGACCGCCACGCAGACCGTGTCCGCGGCTCCGGCGGCGTTCAGCCAGAACCCGGCGCAGGCCGTGAAGGCCAGCGTCACCGACCAGGCCTCCGACGCCGACAAGAAGGCCGCCGCGGCCGCCGCGAAGAAGAAGGCCGACCAGGAGCGCGCCAAGAAGGAGGCCGCGAGCCGGTCCGCCCAGCGCGCGAAGATCGCCAAGGCCGCCGTGAAGTCCTACCCGAACAACCTCGACGGCTGGATCCGCGAGGCGCTCGACATCATGAAGAAGCACAAGATCCCGGGCACCTACAACGGCCTGCACAAGAACATCATGCGGGAGTCCTCGGGCAACCCGAACGCCATCAACGACTGGGACATCAACGCCATCAACGGCGTCCCGTCGATCGGTCTGCTGCAGGTCATCAAGCCGACCTTCGACGCCTACCACGTCCCGGGCACCGCCAAGAGCCAGTACGACCCGGTGGCCAACCTGACGGCCGCCGCGAACTACGCCGCCGACCGCTACGGCTCGATCGACAACGTCAACAGCGCGTACTGAGGTCGGCGCGGACCTCTGAGAACGTGGAAGGGCGGCACCCTGTGCGGGTGCCGCCCCTCGTACGTCCGTGCCCGGCCCGTGGGCCCCGGAGCTACTTGCGCATGACCTCCGGCTCGTGGCGGCGCAGGAAGCGGGCCACGAGGAACCCGCACATCACGCCGAGCACGATCAGAGCGATCATGTCGAGGCTGTAGGCGCCGACCGTGTGGTTCCACAGCGGGTCGGTGTCGCCGGCCTCCTTGGGCGGACTGATGTTGTTGAAGTCCAGCGTGGCTCCGGCGGCGGCGACCGCCCAGCGCGACGGCATCAGGTACGAGAACTCGTTGACACCCGGGCTGCCGTGCAGGGCGAAGAGGCAGCCGGTGAAGACGACCTGGACGATCGCGAACATCACCAGCAGCGGCATCGTCTTCTCGGCGGTCTTCACCAGCGAGGAGATGACCAGGCCGAACATCATGGAGGTGAAGCCGAGCCCCATGATCGGGATCGACAGTTCGAGCATGACGGCGACCTTGCCCTCGCCGAAGATCAGGGCCTCGTCCGGGATCGTCCGGCTGGAGAACCCGATCGCGCCGACCATGGCGCCCTGGAACACGGTGACCGCGCCCAGGACGATCACCTTGGACATCAGGTACGCCGAGCGGGACAGGCCGGTGGCCCGCTCCCGCTCGTAGATCACGCGTTCCTTGATCAGCTCTCGGACCGAGTTGGCGGCGCCCGCGAAGCACGCGCCGACCGCGAGGATGAGCAGCACCGTGGTGGCCGTGCCGTTCGGGATGGGCAGGCCGGTCGCCTTGTTCACCCCCCGCACCAGCAGGTCCTTGTCCGGGTCGATGAGCAGGCTCACCGCGCCGAGCACGGCCGGCAGGATCACCGTCAGCGCCAGGAAGCCCTTGTCGGACACGATGACGGAGACGTAGCGCCGGACCAGGGTGCCGAGCTGGGAGAGCCAGCCCTGCGGCTTCGGCGGGCGCATCGACTGCGGGGGCGGCATGTGCACCGACTGCGGGGCGACGGCGTCGATGTCCGCGGCGTACATCTGGTAGTGCTGCGAGCCCTTCCAGCGGCCCGCCCAGTCGTAGTCGCGGTAGTTCTCGAAGGCGGAGAAGACGTCGGCCCAGGTCTCGTAGCCGAAGAAGTTCAGGGCCTCCTCGGGCGGACCGAAGTACGCCACCGAGCCGCCCGGCGCCATCACCAGCAGCTTGTCGCAGATCGCCAGCTCGGCGACCGAGTGGGTGACCACCAGGACCGTACGGCCGTCGTCGGCGAGGCCGCGCAGCAGCTGCATGACGTCACGGTCCATGCCCGGGTCGAGGCCGGAGGTCGGCTCGTCCAGGAAGATCAGCGACGGCTTGGTCAGCAGCTCCAGGGCGACCGAGACGCGCTTGCGCTGGCCGCCGGAGAGCGAGGTGACCTTCTTGTCCTTGTGGATGTCGAGCTTCAGCTCGCGCAGCACCTCGTCGATGCGGGCGTCACGCTCGGCGGCCGTGGTGTCGGCCGGGAAGCGCAGCTTGGCCGCGTACTTGAGGGCCTTCTTGACGGTCAGCTCCTTGTGCAGGATGTCGTCCTGCGGGACCAGACCGATGCGCTGCCGCAGCTCGGCGAACTGCTTGTACAGGTTCCGGTTGTCGTAGAGGACGTCACCCTGGTTGGCCGGGCGGTAGCCCGTGAGCGCCTTCAGCAGGGTGGACTTGCCGGAGCCCGAGGGGCCGATGACCGCGATGAGCGACTTCTCCGGGACACCGAAGGAGACGTCCTTCAGGATCTGCTTGCCGCCGTCGACGGTGACCGTCAGATGGCGCGCGGAGAAGGAGACGTCACCGGTGTCGACGAACTCTTCCAGGCGGTCGCCGACGATACGGAACGTCGAGTGGCCGACGCCCACGATGTCGTTCGGGCCGAGGAGGGCCGTGCCGCCCTTGGCGATCGGCATACCGTTGACGAACGTGCCGTTGTGCGAGCCGAGGTCGCGGATCTCGAAGCGCCCGTCGGGCGTCGCGTGGAACTCGGCGTGGTTGCGCGAGACCTGCAGGTCGGAGACGACCAGTTCGTTCTCCAGGGCACGGCCGATGCGCATGACGCGGCCGAGCGAGAGATGGTGGAACGTGGTCGGGCTGCGGTCGCCGTAGACCGGCGGCGCCCCCGCGCCACCACCGGGGCCCTGCTGGTGCGGGACCTGTGCCTGCGGCTGCTGCCAGCCCGCCTGCGGCGCCTGCTGCTGCGGGGCCTGCTGGCCGGCGTATCCGGCGTTCGCGCCCTGCGCCGCGTACGGCTGCTGCTGGGGCTGCGCGACGGACGCGGCACTGCCGGAGAGGTTGAGTCTCGGGCCGTCGGTCGCGTTGCCCAGGTGCACGGCCGAACCGGGGCCGATCTCCAGCTGGTGGATCCGCTGCCCCTGCGCGAAGGTGCCGTTGGTGCTGCCGTGGTCCTCGATCACCCAACCACGGCCGCTGAAGCTGATCGTGGCGTGACGCCAGGACACCCTGGCGTCGTCGAACACGATGTCTCCCTGCGGATCACGTCCGAGGGTGTATGCCCTGGACGGATCGAGCGTCCAGGTTTGTCCGTTCAATTCCAGTACGAGTTCCGGCACTCCATGCCCCACTGAGTTGTCCCCCGATTTACCCCCATCACAGGGAGTCTAGGGATGTCGAACATCGGGGGGAACTATTTCAGGCTCGGCCCCCTGACCGAAAGTCGGGCCTTGTGAAGAGTGCGTACGGGGGTATCGGCCGGTCCCGTTGACGGGGTTGAAACCGGGCCGGAGAGTGGTAATCCCACGCGAGAGGGACATCGGCGGCGCAACGCCGCGATGCGGATCGGGGGGGTCCGACATGAGCGACCGGAATCTCGGCCGAGGCGGCGGCGTGCCGTGGGGGGACGTACTGTTCTCCGCGATCGCCGCCGTGAGTTGGGCGTTGATCGGCATGGCGGGTACGGCGGCGCTGGGCCTGCACCTGCTGGAGGCCGACACGGCGGGCGAACTCGGTCCCATGACCGCGGCGGTCGTGGCGCTGGGGGCAGGTGGGACGGTGACCCCGTCCGGCGACGTGTCCGCCTTCGGCCTGGAAGGAGCCCAGGCCACCACCGCCATCGACATCGCGCCACTGGGTGTCGGCCTGGTGGGAGCGCTCCTGCTGGCCTGGTTCTTCCTGCGGTCCCTGCGGGGCGCGGGACTTGTGATCTCCCCCGGCGAACTCCTCGCGCGGGTGGGCACGGTGCTCGCCCTCTTCGTGGCGCTGATGGGCGGGCTGGCCTGGGCCGGGAACGCCGTCGTGACCCTGGACGGAACCCGGCTGGGGCTCGACGGACAACTGCCCGGCGGCGGTGCCCTCGACGACGTGGAGATCCCGGGGCTCGGTGCCATCGGGGACATCGGCGGCGGTCTGCTGCCGGACCGGCTCGGCGACCTGGCCGACGCGCAGGCCAAGGTCGGCTTCACCGTCGACACCGTGCCGACCCTGCTCGGCGGCCTGACCTGGTGCCTGGGCGTGCTGCTCATCGCCCTGCTGGCCTCGCGCCGCACCCCCCTGCCGTCCGCCCTGGACGCCCTGCACCGCGTCGTACGGCCCGCCGTGTCCGCCGTGGTCTCCGTGCTGCTGGTGGCGGTCCTGGCCGGGCTCGCGGCGGCGGCGTACGCGGCGATCGGCGACCCCCACCCCCGGCGGATCGCCGGCGCGGCCCTCCTCGGCGCGCCCAACGGCGTCTGGCTCGGTGTCCCCCTCGGCCTCCTCGTCCCCTGGGACGGCAGGGCCACCGGCGCGCTGGCCGACCTCCTGCCCGACCCGCTCGACGACCTGCTGAGCATCGACACGAGCGAACCCGTCACGCTCGGCCGCCTCGCCGAACTGGACGACAGGGTCTGGCTGTTGGGCCTCGCTGCCGCGCTGATGATGGTGTACGCGGGGGTCCTGACCGCCGTACGTACGCCTTTCGTACGGCGGTCCACTGCCGCCGCTGCCGGGGGCGGACCCGGTGCGGATGCACGGGGCGCGGGCACGCTCGGTTTCGTGGGGCGCTGCGCTCTTCGGCTGGGCCTCGCGACGGCGGTGGCGCTGCCGCTGCTGGTACGGCTGACGGAGGTGTCGGTGGACGCCTCGCTCGGTCTGTTCGGCATCGACGCGTTCGACGCGGGCATCGAGCTGCGCGGGCGGGCGGTGACGGCTCTGCTGCTGGGCGCGCTGTGGGGGGCGGGTGCGGGGGCCGTCGGGGCGCTGCTGGCGTGCGGGACGCGGGCCGCCGGGTTGCGGGCCTCGCCGTGGGCACGGGGGGACGCGGACGGCCTCCGGCCGGCGCCCGCCGGGGCCCACGGGACCACGGCCGCGGATTCCTCCTCGGGACCGTACACGCCGGGCATGCCGTACCGGCCGCCGAACCCGGACACCAATCCGTATCTGCGGCTGCCGGACGAGCTGCGCAGGGCGCAGTCGCCGGGGGCCCCGGACTCACGGGAGCCCCGGGGGGCGCCGCCGGATGTGTACGGGGCGCCGACGGTCGTGCGGCGGTTCACGCCTCCGCCGCGACGGCCGGGGCAGCAGCCCGGGTCCGGGTCGGGATCGGGGCCGGGGCCGGGGCCGGGGTCAGGGTCGGGGCCGGGGTCGGGGCCGGGGTCAGGGTCGGGGCCGGGGCCGGGGCCGGGGCCGGGGTCAGGGTCGAGCGTCTGGCCGGCTCCGCCGCCGCCACCGGAGGCGGGGCCGCCACCACCGCCACCACCGCCGCCTCCGCGCGGGCCCCGGGGGCGGTGAGCCACCGGGGACGGGGGTGGACAGGGGTGATCCAAGGGGGCTCTCCGGGGCGTCGTACACGGTCCGGGTGCGCTTCAGCCACCGGTAACCCAGTGTTCTCCGTCCGCTGGGCGGACCTCAGGGGCGAAGGCGCGGGGGGCCGGATACGGTTGGCACATCATGAGCGCTTCGCAGACCTCCTCTGACGTCCCCACTCTCCTCGTCAAGATCTTCGGCAAGGACCGGCCGGGCATCACCGCCGGACTGTTCGACACCCTCGCCGCGTACTCCGTCGACGTCGTCGACATCGAGCAGGTCGTCACCCGTGGCCGGATCGTGCTGTGCGCGCTCGTGACCGAGCCGCCCGCCGGGCAGGAGGGCGACCTGCGGGCGACCGTCCACAGCTGGGCGGAGTCGATGAAGATGCAGGCGGAGATCATCTCCGGCAAGGGCGACAACCGGCCGCGCGGCCTCGGCCGCTCCCACGTGACCGTGCTGGGCCATCCGCTGACCGCCGAGTCCACCGCCCGCATCGCCGCCCGGATCACGGCGACCGGCGGCAACATCGACCGTATCTTCCGGCTCGCCAAGTACCCGGTGACCGCCGTCGAGTTCGCGGTCTCCGGTACGGAACCCGAGACCCTGCGGACCGCGCTGGTCACCGAGTCGGTGGCCCTCGGCGTGGACGTCGCCGTGGTCGCGGCGGGCCTGCACCGGCGGGCGCAGCGGCTGGTGGTCATGGACGTGGACTCCACCCTCATCCAGGACGAGGTGATCGAGCTCTTCGCCGCGCACGCCGGGTGCGAGAAGGAGGTCGCCGAGGTGACCGAGGCCGCGATGCGGGGCGAGCTGGACTTCGAGCAGTCGCTGCACGCGCGTGTGGCGCTGCTGGAGGGGCTCGACGCCTCGGTGGTGGAGAAGGTGCGCAGCGAGGTACGGCTCACGCCGGGGGCGCGCACGCTGATCCGCACGCTGAAGCGGCTGGGCTTCCAAGTCGGTGTCGTCTCGGGCGGGTTCACGCAGGTCACGGACGACCTCAAGGAGCGGCTGGGGCTCGACTTCGCGCAGGCCAACACGCTGGAGATCGTCGACGGCAAGCTCACCGGCAGGGTGGTCGGCGAGATCGTGGACCGCGCGGGCAAGGCCCGGCTGCTGCGCCGGTTCGCCGCCGAGGCGGGGGTGCCGCTGTCCCAGACCGTGGCGATCGGCGACGGCGCCAACGACCTCGACATGCTGAACGCGGCCGGTCTGGGCGTCGCCTTCAACGCCAAGCCGGTCGTCCGCCAGGCCGCGCACACCGCGGTGAACTTCCCCTTCCTCGACACCGTGCTGTACCTGCTCGGGGTGACCCGCGAAGAGGTCGAGGCGGCGGACACGCACAGCGAGTAGCGGGGGCGTACGCACGGCGAAGGCCCGGCACCGAAGCGGTGCCGGGCCTCGGCCGTACCGGGTGCCGGTGGGGTCGCGCGGGCGGGGTTATTCCGTCGGCGCCCAGTAGTCGGCCAGCGTGGTGGCGCCCGGCTCCAGGCTCTTCCAGACGCCCTCGAAGGAGAGCACGGCGAAAGCGGCGGCCGGGAACCCGTGACGGTTCATGCGCGCGCGGGTGTCGCCCTCGGAGCTGCCCGCGAGTATGTCGGCGAGGCCTTGGATCCCGGGGTTGTGACCGATCAGGACGATGTTGCGCATGTCGTCCGGGCTCTCGTTGAGCAGGGCGATCAGCTCGCCGGGCGAGGCCTCGTAGATCCGCTCCTCATAGACCGTTTTCGGCCGCTCGGGCAGTTCGTGGACGGCCAGCTTCCAGGTCTCGCGGGTCCTGACGGCGGTGGAGCAGAGGGCAAGGTCGAGAGGGATACCGGAGTCGGCCAGCTTGCGCCCGGCGACGGCGGCGTCCATGCGGCCCCGGTCGGCGAGCGGCCGCTCGTGGTCGGAGACCTGCGGCCAGTCGGCCTTCGCATGCCGGAAGAGGATGATCCTGCGGGGTTCTGCGACGCTCATGAGTCCCAGCTTCGCACGAAACAGGCCATGGGGCGCTGGGAGTTGAAGTGCGGGTACCCGGCACCCGTACATGTGCTTCCGATGGGCTGGTCACTCGTCACTGCGCGTGGCCCGCCAGCGCCTGCCGTATGAGCTCCAGCAGGCGGGAGATCGCGGGATCTCCGCCGGCCGCCTGGGCCTGAGCGGGGTCGAGGATCAGCAGCAGGAGGGTGACGAAGCCGAGCGCCGGCAGGGCGACCGCCCACCAGGGCAGCCGGATGCCGGCACCGGCCGCGGGTGCCGCCGGGTGGGGCCGGGTGTGTGTACGGGCCGACATGCCGCCTCCGTGGTCCGAGAGTCCTCGTGGCCCGGTCCTCCGTGGGCCCTCGCGGGTCCCCTGCGGCCACATCTCGAACTTACGGACTGCGGGCGCCCCGGCCCATCCGGTGATCCACCCACTTCACCCTGAGACCGACCCCCTAGGGGACGGGGGGTTTTCCCCACCCCCCGGCGGGGTCACGGTGACGCGATGGCCGCGATGATCCCGATGACGACGAAGATGGCGAGGAACGAGCCGAAGACCAGGAGCATCTTCTTCTGGCCGTTCTGGGGGTTCGGGTCGAGCACTGGCATGCTGCCAGTCTCGCACCCCCACCCCCTGCCGGAGTCGCCGGGGCCCCTGCCGGGGCCGGCCCGGGGGCCGGGTCAGCGGGCCGCCTCGTCCTCGACGACCCGGTCCCGGCCCGCCAGGACGCCCACCGCCATCTGCGGCAGCATGAGGGCGGCCATGAGGCCGAGGGGCAGGCCCCAGCCGCCGCTGTGCTGGTAGAGGACGCCCACGAGGAGTGGGCCGGGGATCGAGATCAGGTACCCCGTGCTCTGCGCGAAGGCGGACAGCCTGGCCACGCCCGCTCCGGTCCTGGCCCGCATGCCGACCATGGTGAGCGCCAGCGGGAAGGAGCAGTTGGCGATGCCGATCAGCACCGCCCAGGCCCAGGCGCCCTCGGCCGGGGCGGCGTAGAGCCCGCCGTATCCGAGGAGCCCGCAGACGCCCAGGACGATCACGATGGGGCCCTGGCGGGGCAGCCGGGTGGCGAGCCGGGGGATCACGAAGGCCAGCGGTACGCCCATCACCATCGTGACCGCCAGCAGCAGCCCCGCCCGGCCGGCCGGGAGCCCCGCGTCCCGGAAGATCTGGGCCATCCACCCCATCGTGATGTAGGCGGCGGTCGCCTGGAGCCCGAAGAACACGGCGAGCGCCCAGGCCGTACGGCTCCGGGTGATCCTCGGGGCGGGCTCCTCCTCACGCGCGGGAGCCGGCCCGGCCGAGCGCGGGGCGCGGTCCCGGACGAAGGGCAGCCAGGGCAGCACGGCCGCCGCCGCGAGGCCCGCCCACACCGCGAGCCCGGTCTGCCAACTCCCGCCCAGGGCCGCCGTCATGGGCACGGTGACGGCCGCGGCGGACGCGGTGCCGAGGGCGAGGGCCATGGAGTAGAGGCCCGTCATGGAGCCGACCCGGTCCGGGAACCAGCGCTTGACGATGACCGGCATCAGGACGTTGCTGACGGCGATGCCCATCAGGGCGAGGGCGCTCGCGGCCACGAATCCGGCCGTACCGCCGGCGTACGGCCGCAGCAGCAGCCCGCCGGCGATCGCGGCCATGCCGGCGCAGACGACGGCGGCCGGGCCGAACCGGCGGGCGAGACGGGGTGCCATGACGCCGAAGGCGGCGAAGCAGAGCGGCGGCACGGAGGTGAGCAGTCCGGCGACGCTGCCGCTCATGCCGAGCCCGGCGCGCACCTCTTCGAGCAGGGCGCCGAGGCTGGTGATGGCGGGGCGGAGGTTGAGGGCCGTGAGGACGATGCCCACGACGACCAGTCGCGTCGTCCACGCGCGCGTGCCCCGCGCCGGGCGTCCGGACGCGAACCCTCCGGGCGCGGGACCAACGGAACCCGCAGAACGTACGGAACCCACGGAACCCACGGAACGCACGGAACGCACGGACATCGTCCGTCCACGTGTCGACGCCGACGTCGAAGTCTCCTCGCTCACCATGACACCCATCATAGAATCATAGGATGATTGGTTGTCCAGGGCCCGGCCGCTCCCGGTCGGCCCGCACATGCGAAGGTGTGCCATGCCGCTGAGCCATCCCCGCCGATCGGCGCTGTCCGAGCAGGTCATCGCCGCCCTGCGGAACCAGATCACCTCGGGCGAGTGGCCGGTCGGCTCCCGCATCCCCACCGAGCCCGAACTGGTCGAGGAGCTGGGCGTCGCCCGGAACACGGTCCGCGAGGCCGTCCGCGCGCTCGCCCACAACGGCCTGCTGGACATCCGTCAGGGCTCCGGCACCTATGTCGTCGCGACCAGCGAACTCGCGGGCGTGATGCACCGCCGCTTCGCGGACGCCGACCCGACCCACATCGCCGAGCTGCGCTCCGCCCTGGAGTCGAACGCCGCCAAGCTGGCCGCCGAGCGGCGCACGGACAAGGACCTCAAGCAGCTGGACGCGCTTCTCGCCCGCCGTGAGGAGGCATGGTCGTCGGGCGACACGGAGGCCTTCGTGACCGCCGACGCGACCTTCCACATGGCGGTCGTGGCCGCGTCCCACAACGACGTCGTCACGGCGGTCTACGCGGACCTGGGCGAGGTGTTGCGGGACTGGCTGCGCGGCGACGTGGGCGAGGAGCTGACCCCGGAGACGTACATGGACCACGCCCGCCTGGTGGACGCGATCCGCGCGGGCGACGCCGGCACCGCGGCGGCGGAGGCGGCCGGCTACCCCTTCCACTGCCGCCCGGGCCGGGTCAGCCCTCCACCCGCTGGTGGCTGAACCACACCGAGCGGACTTCCTTCCAGCAGCGCCCGGCGAGCCGTACCGTCTGCGCCGGTCCCGCCGCGACCGCGGCACTGTCGCTGTCGATGTCCCACCACCGCGCGCACTCGATGTGCAGCCGGACGCGGTCGACGGCCACATAGGGGTTGTAGCAGTGCGCGATCACCCGGGAGCCGGTGACGGTGCTGCGGCAGGCCGCTCCGAAGGGGTCGGGCCGGTCGGCCGGATGCGCGTCGGCCGTGTTCGCGTCGGACGGCAGCGCGGGGACGAGGGCCAGGGCGAGGGCGAGGACCGCTGGGGCGATGCTGCGGAAGACGCGCACAAGGGGACCTCCTCAGGCCGAGCGGCTGAGCGGTGTACGTCCAGCGTGCGCGGCGCAGGGCCCCGGCGCCCCGCCGGATGAGCCGAACGAGTGATCGTCCCCGCGAAGAGGAGTACGGCGAGGGCGCGCACCCGAATGGATGCGCGCCCCTCATGCACCGGTGGAGCCCGGTCGGCAGTGCTACGCGCCGATCGCGTGCAGCCCGCCGTCCACGTGGATGATCTCGCCGGTGGTCTTCGGGAACCAGTCGCTCAGGAGCGCGACGACACCGCGGCCGGCCGGCTCGGGGTCCTTGAGGTCCCACTCCAGCGGCGAACGGTCGTCCCACACGGCGGCCAGCTCGCCGAAGCCCGGGATGGACTTGGCGGCCATGGAGGCGAGGGGGCCGGCGGAGACGAGGTTGCAGCGGATGTTCTGCTTGCCCAGGTCGCGGGCGACGTAACGGCTGGTGGCCTCCAGGGCGGCCTTGGCCGGTCCCATCCAGTCGTACTGCGGCCAGGCGAACTTGGCGTCGAAGGTGAGGCCGACGACCGAGCCGCCGTTCTGCATCAGCGGCAGGCAGGCCATGGTCAGCGACTTCAGGGAGTACGCCGAGACGTGCATCGCGGTGGCGACGGACTCGAACGGCGTGTTCAGGAAGTTGCCGCCGAGGGCGTCCTGCGGGGCGAAGCCGATGGAGTGGACGACGCCGTCGAGGCCGCCCAGCTCCTCGCCGACGATGTCGGCCAGCCGCCCGAGGTGCTCGTCGTTGGTGACGTCCAGCTCGATGACCTTGGTCGGCTTGGGGAGCTTCCTGGCGATGCGCTCGGTCAGCGTGGGCCGCGGGAACGCGGTCAGGATGATCTCGGCGCCCTGCTCCTGGGCCAGCTTGGCGGTGTGGAAGGCGATGGAGGACTCCATCAGCACACCGGTGATCAGGACGCGCTTGCCTTCGAGGATTCCGCTCATGGTGATCAGTGACCCATTCCCAGTCCGCCGTCTACGGGGATGACGGCTCCAGTGATGTACGAGGCGTCGTCCGAGGCGAGGAACCGCACCGTCGCGGCGATCTCCTCGGGCTGCGCGTACCGGCCGAGCGGCACCTGCTTCACGATGCCCGCGCGCTGCTCGTCGGTGAGCGCCTTGGTCATGTCGGTGTCGACGAAGCCGGGGGCGACGACGTTGAAGGTGATGTCGCGCGAACCCAGCTCACGGGCGAGGGAGCGCGCGAAGCCGACCAGGGCGGCCTTGGAGGCGGCGTAGTTGGCCTGCCCGGGCGAGCCGTAGAGGCCCACGACCGAGGAGATGAGGACGACGCGGCCCTTCTTGGCACGCAGCATGCCGCGGTTGGCTCGCTTGACGACGCGGAAGGTGCCCGTGAGGTTGGTGTCGATGACCGAGGTGAAGTCCTCCTCGGACATGCGCATCAGGAGCTGGTCCTTGGTGACGCCCGCGTTGGCGATCAGGACCTCCACGGGGCCGTGCTGGGCCTCGATCTCCTTGTAGGCCTGCTCCACCTGCTCGGAGTCGGTGATGTCGCACTTGACGGCCAGGTAGCCTGCCGGCGGCTCCCCCGAGCGGTACGTGATGGCGACCTTGTCGCCGGCGTCGGCGAACGCGCGGGCGATGGCGAGGCCGATGCCCCGGTTGCCTCCGGTGACGAGAACCGAGCGGCTCAACGGATCACCCTTTCCTTAGCGGTCGGAACGCCTGCCAGCATGGCTGGACGGTAGGCGCCTTCCCCGAAAACCTATCGGTCCGGTCCGCCGGGTGGGCATTCGAGCTGTGACAGTGGCTCGGGGACGGCGCTGTGGGGTCCCTACAGAATGTGCGGTGTCCGCAGGCGCAAAGATGTGGTCCACGTGCCTGCGGGCGCGACATGATCGGACTCGACAGGTCACGACAACCGCTCGGCAACAGGGAGACCTTCGGTGCCTCATTCCATCGACGAAGCCTTCACGGCACTACCGCTGAGGGCACTGGCCGACGCCGCGCTCGCCCGCGCGCGTGCTCTCGGCGCCGATCACGCGGACTTCCGGTTCGAGCGGGTGCGCAGCGCGTCCTGGCGGCTGCGGGACGCGAAGCCGGCCGGGTCGTCGGACACGACGGACCTCGGGTACGCGGTGCGGGTGGTGCACGGCGGGACCTGGGGGTTCGCGTCCGGGGTGGACCTGACGATGGACGCCGCCGCCAAGGTCGCCTCGCAGGCCGTGGCGATGGCCAAGCTGTCCGCGCAGGTCATCAAGGCCGCCGGGTCGGACGAGCGGGTCGAGCTGGCCGACGAGCCCGTGCACGCGGAGAAGACCTGGATCTCCGCGTACGGGATCGATCCGTTCACCGTCCCCGACGAGCAGAAGACCGCGCTGCTCACCGAGTGGAGCACGCGGCTGCTGGCGGCCGACGGGATCAACCATGTGGACGCCTCGCTGCTCACTGTGCACGAGAACAAGTTCTACGCCGACACCGCCGGGACGGTGACCACCCAGCAGCGCGTACGGCTGCACCCGTCGCTGACGGCCGTGTCGGTCGACGAGTCCAGCGGTGAGTTCGACTCGATGCGGACCCTGGCGCCGCCGGTCGGGCGCGGCTGGGAGTACCTGACGGGCACCGGCTGGGACTGGGACGACGAGCTGGCGCGGATCCCGGAACTGCTCACCGAGAAGATGCGGGCGCCGAGCGTCGAGTCGGGCGTCTACGACCTGGTGGTCGACCCCTCGAACCTGTGGCTGACCATCCACGAGTCCATCGGTCACGCCACCGAGCTGGACCGCGCGCTCGGCTACGAGGCCGCGTACGCCGGCACGTCCTTCGCCACCTTCGACAGGCTCGGCAAGCTGCGCTACGGCTCCGAGCTGATGAACGTCACCGGTGACCGCACCGCCGAGCACGGCCTGGCGACCATCGGGTACGACGACGAGGGCGTGGCGGGCCAGAGCTGGGACCTGGTGAAGGACGGCACCCTCGTCGGATACCAACTGGACCGGCGGATCGCCAGGTTGACCGGTCTCGGCCGCTCCAACGGCTGCGCGTACGCCGACTCCCCCGGACATGTGCCGGTGCAGCGCATGGCCAATGTGTCCCTGCGGCCGGACCCGGCCGGGATGTCCACCGAGGATCTGATCGGCGGGGTCGACCGGGGGATCTACGTCGTCGGGGACCGGTCGTGGTCCATCGACATGCAGCGGTACAACTTCCAGTTCACCGGGCAGCGGTTCTTCAGGATCGAGAACGGCCGGATCACCGGTCAGCTGCGGGACGTCGCGTACCAGGCGACGACGACCGACTTCTGGGGGTCCATGGCGGCCGTCGGCGGGCCGCAGACCTACGTCCTGGGCGGTGCCTTCAACTGTGGGAAGGCCCAGCCGGGCCAGGTCGCCGCGGTGTCGCACGGCTGCCCGTCGGCCCTCTTCAAGGGAGTCAACATTCTCAACACCACACAGGAGGCCGGTCGATGAGCGCCCGTACCAACAAGCCGCACGAGATCGTCGAGCGGGCCCTCGCGCTGTCCCGGGCCGACGGCTGTGTGGTGATCGCCGACGAGTACTCGACGGCGAACCTGCGGTGGGCGGGCAACGCGCTGACCACGAACGGGGTCACCCGGGGCCGGTCGGTGACCGTGGTCGCCACCGTCGACGGCAAGGAGGGCACCGCCTCGGGGGTGGTGTCGCGGTCCGCCGTCACCGCCGAGGAGCTGGAGCCGCTGGTGCGGGCCGCCGAGGCCGCCGCGCGGGGCGCCGGGCCCGCCGAGGACGCCCAGCCGCTGGTCACGGGCGTGGCGCACTCCCCCGACTTCACGGACGCGCCCGCCGAGACCTCCTCCGCCGTGTTCGCCGACTTCGCGCCGGCACTCGGGGAGTCGTTCGCCCGCGCGCGTGCGGGCGGCCGGGAGCTGTACGGTTTCGCCAACCACGAGCTGGTGTCGAGC
Organism: Streptomyces bottropensis ATCC 25435; assembly: GCF_000383595.1. Lineage (NCBI taxonomy): Bacteria > Bacillati > Actinomycetota > Actinomycetes > Kitasatosporales > Streptomycetaceae > Streptomyces > Streptomyces bottropensis. The sequence continues at coordinate 3,224,931 of NZ_KB911581.1, read as the reverse complement.
TACCTCGGTACGTCCACGGGGCTGCGCCTGCGCCACGACCAGCCGAACGGGACGCTGGAGCTGAACGCCAAGTCCCCGGACCGCAAGCGCTCGGCCTGGGCGGGGCGCTCCACCCGGGACTTCAAGGACGTCGACCCGGCGGCCCTGGACGCCGAGCTGGCCCTGCGGCTGGGCTGGGCCGAGCGGCGGGTGCCGCTGCCGGCCGGCCGGTACGAGACCCTGCTGCCGCCGACAGCCGTCTCCGACCTGCTGATCTACCAGATGTGGTCGGCGTCGGCGCGGGACGCGGCCGAGGGCCGGACGGTGTTCAGCAGGCCCGGTGGCGGCACGCGGATCGGCGAGCGGCTGACCGACCTGCCGCTGACCCTGCGCAGCGACCCGAACGAGCCGGGCCTGGAGTCCGCGCCCTTCGTGCTGGCCCACTCCTCCGGTGGCGACAGCTCGGTGTTCGACAACGGCCTGCCGCTGCGGGAGACCGAGTGGATCAGCGGGGGTGAGATCGCGAACCTGCCGACCACCCGGCACAGCGCGGGCCTGACCGGGCTGCCGGTGGTGCCCACGATCGGCAACCTGATCCTGGACGGCGGCGAGGACCGCTCCCTGGAGGAGATGGTCGCCGGCACCCGGCGCGGGCTGCTGCTGACCTGCCTGTGGTACATCCGTGAGGTCGATCCGGCGACGCTGCTGCTGACCGGGCTGACCCGGGACGGCGTCTACCTCGTGGAGAACGGCGAGGTCACGGGCGAGGTCAACAACTTCCGGTTCAACGAGTCGCCGGTGGACCTGCTCGGCCGGGCCACCGAGGCCGGGCGCACGGAGAAGACGCTGCCGCGCGAGTGGAGCGACTACTTCACCAGGGCCGCGATGCCCGCGCTGCGGGTGCCGGATTTCAATATGAGTTCTGTCAGCCAGGGCGTATAACCTCGTACCCGATGACCAGCTCAATCAAGGAGACATGAGAACCGTGACGGACATCGTCGACGAGCTGAAGTGGCGGGGGCTGTTCTCCCTGTCCACCGACGAGGACGCTTTGCGCAAGGCGCTCGCGGACGGTCCCGTCACGTTCTATTGCGGTTACGACCCGACCGCGCCGTCCCTGCACGTCGGACACCTGGTGCAGGTGCTCACCATGCGCCGGCTCCAGCAGGCCGGGCACCGGCCGCTGGCGCTGGTCGGCGGGGCGACGGGCCTGATCGGCGACCCCCGCCCGACGGCGGAGCGCACGCTGAACGACCCGGAGACGGTCGCGGGCTGGGTCGGCAGGCTGCGTGCCCAGATCGAGCCGTTCCTCTCCTTCGAGGGTGAGAACGCGGCCGTCATGGTCAACAACCTCGACTGGACCGAGGGCCTGTCCGCCATCGAGTTCCTGCGGGACATCGGCAAGCACTTCCGCGTCAACAAGATGCTGGCGAAGGACTCCGTGGCCCGTCGGCTGCAGTCCGACCAGGGCATCAGCTACACCGAGTTCAGCTACCAGATCCTCCAGGGCATGGACTTCCTGCAGCTCTACCGCAGGTACGGCTGCACCCTCCAGCAGGGCGGCAGCGACCAGTGGGGCAACCTCACGGCCGGTCTGGACCTGATCCACCGGCTGGAGCCCGGCGTACAGGCGCACGCGCTGGCCACTCCGCTGATGACCAAGGCGGACGGCACCAAGTTCGGCAAGACCGAGGGCGGCGCCGTCTGGCTCGACCCGGAGATGACGACGCCGTACGCGTTCTACCAGTTCTGGCTGAACGTGGACGACCGGGACATCAGCGGGTACATGCGCATCCTGTCCTTCAAGTCCCGTGCGGAGCTGGAGGAGCTGGAGCGTCAGACGCAGGAGCGGCCGCAGGCGCGGGCCGCGCAGCGGGCGCTGGCCGAGGAGCTGACGACGCTGGTGCACGGGGCGGAGCAGACGGCCGCCGTGATCGCCGCGTCCCGTGCCCTCTTCGGTCAGGGGGAGCTGGCGGAGCTGAGCGAGAAGACGCTGGCCGCGGCGCTGTCCGAGCTGCCGCACGCGAAGGTGCCCGAGCTGGCGCCGGTCGTGGATCTCCTCGCGGAGGTCGGTCTGGTGCCGAGCAAGTCCGCGGGGCGGCGGACCGTGAAGGAGGGCGGGGCCTACGTGAACAACGTGAAGGTCACCGCCGAGGACGCCGTGCCGGCGTCCGAGGATCTCCTTCACGGGCGGTGGCTGGTGTTGCGCCGCGGCAAGAAGAACCTGGCCGCGGTCGAGGTGACCGGGGCCTAGGCGCCGTAGGGGCGTGGGGTGTCGGGCGAGTGCCGCGCGGTCGTGGTCGCTCGCGGGTTCCTCGCGCCCCTTGCGGCCCCTGGGGCTCAGGTCGTCCGCTGCTTCCGCTTGCCCAGGGTCGCCATGTAGGCCATGTCGCCGAACGCCACGATGACGATCGCGGCGACCAGTTGGAAGATGTGGCGGCTCCAGTCGATCCCGGCGGTCTCCTCGACCCCGAAGCCGCGTGCGATCGCGTTGCCGATGACGGCCCCCAGCATGCCGAAGATCGTCGTCAGCCAGAGCGGGCTGTGCTGCTTGCCCGGCAGGATGGCCTTGGCCAGCAGGCCCAGGATGAATCCCACGATGATCGCCCACAACCAGCCCATGGCTGCCTCCTCGTACGGCTCGACGTGAGCAGTACGCCCAGTGTCGGCCCGCCCGCGATACGCCGCATGTCGGGCACGGCCGTACGCGCCGCGGCGCATTTCCTCCACTCCCGGCCCAGGGTGCCCCGGTCTCGTAGACGTCGCAGGCGCGGCGTACCGTGGAACGTGTCCGGACCGCGTTCCGTGTGGCGGCGCGGGCGGGCACGGGCCGGGGAGCGTCCGATACAGGCGGGTGGTGGAGCGTGATGCGGAAGCAGGGAAGCGTCGAGGTCTTCCGGATCACGGGCGCCCGGCAGGGTCTCACCGACGACGTCCGCGCCCGGCAGCGTCGCTACATCATCTCGATGTCCGTCCGTACCCTCGCGGTGATCGCCGCCGCGGTGCTCTGGAACGTCGAACGGCACGTCGCGGTCGTGGCACTGGTGCTCGGCGGGGTGCTGCCGTACGTGGCCGTGGTGATCGCCAACGCCGGGCGGGAGAACGCGCCCTCGCTGCCGTCCACCTTCGTCCACGCACCGACGCGTCCGATGATCACGCCGCCGCAGGGGACGGACGCCGCGTCCTCGGCCGGTTCCGGGGCCGGGCGGCGCTTCGCGGAATCCGTCCCGGAGGACGTCGCGGCCGATCCCGCGGGCGGCGTTCGCGGTGAGTCGCGCGAGCGGTTCTGAGCGTCGGGGGTCCGCAAGAAGCGGAATCCGGCCACCCGCCAAGCTCAAGAAATGCTCAGATCAATCATGAAGTTCCTGTGCCGGGCAGAGGCACACCCGTGACATACTTCGTACGCGCTCCGCATCCCCCGTCGGAGCGACAGACCGACGCCGGGCAGCTCCCCCCGTGGCTGCTCGGCGTCGCCTTTTGTGCGGCTAGGGTCGACCTGTGAACATCCTCGACGTCCCCGGTTCCGACCCGTCCTCCCCCATCTGTTCGGCCAAGGGCTGCCGGGCCGACGCGGTCTGGGTGCTGGCCTGGAACAACCCGAAGCTGCACACGCCCGAGCGTCGCAAGACCTGGCTCGCGTGCGACGAGCACCGGGAGCATCTCTCGCAGTTCCTGGGTGTGCGGGGGTTCCTGAAGGACGTCGTGAAGCTGGACGAGTGGGAGGCCCCGGCGCCGTAGAGCGCGCGGCCTCCCCGTCAGCCGCCGATCGCCGACATCGGCCGGTCCGGCTGCACGAACGACGGGTCGTCCAGGCCCGCGCCCGCCTTCTTGCCCCACATCGCCAGGCGCCAGATCCGGGCGATCTCCTCGTCGGGCGCGCCGGAGCGCAGCGCGGCGCGGAGGTCGGTCTCCTCACGGGCGAACAGGCAGGTGCGGACCTGGCCGTCGGCGGTGAGGCGGGTGCGGTCGCAGGCCGAGCAGAACGGGCGGGTGACGGAGGCGATGACGCCGACGCGGTGGGGGCCGCCGTCGACCAGCCAGCGTTCCGCCGGGGCCGAGCCGCGGATCTCGGAGCCCTCCGGGGTGAGGTCGAAGCGGGTACGCAGGGAGGTGAGGATGTCGCCGGCCGTCACCATGCCGTCGCGCTTCCAGCCGTGCTGGGCGTCCAGGGGCATCTGCTCGATGAAGCGCAGCTCGTAGTCGTGTTCCACGGCCCAGGCCAGGAGGTCGGGGGCCTCGTCGTCGTTCAGGCCCGGCATCAGGACCGAGTTGACCTTGACGGGGGTCAGGCCGGCGTCGCGGGCGGCCTGCAGGCCCTCCAGGACGTCCTTGTGGCGGTCCCGGCGGGTGAGGGTCTTGAAGACGTCCGGGCGCAGGGTGTCCAGGGAGACGTTCACCCGGTCCAGGCCGGCCGCCTTCAGGGCCGTGGCCGTGCGCCTGAGGCCGATGCCGTTGGTGGTGAGGGACATCTGGGGGCGGGGGGCGAGGGCCGCCACACGCTCCACGATGCCGACCAGGCCGGGGCGCAGCAGCGGCTCGCCGCCGGTGAAGCGGACCTCCGTGACGCCCAGGGTGCGGACGGCTATGTCGATGAGGCGGACGATCTCGTCGTCGTCGAGCAGGTCGGGCTTGGCCAGCCACTGCAGGCCTTCCTCGGGCATGCAGTACGTGCAGCGCAGATTGCACCGGTCGGTCAGCGAGACCCTCAGGTCGGTGGCCACTCGGCCGTAGGTGTCGATGAGCACGTGGGCCCCCTCCCTCGTAGCGATCACAGTTGTGCCGACACTTGCGAGCCTACGTGACGCCACCGACAACACCACCGGCCCGATCGCACGAGATGCGGCGCGGAATCGCCGTAGGTAGCTACGACCGGACACGGCGCGGGGCCGCCGTAGGGATCTACGACGGCCCCGGGGGCGGTGGGCCGGATCAGTGTGCGCCGGTGCCCGTGAGGGACCGGACCTCCAGCTCGGCGTACTTGGCGGTGTCGGGCTCCTCCTTGGACAGGACGGTGCCCAGCCAGCCCATGAGGAAGCCGAACGGGATGGAGATGATGCCCGGGTTCTTCAGCGGGAACCAGTGGAAGTCGACGTCCGGGAACATCGCCTTCGGGTCGCCGGAGACGACGGGCGAGAACAGCACCAGGCCGACGGCGACGATCAGACCGCCGTAGATCGACCACAGCGCGCCCTGGGTGGTGAACTTCTTCCAGAAGAGGCTGTAGAGGATCGTCGGCAGGTTGGCGGAGGCCGCGACCGCGAAGGCGAGGGCGACCAGGCCGGCCACGTTCAGGTCGCGGGCGAGGGCGCCGAGGCCGATGGAGACGACGCCGATGAAGACGGTCGCCCAGCGGGCCGCGCGGACCTCCTCGGCGCCGGATGCCTTCCCCTTGCGGATGACGTTGGCGTAGATGTCGTGCGCGAAGGAGGACGACGAGGCGAGGGTGAGGCCCGCGACCACGGCGAGGATCGTCGCGAAGGCCACCGCCGAGATGGTGGCGAGCAGGATCGCGCCCCAGGCCGAGTCGACGCCGCCCAGGTGCAGGGCGAGCAGCGGGGCCGCCGTGTTGCCCGACGGGTTGGAGGCGATGATCTCGTCCTGGGAGATCATCGCGGCGGCGCCGAAGCCGAGGGCGATGGTCATCAGGTAGAAGCCGCCGATGATGCCGATCGCCCAGTTCACGGACTTCCGGGCGGCCTTGGCGTTGGGCACCGTGTAGAAGCGGATCAGGATGTGCGGCAGACCGGCGGTGCCGAGGACCAGGGCGATGCCGAGGGAGATGAAGTCCAGCTTGGAGGTGCCGGTGGCGCCGTACTGGAGGCCGGGCTCCAGGAAGGCGGCGCCCTTGCCGCTGTTCTCGGCGGCGGTGCCCAGCAGATCGGAGATGTTGAAGTTGAACTTCAGCAGCACCAGGAACGTAATGAGGATCGTGCCGCCGATGAGGAGCACGGCCTTCACCATCTGGACCCAGGTGGTGCCCTTCATGCCGCCGATGGAGACGTAGACGATCATCAGGATGCCGACGAGGGCGACGATGAGGATCTTGCCGGCGTCGGACGTGATGCCGAGGAGCAGCGAGACGAGGACGCCCGCGCCCGCCATCTGGGCCAGCAGGTAGAAGATCGACACGACGATCGTGGAGGTACCGGCGGCGGTGCGGACGGGGCGCTGGCGCATGCGGTAGGCGAGGACGTCGCCCATCGTGTAGCGGCCGGAGTTCCGCAGGGGCTCGGCGACCAGGAGGAGGGCGACCAGCCAGGCGACCAGGAAGCCGATGGAGTAGAGGAAGCCGTCGTAGCCGAAGAGGGCGATCGCGCCCGCGATGCCGAGGAACGACGCGGCGGACATGTAGTCGCCGGAGACCGCGAGGCCGTTCTGGAAGGCGCTGAACTGCCGTCCGCCCGCGTAGAAGTCGGCGGCGTCCTTGGTCTGGCGGCCGGCCCAGATGGTGATGGCGAGCGTCGCCAGGACGAACAGCCCGAACAGGGTGATGATGAGCGGCCGGTGCTGGCTGGCCTCGTTGGCCGCGAGGAAAGTCTGCTGTGCGGGGCTCATGCGCCGCCCTCCATCCGGGACTTGATCGCCTCGGCCTTGGGGTCGAGCTTCGCGGCGGCGTGCCGCGAGTACCACCAGGCGATGAGGAACGTGGTGACGAACTGGGCGATGCCGAGGACGAAGGCGATGTTGATGTTGCCGAAGAGCTTGGTGCCCATGAAGTCGCCCGCGTAGTTGGAGAGCAGGACGTACAGCAGGTACCAGGCGATGAACGCCACGGTCAGCGGGAAGGCGAACGAGCGGTAGGAGCGGCGCAGTTCGGCGAACTCGGCGCTCTCATGGACCGCGGCGAACTCCTCGGGTGAGGGGAGGTGATGCTCGGTCTTCGAGGGGGGCGGTGCGTCGGTTGCCACGGAGTCTCCTCGCGTCTGCGCCGCCGTCGCGACGGCGGACGGTGGCTTCTTCGCCGTCGGGTCGGGGGTCGGATGGGGTACGGACATGGGGGTGGGCTCTGTTCCTTCGGTGGCGGGTGCACGATCGTGCTCGGGCTCCCTGCACAACGTCACGGCGGCACGGTGGGACCGGTTCAACCGTGTGTGTTTCTTTCGAAAACCGATTCGGAAGCGGCCGGGACGTGCGGTGACTTCGAGGGTTACCCCTCTACTTCGGCCTCCCGCCCGTGAAGTCGTTGCTGGCCGACGACGACCAGGGATAGCTTCGGGCTGCACCACCAACGTCATGTACCTGCCCAGGCACACGCGTGCCCGGGGCCGGTTTCTTTGAAGCTGATGTGGAGATCCCATGGCTCATCTGCGCTCCAGACGACGGCTCGCTCTCGCGGTGCCGGTCGTCCTGTCGCTGACCGCCTCGCTCGGTTTCCTGCCGGGTGTCGCCACGGCGGCCCCGGTCGCGAAGTCCACCGCCGCGACCGCGGAGGGCCCGAACCTCTCGTACGTCGTGAACACGAAGACGAACAAGCGCACGATAGCCGCCGTCCAGGAGGCGATAGCCGAGGCCGGCGGCAAGATCGTGATCACGTACGACGAGATCGGCGTGATCGTGGTCCACTCGACCGACCCGGCCTTCGGTGCGAAGATCCGCGCCGTGCGCGGTGTGCAGTCGGCCGGTGCCACCCGTACCTCGCCGCTGACGCCGGCCGGTACGACGGACGTGGGTGCCGTCGACTACCTGACGGCCGAAGAGGCCGCGAAGGTGAAGGCCGCCTCGGCGGACATGCCCGGCGCCGAGCCCCTCGAGGCCGACCAGTGGGACCTGCGGGCGATCGGCGCCGACAAGGCCGCGACGATCAACCCCGGGAGCAGGAACGTCACCGTCGCCGTGATCGACACCGGCGTCGACGACACCCACCCGGACCTCGCGCCGAACTTCTCCAAGTCCCAGTCGGCGAACTGCAACGGCGGTGTCGCGGACACCAGTGAGGGCGCCTGGCGTCCCTACACCGCGGACGACTACCACGGCACGCACGTCGCCGGTGAGATCGCCGCGGCCCGCAACGGCGTCGGCGTCGCCGGTGTCGCGCCGGGCGTGAAGGTCTCCGGCATCAACGTGACCGACCGCGTCAGCGGCCTCTTCTACGCGGAGAGCGTCGTCTGCGCGTTCGTGTTCGCCGCCGACCACGGCGTGGAGATCACGAACAACAGCTACTACGTCGACCCGTGGCTCTACAACTGCATGGACGACCCGGACCAGCGGGCCATCGTCGACGCGGTCAACCGGGCCCAGGAGTACGCCACCAAGGAAGGCACGCTGAACCTGGCGTCGGCGGGCAACTCCAACCACGACCTCGCCTCCGACGCGATCGCGGACGCCTCCAGCCCCAACGACACCACTCCGGTCCCGCGCACCATCGACCCGAGCGAGTGCTTCGACGTCCCGACCCAGCTGCCGGGTGTCGTCACGGTCAGCGCGACGGGCGTAAAGAACGAGAAGTCGTACTACTCCACGTACGGCAACGGTGTCGTCGACATCGCCGCCCCGGGCGGCGACGCCCGCTACCAGATCCCGGACACGCCGTCGAAGAACGGCCGCATCCTGTCCACGATGCCGAACGGCGCGTACGGCTTCCTCCAGGGCACCTCGATGGCGTCCCCGCACGCCGCCGGTGTCGCCGCGCTGCTGAAGTCCACGCACCCGGGAGCGAACCCCGGCCGGCTGCAGCGGCTGCTGAAGGCCGAGGCGGACAAGCACGCCTGCCCGACGTCGTACGACCAGAACGGTGACGGCACGCAGGACGCGGTGTGCCAGGGCACCCTGGACCTGAACGGCTTCTACGGCGCCGGCATCGTCAACGCCCTGAAGGCCGTCGAGAAGTAACCCTCCGCGAGGAGCGGGCACGGTCATGACGTGTACGGCCGGGCGGTGACCTCACCGCCCGGCCGTTTCCGTTGTCGCCCTGCGCCCCCGGTCTTCGATGCATAGTGCGGGTCATGACAGACATGAATCACGCGTGGGCGGCCCTGGGCGGCGATCCCGCGCTGCTGCCGAGAGTCTCGACCGTCGTACGGGACGGGGTGCTGCAAGCCCGGCTGCCGGTGCGGGAACTGGCGCGGACGTGCGTCGGGGTGTGCGCGTTGGCGGCGGCCGAACTCGGGGCGCGACGGGCCGGGCTCGCGGAGGTGCCGCGGGCGCGGGTGGACGACGGGGCGGTCGGCACCGCCTTCGTGAGTGAGCGTCATCTGCTGGTCGACGGACGGGCGCCGGTCAGCTTCGCGCCGCTGTCGCGGTTCTGGCGGACGGCGGACGGGTGGGTGCGTACGCACGCCAACTACCCGCACCACCGACGGCGGTTGCTGTCCGCGCTGGGAGTGCCTGAGGCCTCCCCCGACCCCGTCGCCGACGTCGCGGCCGTCCTCGCCGAGCGGGCGTCCCTGGAGGTCGAGGAGATGGTGTACGCGGCGGGGGGCCTGGCGGTCGCCCTGCGGACGGCCGGGCAGTGGGCGGCGCACGGGCAGGCGGGGGCGGTGGCGGCCCGGCCGCTGGTGGAGCACGAGCGGCTGGACACGGCGTACGCGCGCGTGCTCGCGCCGATCGGGGGCGGGCCGGCCGGGGGCGGTCCTCTGCTGCCCGCGGCCGGAGTGCGTGTCCTGGACCTGACCCGGGTCATCGCGGGCCCGGTGGCCACCCGCACGCTCGCCCTGCTGGGCGCGGACGTGCTGCGCGTGGACCCGCCGGGGATGCCGGAGATCCCCGACCAGCACACCGACACCGGATCCGGGAAGCGGTCGACGACCCTCGACCTGGGCCGGACCGCCGACCGGCGGGCCTTCGAGGACCTGCTGGCCACCGCGGACGTCGTCGTCACCGGCTACCGGCCGGGCTCCCTCGACCGCTTCGGGCTGTCACCGGACGCGCTGGTCTCACGGCGGTCCGGCGCGGTCGTGGCGCAGCTCTCGGCGTGGGGCGCGGACGGGCCGTGGGCCGGGCGACGGGGGTTCGACAGTCTGGTGCAGGTGGCGACGGGCATCGCGGCGATCGAGGGTACGCGGGAACGGCCGGGCGCGCTGCCGGCGCAGGCGCTCGACCACGGGACCGGGTACCTGATGGCGGCGGCCGTGCTGAGGGCGCTCACCGAGCAGGCGGAGCAGGGATACAGCCGGGTCGTCCGGCTGTCGCTGGCCCGTACGGCGGCCTGGCTGACGGGCGGGATCGAGCATGCCCCTGGCGAGGACGAGGGCGCGGCGTACGAGGGACCGCGGGCGTGGGTCGCCGAGCGGGACAGCCGGCTCGGACGGCTGCGGTACGCCCTCTCGCCGGTGTCGTTCGAGGGCGGGCCCGGCGACTGGGCTCGGCCGCCGGGGCCCTGGGGTGCGGACGGGCCGCGCTGGGACTGAGTCACCGGGGCCGCTCACCCGTACGTATGGGGGCAATGTCGAACTGCCAGTTGTTTTCCGGCACTTGCATGGTTCTGGTGCGACTGGTGAACTTTTCGGGGTGAGCCTGACGAGTGGGACCACTGAGGCGACGGAGGCGGGGGCGGACGAGCCCGAGCACAGTGCCGGGCGAGTGTCCTGCCGGCCCGGAGGCCGGGCCGGCAGGACGGTCGTCGTGCTCGTCCTGGTGGGCGCGGGTGCGCTGATCCCCCTGCTCGGACCGCGTGCGGCGCTGGCCGGTACGGGTGAGGCCGGGGCGCCCGGGGCCGGGGGCGTCGCGCTGCTGCGGGCGGTGCTGCTGGCGGCGCTGTGCGTGCCGGTGGGCGAGCTGTTCGTGGGGTGGCTGGCGCGGCGGGTGCCGGGCGCCTCGCAGGAGGCGCCGCCCAGTTGGGCGCCCTGGGCGGCGGTGGCGGGATTCGTGGCCGCGTCGGGGCTTGCCTCGGTGGTGGCCACGGGCAATCTGGTGCCGTACTCCCCCGCCGACCTGGACGTGGGCGGGCTGTACGCGACCCGGGACGGCAGACTCGCGCTGCTGGAGGTGAACGCCTTCGCGGCGGCCGGGCTGCTCGCGCTGTCCCGCAGGCCGGCCGCCCAGACGCTGCCCCTGGCCGCGCTCGTCGTCGCGGAGGCCCTGCGGGCGCACCCCGCCACCGAGGACAGCCCGCTCGTCGGCACCGGCCTGACCCTGGTGCATCTGACGTGCGCGGCGCTGTGGGCGGGCGGACTGCTGCACGTCCTGCGGACGCTGCGCACGCGCGCGTGGCGCTCGACGCGGGCGGGCACCACGTTGCTGGGCCGCTACGCGCGCGTGGCCGCGCTCCTGCTGGCCGCCGTCACCGCCACCGGCGTGTGGAGCACACTGCGCCGCCTGCCACCGGGCACGGCCCTGGACCAGCTGACGGAAACGGCGTACGGACGCGCCCTGTTGGCCAAGGTGCTCCTGGTCACCGCGGTCGCCGCCCTCGCCCTGCGAGCCCGGCAACGCCTGCGCCACCCGGCCGGCGGCCGGCCCGACGCCGGCGCCTTCGCCCGCGCCGAGGTGGCCGTACTGGCCGCGGTCGTCGCGGTGTCGGCGCTGCTGACCGCACTGCCGGTGCCGATCCGCTGGTGAGCGGCGGCTGGCGTCCGCGGTGCGAAGGGTGGTCGGGGATCTCGCCGTTCGGTTCGGTCAGAGCGGGTTCGCCGTGTCGTACTCCGGGGTGGCCGGGTGCCGGTCGCCGGGGCTGCCGAGGGCGCCACGGACCAGCAGGTACTGGGCCGCCAGATAGGTGAGCATGATCCACAGGTCGGGGCGGGGCGGCTGCGGCCAGTCGGCCACGCCGGTCGCGATGAGCATGTCCGACACCACGAAGAGCGCGCCGCCGAGCCCCGCGAGGAGCCCGAGCCGTGTGGCGGCCCACGCCATCGTGGTCAGCAGGGCGCTGTAACCGGCGACGGGGAGCCGCAGGTCCGCCGGCAGACCGGGCCACAGACTCGCGACGGCGGCGACCAGGGCGAGGCCGTACCCGACGGCGTACGCGAGTCGGCTGGGCCGGCCGGACCTCCTGGGCCGGTCTGACCTCCCGAACAGGACGAGATAGCAGACGTGGCCCGCGGCGAAGGAGGCCATCCCCGCGAGGAAGGCCGGTTCGGCGTCGGAGAGGAGCAGGACATCGCCGCCCCAGCCGAACAGCAGGGCCGCGAGCAGCGGTCGGGGCGCACCGCGCGTGTACGCGTACGCCGCGAGCAACGGCATCAGCAGGGGCTTGGCGACGGTGTGCCCGGGGGTGAGGCCGAGGGCGAGGGCACCGAGGTCGACCACGGCGGCGGTCCCGAAGGCGACGAGGAGGGCGGTCGCCCCGTCCGGTCGTCTCACGCGACGGTCTCCTCGACGGCGGCCGCGCCCCGGCCGGCCGCCGCGTCCTGCTCGGCCGCCGCGGCGCGCTCGGGCGGCTGTGCGGGCTGCCAACCGGGCCCGCGGAAGACCCGGCCCGCCCGCTCGCCCCAACCGCTCGCCCGCTTCAGGTCCCTGGCGATGGAGACGTACTCGTGGGTGGCGACCCGCAGCGGGTTGAACGTGCCGATGTTCTTCGTCAGCCCATACACCGGCCGCTCGGTCTCCTCCACGAAGGACCCGAAGAGCCGGTCCCAGACGATGAGGATGCCGCCGAAGTTACGGTCCAGGTAACCGCCCTGGGAGGCGTGGTGGACCCGGTGGTGCGAGGGCGTGTTGAACACGAACTCGAACGCGCGGGGCAGCTTCCCGATCCGCTCGGTGTGGATCCAGAACTGGTAGACGAGGTTGGCGGAGGAGCAGAAGGCGAGCGCGGCCGGGTGCACGCCGAGGGCGACGAGCGGGACGTAGAAGGGCCAGACGGTCAGCGTCGTCCAGGGCTGCCGCAGGGCGGTGGTCAGGTTGAACCTGCGGCTGGAGTGGTGGACCACGTGACAGGCCCAGAGGATCCGGATCACATGGTGGCCGCGGTGCGACCAGTAATAGAAGAAGTCCTGCGCGAGCAGCATCAGCGGGATCGTCCACCACAGGACGGGGACGCGCAGCGGGGTCAACTCGTGGACGGCCGTGTAGATCGCGACGATCGGGATCTTCCAGAGGAAGTCGAAGGCGAGGCTCCCGAGTCCCATGCCGACACTGGTCGCGGCGTCCTTCGTCTCGTACCCGGCGGCATCGTCGTCCGGATGGATCCGGACACTGATCACCTCGATCACGGTGAGCAGCACGAAGGCGGGTATCGACCACAGCACGACATCGGGCAGGTTCGGCATGTGGGCACCGTAGATCCGCTGGTCGGCGGCGGCTAGACGGTGTTACTGACAAGTATTTCCGGTGGTACGCGCTTGCTTCTTGGCGCCCTCCGCCAATACGGGGTACGGGGCGCACGGTCGGCGGGGCTCCCCCGCCCACGACGCGAGCGCCGTCGGGCGCCGGCGCCTCGGGCGACTGCCGCGCGCCCGTGCGGAGTTGTCCGGCACCGAGCCCGACCCGCCTCGCCCGCGGACGCGGTAACAGGCTGTCAGTCGCGGCCCGTATCCTCAGGGACCATGCTCGAAGACCACACGACCGCAGCGTCGCAGGCGCCTTGGCCGGCCGCGTACCCACAGGGGTACGCGGTCGTCGACGTGGAGACGACCGGACTGTCCCGGGACGACCGGATAATCTCCGCGGCCGTGTACAGACTGGACGCGTGGGGCGAGGTCGAGGACCACTGGTACACGCTGGTGAATCCGGAGCGGGACCCGGGACCGGTGTGGATCCACGGGCTGACCAGTGACGTGCTCGAAGGGGCGCCGCTCTTCCGGGAGATCGCGCAGGAGTTCTCGTCGCGGCTCGCCGACCGGGTACTCGTCGCGCACAACGCGGTGTTCGACTGGTCGATGATCGCCCGCGAGTACGCGCGCGCGGAGACCGAGGCACCCGTGCGGCAGCGGCTGTGCACGATCGCGCTGTCGAAGGAGCTGGGCCTGCCGTTGCCCAACCACAAACTGGAGTCGCTGGCGGCGCACTTCGGGGTGGTCCAGCAGCGGGCGCACCACGCCCTGGACGACGCGCGGGTGCTGGCGGAGGCGTTCCGGCCGAGCCTGCGGGTCGCCGCCGCGGGCAACGTACGGCTCCCGCTGCACGAGTGCCGGCCGCTGACCGAGTGGCGGGGGAGCCCCGCCGCGCCCCGGATCGGACAGCAGGCGGGCCCCGGCGGCCACGGCAGCTACCGGCCCACCAGTTGGCGGCCCGCACGGAAGCGGCCCGCCTGCCCCCACCCCAACCCCGGGCGTTACGAAGACGGCAAACCGCTCAAGCAGGGCATGCGGGTCGCCTTCTCCGGGGACACGTCGATCGAACGCGATCTGCTGGAGGACCGCGCGATCGAGGCCGGGCTGCACGTGGCGACCAGCCTGTCCCGGGTGACCAGCCTGCTCGTCACCAACGATCCGGACTCGAACACGTCGAAGGTCGTCAAGGCCCGGCAGTACGGGACACCGGTCGTGGACGAGGCGGCGTTCGGACAGCTGCTGCGTGATGTCGAGCCCGCCGACGGGTGAGCGGCGCGGCGGCCCGCGGCGGCGGCCGTACGGATGGGTGATTGACGCGCGACTCGCCCGCCGCCCGCTCGCCCGCGCGGTGGTGACGGCTCACCCTGTGGCGCATGGCGAGATGCGAAGTTTGCGGCAATGACTACGGCATGACCTTCGAGATCCACGCACAGGGCGCGGTGCACGTCTTCGACTGCTTCTCCTGCGCGATCCACCGCATGGCCCCCATCTGCGAGCACTGCCGGGTGCAGATCATCGGCCAGGGCGTCGAGGTCGAGGGCCACTGGTACTGCGGCGCCCACTGCGCGCGGGCCGAGGGGAAGGCGGGCATCGTCGACAAAGTCTGACCGCGCCCCCTCGGGGCCCCGCGGGGTCCGAGCGCCCACCCGCCCGAACACACCCCACGACCGAGTTGTACGGTCGTGGGGTGTACCGCTTCCTGTTGTCCCGGCAGTGGGTGATCCTCACGCTGCTCTCGCTCGTCCTGATCCCGACCATGGTCAGGCTGGGTATTTGGCAGATGCATCGCTACGAGGAGCGCAGCGCCCGGAATCAGCTCGTCGCCGACGCGCTGGCCGCGAAGCCGGTGCCCGTGGAGCGGCTGACCTCCCCCGGGCACACCGTCACCAGCGCCGAGCGCTACCGCACGGTGACCGCGAAGGGCCGCTTCGACACCGACGACGAGGTCGTCGTCCGCCGCCGCGTCAACGCCGACGACGAGGTCGGCT
This sequence comes from Streptomyces bottropensis ATCC 25435, assembly GCF_000383595.1. Taxonomy (NCBI): domain Bacteria; kingdom Bacillati; phylum Actinomycetota; class Actinomycetes; order Kitasatosporales; family Streptomycetaceae; genus Streptomyces; species Streptomyces bottropensis. The sequence continues at coordinate 3,209,813 of NZ_KB911581.1, read as the reverse complement.
TCCACGTCCTGACCCCGTTCGTGCTCGACGACGGCAAGGTGCTGCTCGTCAACCGGGGCTGGATCCCGGCCGACGGACCGAGCCAGACCGCGTTCCCGAAGATCCCCGCCCCGGCCTCCGGTGAGATCACCGTCACGGGACGGCTGATGCCGGACGAGACGACCGAGGCGAGCGGCATCAAGGATCTCCAGGGTCTGCCGGACCGGCAGATCATGCTGATCGACAGCGAGCGGGAGGCGGACCGCCTCGGCGTCCGGGTGCTCGGCGGCTACCTCGCGCAGACGGCGCCCGAGCCGAAGGGCGACGCCCCGGAGCAGCTCGGCAGTCCCGGTGACGAGAACGCCGCGCTGAACTACGCCTACGCCCTGCAGTGGTGGCTCTTCGCCCTCGGTGTCCCGATCGGCTTCGTCATCCTCGTCCGCCGGGAGCTTCGCGACCGTGCGGAGGCCGCGACCGCCGCGGCGCAGGAGGAAAGGGAGACGGCGTCCGCTCCGGCGTAGACGCGCGTGGTCCCGGGGTGGGTCTCAGCTCCGGCCCCGGCCACCGCTCGCTCTCTCCCGCCAGTACGCGAACGTGCGTTCCGGCTCGGGCAACAGGTCCCACGGGTGGGGTGTCATGTGGCGGCCGAGGCGCTGGAAGACGGGGGCGGCCTCCACGGGACGGTGGGCGCGGGTCAGGGCGAACGCGAGGATGTTGAGGTCGGTGACCGCCTCGGCATGGGGTGCGGTGCCGACGTCGAACCAGCTCTTGAGGGCCAGGTTCAGTTCGTGGGCGGACCGGGGCTCGTGCCAGTTCCCGCCGCCCGAGCCGAGGGCGTCGAACGGAGTCCCGTCCTGGCGGTGCGCCATGAGTTCGACGCGGGCCGCCACCGGGAGCAGGGCGAGCGGTGAGCCGTGGGGTGCGCGGGCGGCGGCCTGCCAGGCGAAGTCCATCATGTCGGGGACCGTGCCGTGTCCGCGCGGCGACAGGTAGCGCAGGAGCCGGTGGTAGGCCGTCCGGAGCCAGGGGGCCCGGTCGACGGCCTCCGTCCAGGCGGGGACGGCCTCCCCGACCGGTACGGCGCAGGTGTCCATCAGCGACAGCAGCGCCAGCCAGGGCGTGGGGTCCTCGGGGCCGGCCTCGGCCGCGCGCAGGCAGGCGTGTTCGGCGTGGCGGACGGCGGCGCGGTCGGTGGCGAGAGTGCGGTGCGCCGCGGCCCAGGCGTGCAGGGTGAGGGCGTCCCCGTCACCCGGGCGGTCGGCGGTCCAGCGCTGCGGGATCGCCGCGGGCAGGTGGCGGGCCAGTACGGCGATGCGGTGGGTGCGGCGGTCCCAGTCGCGGCCCGTGGCGCGGAGGAGGTCGGCCACGGGTTCCCATACGGGGCGGGTGCGGCCCGCGCCGAGGCCGTGCAGTTGCTGGGCGGGGCGGAGTTCGGTGAGGGTCCTGCGCAAGGGGTCGTCGTCGAGTTCGGGGCGGATCAGGAGGGAGGGTCGGCGGCGTCTCAGCATCTCTGGATCCGGGGGTCGCGGTGGGGTGGGTTCGGGTGCGTTGCCGGGTGCGGGCCCGGTGGTGCTTCTCGCGCGGTTCCCCGCGCCCCTGAAAAGCAGGGCCTGGTCCTGGTCTTGCAGGGGGCGGGGAACCGCGCGAGAGGCCCCCACGCACCCGCCCCCGACAACGCACCCTGGGCCGGCTCGGCAGGTGGCCGTGGTTCTCAGCAGCAGCGGCCCTCCGGGTTCTCCTCCCGGTGCCGGGTGCGCAGGGCGTCGTACTCCCGCCGGGTCGGGAGCGGGGCCTTCGGGTGGTGACGGCGGTGGCGGTCGCAGTAGCGGTCGTACTCCGCTTCTCCGGTCAGTTCCCGCAGGTACCAGCGGACGGTTCGTACCCAGTGGCGGGCGGTCACCGGCGGGCCCCCACCAGTTGCTTCTCGGGGTTCTCCGCGCCGATGCGCGACTCGACGTACGGAGCCTCGGTCGACGGCAGCGGGACCGGGGAGCGTACGGCGCGGACGCACACCACGGCGCAGTTGACCAGGACCGTGAGGACCAGGATCAGGAAGATCGCCATGATCACGCCGTCGACCGTGTTGTTGGTGACGATCGTGTGCATGTCGTCCATGTTCGTGGCGCCGGGCAGGAGGTCGCCCTTGTCGATGGCGGCCGCGTACTTGTCCCGCAGGGCGAAGAAGCCGATCGCCGGGTTGTCCGAGAAGATCTTCTGCCAGCCGGCGGTGAAGGTGACGGCCACGTCCCAGGCCAGCGGGATGCCGGTGACCCAGGCCCAGCGCAGTTTGCCGGTCTTGATGAGCACGGTGGTGGTGACGGCGAGGGCGACCGCGGCAAGCAGCTGGTTGGCGATGCCGAACAGCGGGAACAGCTGCTTGATGCCGCCCAGGGGGTCGGTGACACCGGCGTACAGGAAGTAGCCCCAGGCGCCGACGACGATGGCGCTGGTGATCCAGATGCCCGGCTTCCAGGTGACGCGGCCGATCGGCTTCCAGACGTTGCCGAGCATGTCCTGCAGCATGAAGCGGCCCACACGGGTGCCGGCGTCGACCGTGGTGAGGATGAACAGGGCCTCGAACATGATCGCGAAGTGGTACCAGAAGGCCTTCATCCCGGCGCCGCCGAAGACCCCGGCGAAGATCTCCGACATGCCGACGGCCAGGGTGGGCGCGCCGCCGGAGCGGCCGACGAGGGTCTCCTCCTCGACCGCCTTGGCCGCCGCGGTGAGCTGTTCCGGGGTGATGGTGAAGCCGAGGTTCTTGACCGCCTCGGCGGCGGTGTCGACGGTCGGGCCGAGCAGCGCGGCCGGGGAGTTCATGGCGTAGAAGAGGCCGGGTTCGAGGACGCATGCGGCGATGAGGGCCATGACGGCGACGAAGGACTCCGTGAGCATGGAGCCGTAGCCGATCATCCGGACCTGCGACTCCTTCTGGATCAGCTTCGGCGTGGTGCCGGAGGAGACCAGGGCGTGGAAGCCGGACAGGGCGCCGCAGGCGATGGTGATGAAGAGGAACGGGAAGAGGGAACCGGCGAAGACCGGTCCGGCGCCGGTGTGGGCGAACTCGGTGACCGGCTCGGCGCGGAGGTTCGGGGCGGCGATGACGACACCGACGGCCATCAGGGCGATGGTGCCGACCTTCATGAAGGTGGAGAGGTAGTCGCGCGGGGCCAGCAGCATCCACACGGGGAGCACGGAGGCGACGAAGCCGTAGCCGACCAGGCAGAAGACCAGGGTCTCGGGGCTCCAGACGAAGTACTCGGCGAGCGAGGAGTCCTGGATCCAGCCGCCGCCGAGGATGGCGAGCAGCAGCAGGGCGACGCCGATGAAGCTGGTCTCCACGACCCGGCCGGGGCGCAGATAACGCAGGTAGAAGCCCATGAAGAGGGCGATCGGGATGGTCATGGTGACCGAGAAGGTGCCCCAGGCGGACTCGGCGAGGGCGTTGACGACGACCATCGCGAGGACCGCGAGCAGGATGATCATGATGGCGAAGACGCCGATCAGCGCGGCGGCCCCGCCGACCTTGCCGATCTCGTCCCGGGCCATCTGGCCGAGGCTCTTGCCGTCCCGTCGCATGGAGAGGAACAGGACGATCATGTCCTGCACCGCACCTGCGAAGATCACACCCGCGATGATCCAGATCGTCCCCGGCAGATAGCCCATCTGGGCCGCCAGCACCGGTCCGACGAGCGGGCCTGCGCCCGCGATGGCCGCGAAGTGGTGGCCGAACAGCACCCGCTTGTCGGTGGGGTGGTAGTCGACACCGTCCTCCAGGCGTTCGGCCGGCGTGGCGCGGGTGTCGTCGAGCCGCAGGACCCGGCGGGCGATGAACCGCGAGTAGAAGCGGTAGCCGATCGCGTACGAACCGAGGGCCGCCATGAGCAGCCAGACCGCCGAGATCTCCTCGCCCCGGGACAGCGCGAGCACGGCCCAGCCGATGGCGCCGACGAGGGCCACGGATATCCACAGGGCGATCGATCTGGGCGACATACGGGATTTCTCCGGGGTCTCGGGACCGGATTCGGGCATGGCTGAGGTGGACATGGCGGCTCCTGATGTCAACGGGTGTGCGTGCGGCAGGGAGGAGTGGGGCGGGGGCGGCTCAGGGATGTCGCTCGGAGTGCTGTCCGTCCGAGCGCTGTCCTCGCGGACGACGGCGGTCGGTCAGCGCGTACGCGGCGAGCAGGCACAGGCCGCATCCCGGGACCCAGGCGAGCTGGTACCAGTAGAAGAACGGTGTGCCCGCGAGCCGGGGCTCCGCGCCGGCGTACCAGGGCACCCACAGCAGTCCGGCGGCCGGGGCGAGAAGCAGGACGGCGGTCGCGACGTGCCGTAGCCGCTGGTGAGTGTGGGGTTCCATGGGCTGTGCTCCTCTCCCGATCGCTGTGGGTCTGTGCAAGAGTTGCCCACCCGCCGGATCCGGTTGACACCGAATTTCCAGAAGATTTCCCGCCGCTTCGTGTCCTCCGAACCGGCCGTCCGCGCAACCAACACGCGAGGGCCCAGGCACACCAAGGACGGTGACCCATGGCGGACGCTGCCATGACCGCGACGTTCCTCGCCGTGATCGGCGGAGCGTCGCTGCTCGCCGTCACCGCGCGCCGGCTGCGCCCCACCGACCGGCTGCCCTCGCTGGAGAGCTGGGCGCTGGCCGACCGTAGCCTCGGCCCGGTGTGGACCTGGCTGCTGCTGGGCGGCACGATCTTCACCGCGTACACCTTCACCGCCGTGCCCGGCCTCGCGTACGGCAACGGGGCGCCCGCCTTCTTCGCGGTGCCGTACACGGTGATCGTCTGCCCGCTGGCCTTCGTCCTGCTGACCCGGCTGTGGGAGGTGGCCCGGCGGCACGGCTATGTGACGGCCGGGGACTTCGTGCGCGGGCGGTACGGTTCGGCGCCGCTCGCCCTGGTGGTGGCGCTGACCGGGATCCTCGCGACGATGCCCTATCTGGCGTTGCAGCTGCTCGGCATCAGGGCCGTGCTGACGGCCGGGGGCGTCTATCCGAAGGGCGCGGCCGGTGACCTCGTCATGGTCGCGCTGTTCGCGGGGCTCGCGGTGGCGACGTACCGGCACGGGCTGCGGGCCCCCGCCGTGATCTCGGCGCTGAAGGCGGTGGCCGTCTTCGTGTCGCTGACCGCCGTGTGCTGGCTGGTGCTGGAACGGTTCGGCGGTCCGGGCGCGGTCTTCGAGGGGGCGGCGCGGCGGCTCGGCGGCACCGGTGTCGAGGGGTCCGCCCTCCTGCTGGCCCCCGAACAGCAGCCCGCCTACGCCACCCTCGCGCTCGGCTCGGCGCTGGCCCTGCTGATGTACCCGCACGTCCTCACCGCCGGGTTCGCCGCCGACGGGCCGCGCACGGTCCGCAAGGTCGCGGTGGCGCTGCCCGCCTGGACGGGGCTGCTGGCCCTCTTCGGCTTCCTCGGGATCGCGGCGCTCGCGTCCGGGGTGCGGGCACCCGAGGGCGGCGCGGAGGCGGCCGTGCCGATGCTGGTGGACCGGCTGATGCCGGCACCGCTGGCCGGACTGGTGTTCGGCGCGATCACCGTGGGCGCGCTGGTCCCGGCGGCGGTGATGTCGATCGCGGCCGCCACCGGCTTCGTCCGCAACGTGTACGTCGAGTACTTCCAGCCCACCGCCACACCCAAGCGCCAGGTGCGCATCGCCAAAGCGGTGTCGCTGACCGCGAAGGTGGGGGCGGTGGCGTTCGTGTTCGGACTGCGCGACCAGGACGCCATCAACCTCCAGCTCCTCGGCGGGGTGTGGATCCTGCAGATCTTCCCGGCGGTGGCGGTCGGCCTCTTCACGGGGCGGCTGCACCCCCGGGCCCTGCTCGCCGGATGGGGCGTGGGCATGGCGACCGGCACGTTCCTGGTGGTGCGCGAGGGGTTCTCGTCCATCGTGCTCCTGGGCGGCGGCTCGCTGGAGATCTACGCCGGCCTGCTCGCGCTCCTGCTCAATCTGACCGTCGCCGTCGTCGGCACCGCGGTCCTCGAACGGCTCGGTGTCCCGCGCGGCGCCGACGCGACCGACCTACCGTCCCGCCTGACCGTCAGGCGGCGCCCCGAGACGGGAGCGAACAACCCGTGAGACGCAGACAGCACCTACGTGTGCCGGTGCCCCCGGCCGTTTCCGGACCCGTGACCGCCGCCGGGCCCCGGAGCCCGGTGCCGGCCCCGGCCGCCGCCGAACCCCTGATACCGCAGCCGGGCCTGGTCCCGAACCAGGCCATGCCGCCGGGCGCCCTCGGTGATCCCGCCGACGTGGAGCGCGAGGCCGGCGTCGCCCGGCTGTTCGAGCTGCACTACTCCTCGATGCTGCGGCTCGCGGTGCTGCTGGGCGCCGACGACCCCGAGAACGTGGTGGCCGAGGCGTACTACCAGATCTACCGCAAGTGGCGGCGCCTCAGGGACGCCGAGGCGGCGGAGGCGTATCTGCGGTCCACGGTCTGCAATCTGACCCGGATGCGGATACGGCACCTCCAGGTCGCCCGCAGACATGTCGAGACGCCCGCGGCCGAGGAGCCGGTCGCCTCCGCCGAGAGCACCGCGCTGCTCCACGACGACCAGCGGGTGCTGATCGGCGCGCTCCAGCACCTGCCCGCCCGGCAGCGGGAGGCGCTCGTGCTGCGCCACTGGCTGGGGCTGAAGGAGAGCGAGATCGCGGCCGCGATGGGGATCTCCTGCGGCTCGGTCAAGACCCACACCGCACGCGGCCTCGCCGCCCTGACCCAGGCGATGGAGGCCCGGCGATGAACGACACCACCGGCAACGACACCGGCCGGGACCGCACCGAGCGGGAGCTGGCCGAGGCGCTCGCCGCACTGGCGGGCGGCGTCCACGCCGCCCCGGACGCCTACCGCACGGCCCGCGGCGACTGGCTCCGCCGCGAACGCCGCCGCCGCCTCGTCCTCGCGGTCCTCGTCCTCGTGGTCTTCACCCTCGCCACCCTGCTCGGCCTGTGGGTCCTCAACCAGGCCCCCTCCGGCTCCGGGGTGATCTTCTCCGAAACGGGAGGGACGACGGCGGGGGCGGGACCGGGCTGACCCTCCCCTTCCGGATCCCGCCGGATTGATCACCCCCGGGTCCGGGAACCCGCACCCCGTGCACCCCCCCATCGAGGACTACGCGCTGATCGGCGACCACCAGACGGCCGCGCTGGTGAACCGCCAGGGTTCCATCGACTGGCTCTGCCTGCCCCGCTTCGACTCGGCCGCCTGCTTCGCCGCGCTGCTCGGCGACCAGGAGAACGGGCACTGGACGATCGCGCCCCGAGAAGGGGGGACGTGCACGCGGCGGGCGTACCGGCACGACTCGCTCGTCCTCGACACCGAGTGGGAGACCGAGGAGGGCGCGGTACGGGTCACCGACCTGATGCCGCAGCGCGACCGCTCCCCCGACGTCGTACGGATCGTGGAGGGTGTGTCCGGCCGGGTGACCATGCGCAGCACCGTGCGCCTGCGCTTCGACTACGGCTCGGCCGTGCCGTGGATGCGCAGGTCGGACGGTCACCGCGTGGCGGTCGCCGGCCCGGACGCGGTGTGGCTGCGCAGCGAACCCGGGGTGCGGTCGTGGAGCGAGGACCGCGCCACGTACGCGGAGTTCACGGTCGGACCGGGCGAGAAGGTCGCGTTCGTGCTGACCTGGCATCCCTCGCACGAGCCCCGGCCCCGCCTCGTCGACCCGTACGAGTCGCTGGAGACGAGCCTGCACGACTGGCGGGCCTGGGCGGCGCGCTGCCGGTACACCGGCCCGCACCGGGACACCGTGGTCCGCTCCCTGATCACCCTCAAGGCGCTCACCTACGCCCCGACCGGCGGGATCGTCGCGGCCGCCACCACCTCCCTGCCCGAGGAGATCGGCGGCGTCCGCAACTGGGACTACCGCCACTGCTGGCTGCGCGACTCCACCCTCACCCTCGGCGCGCTGCTGTCCTGCGGCTACCAGGAGGAGGCAGGGGCCTGGCGCGACTGGCTGCTCCGCGCGGCCGCGGGCGACCCGGCCGACCTGCAGATCATGTACGGCCTGGCCGGTGAGCGCCGCATCCCCGAGTACGACCTGCACTGGCTGTCCGGTTACGAGGACTCGCGCCCGGTCCGGGTCGGCAACGACGCCGTACGGCAGCTGCAGCTGGACGTGTACGGCGAGGTCATCGACTCCGTGTTCGTGTCACGGCGTGCGGGCCTGCCCGACAAGCCCGACATGTGGCGGATGCAGTGCGCGCTGATGGAGTACCTGCGCTCGGCCTGGCGCAAGCCGGACGAGGGGCTGTGGGAGGTGCGCGGGCCGCGCCGTCACTTCACGCACTCCAAGGTGATGTGCTGGGTGGCCGCCGACCGGGCCGTGCGCACCCTGGAGGACGACCCGACGCTGACCGGCGGCGACCTCGAAGGATGGCGGGCCCTGCGCGACGAGATCCACCGCGAGGTCTGCGACCGGGCCTACGACCCCGAGCGGGGCACCTTCACCCAGTCCTACGGCTCCCGCGAACTCGACGCCTCGCTGCTGCTCATCCCCCTCATGGGCTTCCTGCCGCCGGACGACCCCCGGGTCGTCGGCACCGTCGACGCGATCCGCGCGGAGCTGAGCCACGAAGGGCTGGTCCGCCGCTACGGCCTGGACCACCGCACGGCCGCGACCACCTCCGTCGACGGCCTGCCGGGCGGCGAGGGCGCGTTCCTCGTCTGTTCGTTCTGGCTGGCGGACGCACTGCATCTGACGGGCCGCACGGCCGAGGCGCGCGAGCTGTTCGAACGGCTCGTGGGGCTGGTCAACGACGTGGGGCTGCTGGCGGAGGAGTACGACCCCGTCGCGGGCCGGCAGCTCGGGAACTTCCCCCAGGCGTTCAGCCACGTCGGTCTCGTGGGCACCGCCCTCGCCCTCTTCGACGGGAAGGAGGCAGGATAGGGCCATGGATCTTGGGCTGAAGGACCGTGTCTACATCGTCACCGGAGCGACCCGCGGACTGGGTCACGCGGTCGCGCGCGAACTCGTCGCCGACGGCGCGAAGGTGGTCGTCACGGGCCGCGAGGAGGAGAGCGTCGGGGCGGCGGTGGCCGCGCTCGGGGGGAACGCGGTGGGCGTCGCCGTGGACAACGCCGACCCCGGGGCCGCCGGGCTGCTGATCGCCGCCGCGCGCGAACGCTTCGGGCGCTTCGACGGCATCCTGGTCAGCGTGGGCGGGCCGGCGCCCGGGTTCGTCGCCGACAACACGGACGAGCAGTGGACCGCCGCGTTCGAGTCGGTGTTCCTGGGGGCGGTCCGGCTGGCGCGGGCCGCGGCCGAGGAGCTGGGCGAGGGCGGTGTCATCGGGTTCGTGCTGTCCGGGTCCGTGCACGAGCCGATCCCCGGGCTGACCATCTCGAACGGGCTGCGGCCGGGGCTGGCCGGGTTCGCCAAGTCGCTCTCCGACGAACTGGGGCCGCGGGGCATCCGGGTCGTGGGTCTGCTCCCGGCCCGTATCGACACGGACCGGGTGCGTGAGCTGGACGGGCTGTCGGCGGACCCGGAGGCGACGCGGGCCGCGCACGAGTCGCGGATCCCGCTGCGGCGGTACGGGCGACCGGAGGAGTTCGGGCGGGCCGGCGCCTTCCTGCTGTCCCCGGCCGCGTCCTATCTGACGGGGATCATGCTGCCGGTGGACGGCGGGATGCGGCACGGGTTCTGACCGCCCCGCGGGAACCCGTCGCGACCCCGTCGGCGAGAGCCGACCGCGGGGCGGGTCGTCAGCTCACCCTCTGGGCACGGTGCCTGGCCGCGCGCAGTGCGACCTCCGCCGGGAGCGCGGCCAGTCCGGCCGAGTCCTTGGCATGGGTCAGGGCCTGGGACGTCAGAGTGCGCAGGGCGTCGCCCGGGTTCACATGGGGCTGGAGGAGGAGGCGGACCCGGGCCTCGGGGGCGTTGCGGCGCCCCGTCAGGCGGGTGTGGGCCCGTTCGACACCGTCCGCCTCGGCGGCCTCGGTGGTGAGCACGCCCTCCAGTGCCCGTCCGCGCAGCAACGCGCCCTCGCCGTCGCCGGTGTCGACGAGCACCTCGGCGAGGCGGTGGCGCCGCAGGACCGCCGTCAGCCACCACAGGGCGAGCAGGACCAGAACGGCGAGCACGGCGATGACGGTGGGCCACCACCAGCCGGAGTCGTGCCACCGGGTGCGGTCGGCTTCGCTGAGCAGGACGTCCTTCTTGCCGTCGTGCGGCCACCACGAGGGCGGGTCCACGCCCAGTCCGACGGCGAGGACGGCGCCGCCGACCACCACCAGCACGAGCCCGACGACTGCGAGCAGCACCCGGTCGACGATCCTCAGCATCGCGCTCACCCCTTCCGGCCGGGCCGGCGGACATGCACCGACAGAGCGGGCGGCCGGGACAGGCCGAGCCCCCGGATGCCGTCGGCGAGCATGACGTCCAGGTCGGCCCGTACCTCGTCGAGTTCCCGGAAGTGGGACACCGCGCGGACGTCGACCCGCCTGCGGCCCGCCCGGACCCGTACGGACTGCACCCCGGACACCTCCATGGCCCGGTCGCGCAGGGCCAGCGCGGCGGCGTCCCGGTGCAGTCCGGCCCGTACCCGGGGGTGGACGCGCCGCATCGGCAGGACGTCACGCAGTCCGGGGGTCGCGGCGAGCACCAGCAGCCAGAGGCCGAGGAGTACGGCGACCGAGGCGCCGACGAGCACCCAGATGTCGTCGAGGGGGCGCTCGGCCAGTTCCCGGGCCAGCGAACGGCGCCATGCCATGGCGGGCCGGCCGGCGCGGACGGCGACGACGTCGTACAGCAGCAGGCCGAGACCCGCCAGGAGCACGGCGGCGAGGATGCCCGCGGGGATTCTGCGCGCGGACCAGAAGCGTTTCTCCGCGCCGTTCTCGCCGTCGCGGACCAGCGGCGGGTCGTACGCGGCGGCGGACGCCGACTGGTCGGACTCGCGGTCGGCGGTCCTCCCGTCCGCGCCCGTGCCGTCGGTGTCGTCGGCCTTCTCGATGACGGGTAGTCGTCGCGTGGTGCCTTCGGAGCGCTCGGGTTCGCTCATCGCGTCCTCGCCTGTGCCACGTCGTGTGCATGCGCCGGGTGCAGCCGTTCGACGTGGACGGCCACCTCCGACACGTGCATTCCCGCCAACGTCCCTACCCGCTCGACGACATGCCGACGCACCGCGGCGCACTGGCCCCCGATGTCCGAGGGGTAGGGGAGCCCGAGACTGACCGTCACGCGCGCGGTCTCGTGATGGACGAGGACGGTGGCGTTCGGGGGCGCGGAGCCCGGCGTCGGCGCCACCAGTGCCTCGCGCGCCGCCTGCGCGGCGATCTTCGCGACCACCCGGTCGGCGATCCGGATCGCCCCGCGCTCACCGGGCTCGACGGCCCCGCGCTCCGCGGGGCGGCCGCTGTCAGGCGGGTTCATCGGCGTCGGTCGTCACGTGGGCGGAAGAAGTCGCCCAGTTCCAGGTCACCCGCCAGGAACCGGCCGACGACGAAGCCGACGGCGCCCAGCGCGGCCACCAGCAGGAAGGCGCCGAATCCGCCGAAGTACCCGGCGAAGCCCAGCGCCATGCCGGCGATCATGCCGATCATGGCCAAGCTCATCCTGCGCTCCTAGACACTTCAAAGACTCCTGACGTACGTGGTGGGCCGGGTGCTCGACGGCCGGGCCCCGCTCACTGCAGGCGGGACTCGGGCTCCTCGTCCTCCTCCTCCGGCAGCTTCACATCGCTGACCGCGATGTTGACCTCGACGACCTCCAGCCCGGTCATCCGCTCGACGGCCGCGACGACGTTCTCGCGCACATCGCGGGCCACATCACCGATGGACACCCCGTAATCGACGACGATCTCCAGGTCCAGCGCGGTCTGCACCTCGCCGACCTCGACCTTCACACCCCGGGTCACGGACTTGGCTCCGCCGGGCACCCGGTCCCGCACGGCCCCGAAGGTCCGTGACAGTCCGCTGCCCATGGCATGGACGCCCACGACCTCCCGCGCGGCGAGTCCGGCGATCTTCTCCACGACGCCGTCGGCGATGGTCGTACGCCCCCGGCCCGCGGGATCCCCGCCACCGCGCCGGGTGGTCCGCCGCCCGACCTGTGGCGACTCCTTGGTGGTGTCGGGCCCTTCCGTCCGGTTCCGCTCCGTCATGTCAGTCATGCCGTACGTCCCTTCCGGTCGTCCCCCTCAACCCACAGTAAGCGCGGTTGCAGCGCCGCGCGCCGGGGATGGGGCAGGCTGGAGGAATGACGTCGGACAGGTGGACGAAAGCGGTACGCCGGCACCTCGGGACGGGCCGCGTGCTCCCCCTGGGCGGCCCGCAGGACGGCGCGTGGATCACGGAGCGGGCCGTGGAATCGGTGCTGCGCGGCGCGGCCGCGGCGCTGCGGGGGCTGAGTCTCGGCCCGCTGCGCGTCTCGTCGGCCGACGTCGACGGGAGCGAGGCGGCGGTGCCCCCGCCGCCGAGCGCGCTCCCGTGCGGCCCGCTGCGCGTCACAGCCGATTTCGCGGCCCTGGCGGGCCCGGCCGCCGAGCCCTTCCCCGCGACGGCGGCCCGTCTGCGGACCGTCCTCGCCACCACGGCCCGGGAACGCATCGGCCTGCGGGTGGCCGAGGTGGATCTACGGCTGACCCATCTGCTGGAGGACGACGAGCAGGCGGTCCCCCCGCCCTCCGCGCCCCCGTCGGCGCCCCCCGCTACGCCCACGGGCGACGACGAGCAGGCGCGCGCCGCCGCCGCGGGGCTCGCGGTCCCGGGCGTCGGCCGCCTCACCACCGTCCTCGGCGCTCCGGGCACGACGGGGCCCGCCCTCCCCCGCCGTCATGTCCTCGTGGAACTGGTGGTGACGGAGGAACGGCGGGCCCTGGACGCGGCACGCGAGGTCCGGGTGGCGGTGGGCGAGGCGATGCCGGACCACCCGACGGTGGCGGTGCTCGTCACCGCGGTGACAGGCGGGGCCGCCCTGGTCTGACCGCCGTGGATCGCGTTCGCCGACTCGGTGCACACGTCGCGCCGGATGCGGGGTGCCGGGGTGCCGGTTACTGAGCGATCCCCGCGAGGTCCCGCAGGCGCCGTGCCTGGGCCGCCCGCTCCGCCGCGCGCTGCTGGTCGTAGTCCCGGCCCACCGCTCCTCGCAGCAGCGCCTTCGTCTCGACCACGGCGTCGCGCGGCGCGGACACCAGCGCGGCGGCCAGGTCCCGCACCGCGTCGGCGAGCTGGTCGCCGGGGACCGCGAGGTTGGCGAGCCCGATCCGCTGCGCCTCCTCCGCCGTGACGAAGCGTCCGGTGAGACAGATCTCCAGCGCGCGGGCGTACCCGACGAGGCCGACCAGCGGATGCGTCCCCGTGAGGTCGGGCACGAGCCCGAGGCTAGTTTCGAGCATGGCGAACTGCACGTCGTCGGCGACGACGCGCAGATCACAGGCGAGGGCGAGCTGGAAGCCCGCACCGACGGCGTGTCCCTGCACGGCGGCGATGGACACGATGTCGTTGCGCCGCCACCAGGTGAACGCCTCCTGGAACTCGGCGATGATCGAGTCGAGCCCGGCGTCGTCACGACGCGCGAGATCGACGAAGGACGGCTCCCCTTCGATGCCTTCGGGCGTGAACATCTGCCGGTCGAGGCCGGCGGAGAACGATTTGCCCTCGGCCCGCAGCACGACCACACGGACGGAGCCCGGCACCGACCGTCCGGCCTCGGTGAGCGCCCGCCACAGAGCGGGGCTCTGCGCGTTGCGCTTGGCCGGATTGGTCAGCGTCACCGTGGCGATGGCGTCGTCGACGGTGAGCCGTACGCCGTCCTGGTCGAGCAGCGGTTCGAGCGAAGCCATGGGGCGCCTCCGATGAGTGCGGTCAGCAGAGCGATGAAACATTGCTAAGTGACTGCACAGTAACCACCCGGTCGATCTGTGGGTCCCCCCAGGTCCCTTTAGAGCTCTGGGGGGACGACCGACCGGGTGGCCACCATCGAAGCCGATGGGCCGCCCGGCGCGTCAGGCCGAGGCGGTTTTCTTGCCCCGCGTCGCGCCGCCACGCCCTCGGAGCGTGACACCCGATTCGCTGAGCATCCGGTGTACGAAGCCATACGAGCGACCGGTTTCCTCGGCCAGCGCCCGAATGCTCGCACCGGAGTCGTACTTCTTCTTCAGGTCTGCCGCGAGCTTGTCGCGCGCGGCGCCGGTTACCCGGCTGCCCTTCTTCAGAGTCTCGGCCACCCGGTCCTCCTCATGGGAAGTGCGCTCTGGTCTCCTCATGATCACCCCTCCGGGGCGTGATGGCCACCCATTCGGCAAGGTCCGTGGGACAAGGTTGTGACGACAGGAGCGCGTACTCACGAGCGGAACCTGTGATTCCGCCCAGCGTTGTCCGTAGACCCGAACGGGTTGTTCTGCGAAGTGCCAGGTCAGAGACGCACCACGGCCGAGCCCTTCGCACGGAAGGACTCGGCCGTGAAATCGATGTAGGACACACCTCGGTACGAGGAGATCTCACACAGATGATGGATCACGGATGGGCCGAATGATCCAGAGGCAGTTGATCAACCCGAGCGGTCGGCCCATTCGATCGGCCGTTCGCTCAGGCGAGCGCGACGAGATCCGCGTAGTCCGCGCCCCACAGGTCCTCGACGCCGTCCGGCAGCAGGATGATCCGCTCCGGCTGGAGCGCCTCGACCGCACCCTCGTCGTGGGTGACGAGGACGACCGCGCCCTTGTAGGTGCGCAGCGCGCCGAGGATCTCCTCGCGGCTGGCGGGGTCGAGGTTGTTCGTCGGCTCGTCGAGGAGCAAGACGTTCGCGGACGACACCACCAGGGTCGCGAGCGCGAGGCGGGTCTTCTCGCCGCCGGAGAGGACCCCGGCCGGCTTGTCGACGTCGTCGCCGGAGAACAGGAACGAGCCGAGCGTCTTGCGGATCTCGACCAGGTCCAGGTCCGGGGAGGCGGAGCGCATGTTCTCCAGGACCGTGCGCTCCGGGTCGAGGGTCTCGTGCTCCTGCGCGTAGTAGCCGAGCTTGAGGCCGTGGCCCTCGATCACCTCGCCGGTGTCGGGCTTCTCCACACCGCCGAGCAGACGCAGGAGGGTGGTCTTGCCGGCGCCGTTGAGGCCGAGGATGACGACCCGGGAGCCCTTGTCGATGGCCAGGTCGACGTCGGTGAAGATCTCCAGCGAGCCGTACGACTTCGACAGGCCCTCGGCCATGAGGGGGGTCTTGCCGCAGGGCGCGGGGTCCGGGAAGCGCAGCTTGGCGACCTTGTCGGAGACCCGGACCGCGTCGAGGCCGGCGAGCAGCCGGTCGGCGCGCTTGGCCATGTTCTGCGCGGCGACGGTCTTGGTGGCCTTGGCGCGCATCTTGTCGGCCTGCGAGTGCAGCGCGGCGGCCTTCTTCTCGGCGTTCTGCCGCTCCCGCTTGCGGCGCTTCTCGTCGGCCTCGCGCTGCTGCTGGTACAGCTTCCAGCCCATGTTGTAGACGTCGATCTCGGCGCGGTTGGCGTCGAGGTAGAACACCTTGTTGACGACCGTCTCGACCAGGTCGACGTCGTGGGAGATCACGATGAAGCCGCCGCGGTAGGTCTTCAGGTAGTCCCGCAGCCAGACGATCGAGTCGGCGTCGAGGTGGTTGGTCGGCTCGTCGAGGAGCAGGGTGTCGGCGTCGGAGAAGAGGATCCGGGCCAGCTCGATACGGCGACGCTGACCGCCGGAGAGGGTGTGCAGCGGCTGGCCGAGCACCCGGTCGGGCAGGTTCAGCGCGGCGGCGATGGTGGCGGCCTCGGCCTCGGCGGAGTACCCGCCCTTGGTGAGGAACTCCGTCTCCTGGCGCTCGTACTGCTTCAGCGCCTTCTCCCGGGTGGCGCCCTGGCCGACTGCGATCCGCTGCTCGTTGTCGCGCATCTTGCGGATCAGTACGTCGAGGCCGCGCGCGGAGAGGATGCGGTCGCGGGCGAGGACGTCGAGGTCGCCGGTGCGTGGGTCCTGCGGGAGGTAGCCGACCTCGCCGGAGCGGGTGATGGTGCCGCCGGCCGGCATGCCCTCGCCGGCCAGGCACTTGGTGAGGGTGGTCTTGCCGGCGCCGTTGCGGCCGACCAGGCCGATGCGGTCGCCCTTGGCGATGCGGAAGGTGGCGGACTCGATGAGGACGCGGGCACCGGCGCGCAGCTCGACGGCGGAGGCGGAGATCACGGACAGACTCCAGGGCGGATCGGAGGTGGCGGGTGGGCGGCTGAGGACGTTCCCGCCGTCTAATGCGCGAGGAGAATGGCCATGGGCCGATTCTAACTGGGGGCGGCAAGCGGTTTATCGCCCGTATGACAAGGGATCACGTGGTCTCGGTCACCGGCGTACGGGGCGTTGTCGGTGGCGGGTGCGAAACTGAGCCGCAGGGCGTGTTCCGGACGACGGAGAGGTCGTGATCGGTATGACGGGCAGGAGCGACGGACGTCCGAGCGTCTATCCGACGCTGCTGTACGCGGACGCCAAGGCCGCCATCAGACAGCTCACGGAGGCGTTGGGCTTCACCGAGCTGTCGGTCTACGAGGGCGAGGACGGTGTGGTGCAGCACGCGGAGCTGACGCAGGGCAACGGCGCGGTGATGGTCGGCTCCAAGGGCAGCGGCAGCGTCTTCGACGGCGCGATGAAGGGCGCGGGGCCCGCCGGGGTGTACATCGTCGTGTCCGCCGACGAGCTGGACGCCCACCACCGGCGGGCCGTGGAGCACGGCGTGGAGATCCTGACGCCCCCGACGGACCAGGAGTACGGCTCACGGGACTACATGGCCCGGGACGCCGAGGGCAATGTCTGGAGCTTCGGCACCTACGCCCCCGAGACGGACGGCTGACGGGCCCGCGCCCGCCCGGTCAGCTGCCCCCGGTGTGCACCTGGAAGGCGGCGCGGCGGACGGCCTTGGCGAGGGCCGGGTCGGGGTGGGCGGCGGCGAGGGCGACCAGGACCTGGACGGTGCGGGGGTGGCCGACCGCGCGGACCTCGGCCAGCAGCGCGGGGACCGTCGGCTGCACCGCGGACTCCAGATGCCGCACGAGCAGTGGGGCCTCGCCGTGGTCGGCGACGGCGGCGGCGGTGTCCACCCAGAGCCAGGTGGACTCCTCGCGGGTGAGGACCTCGTGGGCGTCCTCGGGGTCGGCGCCGTCGTGCTCCGCGAGCCAGAGCAGGGCGTAGGGGCGCAGCGGGGTCTCGTCGGCGACGGTGCGGACGTCGGGCTCGGCGGGGGCGCCGACGACGCGCAGCGCCTCGAAGGCGAGGCCCCGGATGAGGGCGTCCTCGCCGCGCGCGGCGGCGATCAGCTCGGTGACGGCGCCGCCGACGGGGCGGGCGGCGAGCCAGGCGCGGTACTCGGCGCGGGCCGCGTTCGGACGGAGCTGCGCGCAGCCTCTGAGCATGTCCTCGGCGGAGACCTCGATGTTCCCGGCGGGGCTCTGCGCGGCGACGCAGATCTGCTCCAGCTTGACCCAGACCGCCCAGCTGCCGAGCGGGGTGAGGGTGGCCTGGGCGTCGCCGTAGGTGAGGGCGCCGACGGAGGCGAGGGCGCGCAGGGACCAGTCGAGGAGCGGGGCGAGGGGGGTGTCCTCGGCGGCGGGCTCGGGGTTCGGCTCCGGCTGCGGGCCGTAGGGGACCTCGCAGCGCTCGGTGCGCAGTTCGGTGACCCGCTGCTCCAGGAGGTCGAGGAGCTGTTCGACGGGGACGGGCCCGGCGGAGAGCTGGAGGAAGGAGAGCACCTGGGGCATGGCCGAGACGACCTCGGCGACCGCCGCGGGCTCGCGGTCCTCGGGCTCGGGGTAGGCGATGGACCAGGCGTCGAAGAACGCGACCCAGCCGCGCAGGACGGCGCTGTCGTCGCGGTGCCAGGCACGCAGCCGCCAGCCGGGGCGTGCGCTGTCGCCGTGCACCTCGATGAGGCCGGCCAGTCGTGCCGTGTCCCAGTCGTGGCGGACCTGATCCGGGGTCAGGCCCAGTTCGGCGGCGGCCCGTTCGGCGGTCGCGGCGGAGAGGGTGCCCTTGCCGTCGGCGTTCGCGCCCTCGCGGCCGGGGCGCAGGGCGGCGTCGGCCCAGTGGGCGACCCGGGCCGCGTCCGCCAGAACGGCGCGGGCCATACGGGCGAGTTCCACGGGCGGCGGGGTGCCCTCCGGGGGCCGGGGGGCCGGTCGGCGGCGCTGGGTCACTGCTGCTCGGGGAGCGGCGGCCAGGGTTCGCGGGCCGACGAGGCGGAGCCTGGAGTCGCGCGGGTTACGGGACGTCACGGGGGCAGTCTTCCGGTTGACGGTCCGAAAACCCAAACGGAATGTCACAGCGGGCGACAGGGGTGGCCAACGCACGGGGTCCCCAAGGGTCGGTACCGACGAGGATCGCGTCGCCACGGCACTAAGCGGAATGTGGCGTACCTCTCGCCGCTGACGGGTTTCGCGGGGCCCTCGACGAGCTCCGGCCGCTACACGAGTGGGGTGAGGAAGCGGCGGAGCGTTTCCTCGTAGGCCTTCGGGTCGGCGTTCCACATGGCGCCGTGCGGGGCGTGGCGGACCGTGCGCAGGGTGACCCGGTCGGGGCGGAGGGCGGCGAGACGCCGGGAGGGGCCCCAGGGGGCGACGGCGTCGTCGGGACCGTGGAGGAGCAGCGTCGGGGCCCGCAGACCGGAGGGGGCGGGCTCGTGGTCGGCGGGGACGGCACGCAGTCCGGTGCGTCCCTGGGCGGCGCGGACCGCGAGGGGCAGCAGGGGCCCGGGGGTACGGCGGGCGGTGGCGAGGGCCCGCAGGGTGGCGGCCCAGTCGAGGACCGGTGAGTCCAGCACGAGTCCGGCGACGCGGTCGCGCAGGGCGGAGCGGGTGGCCGCGTGCAGGGCCATGGTGGCGCCGGTGGACCAGCCGAGCAGGACGACGCGCTCGGCGCCGTACCGCACGGCGTACCTGAGGGCGGCGTCCACGTCCCGCCACTCGGTCTCGCCGAGGTGGTTCAGGCCGTCCGGGGAGCGGGGCGCGCCCGGGTCGCCCCGGTAGGCCGGGGCGAGGACAGGGAAGTGGTGGCGGTGCAGGGCCTCCATGAGGTTCAGGGCGTGCGCGCGGGTGGCGCCGAGACCGTGCACGGCGATCACCCAGGTGTCCCGGGCGGCGGGCACGAACCAGGCGGGCAGGGCGCCGAGTTCGCCGGGGATCTCGACGTCGTCGTGGTCGAGGCCGAGCGCGGTGCGCGGGTCGCCGACGTGGAGGTCCGGGGTGAACCACACCTTGTCGCCGGGCTCCAGGGTGCCCCGGCTGACGCGCTCCAGGCGGCGGACGACCGTGTCGGGGGCGTGCGGGGCGCCGTTCAGCACGCCCCCGACGACCGCGTGGGAGCCGTTGCCGGTGAGGCCGTAGACGCCGGGGCGCTGGGAGGCGAAGGCCCGGGTCAGCGCGATGCGGCCGGCCGCGGTGGCGTGCACGGTCAGCCGGGGTTCCGTGGGCAGCGGTTCGCCCGGCGGCGCCTTCAGCGCGACGTCACTGGCCAGCCGGCCCGCGGCGACACTGGCCGCGCCGGCGGCGAACGCGACCCCGAGGGCCGAGGCTGCAGCTCTCACTCCACGCACGGCTCCAGTGTCCCGGCGGACCGTGCCGGGGGCCAGTGGGCGTGCGTCGGGGGGACCACGTGCGGGTCGCGGAGCGCGGTCGCCCGGCCGAGTGGCGGGTGTACGCGTCCCGAGGGTGCCCCGCAGGCTCGCCGCCGTCGGTCCGGAAGCTAGCCCGGCTGGCCGTATCCCTTGAGGCGCTCGCCCGTTTCGTTCAGCTGTTCGCGGGTGAGCAGGTGCGGGGTGAGGTGCGGGACCGTGGAGGCCTTCAGCCAGACCTGGCACATCCATTCCAGTTGGGCCGTGCGGTCGTAGGCCTCGTCGAGGGTGCCGCCGTAGGTGATCGTGCCGTGGTTCTGGAGCAGGCAGCCCGTGCGGCCCGTCAGGGCGCGGAGCATGTTCTCGGCCAGCTCCGGGGTGCCGTAGGTCGCGTAGGGGGCGACCCGGACGGGTCCGCCGAGGGCGGCGGACATGTAGTGGATCAGCGGCAGCTCGTCCACGAGGGTGGAGACGGCCGTCGCGTGCACGGCGTGGGTGTGGACGACGGCACGGGCGTCGGTGGTGGTGTGGATCGCCAGGTGCATGGGGAGTTCGCTGGTCGGGCGGAGCGTGCCGAGGACCTGCCGGCCGGAGAGGTCGACGCCCGTGACGTCGTCCGGGCTCAGGCGGTCGTACGGCACTCCCGTCGGTGTGACCAGGACGGTGTCCCCCACGCGCACGGAGACGTTGCCGGAGGTGCCGACGACCAGGCCGTCGGCCACGGTCCGCCGGGCGGTGGCGACGAGTCCGTCCCACGCGCGCGCCACCTCCCCCGGCGCAGCGCGCCGACCTTCCCCGTCCCGCGCATCCCGCGGATGCCCGCCCACCTCGTCCACGCCTCGCTCGTCCCGGACGTCGCGCCGCTGCTCAGCCATGCCGTGATCCTGTCAGGCACCTCACCCCGGCGGAATGGACGGGCGACCGGAGGCAGGGCGGCCGGACACGGGGCGAAGGGCGGCCGGACCACGGCATTCCGCCTGCGTTCGAACGTCGGGCCTCCGTCCTTTCGGGCCGGGCCCCGCCGCACGCGCACAAGCGGAAGGGTGGCACCTCATTCACTACACCCACGCGCCCGCCCCAGTTCACCTTCCGTTCATCCAGGTTGCCTACGGTCCACATGCCACTGACGTCCGAAAGAAGCTCAGGTAAATGGAAAACTTCTCGCTGATCCTCGCGATCGTGGTCATCACCGCGCTTGCGTTCGATTTTACGAACGGTTTCCACGACACCGCCAACGCGATGGCCACCACCATCTCGACAGGCGCCATGAAGCCCAAGGTCGCGGTGGCCATGTCCGCCGTGCTCAACCTTGTCGGCGCGTTCCTTTCCATCGAGGTCGCCAACACCATCTCCAAGGGGCTCGTCGACGAGTCCGGCATCCAGCCAGAGGTCATATTCGCGGCGCTCGTCGGCGCCATCCTCTGGAACCTGTTGACCTGGCTGGTCGGACTCCCCTCCAGCTCCTCGCACGCCCTGATGGGCGGCCTCATCGGTGCCACCATCGCCTCGGTCGGCACGGGCGCGGTGCACGGGGACGTGCTCGTCACCAAGGTGCTGATCCCGGCCATCGCCGCCCCGCTGGTCGCCGGCCTCGCGGCGATGCTCGCCACCCGGCTGACGTACAAGCTCGGCGCGCACACCAACGAGAAGGCCTCCGGCAAGGGGTACCGCGCCGGCCAGATCGCCTCCGCCGGCCTGGTCTCGCTGGCCCACGGCACGAACGACGCCCAGAAGACGATGGGCATCATCACGCTGGCCCTGGTGGCCGGCGGCACCCTGGCGCCCGACTCGGACCCGCCGGTGTGGGTCATCGTCTCCGCCGGTACGGCCATCGCGCTCGGCACCTACCTGGGCGGCTGGCGCATCATCCGCACGATGGGCAAGGGCCTGACCGACCTCCAGCCGCAGCAGGGCTTCGCCGCCCAGACCAGCGCGGCCACGGTCATCCTGGCCTCCTCGCACCTGGGCTTCTCGCTCTCCACCACGCACTCGGTCTCCGGCGCCGTGATGGGCGCGGGCCTCGGCCGCAAGGGCGGGGTGGTCCGCTGGTCCACCGCGACCCGGATGTTCGTCGCCTGGGGCCTGACCCTGCCGGCCGCCGCGCTGGTCGCCGCGCTGGCCGAGTGGGTGACGTCCTTCGGCACCTGGGGCACGGCCGTCGTCGCGGTCTTCCTCGTCGCCTCCAGCGCCGCGATCTGGCTGGTCTCCCGCCGTGAGGTGGTCGACCACACCAACGTGAACGACACCGAGGAGCCGCCCGGGGTGGTGACGACGGCGATCGCCGCCGTGACCCCGCCGCCGGTCGGCACCGTGGCCGAGGACCTCACGGCGACCATTCCGGCCCCCGCCGCCGAGGCCACGGCACCGGCGAGCACGTCCGCGCCGACGCCCGCCGTCTGAGCCCCACGACTCCCTGAGGAAGATCACCACCATGCACATCGACTGGGCAGCTCTCGGCTCCGTCTTCGGAGTCAGCCTCGTGGTCACCGTGGCCCTCGTCGGCCTGTTCACCCTCGGCATCGTCGGCCTCTCCAAGCGGGAGGAGGCGTCGACCCGGGGCGACTCGGTCGCGGCGGCGACCACGGGTGCGTACGTGTGCTTCGCGCTGTGCGCGGCGGCCGTGGCGTACGGAATCTCCCTGATCATGACCTGAGACCGGACATGATCATGAGCTGGGACCGGGCCTCCCCGGTCTCTCGACAGCTCGACCACCGACCCCCGACGGCGTACGGCGCCCTCGGGGGTCGTGCGCGTCCCGGGCCGGCGTCAGCGACGCTCCGGCCCGCGGGGCCGGGGCGCGACCGGAGCACGGTCCGGGACCCGGAGCCGCCCGGTGCCCGGGGTGAGACCCGACCACAGGCCCGCGCCGGCGGCGACGAGAACCGTCACCAGCGTCCAGACCGGACCGCGCACCTCACCCGCCGGGACGAGGAGCGCCGCCAGCGCGCCCGCGCCGACGGCCAGCACCCCCATGACCCAGCAGAAGAGTGCCCAGGGCGCGGCCGCCGTCACCCAGGCTCCGCGCGCGCTCCCGTACCTCGTGCCCGACGAGACCGTCCTGCTCCGCCGATCGTCCACGTGTGCACCTCCCGTCCCCCGGACGGCCCGTCGCGAGCCGCCCGCCGCCGTTCCTCGGGGTGTTCCCGGCCGGGTCGTCGGGCAAGCGCGCGGAAAGTGCCGATTCGGGCGTCTGGCGGGATTTCGGCGGTGTGGGGCTGAGCACACCGCTGCGCCGCAGGTCAACAGCAAGTTGACGGGTCTTCCGGGGGCGTGGTGGACTGCCGGGGCCATGTACGACGGCAGAAGAGGAAGCCGGTGCGAGTCCGGCGCGGTCCCGCCACTGTCACCGGGGAAGCATCTCGAAGCGTCTCCCCGGGAGCCAGGAACTCTCGCCGTCGGTCTCGTCGAACCAGGGCGTGGACACCCTGAGTGAGGACCTATCGCCATGTGCGCCCTGTGCGGCTGCCCTTCGGGGCCCAGCGTCCGGACCCTGCCCGACCCCGTGACCGGCTGAACCGGTGCGTGCCGATCGCGTCTTCGCGTACGGCGCCGCCGCCGGGCTCCTCGGCGATCTGCTGTTCGGCGATCCGCGCCGCGGGCATCCGGTCGCGGCGTTCGGGCGGGCCGCCGGCGCGGTGGAGCGGGTGCTGTGGCGGGACCACCGGGGGTGGGGCGCGCTGCACACCGCGGTGTGCGCCGGCGGCGCCGTCGCGCTGGGGGCCGCGGCCTCGGCCGCCGTACGGCCGTCGCGGATCGCGTCCGTCGGACTGACCGCCGCCGCCACCTGGGCCGTCGTCGGGGGGACCTCGCTCGGGCGGGAGGCGCGGACGATCGCGCGGTTCCTCGACGCCGGCGATGTCGAGGGCGCGCGGGGCCGGTTGCCCCATCTGTGCGGACGGGATCCGCAGGCGCTCGACCCGGACGGGATCGCGCGGGCGGTCGTGGAGTCCGTCGCCGAGAACACGTCCGACGCGGTGGTGGGGGCGCTCGTGTGGGGGGCCGTCGGCGGGGTGCCCGGGCTCGTGGGGTTCCGGGCCGTGAACACCTTGGACGCCATGGTCGGACACCGGTCGCGGCGCTACCGGCGCTACGGGTGGGCCTCCGCGCGGCTGGACGACGTGGCGGGGTGGCCGGGGGCCCGGCTGACCGCCTTGCTGGCCACCGCCGCCGGTGGGGACCCCCGGGGGGCGGTGCGGGCGTGGCGGGCGGACGCGGGCAGGCATCCGAGTCCCAACGCGGGGCCCGTGGAGGCGTCGTTCGCGGGGGCGCTCGGAGTGCGGTTGGGGGGCACGTTGTCGTACGGGGGGCGGGTCGAGCACCGGCCCGTGCTCAATGGGGAGGGGCGGGCCGTCGGCGTCGGGGACATCGAACGGGCCGTCCGGCTGTCCCGCAGGGTGAGTTGGCTCGCCCTGGGGGTCGGCGCGGGTGCGGCGATGGTGCGGGGGCGGGTCGCGGGGCGGCCGGCACGGCGGGCGAGGAGTCAGGGATGAGTGGCGGGTTGCTGGTCGCCGGGACCACCTCCGATGCCGGGAAGAGCGTGGTGACCGCCGGGATCTGCCGGTGGCTGGTGCGGCAGGGGGTCAAGGTCGCGCCCTTCAAGGCGCAGAACATGTCGCTCAACTCCTTCGTGACGAAGGAGGGCGCCGAGATCGGGCGGGCGCAGGCCATGCAGGCCCAGGCCTGCCGGGTGGAGCCGACCGCGCTCATGAACCCCGTCCTGCTGAAGCCCGGTGGCGAGCGCAGCAGTCAGGTGGTGCTGCTCGGGAAGCCCGTGGGCGAGATGAGTGCGCGCGGGTACCACGGGGGACGGCAACAGCGGCTGCTCGGGACCGTGTTGGACTGTCTCGCCGAGTTGCGGGGCACGTATGACGCGGTGATCTGTGAGGGGGCCGGTTCCCCCGCCGAGATCAATCTCCGGCGGACCGACATCGTCAACATGGGGATCGCCCGGAACGCCGGGCTCCCCGTGCTCGTCGTCGGCGACATCGACCGCGGTGGGGTCTTCGCGTCCTTCTTCGGGACCGTGGCGCTGCTCTCGCCCGAGGACCAGGCACTCGTCGCCGGGTTCCTCGTCAACAAGTTCCGGGGCGACGTCTTGCTGCTGGAGCCGGGGCTCGACATGCTGCACGGGCTGACCGGGAGGCGGACCTACGGCGTGCTGCCGTTCCGGCACGGGCTCGGGATCGACGAGGAGGACGGGCTGCGGGTGTCGCTGCGCGGGACGGTCCGCGAGTCGAACGTGGCACCGCCCGTCGGGGAGGACGTCCTGCGGGTCGCCGTGTGCGCGGTGCCGCTGATGTCCAACTTCACCGACGTGGACGCCCTCGCCGCCGAACCCGGTGTCGTCGTGCGGTTCGTGGACCGGGCCGAGGAACTGGCCGACGCGGACCTCGTCGTGGTGCCGGGGACCCGGGGGACGGTACGGGCGCTGGAGTGGCTGCGGGAGCGGGGCCTGGCCGACGCCCTCGCGCGGCGCGCCGCCGAGGGGCGGCCGGTGCTCGGCATCTGCGGCGGTTTCCAAGTCCTCGGGGAGCACATCGAGGACGACGTCGAGAGCCGGCGGGGGCACGTCGACGCGCTCGGACTTCTCCCCGTCCGCGTACGGTTCGCCCCGGAGAAGACACTCACCCGCCCCGTCGGGGAGGCCCTCGGGGAGCGGGTCGAGGGGTACGAGATCCACCACGGGGTCGCCGACGTACTGGGCGGGGAGCCCTTCCTGGACGGGTGTCGGGTCGGGCAGATCTGGGGCACGCACTGGCACGGTTCGCTGGAGTCGGACGGTTTCCGGCGGGCCTTTCTGCGGGAGGTGGCGGCGGCCTCCGGGCGCCGTTTCGTACCGGCCGCCGACACGTCGTTCGCCGCGCTGCGCGAGGAGCAGCTGGACCGGCTCGGCGACCTGATCGAGGAACACGCGGACACGGACGCGCTGTGGCGGCTCATCGAGTCGGGCGCGCCGAAGGGTCTGCCGTTCGTGCCGCCGGGGGCTCCCGGAACGCCGGGAGCGTCCGGATGACGGGCACGGGCTCGCAGTTGAACGACCGGCCGCGGGTCAACCGCCCGCGGCCGGAGGGTGACTTGGAGGGCGACGCAAAGTGAGTGTTCCGTTTCCGTTCACGGCCGTCGTCGGCCAGGACGACCTGCGCCTCGCGCTGCTGCTGAACGCGGTGTCGCCGGCGGTCGGCGGTGTGCTGGTGCGCGGTGAGAAGGGGACCGCGAAGAGCACCGCCGTGCGGGCGCTCGCGGCGCTGCTGCCGGAGGTCGAGGTCGTCGCCGGGTGCCGGTTCTCCTGCGATCCCGCGAAGCCGGACCCCGCGTGCCCGGACGGGCCGCATGAGCCGGCGTCTCAGACGCGGCCGGCGCGCATGGTCGAGTTGCCCGTCGGCGCCTCCGAGGACCGGCTCGTCGGCGCCCTCGACATCGAACGGGCGCTGTCCGAGGGCGTGAAGGCCTTCGAGCCGGGGCTGCTCGCCGACGCGCACCGGGGCATCCTGTACGTCGACGAGGTGAACCTGCTCCACGACCACCTCGTCGACCTGCTGCTCGACGCCGCCGCGATGGGCGCCTCGTACGTGGAGCGCGAGGGCGTCTCCGTACGGCATGCCGCGCGGTTCCTGCTGGTCGGGACGATGAACCCCGAGGAGGGCGAGCTGCGGCCGCAGTTGCTCGACCGGTTCGGGCTGACCGTGGAGGTCGCGGCCTCGCGGGAGCCGGACCAGCGGGTGGAGGTCGTCCGGCGGCGGCTCGCCTACGACGACGACCCGGCGGCCTTCACGGCCCGTTGGGCGGACCAGGAGGCCGACGTCCGGCAACGGGTGGTCGCCGCGCGGGAGTTGCTGCCGTCCGTGCTGCTGGGCGACGGGGTGCTGCGGCAGATCGCGGCGACCTGTGCGGCCTTCGAGGTGGACGGGATGCGGGCCGACATCGTGATGGCCCGCACGGCGACCGCGCTGGCCGCGTGGGCCGGGCGCACCGAGGTGCTCGCGGAGGACGTGCGGCAGGCGGCGCTGCTGGCGCTGCCGCACCGGCGGCGGCGGAACCCCTTCGACGCGCCGGGGCTCGACGAGGACAAGCTCGACGAGACCCTGGAGGAGTTCGCGGAGCCCCCGCGGGATCCGCAGGACCCTCAGGAGCCGGAGGAGCCGCAGGACCCGCACAGCCCTCAGGACGAGGATCCCGATCCGGACGGGCCCGGTGGCGGCGGACAGCCGCCCTCCTCCGGGCCCGACGGGCCGCAGGGCGGCGACGGCGCAGCGCGACCGGAGAACGGGGAGGGCGTGCCGGCTCAGGCGCCGGCCGCCGGGGAGCAGTCGGCCGTACGGGCCGCCGAGCCCTTTCGTACGAAGGTGCTGAGCGTGCCGGGGCTCGGGGAGGGTTCCGCCGGGCGGCGTTCGCGGGCACGGACGGAGCACGGGCGCACCACCGGGGCGCGCCGGCCGCGCGGCACGCTGACCAAACTGCATCTGGCGGCGACCGTGCGGGCGGCGGCGCCGCACCAGCGGACGCGGGGCCGGTCCGGGCCGGGGCTGGTGGTCCGTCGGGACGATCTGCGGCAGGCGACCCGGGAGGGGCGTGAGGGCAATCTCGTGCTGTTCGTGGTCGACGCCTCCGGGTCGATGGCGGCGCGGCAGCGGATGAGTGCCGTGAAGGGCGCGGTGCTGTCGCTGCTCCTCGACGCCTATCAGCGGCGGGACAAGGTGGGGCTGGTGACCTTCCGGGGGTCGGCGGCCGAGGTGGCGCTGCCCCCGACCTCGTCCGTGGACGCGGCGGCGACCCGGCTGGAGTCGCTGCCGACGGGCGGGCGGACGCCGCTCGCCGCAGGGCTGCTGAAGGCGCACGACGTGCTGCGGGTGGAACGGCTGCGGGACCCGGCGCGCCGGCCGCTGGTCGTGGTGGTCACCGACGGCCGGGCGACCGGCGGCCCGGAGCCCGTCGCGCTCGCGGAGCGGGCGGCACGGCTGTTCGCGGCCGAGGGGACCGCGTCCGTGGTCGTCGACTGCGAGTCGGGCCATGTCCGGCTCGGGCTCGCCGGCCGGCTCGCGGGTGAACTGGGCGGTACGGCGGTGACGTTGGACGAGTTGCGGGCGGACTCGATCGCCGGGCTGGTACGGGATGTGCGGGGCACGCAGAAACCGCAGGGAACACAGCGAACGCAGGGAACGCAGGGAACGCAGAAAGCTCCGAGGAGGGCCGCGTAGATGCCGCAGGGACAGCCGAGTGTCGTACCGGACGACGGACTGACGACACGTCAGCGCCGGAACCGTCCACTGGTGTTCGTGCACACGGGCATAGGCAAGGGCAAGTCCACCGCCGCGTTCGGGCTGGCGCTGCGCGCCTGGAACCAGGGGTGGCCGATCGGGGTGTTCCAGTTCGTCAAGTCGGCGAAGTGGAAGGTCGGCGAGGAGAACGCGCTGCGGGTGCTCGGGGCGTCCGGTGAGGGCGGGTCCGTGGACTGGCACAAGATGGGCGAGGGCTGGTCCTGGGTGCAGCGGGATGGGCAGATGGACAACGAGGACAAGGCCCGTGAGGGCTGGGAGCAGGTCAAGCGGGACCTCGCGGCCGAGACGTACAAGCTCTACGTGCTGGACGAGTTCGCGTACCCGCTGCACTGGGGGTGGATCGACACCGACGAGGTGATCGAGGTGCTGCGGGACCGGCCCGGGACCCAGCATGTCGTCATCACCGGGCGGAACGCGCCGGACAAGCTCGTCGACTTCGCGGACCTGGTGACCGACATGTCGAAGGTCAAGCACCCCATGGACGCGGGCCAGAAGGGCCAGCGGGGCATCGAGTGGTGACGTCGTGACCTCCTCGCCCTCCTCTCCCCCGCCCTCCTCCCCTTCCCTGCCCTCCGTGCCCCGGCTGGTGATCGCCGCGCCCGCCTCGCGCAGCGGCAAGACCACCGTGGCCACGGGGCTGATGGCCGCGCTCACCGAGCGGGGGCTCGCCGTCTCCCCGCACAAGGTGGGGCCGGACTACATCGACCCCGGCTACCACGCGCTCGCGAGCGGGCGGGTGGGCCGGAACCTCGACGCGTACCTGTGCGGACCGGACCTGGTCGCGCCGCTGTTCGCGCACGGGGCGCGCGGCTGTGACATCGCCGTCGTCGAGGGTGTGATGGGGATGTACGACGGGGCCTCGGGGCAGGGGGAGCTGGCGTCCACCGCGCACGTGGCGAAGCTGCTGCGGGCGCCGGTGGTGCTGGTCGTGGACGCCTCCTCGCAGTCGCGGTCGGTGGCGGCGCTGGTGCACGGGTTCGCCTCCTGGGACCCCGAGGTGCGGATGGGGGGCGTGATCCTCAACAAGGTCGCCTCCGACCGGCACGAGGAGTTGCTGCGGGACGCCCTGGAGTCGACCGGTGTGCCCGTGCTGGGGGTCCTGCGGCGGGCTCCTCAGGTGGACACGCCGTCCCGGCATCTGGGGCTGGTGCCGGTCGCCGAGCGGCAGGCCGCGGCCGTGGAGGCGGTCGCGGCGATGGCCGCGCAGGTACGGGCGGGGTGCGATCTCCAGGCGCTGGTCGCGCTCGCCCGGAGCGCGGGGCCGTTGTCCTGTCCGGCGTGGGAGCCGCCCGTCGTCGCTCCCGTCGGCGGACGGCAGGTGGTCGCGGTGGCCGGCGGGCCCGCGTTCACGTTCTCCTATGCCGAGCACGCCGAACTGCTGACCGCCGCCGGTGCCGAGGTCGTCGCCTTCGATCCGCTGCGCGACGAGCAACTCCCCGAAGGGACACGGGGGTTGGTGATCGGGGGCGGATTCCCCGAGATGTACGCCGCCGAGCTGTCCGCCAACGAGCCGCTGCGCAAGGCGGTCGCCGAGCTGGCGTTCGGCGGGGCTCCGGTGGCCGCGGAGTGCGCCGGCCTGCTCTATCTGTGCCGGGAGCTGGACGGGCGGCCCATGTGCGGGGTGCTCGACGCGACGGCCCGGATGGACGAGCGGCTGACGCTCGGCTACCGGGACGCCGTGGCCGTCGGCGACAGTGTGCTCGCGCCCGCCGGGACCCGGATGCGGGCCCACGAGTTCCACCGGACGGTCGTCGAACCGGGGGCCGGGCCCGCGCCCGCCTGGGGGGTACGGACTCCCGGGCCGCGGGTCGAGGGGTTCGTCCAGCGAGGGGTGCACGCGAGCTATCTGCATACGCACTGGGCGGCCGAACCAGGTGTGGCCGGACGGTTCGTGGAGAGATGCCGGACGTCATGAGCCGTCGACCGGCCGGTGCCACGCACGGCTTCGCCTCCTGCCCCTCACTCCGCCACGCCCACCACCAGCCAGATGAAGGCCGCGCCCGCGATCGTGCAGAGCAGGGTCGAGCGGGCCGGGTGCGCGTGGTGGGCCTCGGGCAGGATCTCGGCGGCGGCGAGGTAGAGCAGGGCGCCGCCGAAGAAGCCGAGGTAGCAGCCGAGAGGGCCCTCCGGGATCGTGAACAGCAGGGTGGAGGCGGCCCCCACCACCGGGGCCGCCGCGTCCGCGAACAGCATCGCGAGCGCCCGGCGGCGGGCGTTGCCGTACAGGCTCGTGAGCGTGTAGGTGTTGAAGCCGTCCGCGAAGTCGTGGGCGATCACCGCGAGCGCGACGGCGACGCCCATGCCCTCGCCGATCTGGAAGGCCGCGCCGATCGCGACGCCGTCCATGGCGCTGTGCCCGACCATCGCGGCCGCGGCCGTCAGACCCACCTGGGGCGTACGGCCGTTGTGCTCCCCCGCCCCGTGCGCGGCCTGGCGGACGGCCAGCAGGCGCTCCACGAGGTGGGCCAGCAGGAAACCGGCGACGAACAGCAGCAGCGCGGCCGGTACGCCGAAGACCTCGTCACCGGCGGCCTCCAGTGCCTCGGGGAGCAGGTCGAGGCCGACCACGCCCAGCATCAGGCCGCCGGCCAGGCCCAGCACCAGGTGTCGGCGGTCCGTCACCCGTTGTGCCGTCCAGCCGCCGACCAGCGTCATCACGAACGCGCCGAGTGCCACGAAGACCGCCATGCGTCCTTGCTACCGGATGAGCGGGGTCTCCTGGCCGCGGCGCCCCGAGCGAGTGAGGAGCGGGGCGGGCGGGTCACGGGCGCGGGCGGGCCGTGGCCGGTGCGGTCCGCGCGCTGGGGCCGCCTCGTGTTCCCCGCGGGGCGCGGCCGTGGCTGACCGTGCGCGTGGCTCGGTCGTCGTGGGGGTGGGCGCCTCCAGGGGCGTGTCGGTCGCGGAGGTCGTCGGGCTGATCGGAAGGGCCCTGCGGGAGGCCGGTCTTCCGTCCGGAGCGGTCGCCGCGCTCGCCACCGTGGACACCAAGGCGGACGAACCCGGCGTCGTCCAGGCCGCCGTACGTCTCGGTGTCCCCCTGGTGACCTACTCGGCGCGGGAGTTGGCCGCCGTGGCGGTGCCCCACCCCTCCGACGTGCCCCTCTCCGCCGTGGGCACCCCGTCCGTCGCGGAGGCCGCCGCGCTCGTGGGCGGGGGTGAACTCCTCGTGCCCAAGCGGAAGTCGGCTCCGGCGGACGGGCGGCCGGCGGGGGTGACGTGTGCCGTCGCGTCGGCCGGTGCGGGGCGGGGCGCCTCGCCGCCGGACACCTCGCCGCCGGACGGGACGGGCGCTCCGGTGGACCCTGGTTGCGCGGGTCCCGCCGCCGGTCGGCATGATGATCATCGTGACGGCCGCCGTGACCGGGGCCCGAAGGGGTACGACGACGGTGACCGCCACCGCCCCGGCCCCCACAGCTGACTCACCGCTCGACCCGCGCCCCGCACCCCGCACACGTCCGCCGCATCCGCTTCCGCTTCCGAGGAGACATCGTGACCACCCCGCCGCCCGCCCTGCTCATCGCCGGTCATGGCACCCGGGACGATGCCGGGGCCGAGGCGTTGCGTGGCTTACTGCGTGAGCTGATGCGCCGTCACCCGGGGCTGCCCGTCGGGGGCGGCCTCGTCGAGCCGTCCGGGTCGTCGCTGGGCGGAGCCGTCGCCGAACTGGTGGAGCGGGGGGTACGGCGGTTCGTCGTGGTCCCGTTGGCGTCGGAGCCCGCCGGGCGGGCCGGGAGGGACCTGACGGCGGCGCTGGCCCTCGCCCAGGAGCGGCACCCGGGGATCGGCTACACCTGCGGCCGGCCCCCGGGCCCGCACCCGACGCTGCTGAACCTTCTGGAGCGGCGGACCGAGGAGGCACTGGGGTCGCCCACGCCCCGGATGCCGGGCGACCGGGCCGAGGTGACCGTGCTGCTCGTGGGGCACGGGTCCACCGACGCCGGGGCCAACGCCGAGGTGCACAGGGCGGCCCGGCTGCTGTGGGAGGGGCGCGGTTACGCGGGTGTGGAGACGGCGTTCGGATCGCTGGCGGCGCCGGACGTGCCGAGCGGTCTCGACCGGTGCGTGAGGCTGGGCGCGCGGCGCGTCGTCGTGCTGCCGTACTTCCCGCTCGCCGGCGGACCGGCGGACCGGGTGCGGCAGCAGACCGAGGGCTGGGCTGCCGCCCGCCCGGAGATCGAGGTACGGTCGGCCGATGTCATCGGACCGGAGCCGGAGCTGCTCGACCTGGTCGTGAAGCGGTACCGGGAGGCGCTGGAGGGCGATCCGCACATGAACCGCGTTTCCCGCGAACCCTCCGCCGGCGAAGTCCCGTCCGGCGCCGGGAGCATCACGGAGCTGCCTCGGCAGCCTCGCGTCCAGCCGGACGAGGACGGGCACCACGGCCACGATCATCACCATCGGGGACACGCGAACTCCCATGCACACTGAACCCGGCACCGAGAACGGCCACGCCCCCCGGCACGCGGGGCACGACCTCCGCCATCACGGCGACGCCGAGGTGCGCGACGACGGGGCGCGACTCGTCGACCTCGCCGTGAACGTCCGGGCCGGCACCCCGCCCGACTGGCTGCGGGAGCGGATAGCCGGGTCGCTGACCGGGCTGGCCGCCTACCCCGACGGGCGGACGGCGCGGGAGGCTGTGGCGGCCCGGCACGGGCTGCCGGCGGACCGGGTGCTGCTCACGGCGGGTGCCGCCGAGGCGTTCGTGCTGCTCGCCCGCGCCCTGAAGGTCCGTCGGCCCGTGGTCGTGCACCCGCAGTTCACGGAGCCCGAGGCCGCGCTGCGGGACGCCGGGCACGCGGTGGACCGGGTGCTGCTGCGGGCGTCGGACGGTTTCCGGCTGGACCCGGCGGCCGTGCCCGAGGACGCGGACCTGGTCGTCATCGGCAATCCGACCAACCCGACGTCGGTGCTGCACCCGGCGGCGTCCGTCGCCCGACTGGCCCGGCCCGGGCGGACCCTGGTGGTCGACGAGGCGTTCATGGACGCGGTGCCCGGGGAGCGTGAGGCGCTGGCCGGGCGGACGGACGTGCCCGGCCTCGTCGTCCTGCGCAGCCTCACCAAGACCTGGGGCCTGGCCGGCCTGCGGATCGGGTACGTCCTCGCCGCCCCCGGGACGATCGCCGAGCTGGAGCGGGCGCAGCCCCTGTGGCCGGTGTCGACGCCCGCCCTCGCGGCGGCCGAGGCGTGCGTGTCGGACCGGGCGCTCGCGGAGGCCGCCGACGCGGCCCGCCGGATCGCCGCCGACCGGGACCATCTGGTCGCCGGCCTGCGGGAGTTCGCCCCCGACGGGCTGGTCGTGGCCGAGCCGGCCGAGGGCCCGTTCGTGCTGATGCGGCTGCCCCGCGCGGCCGCCGTACGACGGCATCTGCGCAGCCTCGGCTATGCCGTCCGGCGGGGCGACACCTTCCCGGGGCTGGACGAGGAGTGGCTGCGCCTGGCGGTCCGCGACCGGGTCACGGTCAACGGTTTCCTCCAGGCGCTGGACCGGGCGATGACGCTGGCGGACCGCTGAGCGAGAGCAGGAAAGGGGCGGCCGGTGGTGGCGCCGCTCCTAGCCGACCACCCGTCCGTCGAGGACCACCCTCGACGGCGCCGCCAGGACGCGTACGTCCGTGCGAGGGTCCTCCGCGTAGACCACCAGGTCGGCGGGTGCGCCCTCGGTGAGGCCGGGGCGGGCCAGCCAGTCGCGGGCGGCCCAGGTGGTGGCCGCGAGGGCCTCGACGGGCGGGATCCCGGCGGTGACCAGTTCGGCGACCTCGGCGGCGACCAGGCCGTGGGCGAGGGAGCCGCCGGCGTCGGTGCCGACGTAGACGGGGATGCCGGCGTCGTAGGCGTCGCGGACCGTGTCGTAGCGGCGTTCGTGCAGCCGGCGCATGTGGGCGGACCAGCGCGGGAACTTGGCCTCGCCGCCGTCCGCCATGGCCGGGAACGTGGCGATGTTGACGAGGGTGGGGACGATGGCGACCCCGCGGGCGGCGAAGAGCGGGATCAGGTCCGCCGTCAGCCCCGTCGCGTGCTCGACGCAGTCGATGCCCGCCTCGACGAGGTCCCGCAGGGAGTCCTCCGCGAAGCAGTGGGCGGTGACCCGGGCGCCCAGCACGTGCGCCTCCGCGATGGCCGCCTCGACGGCCTCCCGGGGCCAGCACGCGGTCAGGTCGCCGACGCCCCGGTCGATCCAGTCCCCCACCAGCTTCACCCAGCCGTCGCCGCGCCGGGCCTCCTGGGCGACGTACGCGACGAGGTCCTCCGGCTCGATCTCGTGGGCGAAGTTCCGGATGTAGCGCCGGGTGCGGGCGATGTGACGGCCGGCCCGGATGATCTTCGGGAGGTCGTCGCGGTCGTCGATCCAGCGGGTGTCGGAGGGGGAACCCGCGTCGCGGATCAGCAGGGTGCCGGCCTCGCGGTCGGTCAGGGCCTGCTTCTCGGCGATGTCCTCGGGGACGGGGCCGTGCGCCCCGAGGCCCACGTGACAGTGGGCGTCGACCAGGCCGGGGAGCGTCCAGCCCTCGACGGTACGGACGTCCTGGGCGCCGTGCGGACGGTCGTAGGAGATGCGCCCGTCCACGACCCACAGTTCGTCGCGGACGTCCTGCGGACCGACGAGGATCCGCCCCTTCACGTGCAGCACCGCGCGATCGCTCATGCCCGCACGATAAGGCTCCCCCGGGGCGCCCTGTCGACCGCGGGTGCGTGAGCGGCCGCCGGGCGTCCTACGGGGCGCTGTCGTCCTCCTCTTCCACGTCCGCCATCGCCGGGTCCAGCAGACGCGAGAGGAAGTGGCGGGTCCGCTCGTGGCTCGGGTGGGCGATGACCTGGTCCGGGGTGCCGTCCTCGACGACGACCCCGCCGTCCATGAAGACCACCCGGTCGGCGACCTCCCGCGCGAACGTCATCTCGTGCGTCACGACCATCATGGTCATGCCCTCCCGGGCGAGCATGCGCATCACCGCCAGGACGTCCCCGACCAGCTCCGGGTCCAGGGCGGAGGTCGGCTCGTCGAAGAGCATCACCTCGGGGCCCATCGACAGCGAGCGGGCGATCGCGACCCGCTGCTGCTGGCCGCCGGAGAGCGAGGCCGGGTAGGCGTCCGCCTTCTCGGACAGGCCCACGCGCTCCAGGTTCTCGGCGGCCACCTTCGCCGCGTCGGCCTTGCCGCGCCTGAGCACCCTGCGCTGCGGCAGCGTGAGGTTCTCGGTCACCGTGAGGTGGGGGAAGAGGTTGAACTGCTGGAAGACCATGCCGATCCGGCGGCGTACCGCGTCGATGTCGACGTCGGGGTCGGTGAGTTCGGTGCCGCCGACGAAGACCTGGCCCTTCGTCGGCTCCTCCAGGAGGTTCACGCAGCGCAGGAGGGTCGACTTGCCGGAGCCCGACGGGCCGATGACGCACACCACCTCGCCGCGCCCGATCTCCAGGTCGATGCCCTTCAGTACCTCGTTGGTGCCGAACGACTTGTGCAGACCGCGTACTTCGATCTCCGCGCGCCCGCCGGGGGACGTCCCGCCGAGGGTCTTCTCGGTCATTTCACGGCCTCCTGGGCCTTGGCCTCCATACGGCGTACGACGAAGCCGAGCGGGATGGTCACCAGCAGGTAGCACAGGCCCGCGACCAGGATCGGCGTGGAGTTGGCGGTGGTACTGGCCAGGTCGCGGCCGTACTTGGACAGTTCGCGCTCCTCCAGCGTGACGCCGAGGAACAGCACGAGCGAGGAGTCCTTGAACAGGAGCACCAGTTCGTTGGTGAGCGGCGGGAGGATGATCCGGAACGCCTGCGGGATGACGATCGAGACCATCGCGCGCGCGGGTGAGAAGCCCAGCGAACGGGCCGCCTCCAGCTGCCCCTTGGGGACCGCCTGGATGCCCGCGCGGATCGTCTCCGCCATGTACGCGGCGGCCACCAGACCGAGCGCGAGGGCGACCTTGCCGTAGGTGCCGCCGGGGATCTCCGTGCCGGGGAAGGCCAGCGGGACGGCGACGCCGATGAAGATGAAGATCAGCAGGGCGGGCAGGCCCCGGAAGATCTCGATGTACACGCCGGCGAACCAGCGGTACGGGCCCACCGACGACAGCCGCATCAGCGCGACGACCATGCCGAGGACGAGCCCGAACACGAAGCCGGACAGCGTGTACAGCACGGTGTTCTTCAGCGCCAGCGTGATGACCTCGGGGAACATCTGCTCGGCGATGTCCCACTGGGCGAACTGGTTCTTCAGCCGGGCCCAGTCGGCCGACACCGCGAAGGCGACGACGGCCGCGACGAACAGCACGTACTGCGCGCCCTGGGAGAGAGCGCGCCTACGGCTCCGGCTCAGGCCCTTCTTCCGCGGCTGGAGCGGTGTGTCGGGGTCGGCCACGCTCATGAGGCGGACGGGGAGGCGGAGGCGGCGTCCTCGTCGTACGGACCGATCCACTGCTCGTACAGCTTCTTGTACGTGCCGTCGGACTTGGCCTCGGACAGCGCCTTGTTGATGGCGGCGACGAGCTTGGTGTTGCCCTTCTTCACCGTGAAGCCGTACTCCTCACCGGTGTTGATCTGCTCGGCGACCTCGAAGGCGGCGGCGTTCGCCTTGTCCTTGAGCCAGCCCTGGACGACCGGGTAGTCGATGATCACGGCGTCGACCTGCTTGGTGCGCAGGCCGTTGAGGACGGCGTCGGAGGACTCGAAGGAGACCGAGTCGATTCCCTTGCTCTTGGCGTAGTCCTCGCCCGTGGTCTGCGCCTGGGTGCCGACCTTCTTGCCCTTGAGGTCGGCGAAGGAGGCGATGCCGGCCTTCTTGTCGGCAAGGACGGCCTGGGTGGCCTCGAAGTACGGGTCGGAGAAGTCGACGTTCTTCTTGCGCTCGTCGGTGATCGTCATACCGGCCGCGGCGAGGTCGCACTGGCCGGAGTTGAGGGATCCGCCGGTCTTGAAGTTCTCGAAGGGCTGGTCGATGATGTCCTGCTTCACACCGAGGTCCTCGGCGACGAGGTCGATCAGCGACACGTCGAAGCCCTGCACCTTGCCGTCGATCTCCGACTGGAAGGGCGGGTACGGCAGGTGCGTGCAGGTCGTGAGCTGACCGGCCTTCACCAGCTCGACCCCGCCGGCCGCGGTCTTGGTGCCGCCGCTGCCGCCGTCGCCCTCCGAGCCACAGCCGGCCACGAGCAGCAGTCCGGCCGCGGCGGTGGTGGCGGCCAGGGTGCGGGTCCGGCGTCCGAGGACCGAGTTCACGGGGAGACCTCCTGTAAGGGGACTTGAGACAACCGATTATAAGGAGATGTTTGACTTCCCCAAACCAATCCGATGGGTACCGGGCCTCTTGACCTCGGATGTCGCCGGTGAGGGGGGCGAGGGTGCCGTCGGTACCCTCGACACCATCTACCCCATAGGTGAAGAGAGCACCCCGTGACACACCCGTTTCTGGATCTGGCCCCGCTGAGCGCGGCACACTTCGCGTCGATCGAGGACCGGGTGGCCCGGCTGCTCTCCACCACGCAGGACGTCGTGATCACCCAGGGCGAGGCGCTGCTGCCGCTGGAGGGCGCGATCCGCGGGGCCGCCGGGCCCGGCACGACCGCGCTGAACGTGATCACCGGCCCGTACGGGCAGACCTTCGGCGACTGGCTGCGGGACTGCGGGGCGAGCGTGATCGACCTGGCCGTCCCCTTCCACACGGCGGTCACGGCCGCGCGGATCCGGGAGGCCTTCGCCGCGCACCCGGCGATCGACTTCGTCTCACTGGTCCACGCCGAGGCGGCGACCGGGAACACCAACCCCGTGGCGGAGATCGGCGAGGTCGTCCGCGCGCAGGGCGCCCTGTTCTACCTGGACGCGGTCGCCTCCGTCGGCGCCGAGCCGGTACTGCCGGACGCGTGGGGTGTCGACCTGTGCGTCATCGGCGCACAGAAGGCCATGGGCGGGCCGGCCGGGGTGTCGGCGATCTCCGTGAGCGAGCGGGCGTGGGCGCGGATGGCGGCCAACCCGCGCGCCCCGCGCCGCTCCTACCTCTCCCTGCTGGACTGGAAGGAGCGCTGGATCGACGGCGGCCGCCGCGCGCTCCTGCACGCGCCGGCCCAGCTGGAGATGCTGGCGCTGGAGGCGTGTCTGGAGCGCGTCGAGACGGAGGGGCTCGACACGGTGATGTCCCGGCACGCGTCCGCCGCCGCGGCGACCCGGGCGGGGGCGCTCGCGCTGGGCGGCGGTCTGGAGCCGTACGTCCACGCGGCGGCCGACGCGGCGCCCGTGGCCACGACCCTGCGGGCGCCCGCAGGGGCCGACGCGGCGGAGCTGGTCGCCAAGGCGCTCGCCGCGGACCCGGCCCTGCCGCTGGCCGCGGGCGGCGGCACCCTCGCCTCGGAGATGATCCGCGTGAACCACTACGGCGCCGACGCGACCCCTCAGGTCGTGCACGCGGCCCTCGCCGGGCTGGGAGCGGCGCTGGCCGAGCACGGCGGGACGGTCGATCCGGAAGGGGCCCGCCGCGCGGCGGCGCAGGCCTGGGCGTAGCGCGGCGGACAGCTGGGCGCGAAAAGGCCCCTCTGGAATTTCCGATATCTTCCACGGGGCAATTCAGTGAATTCAGCGGGTAGAACCCCGTATTCTTCTGCCCGCTCCGCCCTTCCCTAAACGCAAAGATTTCGCGAACGCGGTGGGGCGTAATTCGAGCAGATCTCGTGAGGGTTTCACCTGTGTGACCGACTCCACAGCGCGCCCCTTTCGTACGGTAATTTCCGGACGAAAAGCATCAGATCCACCCGGGTTCGACGGAGCGCTCGCGCCCGCGTGATAACACGCGCTCGGCGCATACGTAACCCCGCAGGGCGATGCAATTCGAATTTCCGCTGGGTAAATTCAAGCCGCATGACCGCCGCACAAGCAGACCTGCACACCCAACCCCTGGAAGCCCCTCAGAAAATCGCAGAAGGGATTCGGATCGACCGCCCGAGCGTGGCGGACGGCGCTGCGCTGTGGCGCATCGCCGGGGACTCCGGAGCCCTCGACCTGAACTCCTCGTACAGCTATCTGCTGTGGTGCCGGGACTTCGCCGACACCTCGGTGGTGGCGCGGGACGACTCCGGAGAGCCGGTCGGGTTCGTGACCGGGTATGTGCGGCCCGAGCGGCCGGACACCCTGCTCGTGTGGCAGGTGGCCGTCGACGAGGCGCACCGGGGGCTCGGCCTCGCGGCGGCGCTGCTGGACGGACTGACCGAGCGGGTCGCACGACGGCACCCCCTGACCACCGTCGAGACCACCATCACGCCGGGCAACACCGCCTCCGAGCGTCTGTTCGCCGGGTTCGCCGCCCGTCATGGCGCGGACATCGAGCGCACGGTGCTGTTCGAGGCGGGGGACTTCCCGGACGGCCCGCACCCGCCCGAGATGCTCCACCGCATCGGACCGCTGTCCTTCTGAGCACCACCCGCACTCCCCCTCCCCCCTTCCTCTCCCTCCCCCCACGCAC
Source organism: Streptomyces bottropensis ATCC 25435 (assembly GCF_000383595.1). Lineage (NCBI taxonomy): Bacteria > Bacillati > Actinomycetota > Actinomycetes > Kitasatosporales > Streptomycetaceae > Streptomyces > Streptomyces bottropensis. The sequence goes on along the minus strand of NZ_KB911581.1, from coordinate 3,170,565 downwards.
CGAGGAGCGATTCGACGTGACCATCACCCAGCCCGACCTGAGCGTCTTCGAGACCCTGGAGTCCGAGGTGCGCAGCTACTGCCGCGGCTGGCCCACCGTCTTCGACCGCGCGCAGGGCAGCCGCATGTTCGACGAGGACGGCCACACGTACCTGGACTTCTTCGCCGGCGCCGGTTCACTCAACTACGGCCACAACAACCCCGTACTCAAACGCGCGCTCATCGACTACCTGGAGCGGGACGGCGTCACCCACGGGCTCGACATGTCGACGACCGCCAAGCGGGCGTTCCTGGAGTCCTTCCAGAACCTGGTGCTGCGACCGCGCGACCTGCCGTACAAGGTGATGTTCCCGGGTCCGACGGGCACCAACGCGGTGGAGTCGGCGCTGAAGCTGGCGCGGAAGGTGAAGGGCCGGGAGTCGGTCGTGTCGTTCACGAACGCCTTCCACGGCATGTCGCTCGGCTCGCTGGCCGTGACCGGCAACGCCTTCAAGCGGGCCGGGGCGGGCATCCCGCTGGTGCACGGCACCCCGATGCCCTTCGACAACTACTTCGACGGCACGGTCGAGGACTTCCTGTGGTTCGAGCGACTGCTGGAGGACCAGGGCTCCGGGCTGAACAAGCCCGCCGCGGTGATCGTGGAGACCGTGCAGGGCGAGGGCGGCATCAACGTCGCCCGCCCGGAGTGGCTGCGGGCGCTGGCCGCGCTGTGCGAGCGGCAGGACATGCTGCTGATCGTCGACGACATCCAGATGGGCTGCGGTCGCACGGGTGCCTTCTTCTCGTTCGAGGAGTCGGGCATCACCCCCGACATCGTGACCGTCTCCAAGTCCATCAGCGGCTACGGGCTGCCGATGTCGCTGTGCCTGTTCAAGCCGGAGCTGGACATCTGGGAGCCGGGCGAGCACAACGGCACCTTCCGCGGCAACAACCCGGCGTTCGTGACGGCGACGGCCGCCCTGGAGGCGTACTGGGCGGACGGTTCCGCCATGGAGAAGCAGACCCGGGCGCGCGGTGAGCAGGTCGAGGAGGCGCTGATCTCGATCACCGAGGAGAACCTCGCCGACGTGAAGGAGTACCGGGGCCGCGGCCTGGTGTGGGGCCTGGAGTTCCACGACAAGGCCCGCGCGGGACGGGTCGCCCACCGGGCCTTCGAGCTGGGGCTGCTGATCGAGACGTCCGGCCCGGAGAGCGAGGTCGTCAAACTGCTGCCCGCTCTCACCATCACCCCCGAGGAACTGGACGAGGGGCTGCGCGTCCTCGCCCGGGCCGTGCGGGAGACGGTCTGAGACCGCACCGGACCACCCCGAGCACCTGAAGCACCTGAAGCACCTAACTAGGAGGCATCGCAACACCGTGATCGTCCGTTCGTTCAAGGACATCGAAGGAACCGACCGGCATGTGAAGTCGGCGTCCGGCACCTGGGAGAGCAAGCGGATCGTGCTCGCCCGGGAGCGGGTCGGCTTCTCCCTCCACGAGACGGTCCTGTACGCGGGGACCGAGACGTCGATGTGGTACGCGAACCACGTCGAGGCCGTCGTGTGCGTCGAGGGCGAGGCCGAGCTCACCGACCAGGAGAACGGGCGGAGTTACACGATCACGCCCGGCACCATGTACCTCCTCGACGGGCACGAGCGGCACACGCTGCGGGTGAAGGAGGACTTCCGCTGCATCTGCGTGTTCAACCCGCCCGTGACCGGCCGGGAGGACCACGACGAGAACGGCGTCTACCCGCTGCTCACCGAGCCCGAGGAGGTGTGACATCACCATGACCACGACCACCACGATGAACACTGCCACCACCCTGCCCGACCTCTACCCCAGCCGTGGGGCCACCGAGGTGTCGGTCCCGCGTCAGGACCCGGTCGTCTGGGGCTCCCCGGCCACGCCCGGCCCGGTCTCCCTCGCCGAACTCCAGGCCTACGAGCGCGACGGCTTCCTGCCCGTCGAGCAGCTCATCGCGCCGGACGAGGTCGCCGTCTACCGGCAGGAGCTGGAGCGGCTCGTCGCCGATCCCGCCATCCGCGCCGACGAGCGCTCGATCGTCGAGCCGCAGTCGCAGGAGATCCGGTCGGTCTTCGAGGTGCACCGGATCAGCGAGATCTTCGCCCGGCTCGTGCGCGACGAGCGGGTCGTCGGACGGGCCCGGCAGATCCTCGGCTCGGACGTCTACGTCCACCAGTCGCGGATCAACGTCAAGCCGGGGTTCGGTGCCTCCGGCTTCTACTGGCACTCCGACTTCGAGACCTGGCACGCCGAGGACGGTCTGCCGAACATGCGGACGGTGTCCGTCTCGATCGCCCTGACCGAGAATCACGACACCAACGGCGGCCTGATGATCATGCCGGGGTCGCACCGGACGTTCCTCGGCTGTGCGGGGGCCACCCCGAAGGACAACTACAAGAAGTCGCTGCAGATGCAGGACGCCGGCACCCCGTCCGACGAGGCGCTGACGGCCATGGCCTCGGAGTACGGCATCAAGCTGTTCACGGGCAAGGCCGGTTCGGCGACCTGGTTCGACTGCAACTGCATGCACGGCTCCGGCGACAACATCACGCCGTTCCCGCGCAGCAACGTCTTCATCGTCTTCAACAGCGTGGAGAACACGGCGGTCGAGCCGTTCTCGGCGCCGGTACGGCGGCCCGAGTTCATCGGCGCGCGAGACTTCACCCCGGTGCGCTGAGCACCGGATCCGGGCCCGTGCGGTGACCTCACCGTCACCCGGGCCGGGCCGGGCGGCCGCTGCCCCTGAGCGGCCGCCCGGCCCTTTCGCGCGTTCACAGCCAGGCCAGTGACGCCGCCCTGTCCAGCACGTTCCGGGCGGCGGCCTCGTCGCCCGTGATGCCTCTGGGGACGCCCCCCGGGGTGTGACGGCCACCGACCAGGAGGCAGAAGTCCACCGGGGCCAGGGTGAGTTCGGCCCGTACGGGACCGGTGTCGTCACCGAGGATCCAGCTGGTGCCGGTGGGGCCGGTGACCTCCAGGAGGACGGGGGCCGCGTCGTGGAGGGCCAGGCCGAGGATGCGGACGGCAAGGCGGACCAGGGACCAGAGGTGTTCGTCCGGGGGCGGGGGGACGGGGAGACCGAGCGCGCGGCCGATGTCGTCCGTGTGGATCCATGCCTCGAAGGCGCGGACCACGAAGTGGTCGGCGACCGGCAGCCGCAGGCCCATCACCGAGACGGGGCGGGCGGCGAGTTCGGGGTCGGCGGCCTCGGGGGTGGCCAGCAGCGCGGCGGCCTGTGCGGCCCAGGTGGCGACCGTCTCCTGGGGGGTGCGCCCGTGCTCGTGGGCGATGACGTCGGCGGTGCGCCGGGCCCAGGCCTCCCCGGCGGGCATCCCCTCCGGAATGTGCGAGGCGGGCAGGGGCGAGTCCAGGCCGAGGCGTACGGCGAGGTGCTCGTCGGCGGCGACGAGGTGCGCGACCGTGGCGTGCGCGTCCCAGTCGTGCACCACCGGCGTGCCCCAGCGGCCGTCCACCTCCGGTACCAGCGCCTGGAGTCCGGCCACGGCGGCGGCGTAGGGGGCGGCGTGGTGGGCGATCTCGGCGGCGCGGGGGCGGCGGGAGCGCAGGGCGGGCGCGAGGACGCCGTCGGCACCGGTGTCCGGGGCGTCGGCACCGTCACGGGCGGGGACCGGCCCGCCGTCCAGCAGGCGTACGGTGTCGCGGAGCCGTTCGGCCTCCGCCGCGCACGACTCGCAGCCGGCCAGGTGCAGGGGGACCGCCCGCCGGTCGCCGGGGGGCAGCGCGCCGACCGCCCAGGCGGCCAGCAGCTCCCGCACCCCGTCGTGGTCGTTGGTCATCGCGCGCCGCCCTTTCGCCCTGCCCCGTCCACGATACGCACGACCGGCGCGGTCCCGGCGGTCACGTACGCCCCCATCACGCGCCCCTCACCGCCGCCGGGTCCGGTGGGTCCGCGAGGGAACGGGCCAGGGTGCGCAGGGCCGAGCGGAGCCGGGTCTTCGCGGTGCCCTCGGGTATGCCCAGTTCGACGGCGGCCTGACGGTAGGTGCGGCCCGCGAAGTAGGCGAGGTGGACCACCTCCCGCTGGGGGCGCGGGAGTCCGGCGAGGGCGGTGTGCAGCAGCAGGGAGCGCTCGCGGTCGACGACCGCCTCGTCCGGGCCGGGCCGGGGGTCGGGGACGGCGTGCAGCGCGGAGTCGTCCGCGCGGGCGTCCCTGCGGTGCCGGGCCTCGTCGCGCACCCAGTCCACGGCCCGCCGGTGGGCGAGCATGGAGAGCCAGGTGCGCAGCGAGCCCCGGCGCGCGTCGAAGCCGTACGGCCTGCTCCACAGCTGGGCGAAGACCTCCTGCGCCACGTCCTCGGCGGCCGCCGGGCTGCGGGTGACCCGTGCGGCCACCCGCCGGACGAGTCCCCCGTACACCGCGTACGCCTCACGCAGCGCGGACTCGTCCCCGTACACCAGCCGCCGATGCAACTCCACATCGATGGACGGCTGTTCGAGCGTCGGCTCCACCGGCACCACCACCTCGTGAAGCCTTCCTAGCGCCCTCGCCCGGTCCCGCGCCAGTGGGTCTCGTGAACTCAGCCGGACAGGACGTCCAGGACGCGGTCGACATCCGTGGGCGTGTTGTACAGGTGGAAGGCGGCCCGCAGATGGCCCGCGCGATCGGAGACCTCGACGCCCGCGTGGCTCAGTTCCGCCTGCCGGTGGCCGAGTCCGGGCACCGAGACGATCGCCGATCCGGGCGCCGGAACGGGCTCGTGGCCGAGGCCGGCCACGCCCGCGCGGAACCGGTCGGCCAGCGCCAGGTCGTGGTCCCGCACGCGCGAGACGCCCAGTTCCTCGATCAGCGCCAGAGACCGGCGTGCGCCGGCGTACGAGAACAGGCTCGGGCTCTCGTCGAACCGGCGGGCGGAGCGGGCGAGTTCCTCGACCGGGCCGTAGCAGCTGTCCCACGGTTCCTGTCCCGCGACCCAGCCGGCGAAGAGGGGGGTCAGGCCGCCGAGGTCCTCCGGAACGACCAGGAAGGTCACTCCGCGCGGGCAGAGGAGCCATTTGAAGGCGACGGAGACGACGTAGTCGTACGCGTCCGCCTCGATCGGGAGCCAGCCGGCGGACTGCGACGCGTCGACGTACGTACGCGCGCCGTGGGTCAGCGCGGCCTCCCGGATCGCGGCCAGGTCGGCGATCCGGCCGTCGGCGGACTGGGCGGCGCTGACCGCGACGAGCGCCGTGCCGGGGCGCACCGACTCGGCGACGCGCTCCAGCGGGACCTGGCGCACCTTGAGGTCGCCGCGCACGTGGAAGGGGTTCACGAGGGAGGTGAAGTCGGACTCGGCGGTCAGCACCTCGGCGCCCTCGGGCAGCGAGGCGGCGACCAGTCCGCTGTAGACGGCGACCGAGGCGCCGGCCGCCACACGGCTGTCCGGCACCCCGACGATCCGCCCGAAGGCCGCCCGCGCGGCCTCCACGTCGGCGAACATGTCCTGCGGCCGCCCGGCCGCGACCGAGTCCACGCCGGCCTTCATCGCGTCGACCGTACGGGCCGGCAGCAGTCCCGTACTCGCGGTGTTCAGATAGGTGTTCTTCGGGGCGAACTCGGTCCGGACCAGGCTCTCGAAGGTCTCCATGGCTCCACTTTGGGGCCCCCGCGCATCCCACGTCCATGGAGAGGTTCTGCGCGATTTCCCCAAGCGATGCTTATGGATGGCCGCTGACCTGCGCCGCAGTCCTCACCGCGGCTACTGCGGCACGGCACATCCGTCGGGTCCGCAGGCGTCCGCGCCCCCGGCCGCGACGACCTTCAGGGGCGCGGGCCGCTTGCCCCACGCCTGCGTGAGCGCCCGCTCGAACACCTCGGCGGGCTGAGCGCCGGACACCCCGTACGTGCGGTCGAGCACGAAGAACGGCACCCCGTTCGCCCCCAGCTCCGCCGCCTCGCGCTCGTCCGCGCGGACGGCGTCGGCGTACGCGCCGGAGTCGGCGAGCACCGTGCGGACCGCGCTCTCCTCCAGCCCCGCCGCCACGGCCAGCTCGACCAGGTACTCGTCCGCGTCGGCGTACACGGACCGCTCCTCGGCGAAGTTCGCCCGGTAGAAGGCCTGGAGCAGCTCGCTCTGGCGTCCCTGCTCCTTGGCGAGGTGCAGCAGGCGGTGCATGTCGAAGGTGCTGCCGTGGTCGCGGCCCTCGGCCCGGTAGGCGAGACCCTCGGCGCCGGCCTGCTCGCGCAGGTTGTGCTCGCCGGCCTGGGCCTGTGCCTCGCTCATCCCGTACTTCTTGCTCAGCATGGTGAGGACCGGCTGGATGTCGTCCTTGGCGCGGCCCGGGTCGAGCTCGAAGGAGCGGTGCACCACCTCGACGCCGTCGCGGTGCGGGAAGGCAGCGAGCGCCTTCTCGAAGCGGGCCTTGCCCACATAGCACCAGGGGCAGGCGATGTCGCTCCAGATCTCGACGCGCATGGTGTCAGCTCTCTCCAGGTCTGCGGGCACGGAGACGGCCCCCGCCTCCACGATTGGTGAACGTTCAAGCAGCTCGGCCCATTCCCGGCCACGCCCGTCTCCGGTCACCGTGAGGGCCCGAGGAGCGCCTCAGCTGCCGTTTCTCAGGTCCTCGGGCCAGTTCGGGCGGAACTCGATCTCGTCGTAGGTGACCACGCAGCCCTCGCCCATCGGGGACTGGGTCATGAAACCGACGAGGGCGGCGCCGCTCTCGTGTTCGCCGGCGAGGGTGAAGAGGCGGACGAAGGTCCAGTGCTTGCCGTCGCGCGAGGCGTGGAAGGCGAAGGCGCGGCCGGTGCGGCTGACCCGCAGCCACACCGAACTGCCCTCCACGGTGAAGGAGTTGGCATCGTCAGAGTGGCCCCGGGTGACCACCGTGCACACGGTCGGCACGTCCGGCGAGTACTCCAGGCAGAGCTTCGCCCAGGCCCGCTCCCCCACGTGCACGTACAGCACGCCCGCGTCGAATCCGGCGCCGAAACCGACCGTGACCCGCGCGATCAGCTGGAAGTCCCCTTCCGGCGACCCCAGCAGCCGGGGCGCGTCCGATTTCGGGTCGAGCCCCTCGTCCGTGGGCGGCACGAACCGGTCCTGCCGGGCACCGGCCCACCCGGTGAGCACCCCGTCCTCATAGGACCAGTGCCCATCGGGACCGTACGTACGGAGCGGGAACGGGAGTTCGGGTATGTCGACGTCCATGGGGGGATTCTCGCAGCTCCCGGCCCACGGCAGTGGGCCTTTCGGGGGCGCGGGAAGCTGCGTGAACCACCGTGTCCGACGCTCGGCCCGGAGCGGGCCGAGCGCCTGCGCCGCTAGCGCTCCAGGCGGCCGTCGAAGCGCCGCGGCAGCCCCAGCGGGTTGTCGTCGCGCAGCTCCGGCGGGAGCAGCGCCTCGGGCGCCCCCTGGTAGGCGACCGGCCGCAGCCACCGCTCGATCGCGGTTCCGCCCACCGACGTGGACGTGGAGGTCGTCGCCGGGTAGGGCCCGCCGTGGTGCTGGGCGGCGGCCACGGCCACGCCCGTCGGCCAGCCGTTCACGAGCACGCGGCCCGCCAGCGGCGTCAGCTCGGCCAGCAGCTCCGGTCCGCGCCCGCCCTCGGCGGCCTCCTCACCGGACACGTGCACGGTCGCGGTGAGGTTGCCCGGCAGCCGGGACAGCACGGACTTGGCCTCGTCCTCGTCCGTGTAGCGCGCCACGACCGTGAGCGGCCCGAAGCACTCCTCCAGGAGCAGGTCGTGCTCGCCCTCGGCCGCCAGCTTCTCCGCGGGGACGGTCAGGAATCCGGGGCTGACGGTGTGGTCGCCGCCCGCGCCGGCGGTCACCGGCGACTCCACCTCGGGCAGTTCGGCGCGCTCGGCGACACCGGCGAGGAAGTTGTCGCGCATCCGGTGGTCCAGCAGGACGCCGGAGCCGACGTCGCTGACCGCGTCGGTGAGGGACTTGAGCAGGCGGTCACCGGCGTCACCGGCGGGCGCCAGCACCAGGCCGGGCTTCACGCAGAACTGGCCGACGCCGAGGGTCATCGACCCGGCGAGCCCGGCGCCGATCGCCTCGGCGCGCTCGGCGGCGGCGGCCTCGGTGATGAGCACGGGGTTCAGGGAGCCCAGCTCGCCGTGGAACGGGATCGGCACGGGCCGGGCGGCGGCCGCGTCGAACAGGGCCCGGCCGCCGCGTACCGAACCGGTGAAGCCGGCGGCGGTGACGAGCGGGTGCTTGACCAGCTCGACGCCCGCCTCGAAGCCGTGCACGAGGCCGAGGACGCCCTCGGGGATGCCGTGCTCGGCGGCGGCCCGGCGCAGCACGATCGCGACCAGCTCGGACAGCGCCGGGTGGTCGGGGTGGGCCTTGACGACCACCGGGCAGCCGGCGGCCAGCGCGCTCGCGGTGTCGCCGCCGGGGACGGAGAACGCGAAGGGGAAGTTGGACGCCGAGTAGACGGCGACGACGCCGAGGGGGACCTTGTAGCGGCGCAGGTCCGGGATGGGCGGGGTGGCGGTGTCGTCGGGGTGGTTGATCACCACGTCGAGGAAGGCGCCCTCGTCCACGATGTCGGCGAAGGCCCGCAGCTGGTAGCAGGTGCGGGCGAGTTCACCGGTGAGCCGGACCGGGCCGAGCGCCGTCTCGGCGTCGGCGACCTCGACGAGCTGGTCCTTGGCCGCCTGGAGCTGGTCGGCGGCGGAGCGCAGGAAGGCCGCGCGGACCGCGCGGTCGGCCAGTGAGGCCCGGGCGGCGTGCGCCGCGCGGACTGCGGCGTCCACCTCCTGGGCTGTGGCCTCCACCGCAACCTGCTCGCGCTGCTTCCCGGTTCGGGGGTCGACACTCCAGACTGGTGCTGCTGCCACCGCGGGTTCCTCCACGTATATCTGGGTCAATTCCCAGGGGTATTTCTGGGTCATTCACCAGGGTCGTTCGATATGCTGAACGCTGTCTCTGATGATGAATACTCACTCGGAGACTATTTCCCGTCCAACGAAGGGGTCAAGGGCGATGTCGGCAGTCGAGACGGGCGGCGGAGCGCAGGTCAAGTCGGCGGTGAGGACCGTTGAGCTGCTCGAATACTTCGCCGGGCGCCCCGGAATGCACTCCCTGGCGGCCGTCCAGGAAGCCGTCGGTTACCCCAAATCCAGTCTCTACATGTTGCTCCGCACCCTGGTGGAGCTGGGCTGGGTCGAGACGGACGCGACGGGCACCCGGTACGGCATCGGGGTGCGGGCACTGCTCGTGGGCACGTCCTACATCGACGGCGACGAGGTGGTGGCGCTGGCCCGGCCGACGCTGGACCGGCTGTCGGACGACACCACCGAGACGATCCACCTGGCCCGCCTCGACGGCACGAACGTCGTCTACCTGGCCACCCGGCAGTCGCAGCACTATCTGCGCCCCTTCACCCGGGTCGGCCGCCGGCTGCCCGCCCACTCCACCTCGCTCGGCAAGGCGCTGCTGGCCACGCACACCGACGAGCAGGTCCGCAAGATGCTCCCGGAGACCCTGCCCGCGCTGACCGAGCACACGATCACCGACCGGGAGCGGCTCATCGAGGAGCTGCGCCAGATCCGCGACCAGGGCTTCTCCGTGGACCGCGAGGAGAACACGCTCGGGCTGCGCTGCTTCGGCGTGGCGATCCCGTACCGCACGCCCGCCCGTGACGCCATCAGCTGCTCGGTCCCCGTGGCCCGGCTGACGCCCGCCCACGAGCAGCTGGTCAAGGACGCCCTCTTCGACGCACGGGACCGGCTGACACTGGCGACGCGGCGGCTCTGAGCCGCCCGGGCACGGCCCCGGACCCGGCCCCGGGCGCGAGCCCGGTCTCATGAGGAGTCCATGAGAACACCGGGCGGAGGGAACGCGCGATCGCGCCCGGCCGTCCTTCCGGGTGCCATGAACAAGACGATCAGACGCTCCGCGGTCTTCATCCTGCTGCTCGTGCTCGCCCTGCTGGGGAGGGCGACCTGGGTGCAGTTCTACGAAGGCACGGCGCTCGCGGACGACCAGAACAACCGGCGCAACGCGATCGAGATGTACGCGGCCCCGCTGGGGAACATCGTCGTGGCGGGCGACTCGGTCACCGGTTCGGGCCGGACGAAGGACAGCGACCTCGCGTACAAGCGCACGTACAAGGACGGCGAGCTGTACGCGGCGGTCACGGGCTACGCCTCGCAGGCCTACGCGCCGACGCAGCTGGAGGGCGTCTACAAGGACCTGCTCGACGGCACCGACCTGCGGCTGAAGACCGTGATGGACACGGTCACCGGTGAGCGGGCCGAGCCGGGCAACGTGATCACCACGATCGAACCGGCCGTGCAGAAGGCCGCGTTCGACGCCCTCGGCGACAAGTTGGGCGCGGCCGTGGCGATCGACCCGGCCACCGGGCGGATCCTCGCGGTGGTGTCGACGCCGTCGTACGACCCGTCCTCGCTCACGGACGCGGGCACCGCCGGTACGGCCTGGAAGAAGCTGAACGCAGACCCGGACAAGCCGCTGACCAACCGGGCGCTGCGCCAGCCGCTGCCGCCGGGGTCGACGTTCAAGCTGGTCGTGGCGGCCGCCGCGCTGGAGGACGGGCTGTACGCGTCGGTGGACACCAGGACCGACAGCCCGGACCCGTACACCCTGCCGGGCACGCGCACGGAGTTGTCGAACGAGAACCCGAGCGCGCCCTGCACGAACGCCACCATCCGTACGGCGCTGCAGTACTCGTGCAACAACGTCTTCGCGAGGATGGCCGTCAAGCTCGGGCAGGACAAGGTGCGGGCGATGGCCGAGAGGTTCGGCTTCGACGACAGGACGCAGGACGTGCCGGTACGGGCGTACGAGAGCGTCTACCCCTCGGACATGGACGAATCCTCCACAGCCCTGACGGGCATCGGCCAGTACGACGTCACCGCGACGCCGCTGCAGATGGCGATGGTGTCGGCGGCGATCGCGAACGGCGGCGAGCTGGTCTCGCCGCACATGGTGGCCCAGATCACCGACGGCGGTGGCGACGTCCTGGAGGACTACGACGCCGACGCGGACACGAAGGAGATCATGAGCGCCGACACCGCGGAGCAGTTGCAGTCGGCGATGCGGACGGTCGTCGAGGACGGCACGGGCACGAACGCGCGGATCAGCGGGGCGAGGGTGGGCGGCAAGACCGGTACGGCCCAGCACGGCGAGAACAACAGCAAGACGCCGTACGCCTGGTTCACGTCGTACGCGAAGGCCGACGGCAAGGAGGTCGCCGTCGCGGTCGTGGTGGAGCAGTCGAACGCGGCCCGGTCGGAGGTCAGCGGCAACGGGCTGGCGGCGCCGGTGGCCAAGGCGGTCATGGAGGCCGCGCTGAAGAACTGAGGCACCCCTGAACCATCCGAAAAGGAGGGCCGCCCTCACTCCCCCCGGAGAGCGGCCCTTCGCCGTCAGCGGGCGAACGGGGTCACTTCACCCCGAACAGCTGCTGGATCGGGTTGATCGCGAAGTAGACGAGGAACAGGGCCGAGGTGGCCCACAGCAGCCAGTGGATCTCCTTCGCCCTGCCGAGGACCGTCTTGATGAGGACGAAGGCGAGGAAGCCGGCGCCGATGCCGTTGGTGATGGAGTAGGTGAACGGCATGACGGCGATGGTGAGGAACGCCGGGATGGCTATCTCGTACTTGTCCCAGTCGATGTGCTTGACCTGGGTCATCATCAGGAAGCCGACGGCGACGAGCGCGGGCGCGGCGGCCTGCATGGGGACGATGGTCAGCAGCGGGGTCAGGAAGAGCGCCACCGCGAAGAGGCCACCGGTGACCAGGTTGGAGAAGCCGGTGCGCGCACCCTCGCCGACGCCGGCCGCGGACTCGATGTAGGAGGTCGCGGAGGACGAGGAGGCGGCGCCGCCCGCGACGGCCGCGGCGCCGTCGATAAGGAGGACCCGGCCGAGGTTCGGGACCTTGCCCTCCTCGTCCAGCAGGCCCGCCTCGGCGGTGATGCCGACGACCGTGCCCATGGTGTCGAAGAAGTCCGACAGCAGCAGCGTGAAGATCAGCAGGACGACCGTGATGACGGTGGTCTCGCCGAACGAGCCGAACAGGCTGAAGTCACCGATCAGTCCGAACTCGGGGGCGGCGACGAGGTCGGCCGGGACCTTCGGGGTGGTGAGGCCCCAGCTCTTGATGTCGGCCACCGAGTTGATCACGATCGCAACGACCGTCATCGTCAGGATGCTGATGAGGATCGCGCCCCGCACCTTGCGGGCGAGCAGGGCGACGGTCAGCAGGACGCCGAGGCAGAACACCAGGATGGGCCAGCCGGACAGCGCGCCGCCGGCGCCGAGTTGGACCGGCACGGTGGTGCCGGCGATGTCGGGTATGCGGCTGACGAAACCGGCGTCGACGAAACCGATGAAGGCGATGAACAGGCCGATGCCGACGCTGATCGCCTGCTTGAGCGGTTGCGGGATGGCGTGCATGACGGCCTCGCGCAGGCCCGTGGCCACCAGGACGCAGATCAGCAGGCCTTCGAGGACGACCAGGCCCATCGCGTCGGGCCAGCTCATCAGCGGGGCTATCTGGAAGGCGACGACCGCGTTGAGTCCGAGGCCGGCGGCGAGGGCGAGGGGCAGGTTGCCGCCGACGCCCATGATGATCGTCATCACCGCGGCCACGAGGGCGGTGGCGGTGACGAGTTCGGCGCCGTCGAGGGTGTGGCCGAACTTGTCCTTGGCGTTGCCGAGGATGATGGGATTCAGGACAAGGATGTACGCCATCGTGAAGAACGTGGCGAGGCCGCCGCGTATCTCGCGGGTGAAGGTGGACCCTCGGGCGCTGATCTTGAAGAAGCGATCGACGCTGTTCGCCCCGGGTGGTCCGGCTGCGGGCCGGTCGGCCACCTTCTGTGCGTCGGACATGAACGGTGCTCCTAGTGACATGCGTGGACTACGCGCGGATGCTGGCTGGATTGTTTCCCCGTTGAACCTGGTTCAGGTTTTCTCCGTGTTACGAAAACGGAGTTCTCCCTGCAAGACGGCGTTCGAAGCCGCGTACGAACCTCGTTCACGATCACTGCTACTCTTCCGGATCTCGTCGGGGGTCGGCCTCGGACGATCACATGTCATTCACATGACTCGCACAGGCAGCCGGACGGGCTGCCGTGGCCGCAGCGAGAAGAGAGGTCCCGTGGGCACTGTCGTCGACGACGCAGCCTCCGTGGAGTTCCACGCCTTCTTCGAACGGCACTATGCCGAACTCTCCCGCCTCGCGCACCTGTTGACGGGTGAGGCGGACGCCGCCGACGATCTGGCCGCGGACGCGTTGCTCGCGATGTGGCACCGCTGGGACCGGGTCCGCGCGGCGGACCATCCGGTGGCGTACGCCCGTGGCGTCGTCGCCAACCTGGCCCGCACCCGGATCCGCAGTGCGGTCCGCGAGCGCCGCAGGATCACGCTGTTCTGGTCGCAGCGCGAGGAGAAGACCGAGAATCCCGATGTGCCCGGCGTGGTCGACGTCCAGTCGGCGCTGCGCAGACTGCCCTTCCGCAAGCGGGCGTGTGTGGTGCTGCGGCATGCTTTCGACCTCTCGGAGAAGGACACGGCTCTGGCCCTCGGTGTCTCGGTCGGTACCGTGAAGAGTCAGACGTCCAAGGGGATGGCCGAACTGCAGAAGCTGCTCGGCACCGAGAACGCGCCACGGCGTATGCACGCCGGCATCACGGGCGGGGGCGCAAGGGGCGCGAGTGTGACCGGTGCGGGCGCGCCGGGCAGTGGAGGAAGGGACCGATGAGGGACGTGCACGAGGATCTGCGCGCCCGGCTGCGTGAGTCGGCCGAGGCGCACGAGCCCGACCGCGCCCGCATCCTGGCCCGGATCGAGCGCGGTATGGCGGCCCCCGAGGAGCGCCGGAGCCGCAAGGTGACCCGGCCGCCACTGTGGGGCTGGGTGCGGGTGGTCACGGCGACCGCCGGTGTCGCGAGTGTGCTCGCGGTGGGCGGCTACGCGGTCGCCTCCGCGGTGAAGGGCGAGGAGACGGCGCCGGCCGACCGGGGGACCGTCGTGGTCTCCCCGACCCCGGTCGACTCCCCGGCCGCGACGAGCCGGGCCCCGATCCCTCCCGACCGACCGAGCCCGAGCGCCGGCGGGAAGCAGGGGACGAAGCCCCGCTCGACCCCGTCGCAGAGCCCGTCGGCCAAGGAGACGACCGCGCCGACGCTGCCCTCCTCGGGGGACGAGACGGACGGTCCGCTCTGGTCGGACGGCTCGGTCGACCCGCACAGCAACGAGTTCTGGGCGCAGAGCAATCTCACCCTGAGGACGAGCGAGCAGCTCACCGAGCTGACCGTGCAGCTGCGGATCGCCCGGACCGGCGGGGTCACCTCGTCCGGCGCCTGGCGCTCGCTGCCGGAGCAGGACTTCGACCTCACGGTCGCCACCGACGACGGGTTCCTGGTCTACACCTGGGTGCTCAAGGACGGCCGTACGGTCCCCAAGGGCGAGTTCGTCTTCGCCGGGCAGTACAACCACGAGCGCGGCGGCCGGGACGCGGGCGGCGACCGCTACGCGATGACGGCGAAGGCGGGCGGCGACGACCTCGCGGTGGCGGGCGACTTCGAGGCCCACGACGACAAGGGCTCCTCGGACGAGGACAAGGACGAGGACGACTCGTAGGAAGATCCGCGGCGGCGGCAACCCTTTCCCCACCGGTGGCGACCAGGAGGCGGCACAGTCGTCACCACCAGCGGGGGATCGGGCGCATGACCGCAGCTGCGGAACGGACCGGGGTCACGGACGCGTTCGTGCGCGATCGGCCGCGGGTATCCCCGTACGACCGGGGGAACAACCACACGTGCGCGTACGGCGTCCTTGTCGGTGCAGGGCATTCGAACACCAGTCAGTACGACGTCCTCGGTCCGGGCCTGGTGTCCGCCCGTGGGGACCTGCCGGCCCGAGCCCCCCTCGGCCGGCGGCGGTGCCGACCGGAGCCCCCCTCGGGGTCGGCACGAACAGCGCCCCCCGCCGGTGACGACCGGCGGGGGGCGCCTTCGCGCGCGTGGTGCGGCGGTTCAGCGCATCGTCGCTCCGATGGTGGTGGAGCCCGTGGTCAGGAACGTGGTGGCGGGCAGCGACCCGTCCGCCCGCCGCGCGCCGTACACGGTGGTCGGGGTCGTCGACCTGAAGGCCGGCGCGCTCACGCCGCTGTCCCAGTTGTTCGCGGTGGACATCGTGGACGGGCCCAGCTCGGCCCCGCCCGCCCCGTTGTCCACCGCCAGGTTGCGGGCCAGACGGGCCGTGCCCGCCGCGAAGGAGAACCCGCTCTCCCCGTTGGCGTAGGCCGTGTTGCGGTCCAGCCGGATCGCGCCGGTGTTGGAGTCCCGGGTGAACCCGTGGAGCGCGTTGTCCCAGGCCGCGTTGGAGTCGACCGCGTGCGCGGCCGTCGCCCCTCCCCCGCCCAGCTCGAACCCGTTGCCCCGGCCCTCGGACGCGGGGCCGGGCCGGTGGTCCCTGCCGTTACCGAAGGCCCAGGAGTGCTCGACGGTGACCGGCGAGGAGAACTGCCAGAGGTCGAGCCCGTCGTCGGCGTTGCCGTACAGGCGGGCGCCGGTGATCCTGTTGCCGGTGCCGGAGCCGAACTTCACCGCGATGCCGTCGGCGTTGCGGCCGTGGCCGGCGGCGTCGTCGTTGCCGTGGCTGTCCAGGTTCGCCACGAGGTTGTCGGTGGTGCCGTCGCCGCGCAGGGTGAACCCGGTGTCGCCGTTGTCCGCGGTGACGAGGTTCTCGAAGATCCCGCCGGTCGACGACGTGGCCACGAAGCCCTGCGCCGGGGAGTTCTGGAAGGTGAGGCCGCAGACCGTCCAGTAGTCACCGTGGATCCCGGCGAGCCAGGAGCCGGCGGCCAGGCCGGACCCGTCGATCCTGACCTTCTCGTCGCCGTACGCGGTGAGCGTGATCCGGGCCGAGGCGGTGCCGTTCGCCGTGGATCTCAGGGTGTGTGCCGGCCGGTAGGTGCCACCGCGCACCTGGATCGTCGTACCGGCGACGGCGTGTGCGACGGCCGACTCCAGCGACGCGGTGTCGGAGACGGTGACCGTGACCGTGGCGGCCGCGGCCCGGGCGTCGTCGTGCGCGAGGCCGAGGTGGACGCCGCCCGCGCCCGCCGCGACGGACACGGCGGCGGCGATCGACAGGGTTCGCGCTCTTCGATGGCGTCCGTGGCTGTGACGCACGGTGTTCCTTTCGCAGGCGACGCGTCTCGGGGAGACGGGGAACGAAGCGGGCCGGAGGGGCCGCTCCGGCCCGCTTCGTTCCCCTGGTCGCCGCCCGGCGCGAAAGGGTTGCCGCGCGCCCGCGAAACTGTTCGAAAGTTTCGCGGCCCAGTTCAGTTCATGGTCGCGCCGATGGTGGTGCTGCCCGTGGTCAGGAAGGTGGTCGCGGGCAGGGTGCCGCTGGACGAGCGGGCGTTGAACGTCGTCGAGGCGCTGGTCGAGCGGAAGGCCGGGGTCGACACGCCCGAGTCCCAGTTGTTGCCGGACGACGCGACCGACGAGCCCTTGTTGACCGAGCCGCCGCTGTTGCTCACCGCCAGGTTCTTGCCGAGACGGGCCGCGCCGGTGGCGAAGTAGTAGCCCCACTTGGCGTTGGCGTAGGCGGTGGTGCGGTTGATGACGATGGCGCCCTTGTTGCTGTTCTCGGTGAAACCGTTGCCCGCGTTGTCCCAGGCGGCCGAGTTGTTGATGACATGGGCGACGGTCTCGCCGTCGCCGCCCAGCTTGTAGCCGTTGCCGTCGCCGGCGAACGCGGAGTCGCCCCAGCGGTTCCTGCCGTTGCCCATCGCCCAGGTGTGCTCGACGGTGACGGGCGAGGAGAAGGACCAGAAGTCCAGGCCGTCGTCCGCGTTGTTGTAGAGGCGGGCACCGGTGATGAGGTTGCCGGAGCCGGATCCGAACTTGACCGCGATGCCGTCGGCGTTCTCCCCGTGGTTGGCCGCGTCGTAGTGGCCGTAGGAGTCGATGTTGCGGACGGTGTTGTCGGTGGTGCTGTCCCCGGTGAGCGTGAAGCCGGAGTCGCCGCCGTTGATGGTCCTGATGTTGTCCCAGACCGTGGAGGCGCAGGACTGGCAGACGACCGCGCTGTCCGGGGAGTTCTGGAAGGTGATCCCGGAGACGGTCCAGTAGTCGGCGGTCAGCTTGAAGATCCAGCCGCCGGCGGGAAGGTTCGAGCCGTCGATCTTCACGGTCTCGGAGCCGTACGGCTGGAGGCGTATCCGGCTGGAGGAACTGCCGTTGGCCGTCGACTGGAGGGTCGCCGTCGGGTAGTACGTGCCGCCGCGCACCTGGATGGTGGTGCCGGCGGTGGCGTTCTTGATGGCGTTGGAGAGGTCGGTGGTGTTGCCGACGACGACCGTGGCGGCGTGCGCCTGGGTGGGGAGCACGGCCAGGCCGGCGCCGATGGCGAGGGCGGTGCCCAGGGCGAGAGTGGTACGACGAGACATGGAGAGCGGTTCCTTTCTCGTGCGGGTGGGGTCGCTCACAGGACGGAGTCGAGCCAGTCGAAGACCTCGTCCTGCTGGGGCGCGGTGAAGACATGACCGAGGTCCGGCCAGGTCCTCAGCCGCAGCCGCTCCTCGGCGCGGCGGGACCGCCAGACGGCGCGCAGCTTGTCGTGGGCCACGCGGACGCCGTCGGCGGGGAACAGCGGATCGAGGCCGCCGTTCAGGAAGAACATCGGCTTGGGGGCGCCGATGCTCGCCACGTCGGGGAAGTCGAGGTGCCGGGCGAGCCCGGGGTGGAGCATGTAGTAGGAGGACTGGCCGCGCAGGATGTTGTTGCCGGGGACCATGACCTCCTTGAGCCCGGTCATCCAGCAGACGCTCACGGTGGCCGCGATGTCGTCGCTGAGCGCGGCCGTCTGCCAGGCCCGGAACGCGCCCATCGAGAAGCCGAGGGCGGCCACCCGGCGCCGGTCCACCCGGTCGAGACCGGCCAGGAAGCCCGCCGCGCGCACGTCCTCCCTGGCCATGAGTCCGGCAAGCGACGAACCCAGGTGGTAGAGGTTGGCGGCCAGCGCCTGCTGTTCCTCGTAGGCGACCGGGCCCCGGTCGCCCCAGCCGAGCGCGTCGACGGCGAGGACGACGTAGCCGCGCCGGGCCAGTTCGTCGCCGACGAACCGCCCGTCGAAGTACCGGTCGGCCCAGGCCTGCGCCGAGGGCAGCCGGCTCCCGTCGGACCAGGGCCGGACCAGTTTCTCCTTGCCGATGTCGAACCTGGCGCCGTGGTCGTGCAGGAGGAGGACGGCGGGGAAGGGCCCGGTTCCGTGCGGGGTGAGCAGGGCACCCCGGACACGGCCGTAGCGGCTGAGGGAGAAGGTGACCAACTCCCTTGTGAAGCCCTCCCCTTGGGTGCTCCGCTCGCCGAACTCCGGGGCGTACGGGGTGTCGTCCCGGGCGACGAACAGGTGCTCCTCGACCTTCGCCCGTGCCGCCCGCCGCCAGGCGCGGAAGTCACGGATGGGCGAGGTTCCCCAGGCGAGCGGGAAGCGGAGCTCGTCCTTGAGGAGGGGATGGAAGTCAGGGAGGGTGCCTTCCAGGGGTGCCGCGGCCTCGGCGGGTCCGGCGCCCGCGAAGAGGGCGGCGGCTCCCGCGCCCGCCACGAAAGCGCGCCGCCCCACCGGTTCACCGGTGGCCATAGGGCCGCCAGTCCCCCAGGTACGTCCGCCGCGTGTGCGTCGCGGCTTCGGCGTCCGTCAGTTGCGGCCGGTTCTCCGGCACCGCGACCACCGCGCCCGGACCGGAGTTGGCGTGCTCCCCGAAGCGCATGGTCTGCCAGGGGTAGGCCTCCCGCATGTTGGTGTACGGGGCGACCGCGTCGATCCCGGGCCCGATCCAGGTGTCCCGCACGACCAGCGAGGGCCAGGCGGTCGTCTCGTACGAGGGCACCCAGGGCCGGGCGATCTTGTACGCGGCGTCCTCGGCCCCGGAGGTGATCCGACCGCGCAGGGCGAGGAAGCCGTAGGGGTTGGCGCGGGCGGTGGCCGGGGCGAAGACCATGCCCTTGGGGGTGAAGGACACGTCCCGCTGGAGCGTGCGGAAGTGGCAGGCGTCGAAGACGGCCCTGGCCCGCCCGAACACGAAGTCGACGTCACCCTCGATGTGGCAGTGCCGGTAGTACTGCCGGTCGAAGGCGTCGAGCGCGGTGGTGTCCGCGAAGAGGGTGTCCTGGTGCGCGAGGAACCGGACGTTCTCGAAGTGCGAGCGGTCCCCCGTGACGTACGCGGCGACCGCCTGGGTCCCCGTGTAGTCCGGATGGTCCGCGCGCAGCCAGTCGTTGGCGAGGGTCAGGTCGCGTACGGTCAGCCCGGCCGCCGCCGAGGTGAAGGTGGCGGAGCCCGCGGTGCCGTAGGTGCCGCCCTCGGGCCTCGGGGTGCCGCCCGCCCGGTCGAAGACGACGACGGCGGCGCGGGGGTCGCGGGACGCGCCGCGCAGAATCAACTCCCCTTTCTCTGCGGGGATGTTGACGACCTCGCGGTAGGTCCCCGGGTGGACGACGACGGTCCACCCGGGGCCGGTGACGGCGTCGACGGCGGCCTGGACGGACCCGCCGGGCCGCACGTGCAGGACCCTGCGGGCATGGCCGTGGGCGAGGGCGGGGGTGGTGCCGACGGCCGCCAGGCCACCG
Source organism: Streptomyces bottropensis ATCC 25435 (assembly GCF_000383595.1). Taxonomy (NCBI): domain Bacteria; kingdom Bacillati; phylum Actinomycetota; class Actinomycetes; order Kitasatosporales; family Streptomycetaceae; genus Streptomyces; species Streptomyces bottropensis. The sequence goes on along the minus strand of NZ_KB911581.1, from coordinate 3,150,986 downwards.
GCGAGCCCGGTGAGCAGGGTGCGCCGGCGCATGTCAGCACCTCTCCCACGGGGTCCAGGCGCCGAGATACGCCTCGCGGGTCGCCGACGCGGCTTCCGCGCGCGTGAGCTGGGGCCGGTTCTCGGGGACGGAGACGACGGCGCCCGGCCCGATGTTCCGGTACTCGGCGAACCGCTGGTCCTGCCAGGGGAAGCCGGCCGACATGTTCGTGTACGGGGCGACCGCGTCGATCCCCCGCCCGAGGTGACTCTCGCGCACGGTGAGCATGGGCCGGGCGGTGGTGTCCGAACTGGGCACCCAGGGGCGGGCCAGCTTGTAGGAGGCGTCCGGGGCCTCGCTGGTGATCCGCCCGCCGGTGACGAGGTAGCCGCGCGGGTTGGCGCCCGCGGTGGAGGGCGCGAACACGAACCCGTACGGGGCGGACCCCAGATCGGTCCTGGTCAGCGTGTGGAAGCGGCAGCGCTCGAACACGGCCGTGGCCCGGCCGAAGACGAAGTCCACGTCCCCTTCGGCGTAGCAGTCGCGGAAGTACTGCCGGGCGAAGGTGCCGAGGGCCATCGAGTCGGCGTACAGCGTGTCCTGATGCCCGAGGAACCGGCACCGCAGGAACGCCGCCCGGTCGCCCTGCACCTTGATCGCGACGGCCTGCGTGCCGCTGATCTCCGGGTGGTCGGCGCGCAGCCAGTCGTTGGCGAAGGTGATGTCCCGCGCGGTGAACCCGTCGGCCTGCACCAGGGTCGTGGCGGACCCGGTGGTGCCGTAGGTGCCGCCGCCCGGCTTCGGCGTACCGGCCGCGTTGTCGTACACGACCACCACGTCCCGGGCGTTGTCGGAGGCCCCGATCCAGGTCATCCCGGTACGGGCGACGCTGACGGCGACGGTCTCGCGGTACACGCCCGGTGCGATGACCAGCGTGTACCCGCTGCCTCCCCCAGTGCTGACCGCCGGGGAGGTACCCCCAGCGGCAGCCACCGCGGCCTGGACGGTGGTGAAGTCACCGGCACCGGCGGCGTCCACGTACAGGGTCCGCGCGTCGAGCCGGGCGGCGGGCGATCCGTACCGGCCGAAGACGCGGCGACCGTGGGCGGCTCGGGCGGGGGCTGTGAGGGTGAGGGCGAGGGTGGTGCCGAGGGCGGCGGTCAGGAGGGACCGTCTGCCGACCCCGCGGCCGGAGCCCCCCATCAGCACACCTTCCCGGCACCCGCGCCGTTCCCGACGATGCCCGGCACGGCACGCGGGGAGTCGACCTTCGTGCGCAGGGTGGGCGTCCACCCGGCGCCGGACTGCAGGATCTCCGTGGGGATCTCGGCGTTGTGGACCGCGATCAGGTCCGTCGGCTTGCCGTTGACGTAGTTGTTCCGGGCCGTGAGCGGGGACTCGTTCCACTTCTTCAGGGCCTTGCCGACGCTCGCGCCCGCCGGCAGCGTGATCGCGTTGTCGCTGGCGTGGAGCTGCGAGCGGATGCCGACGCCGAAGATGTAGTAGTCGGACTTCTGCGCCTCGCCGACGACGTAGTGGTTGTTGTAGACGTCGACCTGGCCGAACCGCACGCGCGGGGAGCGCTGGAGGATCCCGTCGAAGCGGTTGTGGTGCATGGTGACCTTGAGCTTGCCGGAGTCGATGGTGGCGGTGCTGTCGCTGTTGCCGATCAGCATGTTCTTGTCGTGGTCCTGGAAGCGGTTCCAGGACACGGTCACGTGGTTGGCGCCGCGCACGATGTCCGTCAGCCCGTCGTGCTGCTGGAAGACCTTGCCGAAGTAGACCGGCCGCTCGCTGTCGGGGTAGCGCCCGTCGGTGAACGTGTTGTGGTCGAGCCACACGTGGTCGGTGCCGTAGACGACGACGGCGTCGTACTCGGAGTTCCAGTTGCCGGTGTTGTTGTCGTCGGTGGGGTCCCACTTGGGGAAGCAGTCGAGCGGCGCCTCGATGGTGAGGTTGCGCATGATGACGTTGGAGACGCCCTTGATCTGGATGCTGCCGCCGAGGATGCCGGAGTGCTTGCCGACGCCGACGATGGTGGTGTTGCTCGGGATGTTGGCCTTGATCTCCGAGTCCTGCCGGGCGGCGGAGGCGACCCGCGCGTCCTCCTGCGGGCCCTTGGCGACCTCGTCGTTGCCGTACACGGCCGGGTCGTAGTCCTTGAGGTACTGCTGGAGGTCGTAGCCGCCTGCGACGAAGGCCTCGCACCCCTCGGAGACGGCGTCGATCATGCCCTTGACCTTGATGATCTTCGGCGCGTCACCGCCGTCCCGCAGCGCGGCCTTGAACTCGGCCCAGGTGGTGACGGTGTAGACGTGGTCGGCGTCTGCCGTCGAGCCACCGGTGGTTCCGCCTTCGGCCGAGCCCCAGCCGTCACCGGCGCCGAGCACCTGCCGGCCGAGGTCGCGTCCCTGGGCCTGGGCGACACCGGTGCCCGTGACGCCGAGGACGAGGGCGGTGCAGCCGATGACGGCGGTTATGGCGTGAGCATGCCAGATATGAGGACGCATGGAGGTGGTTCCTTTCGAAGCAAAGGGGGAGTTCTTGGGGGGCACGCGAAAGCCGCGCGCGGGGAGCTACGCCTCGGGCCAGGTGATCCAGGAGTCGGGGATCTCCTCGGTCAGCCGGCGCACGTCGAGCCGCGAGAGGACCCGGCGCCGCAGCAGCTCGGAGGCGACCAGCCGCGCCACGGCGATGGCTCCCGGCGGGTTGAAGTGGGTGTTGTCCTGCTCGGTCGCGGTCCAGTTGAAGTACTTCTTGGTCTCCTCGACGCCGAGCCTCTGCCACAGCGCGATGGACAGCGCCTGGATGTCGAGGAGCGGAACGCCCTCCTGCGCGGCGAGCGCGATCGCCGCCGCCGGATACGCGCCGTGGGTGGGCAGCGCGGTGCCCGCCGCGTCGAACTTCCTGCGCTCGACGGAGGTCGCGAGCACCGGCCGGGCCCCCCGGGCCCGTGCGCCGTCGATGTACTGGCGCAGATGGTCCTGGTAGGTCGTCCACGGCTCGGTGTAGCGCGTGGGGTCCGCGATCTTGGAGTCGTTGTGTCCGAACTGGATGACGAGCAGGTCCCCGTGGCCGATGGCGTCGAGGATGACGTCCAGGCGCCCCTCGTCGATGAAACTCTTCGAACTACGGCCGTTCACCGCGTGGTTGGAGACCTTCAGCCCCGAGCGGAGGAAGAACGCAAGCGCCATGCCCCAGCCCGTTTCGGGGGCGGCGTCGGCGTACTTCTGCGCGGCGGTGGAGTCGCCGGCGATGTAGAGGGTGCGTTCCCGACGGGCCCCGCGTGGCGCCGGCGCGGCGGACGCGGGCCCCGTGGCGGCGACGGCGAGCGGAACGGCGGCGAGCGCCGCGGTGGTGACCTGTCTACGGGTGAGTGACACGTGCGGGTGCCTTTCCAGTAGGCCCCGCGCCCCAGATCGGGGCGCGGGGAACTGCGCGACCGGCCGAGTGACGAACCGGTGGCCGGGAGACCCGGCCTACCGGCAAAGGGTCAGCCCTTCTGCTCGTTCCATTCGGCCTGCGCCTTGTTCAACTGGTCGGCCAGGGCGTCCAGGAACTCCTTCGCGCTGGTCTGGCCGTCCATCACCTTCTGGAAGGCCGGCTCGTTGTCGGTCTTGGAGATCGTGTTCCAGTCGGGCAGGTAGTACGGCAGCTGCACGATGGTGGTGGATCCGTCGGTCAGCGCGGCGGCGGCGAGCTTGGTCGGCTCGGCCTCGGAGATCCAGCCGTCCTTGGCCGCGTCGTTGTTCGACGGCACCTGCCCCGCCGACTTGTTGAACTTGGAGTTCTCCTCGTGCGAGGTGGCGAACTCGATGAACTTCCAGGCGGCTTCCTTGTTCTTCGAGCTCTTGAACAGCCCGAGCCCGTCGACCGGGTTGGAGACCTGGACCCGCTTGCCGTCGGAGCCGGTCGGCTGCGGGATGCCCCGGAACTTGTCGACGCCGAACGCCTTCACGTGGTCCTGGTAGGAGCCCAGGTTGTGGTTGAGCATGCCGATGGTGCCGGAGTCGAACTGGGCGACCATCTTGGTGAAGTCGTTGTTGAGGTCGGCGGCCGGCGTGACCTTCTTGTAGAGGCCGACGTACTTCTCCAACGCCTTGACGTTCTTCGGGTCGTTGACGGTGGTCTTCTCACCGCTCGCGTCCCAGAACGAGGTGATCCCGGACTGCCCGTACATCGCGTCCAGGGCCTGCGCGATGGAGCCGGCGCCACCGCGGATGGTGTAGCCGAACTCGTTCTTTCCCTTGTTCGTGAGCTTCTCGGCGGCCGCGTAGAACTTGTCCCAGTCGGTCGGCGCGTCCAGGCCCGCCTTCTCGAACAGGTCGGTGCGGTAGTAGAGGACACCGTTGTTGGCGGAGGTCGGGATCGAGTAGAGGGCGTCGCCGCCGCCGGCGGACTTCAGCGACTCGACCATCGCCTCGTTGAGCTTGCCGTTCAGGGAGGACTTGGCGAGCCGGTCGTCGAGCGGCTCCAGGGTGTTCTGGGCCGCGAACCCGGCGGCCATGGCCGCGCCGACCCCGCCGACGTCCGGCAGGCCGCCGCCCTGGATGGCGGTGTCGACCTTGGACTGGTACTCGGTGGAGGCGATCCCGACGTACTCGACCTCGATGTCCGGGTTGGCCTTCTCGAAGTCGGCGATGATCTCCTTCCAGATGTCGGTGCGGACACCGCCGTTGTTGTCCCAGAAGAGGACCTTGCCCTTGCCGCTGCCCTCGGAGCCCTTGTCGCCGCCCGCACCGCTGCCGTCGTCACCGCAGGCGGTGGCGGTCAGCGCGAGGACGGATCCCAGGGCGACGGCCACGGCGGCGCGCCTGCTTCTGCGGTTGCTGATCTTCATGGAACGGCTCTCTTCTGCTGGATACGAGGGTGATGAAGTTGTGGGGGTCTGTGCTGTCTCCGGGAGCGGACTCAGTGGCCGGCGCGCCGGCTGTGCGGCGCCCAGCCGTCCGTCCCCGCGAGGTACGTGGTGACCGTGTGGGCCGACGCCCGTGAGGCGTCGAGCTGCGGCCGGTCGGCGCTGACGCCGGCCCCGGGCCCGTACGTCCGGTATTCCGTGAACCGGGCGTCCTTCCACGAGAAGCCGCTCATGTCGGTCCACGGCGACGACTTGATCGCGGCGGGCAGTTCCGTGTCGCGGAAGAGCACCTGGGCGACGGCGTCCGGCTCACCGCCCGGGTGCCAGGGCCGGCCGAGGTGGTAGGTCCCGGCGGGCGCGTCACTGACGACCTTCGACCGGGTGATCAGGAAGCCGTAGGGGTTGCCCTTCCAGGTGGAGGCGGCCGTGATGTACCCGTTGTTGCTGTCCGAGCCCCGGCTGAGCGCCTTGATCAGGGAACGCTCGATCACCGTCGTGGCCCGGCCGTAGATGAAGTCGACATCGCCCTCGATGTACGAGTCGCGGATGTAGACCCGGCTGACGACGTCGAGCCTGGGACTGTCCGTCATCAGCGTGTCCTGGTTGCCCAGGAAGGCCGTGTTCTCGAAGACGATCCGGTCGCCGGTGGTCTTCATCGCGAGCGCCTGCTCGCCGTTCACCTCGCTTGCGGCCTCGTCGAAGTCGTTGCTGAAGGTGAGGTTGCGGGCGGTGACGTCACTGGCGAGGATCCGCACGGTGGCGCTGCCGTTGGAGCCGCCGTTCGCGGCGGGCGTGTCGAAGACGATGACGGTGTCCGAGCGATCCTGTCCAGTCCCCCGCAGCACCAGGTTCGGCTTGTTCGCGGGGATCAGGACCTTGGCCCGGTAGGTGCCGGGCGCGATGCGGATCGTGAGGGTGCCGTCGTTGCCGGCGGGCACGGCGTCGACGGCCGCCTGCACGGTCGCGTGGTCGGCGGGGACGTTCAGCACGGTGTCGGTGCCGAGCGTCTTCTGCGGGCCGGAGAACCGGGTGACCAGCGCGGGGACGGCGGCGGCCGGGTCGAGCCGGTAGCGGTAGAAGTCCCGGGGGTCGAAGGCGTCGCCCCAGGCGTCCTGCCGTCCGCCGACGTTCTTCAGGATCGACCCGCGCTGCACCAGCTCGGCGGTGGCGTCGGCCTGGTAGGGGTGCTGGACGCCGTCGTAGTAGCTGTTCTCGATGACCATCTTCGTCCGGCCGCGCGACCAGTTCCCGTACGTCCACACGGGGTCGCCGTCGGCCACCTGCGCCGAGAGGTAGTTGTTGTAGAGGTGCGCGTAGGCGCAGTTGTCGGCGGAGGGGTTGCGCTGTTTGGTGCCGGTGAACCAGTTGTGGTCGATGGTGATCTCGGTCCGGACGTTGGTGGTCCAGCCGATACCGAGGGCCTTGTTGTGGTTCCTGAACTGGTTGTGGGAGACGGTGATGTACCGGCTGTCCTTGCGGATGTCGAGCAGTCCGTCGCCCATGTGCTCGAAGCGGTTGTGGTCGATCCAGACGTGGTCGACGGTGTCCATCTGGATCGCGTCGAAGTCGGTGGTCTTGCCGTCCCAGTCGCCCTCGACGTAGGAGTCCCGGATCGTCAGGTTGCGGATGACGACGTTGCTGGTCCCGGGGCCGAGGTGCAACTCGCCGTGGACGATCTCGCCGGTGTCGCCGACGCCGATGATCGTCTTGTGCGAGGTCACGGCGATGTCCGAGCCGAAGGGCGCCACGTCGATCGCCCCGGCCACGCGGATGACGTAGGGCTCCTCGGCGGAGGCGTACCGCACCAGCGAGGCCTGGTCGGTGACGGTCACGACCTTGCCGCCGGCGCCCCCCGTGGTACCGCCGTCGAGGGAGGCGAAGCCGTGCGGCCGGTCGCTCCAGCGGGGTTTCACCGTGGTGGCGGCCTCGGCGGCCTCGGCGGGCTGTGCGGCCTCGGCCGGGGTGAGCGCGCCGGCCAGGAACGAGGCGAGCAGGGCGGTGACGGCGGTTAAGGCTCTCCCTCGATGCGGCAAGCGCTTGCTACGGAGGTGCGTCATTGCGGCTCCCAACAGGCGTACGAAGTCTGGGGTCAGGCGGTCGTGGCGCGTGTGGCGGTGATCCGGAACTGGGTGAACGTGGCCGCTCCGGCGTGTCCGCCGCCGGTGGGCGCGACCGCGAAGAGGCCGAGCAGGGCGCCGACCCAGCGCCAGGGGGTCGCGGCGAAGACCTGTCCCGAGGACCGCCACCCCTCCCCCACGTCGTAGGAGAAGCGACAGCGGGCCCCGGCGGCGGTCTCGATCCGCAGCCGGGCCCGTCCCTCCGGCGCCGGGCGGGGATGGCCGGCGTCCCGTTCCCGGTCCGCCACGGTCTCGGCGAACCGGTGGACGAGATGCACGGTCCCGTCGGCCCCCCGCTGGAGTCCGATCCAGCGGAACGCGTCCCCGAGCACGGCGAGCCCCGCCCGCGCCCCCGGTTCCTCGCTGTCGAGGCTCAGCTCCACCTCGATCACGGCCGGGATCCCCGGCAGCCGCTGTGTGAGCACATTCGCCAGTTTCCGCAGGTCGTGCGCGTGCACGGAGCGCACGCACGTGAGCCGCAGCCCGTCCCCGGAGTGCTGGGTGGCCCAGCCGTCCTGGGGGTTCGCGGTCCACTGCCACTGGCGTCCGAAGCGGCCGCCGGGGAAGTCGTCGTCGGTCGCGGGCGCGGCCGGCGGCTGTGCCGGGAGCGCCGGCTTGCGATGGACGGCGACCGGTGCGCCGTCGTCGCCGATCACCGGCCAGCCGCCCGCGGTGTCCCAGCGCATCGGCTGGAGGTGGACGACCCTGCCGTACGCGCCGCGCTGCTGGAAGTGCAGGAACCAGTCCTCGCCGGCCGCCGTGCGCACCCAGCCGCCCTGGTGGGGCCCGTTGACCTCGGTGTCCTTCTGCTCCAGGGCGATGTGTTCCTCGTACGGGCCGAAGAACTCGCGGGAGCGGAAGACGCCCTGCCAGCCGGTCTCCACACCCCCGGCGGGAGCGAAGATCCAGTACCAGCCGTCGTGGCGGTAGAGCTTGGGGCCCTCCAGGGTGAACCAGCCGGGGAGCCGGTCCGCGTCGACGACGACCTTGCCCTCGTCGAGCAGTCCGGTGCCGTCGGGCCGCATACGGTGCCCGGTGAGCCGGTTCTTGATCCCGGAGCGGGACCTGGCCCAGGCGTGCACGAGGTACGCCTCGCCGGTCTCCTCGTCCCACAGCGGGCAGGGGTCGATGAGTCCCTTGCCCTCCTTGACCAGGTGCGGGCGGGTCCAGGGGCCCCTGATTCCGGGGGCGTTGACCTGGAAGACGCCGTGGTCGGGGTCGCCCCAGAAGATCCAGAACCGGTCGTCGAAGTGCCGCAGCGAGGGCGCCCACACCCCGCAGTCGTGGCGCGGGACCCTGAACTCGGCCGCCGGTTCCAGGAGTTCGAGCGCGTGGCCGACGAGCGTCCAGTTGACCAGGTCCCGGGAGTGGAGCAGGGGAAGACCCGGAGCCCGGCCGAAGCTGGAGGCCGTCAGATAGAAGTCGTCGCCCACGCACAGGACGTCGGGGTCGGACCAGTCGGCGTCGAGGACCGGGTTGCGGTAGGTGCCGTCGCCCTGGTCGGCGCAGAAGGCGGGCGCGGTGACGGCGGACACGGTGCCTGCGGACGCGGTGCCTGCGGACGCGGTGACGGCGCCGGCACCGGTCGTGGCGGCGGACAGGCCGCTCATGCGCTCACCGCCTTCCGCGCGAGGGCGGCGGCCTCGCCCCGGTCGAGGACGCCGTCGGCGACGACGGTGACGACACGGCGTACGGCGGTCTCGCCCGGCCCGATCGGAAGGCGCTCGCTGTGGGCGAGGGAGGAGCCGACTCCCGGGTACTCCTCGGCGCGCACGAACCACGGGTCGCGGCGGGTGGCGGCGGTGGCCCCCGCGAAGACGAGCGTCCACGTGCCGCCGGCCAGGGCGAGCCAGTCGGCGCGCTGCCCGTGGACCGCCGACTCGCCCTCCGCGTCGGCGGTGAAGACGCGGGGTGCGGCGGCCTCCTTGCGGGCCCGCCAGAAGAAGCCGCCGTACGCGGCGCCGGGGCGGCCGTTGGTGGCGGGGCTGCCGATCGAGACCGGGGCGTCGGTGGTGTTGGTGAGGGAGAAGGTGAAGTCCAGCGCCCAGGAGGATTCGGTGAGTTCGGTGGCCGCGACCGTACGGCGCTCACGCAGCAGCTCTCCGGGGGACGCCACCCAGCGCAGCTCCTCGACGAAACCGTCGGGGTCCCGCAGCTGGAAGGCGGTGTGGCGCTGGGAGCCGTGGTTGGCGAGTTCGGTCGGGCCCCGGTCGCGGACGTAGGTGCGTCCGCCCCAGAAGTTGTGCCCCTCGACGTCGGGAACGGCGACACCGACGCCGAGGTGGTGGGTGTGGTCGGCGGGGCTCAGTTCGGTGACCGCCGTACCGGACAGGGTGGTGACGGGGTGCAGATAGGGGCGGGGCGAGTGCCGTTCCGGCAGTTCGGGCCGGGTGAGGTAGCGGCCCACCGGACGGCCCGCCACCCGCAGGACGAGGGATGCGTCGGTCATCATGTGCTCACCTCTTTCGCCGGTGCTTCGGGCAGCGCCCAGGAGGCGCCGAGTTCGGAGTAGAGGGCGAGGTTGTCGGCGGCGGCCGCGACCAGGCCGTCGATGCCGTCGACGACGCGGCGCTCCTCGTCGGGCAGCCGGTGCCAGGCGCCGGCCGGGAGCGCGACCGGGTCCGGGGCGAGTCGGATCGCCTCGACGACCTTCATGAACGCGCCGGTCACCGCCGGCGGGACCAGCAGCTCGGTGCCGTCGACGAGGTGGTCGACGAGGTTCTCCAGCAGGTCCGTGCGGTCGTACTCGATCTCCTCCGGGCCGTGCCCGGCCCGCTGGACCAGCACGCGGTCCTGCTTGTACCAGAAGGTGATCCGGCCGCTGGTGCCGTGGACGACGTTGTACGGCTCGTCCGGGTCCTGCGCGCACAGGGTGGCGGCGACGGTGATCCGGCCGCCGTCGACGGTGGTGACCCGCACGCACGAGGTGTCGTCGGACTCGATGTCGTTGGCGCGCAGCAGCTCGGTCTCGATGGCCGTGACGTCCTCGGCGCGGCCCGCGCCGGCGAGGGCGAGCCCGGTGGCGACGGCGTGCGCGAGGGGGTTGGTGAGCGCCCCGTCGATCACGTCCACGCCGTTCAGGCGCCGCTTGCCGGCCCAGGGCGCCCGCCGGTAGTACGCCTCGGCGCGCGCCCAGGCGCCGGCTCCGCCGATGCCGACGACCTCGCCGATCAGGCCGTCCGCCACCATCGTCCGGATGGCGGGCAGGGCGTGCGAGCCCAGCGACTGGAAGCCGATCTGGCAGACCGTGCCGGCGTCCGCGACCCCGTCCGCCATGCGGCGGAACTCGGCGTACGACGGCGCCGGCGGCTTCTCCAGCAGCACGTGCACGCCCCGCCGGGCCGCCGTCAGGGCCAGGTCGGTGTGGGTCGGGATCGGGGTGCAGATCACCGCGATCGCGGCGCCCGTCGCGTCGAGGAGCGCCCCGAGGTCGGCGGACTGCTCGGGCGTGCCGAGACCGTCCGGGATCTCGTCCGCGCCCAGCGGGGTCAGCTCGCAGATCCCGGCGAGCCGGACGATCCCCTTGTCCTGCAGCCGCCGGATGTTCTCCAGGTGCCAGCGGCCGTGGCCGCGGGCGCCTGCGAGGACGAGCGGCAGCGGGGTGTCGTAGGCGGTGGTCTCACGGTTCATCGGGGTCATCGGATCCTCCCTGCGCCCGCGCCGCGGGCCACCTCTCGGTCGGCCCTCCCGGCGCTGTCGATCTTTTGGTGCAGGGTAGGCGTCCAGCCGACGTCGGCCGTGAGATCACGCTCGCTGCCGGAGTTGTAGGCGTTGTGGATGGCCAGGAGATCCACCGGATAGCCGTTGAAGAGGGTGCCCGTCTGGTGCAGGGCGGTGCCGTTCCAGCTCTTGACCAGGTCGGCGGCCTCGATGTGGCCGGGGGTGGTGAAGGCGTTGTTCTCGGCGTACACGGCGGACTCGGTGGAGACGCCCAGGGAGTACCGGAAGTCGTGGGCGCCGGCCGGGACGACGTAGCGGTTGTTGTAGAGGTGCACCTGGCCGAAGCGGACGCGCGGCGCGCGCTGCACGACGTTCTCGAACTCGTTGTGGTGCAGCGTCACCCGCAGCCTGCCCCGGTCACCGGTGGCGGTGTCCCCGTTGCCGATCAGGATGGCCTTGTCGTGGTCGGCGAAGCGGCTCCAGGACACGGTGACCAGGTCGGAGGCGTTGGTGATGTCGAGCAGGCCGTCGTGGCGGAGATGGTTGCGGCCGAAGTGGGTGGGCTCGTCCTCGTCGGGGTGTCCCTTGTCGGAGATCGTGACGTGGTCGATCCAGACATGGCGGGAGCCGCGCACCCAGATGTTGTCGTACGCCGCCTTCCAGTCGCCGAGTCCGCCGGTGTTGGGCTGCCAGACGGGGAAGCAGTCGTAGGCGTCGCGCAGTTCGAGGTCGCGGACGATGACGTTGTCCACGCCCCTGAGCTGGAGGCTCGCGCCCTTCAGGACGGCGCCCTTGAGGCCGACGAGGGTGGTGTTGGGGCCGACGGCCAGCTCGACCCGTTCGGCCTGCTTCGCCGCCGACGCCTGACGGGCCTCCTCCTGGGGGCCGGCGGGCTTGGCGGAGCCCCAGGTGCGCGGGTCGTACGCGGCCAGGTACTTCCTCAGGTCGTAACCGTCGGTCGCGTAGTCGGCGCAGTCGAGCCGGTCCCCGTCGTCGGAGGTGTTGGCGTCGACGGTCCCCGCGATCCGGATGATCTTCGGGGCGGCGCTGCCGCCGTCCAGGGCGCGGACCAGCTCGCTCCGGGTCCGGACGGTGAAGACGTGGGCGGCGTCTGCGGTGGAACCTCCCGTGGTACCACCGTCGGCGGCCGCCCAGCCGTCGTCCGTCGCGAGCGTGTCGCGGCCGATGTCCCGGGCCTCGGCCCCGGCCGGGGTGGTGAGCGTGGCACCCAGCACCCCGGCGAGGGCGAGGAGCTGCGCCGCTCTGCGGCGTGCGGTCATCCCTTCACCGCCCCGGCGCTGAAGCCCGTGATCAGCCACTTCTGGATGAAGGCGAAGACGATGACCACGGGCACGGCGGCGATGATGCCGCCGGCCGCCAGCGCGCCGAGGTCCACGCTGTCCGCGCTGAGCAGGGTGTTGAGGCCGACCGGGATCGTCTGCTTGTCCTGGTTGCTGAGGAACATCAGGGCGAACAGGAAGTGGTTCCAGGAGTGCACGAAGGCGAAGGAGCCGACGGCGATCAGGCCGGGCCGCAGCAGCGGCAGCACGACCACCCGGAACGCGGTGAACCGGTTGCAGCCGTCCACCCAGGCCGCTTCCTCCAGCGTGTACGGCACGTTCTTGATGAAGTTGCTGATCAGGATGATCGACAGCGGCAGCTGGAAGACCGTCTCGGCGAGGATGACACTGAACAGCGAGTTGATCATCCGCAGCTCGGCGAAGATCTGGAACAGCGGGACGAGGAGCAGTGCGCCCGGGACGAACTGGGAGCACAGCAGCGCCAGCATGAACCCGCGCTTGATCTTGAAGTCGAAGCGGGCGAGGGCGTAGCCGCCGGCCAGGGCGACGAGCGTGGTCATCAGCAGGGTGACGACACCGACGAGCACGCTGTTCTGGAAGTAGACCCCGAAGCTGCGCTCGTTCCACACCTTCTCGAAGTGCTCGAACGTCACCGGCCACGGCACGAGCGAGGTCGAGCCGGGCTTGCGCAGCGCGAAGAGCAGGATCCAGTAGAAGGGGACGAGGGTGAAGACCAGGTAGATCCCCAGCGGCAGGTAGATCTGCCAGCGCGGCACCTCGTCCCAGGCGCGGCGGACCTTGTGCGGGCGCTGCGGGGGCTCCTCGGCCGCGGGCGCGGACGTCACCGGTACGGTCCTCTCGGCGTCCTTGGTGATCACTTGGACTCGCCTCCGAACTTGCTGAGCCGCAGATAGACCATCGAGCAGAAGAGCAGGATCACGAACGCGACCGTGGTCAGGGCGGACGCGTAACCGAAGTTGTGGGCGTCGACCGAGGTGTTGGCGATGTAGAGGGGGAGCGTCGTGGTCTCCCCCGCCGGTCCGCCGCCGGTCAGGGTGTAGAGGAGGTCGACGTTGTTGAACTCCCACACCGCGCGCAGCAGCGTGGAGAGGATGATCGCGTCCTTCAGGTGCGGCAGCGTGATGTGCAGGAACTGCCGGACCCGGCCGGCGCCGTCGACCTCGGCGGCCTCGTACAGGTCCTTCGAGACGGACTGGAGGTCGGCGAGGATGAGGATCGCGAAGAAGGGGACACCGCGCCACAGGTCGGCGACGACCGCCGCCGAGAAGACGGTGGAGGTGTCGGAGAGCCAGCTGGTGCCGTACTCGCCGATGCCCATGTCCGCGAGGTAACGGGTGATGCCCGTCTGGGAGTTGTAGAGGAGCACCCAGATCGCGGAGGTCAGCACGCCGGAGACGGCCCAGGGCGAGAAGACCAGCGCCCGGCCGACGGCCCGGCCGACGAAGGTCTGGTTGACGATGAGCGCGAGTGCCAGGCCGAACAGCAGCTGCAGCGAGACCTCGACGACCACCCACTTGGCGCTGAAGACGAGGGTGTCCCAGAAGAGGGGGTCCTCGGTGAAGGCGTGGACGAAGTTGTCGAAGCCGGCGAAGCCGTTCCGCCAGGGCTTGGTGGGGTTGTAGTGCTGCAGGCTGTAGTAGAAGACGCTGATGACCGGGTAGGCGATGAAGCCCAGCATGAGCAGGGCGGCCGGGGCGATCAGCAGGTAGGGCAGCCTGCGCGGTGTCGCGGAGGCACGGCGCGCACGGCTCCGCCGGGGTGGCGCGGGCGGTTTCGCCACGGCTGCGGCTTGGGCCATGACTGGGGCTCCGTTTCTGGGTACGTCGTGGTGCGTCTTGGTGCGTCGTGGTGCAGGAAGCGCTTTCTCGCTGTGCATGGATGTGCTTGATCGCGCGGTACGGGATGCCACATGTGGTGCGTCGGCGGGTGCGGGTGCGTTGTGGCTGGTCGCGCCCACGCGGCGGAGCCGCATGTTCGATACAGCCCCGCGCCCCTACAGGGTGCTCAGCCCGCGTACGGGTCCGGGACCTTGCCCGGTCTGGCCAGGAACTCGAAGTCGCAGCCGGTGTCCGCTTGGGTGATCTGGTCGTTGTAGAGGGCGCCGTAGCCGCGTTCGTAACGGGTGGGCGGTGGCGTCCAGTCCGCTCGACGGCGCTCCAACTCCTCGTCGTCCACGTTGAGTCGCAGAGCCCGTGCCTCGACGTCCAGGGTGATCGAGTCGCCGGTGCGCACGAGGGCGAGGGGCCCGCCGACGTACGACTCCGGTGCCACGTGCAGGGCGCAGGCGCCGTAGCTCGTGCCGCTCATCCGGGCGTCGGAGATCCGCACCATGTCCCGTACGCCCTGCTTCAGCAGGTGGTCGGGGATGGGCAGCATCCCGTACTCGGGCATGCCCGGTCCGCCCTTGGGCCCGGAGTTGCGCAGCACCAGCACGCTGTCGGCGGTGATGCCGAGGGACGGGTCGTTGATCGTGCGCTGCATCGTGCGGTAGTCGTCGAAGACGACCGCCGGGCCGGTGTGCTTGAGCAGGTGCGGTTCGGCGGAGATGTGCTTGATGACCGCGCCGTCCGGACACAGGTTGCCGCGCAGGACGGCCACGCCGCCTTCGGTGGCGACCGGGTTGTCGCGGGTGCGGATCACGTCGTCGTCGTGCACGCGCGCGCCGTCGAGCTGTTCGCGCATCGTGTCGAAGGAGACGGTCGGCCGGTCCAGATGCAGCAGGTCGGTGATCCGGGAGAGGAACCCGGGGAGGCCGCCCGCGAAGTGGAAGTCCTCCATCAGGTACTGCCGGCCCCCGGGCCGGACGTTGGCGAGCACCGGGACGGTACGGGCGACGCGGTCGAAGTCGTCGAGGGTGAGCTTGACGCCCGCCCGGCCGGCCATCGCGATCAGGTGGATGACGGCGTTGGTGGAGCCGCCGAGTCCGAGGACGGTGGTGACGGCGTCCTCGAAGGCGTCGGCGGTGAGGATGTCGTTCAGCTTGCGGTCCTTGTGGACCAGTTCGACGATCCGGAGGCCGGCGGCGGCCGCCATGCGGTCGTGGCCCGAGTCGACGGCCGGGATGCTGGACGCGCCCGGCACCGTGACACCGAGCGCCTCGGCGGCGGCGGTGAGCGTGGAGGCCGTACCCATCGTCATGCAGTGGCCCGGGGAGCGCGCGAGACCGGACTCCAGCTCGGTCATCTCGCAGTCGCCGATGAGCCCGGCGCGCTTGTCGTCCCAGTACTTCCACATGTCGGTGCCGGAGCCGAGGACCTCGTTGCGCCAGTGGCCCGGCAGCATCGGCCCGGCGGGTACGAAGACGGCGGGGAGGTCGACACTCGCCGCGCCCATCAGCAGCGCGGGGGTCGACTTGTCGCAGCCGCCCATCAGCACGGCCCCGTCGACCGGGTAGGAGCGGAGCAGTTCCTCGGTCTCCATCGCGAGCATGTTGCGGTAGAGCATGGGGGTCGGCTTCTGGAAGGTCTCGGAGAGGGTCGAGACCGGGAACTCCAGCGGGAAGCCGCCCGCCTGCCACACGCCCCGCTTGACCGCCTGGGCGCGCTCCCGGAGGTGCACATGACAGGGGTTGATGTCGGACCAGGTGTTGAGGATCGCGATGACCGGCTTGCCGAGGTGCTCCTCGGGGAGGTAGCCGAGCTGACGGGTGCGGGCGCGGTGGCTGAAGGAGCGCAGCCCGTCCGTGCCGTACCACTGGTGGCTCCGGAGTTCCTGCGGCCTCTTCGTGTGCTGCTCCTGCTTCATATCGACCACCCGGCGGCGATGGCGGCGACCTCGGCGCGTTCGTCCTCGGGCAGGTGCCTGCTGGGGGCCCGGACGTCGCGGCGGCACAGGCCGAGGGAGGCGAGGGCCTCCTTGACGACGGTGACGTTGTTGGCGGAGCCGTTGGCGGCGCGCAGCTCCTCGAAGCGGCGGATCTGCTCCCAGATCTTCATGGCGCCCGGGAAGTCACCCGAGCGCAGCGCTTCGATCATGTTCAGCGAGACGGCCGGGGCGACGTTCACCAGGCCCGACGTGAAGCCGGTGGCTCCGGCCGAGAAGTAGGAGGGTGCGTACGGCTCGGCGAGCCCCGCCACCCAGACGAAGCGCTCCAGGCCGGCGTCGCGGGCGAAGGCCGCGAAGCGCGCGGCGTCCGGCACGGCGTACTTGACCCCGACCACGTTGGGACAGGTGTCGGCGAGCCGGGCGAGCCGTTCGCCGGTGAGCTGCGCGTTGCGGATGTAGGGCACGACGCCCAGTTCGGGCACGGCCTCCGCGATCGCCCGGTGGTAGTCGACCCAGCCGTCCTGCGACACGTACGGGTGCACCGGCTGATGGACCATCACCATCTGCGCCCCGATCTCACGGGCGTGCTCGGCGGAGGCCACGGCGGTGGGTACGTCGTGGCCGACCCCGACCAGGATCACGGCCCGGTCGCCGGCCTCGTCCATCGTCAGCTCGTTGACCAGGCGCCGCTCTTCGGGGGTGAGGGCGTAGAACTCGCCGGTGTTTCCGTTGGGGGTGAGGGTGGTGATCCCTCCGTCGAGCAGCCGGCGCAACAGGGCCCGGTGGGCACCCTGGTCGACGGTGCCGTCCTCGGCGAACGGAGTCACCGGGATCGCCACCACGTCGGCCAGGGCCGCCCGTTGGGTCTCGAACGTCACGCTGCTCATGGATGACCTTCCTCTGCGAAAAAGCTCTTGGAGGACTACGGAGGCCGGCGGTCCGCGGTGCCGTGCGGGTGCGCCGTGCCTCGTGGACACAGGGGCTTACCGGTTCTGCCGGGGCCGCCGGGGCACTGAGGCCTGCTCGTCCTCCCGCGCCCCGGGGAAGGCCCGTTCGACGAACGAGGCGATGTGCGCGTGCAGGGCGGCGGCAGCGCCGTCGGCGTCGCCGTCGAGGGCGAGCCGCAGGATCTCCCGGTGCTCGGCGGCCTCCCGTTCCCAGGAAGGGTCGGCGGCCCACGCCACGGCCGACACCAGGGCGGCCTGGTCGCGCACCTCGTCGAGCATCCGGCCGAGCAGCGGGTTGCCGCACGGCACGTACAGGGCGCGGTGGAACTCCCGGTTGGCCAGAGACCGTTCGGCGGTGTCGGTGGCCTCGTCGGCCCGGGTCAGCGCGTCGGCGGCCGCGTCCCAGGGGGCGCCGCGCCGCACCGAGCGCCGCAGGGCCTCCGGCTCCAGGAGCAGCCGCACGTCATAGACCTCGCGCGCCATGTCCGCGTCCACCATGCGCACCGTGACGCCCTTGTACTGGCTCATCACGACGAGGCCGGTCCCGGCCAGCGTCTTGAGCGCCTCGCGCACGGGGGTCTTGGACACCCCGAACTGCGCGGCCAGCTCGGTCTCGACCAGCGCCTGACCGGGCGTCAACTGCCCGGTGAGGATGCGGTGCTTGATCCCTTCCAGCACGAACTGCGTGCGGGAGGGGATCGGCGTGGGCACAGAGGTCATGCGCGCCTCTCGGTTCTCACGTATGAGATCTCAGGTAGGAGATCTCACGTATCGCGTCTCATATATGACGTACGAAGTACGACGCGTTGAAGGTAGGAGGGGCGTGATGTTTCGTCAATGCTTCTGACAGAAGAAGATGTGCCGACCATCACATGATCTTGAGATCACACGGTCTGGGTGTCGCCCTCGCGCGCGCTCTCGGTGGGCCCGCCGAAGACGACGGCCGCCCGGCCGGTCGCCCCCTCCGGGGTGAGCGTGGGACCCACATGGGTGATCAGCAGCCGGCTCGCACTCTTCGCGTAGGTCCCGGCCTCCTCCGGCGTGAGGTGCACGTGGGGTTCACCTTCGCGACGCACGTCGATGTCCGCCTCGCACAGGAACAGGTCCGCGCTGCCGGCGAGCCGGCTCAGCGCGTCGCACGGGCCGCTGTCCCCCGAGTACGCGAAGACGCGGCCCTGGCACTCGGCGCGCAGCCCGTACGACTCCACGTCGTGGACGACGGCATGGGCGGTGAGAGTGAGGTTCCAGTGCCGGACCGTGTGGCCGTCGTAGAGGGTCCGGAAGTCGAAGACGCTGTTCAGGAAGGTCGTGTCCGGCCTCCCGAAGAATCCGGCGAGGCGCTCCGCGCAGCCGTCGGGCGCGTACACGGGCAGCGGCGCGGGCAGGGTGAGGCCGCCGTACGCGAAGCCGTACATCGCGGCCACCAGGTCCGCGCTGTGGTCCGCGTGCAGATGGGAGATCCAGATCGCCGTGAGCCGGGTGGGATCCGTGTGCCGCTGCAACTCGGCGAACGTCCCGAACCCCGCGTCCACCCATATCTCGGCGCCCCCGCCGCGCAGCAGATACCCGGAGGCGGGCCGGCCCGGGCGGGGGTACGGAGAGGCGGTGCCGAGGACGGTGAGACTCAGGGGCATGCCCGGGAGCGTACGGAGCGGGAGGAGGGTGCGCGCCGCGTTTCGCAGGTTCTGTCCTGGATGCGTCTACGGGGGGTGCGGGGCGGGTGGGGACTGTTGCTCGGGTGGGGTGCGGGGCGGGCGGACGGGATGCGGTTGGGGCGTGACCCGGCGGGGCTCGGCCCGGCCCGGGGTCGTCCCGCCCGCCGTCACGCCGCCCCGGACGACCGCCGGCGTGCCCTCGCCTGTGCATGCCCGCGCCGGTGCGCGCGTGCGCCCGTGCGCCCGCGGCCGCGGCCCGCCCGCCGTGATCGCCGCCACGGCGTTGCGGGCAGCTAGCGGCGCCGACCGCTGGAGCCGACGCGCCGGGAGCCCCCGGTGAGCCCGCCGTGCCCGTGCGTACGGCCGGCCGCACCCCGTCCCGGGAGCAGCCCGCCCGCGCCGGCGCGCCCGCCCCTGTCGCCCTCCCTGCCATGACCGCCGCCACGACCGTCGCTGCTGTGGTCGCCCGGCCTCTCCGGACCGCCGGTTTCGGCGGTCCGCCTGCTGTCTCCACCATCGCGCCCTGGTGGCCGTCGCGTCGTCCTCACCCTCACACCGTCGCGGGCCCCCACCACGCCGGTCCGCCCGCACCCACACACAGCCCTCCCGCCCGCCTGATGGGCGCTCCCCTCCGCCCTCCGCCCTCCGCCCTCCGCCGCGCGGCCTACCGCTTCCAGAGCGGGTCGCGGCCGCTCAGGCCGATCGCCCGGTCCAGCAGCGGCGCGTCGTCCGGTACGGGCTGTACGGGGCCGAAGATCTCGCCGCGCGCCGGGTCGTCGGCCGAGGCGGCGAGGAAGGCGTGGGTCGCGGTGAGAGCCGCCGGATCGGGGTCGTACGCCTGGCCGGTCGCCCGTGCGAGGTCCCAGCCGTGCACGACCAGCTCGTCCGCGGCCACCGCGCCGGCGATCTCCCCCGGCAGGGACACCCCGCCCGCCCGGGTCTCGCCCACCCACGCGGCCGGGTCCTGCCAGGCCTCGGCGAGTTCGTCGAGGACTCGCGGCAGGGCCTCGCGCCAGTCCGGCCCGATGTCGGGCAGCGCCGCCTGCGGGTTGGTGTCCGTCGTGGGCCCCAGATCCTTCCGGCCCGCGTCACGGAAGGCGGCGGCCAGCCCGAGCAGATGACCGAGGATGTGGCGCACGGCGTACTCCGGGCACGGAGTGGGGTCGGAGAGCTGATCGTCGCGGACGCCCCGGGCGAGGCGGGCGACGGCGCGGGCCTGCGGGGCGAGGTCGAGGGGGGCCGGGGCCTGGTCGGTCATGCGGAGCTCCTGGGTACGTCTCGAAGGCGCGTCGGGGTGGTGCGCCCGTGTTCTCTGTCGTCATGTCGGTAGACCCCCGGCGTCCCGGGAACTCATCGCTCGCCCCGCACTCGTTCCTCCCGGCGACGATTCCTAGGGCATCTGCCCGATCCGTGCGGCGGGTTCTCAGCACCACGATCACCAGCCATGACATCCATGAAATCGACGACATCGACGTCCGCCCGGGCCACCAGGCGTGTCCTCGGGGACCGGAACGCGGGGCCGTATCTCGCCGCCGTGGTGGTCTCGGGCCTCGGCTCGTCGGCGATGTGGCTGGTCGCGGGCATCTGGGTCAAGGACCTCACGGGCTCGGACGCGCTGGCGGCGCTGTGCACGCTCGCCCTGTGGGCCCCGCTCCTCGCCGGCCCCCTCCTGGGCACCCTCGCGGACCGCCCCCGCCGCCGCGCCCTCCTCGTCACAACCGACCTGGGCCTGGCCGCCCTCCTGCTCACCCTCTTCGCCGTCGACTCCCCGGGCGACCTGTGGCTCCTCTACGCGGTCCTCCTCGTCTACGGCGCGGCAGGCGTCGTCCACGACGCGGCCGAGTCGGCCCTCGTCGCCACCGCCGTCGACCCTGCCCTCCTCGGCGACTTCAACGGCCTGCGCATGACGGCCAACGAGAGCATGAAACTGGTGGCCCCGTCGGCGGGAGCCGGTCTGTACGCGGCGTACGGCGGAGCGACGGTGGCCCTGCTGGACGCGGTGACGTTCGTCGCGGCGGCGGGGCTGTACGGACTGGTGCGCAGGCGAACGCCGCGCCCGCCCGGCCGCGGCGAAGGACCCGCCCCCGGCCTGTACGCCCGCACGGCCGAAGGCGCCCGCCACCTCCTCACCCACGAGCGCATGCGCCCCCTGGTCCTGGCCGGCGGCACGACGATGCTGCTCTCCGGGGTGAACGGCGCCCTGATCTACGCGGTGGTCGAGTCCCTGGGCCACTCCCCGGCGTACACCGGCCTCCTCTTCGTCGCCCAGGGCACCGGTTCGATCGCCGTCGGCCTGGCCACGGGCCCCCTCCTGCGGCGCCTCGGCGAACTCCCCTTCGCGGCCTACGGCATCGCCCTGACGGGGACGGCGGTGGCGGCCCGCACCGTCCCGAGCGACATCGCCGCCCTGGCCTGCGGCGCGGCGATCGGCATCGGCCTCCCCTGCGTCCTGACCGCGGCGCTCACCGCGGTCCAGCGCGAGACCCCGCCCGACCGGCTGGGCCGCACCACGGCCACCGCCCACACCCTCCTCTTCGCCCCGACAGCGGTGGGCACGGCGATCGGCGCCGGCCTGGTGGACGTGGCCGGTCTCCCGGTGCTGCTGCCGGCCGTCGGCACACTTCTCCTCCTGACAGCGGCCTGGCTGCTGTGCCGTCGCTGACCCGTACGGGACGCTGGACGCATGAGCACAGTGATCTGCGACATCACGGTCTCGGTCGACGGTTACGCGGCCGGGCTCGACCAGACGGAGGAACGCCCGTTCGGCGACGACGGCGGTGACGGTTCGGGCGCCTTGCTGCACGCCTGGATGTTCGAGACTCCCGACGAGAACCGGGAAGAGATCGACCGGCTGAGCACGGCCGGGGCCTTCGTCATGGGGCGCAACATGTTCGGCCCGGTGCGCGGCGCGTGGGACCGCCCGTGGAACGGCTGGTGGGGTGACGATCCGCCGTTCCACGCACCGGTGTTCGTGCTCACCCACCACGCGCGTGAGCCCCGGCCGATGGACGGGGGCACCACGTACCACTTCGTCACGGACGGTATCGCCGCCGCACTGGCACAGGCCCGCGCGGCGGCCGGTGACGGCGATGTCACCGTCCTCGGCGGCGCGACGACCGTCAACCAGTACCTCTGCGCCGGGCTGATCGACGAACTGCGCCTGCACATCGCCCCCTTCACCCTCGGCTCCGGCACCCGTCTCTTCGAGGGCGTCCCGCCCCTGCGACTGGAACAGCTGTCCGCACGTCCGACGAGCCTCGTGACCCACGTGACCTACCGCGTGACGGGTTGCCTGCCGGACCCCGGTGCCCGAGAGTGAGGAACCGCCGACTTCCGCGTGCCGAGCGGGAGTTGGTGGCATCGGGAGGGGATTTCTCATGGCACTGCGCAGGACGGCCGCGGCCCTGTTCGCGGCAGCGGCGATCTCGACGGTCGGGTCGGCCGGTCCCGCCGCCGCCCACACGGCGGGCGCCGACGCCGGCACCGGCGTGCGCACGTCCGAGGAGGTCCGGCAGCCGTCGCTGACGGCGGACCAGATGAAGAACGCCGTCGTGCCCCGGGCGGCCAGGTCCGGCTCGGCCGCCGCCGCCCCGCTGAACTGCGCGTACTACTACGTGTGCGGCAAGGGCGGCAACGGCAACAGATTCGACTACACCACGTGCGGCGTGACGTACACGCTGCCCGACCTCGTGGGCTGGGGCTCCCTCCACAACAACCAGACGCCGGGCACCCGGGCGAACTTCTACGACGTGAACGGCGCCTGGATGTTCTCCCTCGACGCTCCCCTCAAGAACGACGTGTTCTGGACCCCGGTCTGGTACGTCATCGCCTGCTGAGCCGACGCCCGGCGCGGCCCGGCGCGGCCGGTCCGTGCGCGGTGGGGTGGACGGGGCGGTTCACCCCACCGCCGTCAACGCCTCCCGTACCGCCGCCAGATCCTGGTCCGAGGCCAACCCCGCGTGGTAGAGCCGGAGTTCGGTCGCCCCCAGCTCCACCGCCCGCCCCGCGTCCTCGGCCAGGGTCACCGGACTGCCGCCCATGCCCGACACGATGCCGAAGTTGGCGGCCAGCACGGCCCCGCCCGCCCCGGCCTTCGCGAACGCCGGCAGCAGCCCCGGCCCGCCCGCGCAGGGCACGACGACACCGTCGGCCACGCCGAGGATGTGCTCGGGGTCCACCCCGGGGTTCGCCCCGCAGTGGTACGTCACCGGGTCCGCGTGCAGCAGCACCTGGAACCCGGCGGGCGCGGCGGCCCGTACGGCCCCGACGGCCTCCTCCTGGAGCGAGCGGGAGGTCGCGTCGCGCCACACCCGCGTGGCCGTCGCCTTCTCGGTCCCGAGGAGTTTCTCCACCGCCGGCCAGCCCTCGTCGACGGTCTCGCCCCGCCACAGCGGTTCCAGCGCCGCGCGTACGGCCGCCGCCAGCTCGTCGGGGTCCTCTCCGGCGCCGGCGTACCCGTCGCGGCAGGTGCCGCAGAAGCACAGCGACATCAGGTACTGGCCGGCGTCGCCGAGGCCGACCCCGCCCGTCTTGTCGTGGGCGTGGAGGTGGGCGAGGCCGTACCAGCCGAGCGACTCCAGCTCGGTGCCGCGCGCGCCGGGCCGGACCGCCGCCTCCACCGCCAGATCGACCAGGTACTCCCGGGTGTCCGGCTGCGCGACACAGGGGGCCCACGGATACCGGTCCCCGTAGGCGTTGACCACGGAGGTCGAGGGATGCTCGGCGCCCAGGCGGGAGTTGTGCGCCAGGACCACCCAGGTGTGCACTTCGAGTCCGGCGTGCGCGAGCGCGGTGGCCGCCTCGCCGAACGCGTCGCCGAACGCCCAGTCCCCTGCCGCGTACGGCCGCAGCGTACGGCCCTCCCACCGCGCACCCGGCGGGTACAGCACGGCCGCGTGTTCGGCGGTGACGATGCGCTGCCGGGGGTGGCGGGGGGTGAGCGCGCGGGTGGAGTGGTAGGCGGAGGCGAGCGTCGCCTGCCGTACCCCGAGCCCCGCGATGCGTTCGGCGGCGGCCGGATCCCCGTTGACGTCCCACGGGTAGACGAACGTCGACGCCTTCACTTGTCCTCCTGGCACTCTTCCAGCAGCGCGTGGCCGCGCTCGATCAACTGGCTCAGCTGCTTGACGTGTTCCTCGGCCGGTTCGTGCAGGGGTGGCCGCACCTCTCCGACGTCCAGTCCCCGTAGCCGTACCCCGGCCTTGACCAGTGACACCGCATAGCCGCGTCCCCGGGCGCGGAGTTCGACGAAGGGGCGGTAGAACCCGTCGATCAGCCGCTCCACGATCGCATCGTCCCCAGCGGCCAGCGCCCTGTGAAACGCGAGGGCGATCTCCGGGACGAAGCAGAAGACGGCCGACGAGTACAGGGGGACCCCGACGGCCCGGTACGCGGGCTGGGTCAGCTCGGCGGTCGGCAGGCCGTTGAAGTAGAGGAAGTCGTTGGGGCCGGAGACCTCGCCGCGTACGGCGCTCACGATCCGCGTCATCAGGTCCAGGTCGCCGAGGCCGTCCTTGAGGCCGACGATCCCCTCCGTGCGGGCCAGTTCGACCACCGTCTCCGGCGTGAACACGGCGTTGTCGCGCTGGTAGACGACGACGGGGAGGGAGGTCGCCGCGGCGAGTTCCCGGTAGTGGCGGAGCAGCCCTTCCTGGGCGGCCACGACCAGGTAGGGCGGCATGGCGAGGAGGCCGTCGGCCCCGGCCTCCTCGGCGAGACGTGCGTAGCGCACGGCGAGGGCGGTGCCGTAGCCCACGCCGGCCACCACCGGCACCCGGCCGGCCGTCTCGGCGACGGCGGCCCGTACGCAGCGCTGGAACTCCTCGGGCGTGAGCGCGTGGAACTCGCCGGTGCCACAGCAGGCGAAGACCGCGGCGGCCCCGGCCTCGACGCCCTGGCGGACGTGCGCGCGATAGACGTCCGGATCGACCGCGCCGTCCGGGCCGTAGGCCGTGACGGGGAAGAACAGCGGTCCGCTGGGGACCCTGAGCCGGGCGGCGAGCGGGGCTGACGTCACGGGCTGTCCCAAGTCCACGGGCTCTCCCAGTCCAGGTCACTGATCAGTGTTTACATTTCTGAACAACAGCACGCTAAGGCGCCTCCTCGCGGGCGGTCAAGCCGGACAACCCGCGCCGCACCAGCGATTTCGCGCCTCCGCGCCCCACTTGACGCACGGGACCGCACTCCCTAGCGTGTCCATGAATGTGAATGTCGGACGCCCATGTGCACGGCTGGCGATGCAAGGAGATCCCCGGATGCCCGCTCCCCGGACCGTTCTGCTCACCGGCGCCGCCGGTGGGCTCGGCACCCTGATGCGGGACCTGCTCCCGGCCCACGGCTACGAGCTTCGCCTGATGGACCTGCTCCCCGTCGAGGGCGCGCCGGACGCGATCACGGCCGACCTCGCCGACAAGGACGCCCTGCGCGAGGCCGTCCGGGGCGTCGACGCGATCATCCACCTCGCGGGCATCTCCCTGGAAGCCTCCTTCGAGAAGATCCTGAAGGCGAACATCGAGGGGACGTACAACCTGTACGAGGCCGCCCGCGCGGAGGGTGTGCCCCGTATCGTCTTCGCGTCCTCCAACCACGCGGTGGGCTTCACCCCCCGCCCGCTGGGCGAGGACCCGCTGATCCCCATCGACACCCCGCACCGCCCCGACACCTTCTACGGCCTGTCCAAGTCCTTCGGCGAGGACCTGGCGCAGCTGTACTGGGACAAGTACGGCCTGGAGACGGTCTCCGTGCGCATCGGCTCCTGCTTCCCCGAGCCCACCAGCGTCCGGATGCTCTCGCTGTGGATGAGCCCGGCCGACGGCGCCCGCCTCTTCCACGCGGCCCTGACCGCCGAGCACGTCGGCCACACCGTCGTCTACGGCTCCTCCGCCAACACCCGCCTGTGGTGGGACCTGTCCACCGCCCGCGATCTCGGCTACGAGCCGAGGGACGACTCCGAGCCGTACGCCGAGAAGCTGATCGCCGAGCAGGGCGAACTGGACCCCGAGAACGTGGCCCACGCCCACCTCGGCGGCCACTTCGTCAGCGACCCGCCGATCTGGCCGTACTGACCACACCGGCGCGGACCCAGGAGTTCGCGCGCCGTACGGGAAACGAGGGCCGTACGCCGTGCGGAAGGAGCGGGCGGGCACCGAACGGGCCCGCCCGCTCCCCCATGCGGGCACGCCCGGTGCCCGATCCCACGCCCGCCCCAGGTCCGTGACGGGCCGAGGTGCCGTCAAACGGTCAGGGACGGGCAGCATCGGTCGCGCAACAGGCCTGGTCGGCGCCGCGCACCGGCTGTAGAACTTCCCCCAGGGCCCGCACCGGGCCCGAACGGGCAGCACTACGGCGAGGGAGAGCGGGTGTCGGCCATGAGCGCGGAGGAAAGGCAACGCGAGATCGTCCGGGCCGCCCGCCGCACGGGCGCGGTCGACGTCGGTGAACTCGCCGTCGCGCTGGGTGTGGCCAAGGAGACCGTACGGCGTGATCTGCGCGCCCTGGAGGACCACGGCCTGGTCCGCCGCACACACGGCGGGGCGTACCCCGTGGAGAGCGCCGGGTTCGAGACGACGCTCGCCTTCCGCGCCACCAGCCATGTGCCCGAGAAACGCCGGATCGCCACCGCGGCGGCCGAGTTGCTGGGCGACGCGGAGACGGTCTTCGTCGACGAGGGCTTCACCCCGCAGCTCATCGCCGAGGCGCTGCCCCGGGACCGGCCGCTGACCGTGGTCACCGCGTCCCTCGCCACCGCCGGGGCGCTCGCGGAGGCCGGCAACACCACCGTGCTGCTGCTCGGCGGCCGGGTGCGCCCCGGCACCCTCGCCACCGTCGACCACTGGACGACGAAGATGCTGGCCGGCTTCGTCATCGACCTGGCGTACATCGGCGCCAACGGCATCACCCGCGACCACGGCCTCACCACCCCCGACCCGGCCGTCAGCGAGGTCAAGGCCCAGGCGATCCGCGCCTCCCGGCGCACGGTCTTCGCGGGCGTCCACACCAAGTTCGGCGCGGCCAGTTTCTGCCGGTTTGCCGGGGTGGGCGACCTGGACGCGATCGTCACGAGCACCCTGCTCCCGGCCTCGGAGGCCCACCGCTACTCGCTGCTGGGCCCCCAGGTCACCCGAGTCTGACCACCCCACCCACCCCACCGACCCCTTCCGTACCCCCTCCGCGCCCTGCTCCACCCCTTATCTCCCGCTATCCCCCATACGTCCAGGAGCGATCCATGCGAATCCCGAGCCGACGGAGGCCGCGCGCACTCGCCGCGGTCGCCGCAGGGACGCTGCTCGCCCCGCTTCTCTCCGGCTGCTGGACCGGAGCGGGCGGGGCGGGATCCGGCGGCGACGCCATCAACGTGCTGATGGTCAACAAC
This sequence comes from Streptomyces bottropensis ATCC 25435, assembly GCF_000383595.1. Classification (NCBI taxonomy): domain Bacteria; kingdom Bacillati; phylum Actinomycetota; class Actinomycetes; order Kitasatosporales; family Streptomycetaceae; genus Streptomyces; species Streptomyces bottropensis. The sequence goes on along the minus strand of NZ_KB911581.1, from coordinate 3,124,312 downwards.
CCCCAGATGCAGGAACTGCAGAAGCTCACGGCCGCGCACTTCACCAAGGAGACCGGCATCGAGGTGAACTTCACCGTGCTGCCGGAGAACGACGTCCGCGACAAGATCAGCCAGGACTTCGCCAACCAGGCGGGCCAGTACGACGTGGCCACCCTCAGCAACTACGAGATACCGATCTACGCCCGCAACGGCTGGCTGGAGGAGCTGGACCGTCACGTCGCGAAGGACCCGGGCTTCGACCAGCAGGACATTCTCGAACCCATGCGCCAGTCCCTGACCGGCGACGACGGCAAGCTCTACGGGCAGCCCTTCTACGGCGAGTCGTCCTTCCTGATGTACCGCAAGGACGTCTTCGCCGAGCGGGGCCTCACCATGCCCGAGCACCCCACCTGGCGGCAGGTCGCCGGCCTCGCCGCGAAGGCGGACGGGGCCGAGGAGGGCATGAAGGGCATCTGCCTGCGCGGCCTGCCCGGCTGGGGCGAGGTGATGGCACCCCTGACGACGGTCGTGAACACCTTCGGCGGCACCTGGTTCGACAAGGACTGGAAAGCACGGCTGGACTCCCCCGAGTTCGAACGGGCGACCAGGTTCTACGTGGACCTCGTGCGTGAGCACGGCGAGTCGGGCGCCGCCCAGGCCGGCTTCGCCGAATGCCTCAACAACATGACCCAGGGCAAGGTCGCCATGTGGTACGACGCCACGTCCGCCGCCGGCTCCCTGGAGGCGGACGACTCCCCCGTGAAGGGGAAGATCGGCTACGTACCGGCCCCGGTCGAGAGGACCGAGTCCGCGGGCTGGCTCTACACCTGGGCCTGGGGCATCCAGCACGCCTCCCGCAACCCCGACAAGGCCTGGAAGTTCGTCTCCTGGGCGTCGAGCAGGGAGTACGAGGAACTGGTCGGCGAAGAGATCGGCTGGTCGAACGTGCCCGCCGGCAAACGGGAGTCGACGTACGCGAACGCGGACTACCGCGAAGAGGCCGCCGCCTTCCAGGAGATGACCCGCGAGGCCATCGAGGGCGCCCGGCCCACCGACCCCGGGGTGCAGCCGCGTCCCGCGCCGGGCATCCAGTTCGTCGGCATCCCCGAGTTCACCGACCTCGGCACCAAGGTGTCCCTGGAGATCAGCGCGGCCATCGCCGGACGCCAGTCCGTCGCGACGGCCCTGAGGAAGGCACAGGCGCTCGCCGAGCAGATCTCCGAGGAGTACGAGGGACGATGACCGCGACCACGACAGCGCCGAGGGCGGCGACCCCCGTACGCACCCAGAGCCCGCCGAACACCCGGCTGCGCGCCTGGGCCACCCGCGCCCCGCTCCTGCCCGCCCTGATCTTCATGATCACCGTGACCCAGCTCCCGTTCGTGGCCACGCTGGTGATCTCCTTCCTCGACTGGAACTCCCTCTACCCGGACGCCCGCGGCTTCGCCGGCTTCGCCAACTACGGCGAGGTGCTCACCGACCCCGACCTGCGCCGCTCGGTGTGGACGACCATCCTGCTGACGGTCGCCGTGGTCCTCGCCAGCCTCGTCCTCGGCCTGCTGCTGGCGCTGCTCCTGGACCGCAGGTTCCGGGGCCGGGGCATCGTACGCACCCTCCTCATCGCCCCCTTCCTGGTGGTCCCGGTGGCGGCCGCCCTGTTGTGGAAGCACGTCCTCTACAACCCCGAGTACGGCCTGTTCAACGGCCTGTTGCACTATGTCGGCGGCCCGCAGCCGGACTGGATCTCGGACACTCCGCTGCTCGCGGTCGAGGCCTCCCTGGTGTGGCAGTGGACGCCGTTCATGATGCTGATCCTGCTGGCGGGGCTGCAGTCCCGGGACCACCAGCAGATCGAGGCGGCCCGGGTCGACGGCGCGAGCGACTGGCAGATCTTCCGCCATCTCACGCTCCCGCACCTGCGCCGCTACCTCGAACTGGGCGCGCTGCTGGGCTCGATCTACATCGTCCAGAACTTCGACGCGGTCTTCACGATCACCTCGGGCGGTCTGGGCACCGCGAACCTGCCGTACACCGTCTACCAGACCTTCTACCAGGCCCACGAGAACGGCCTCGCCTCGGCCGCCGGGGTCCTGGTCGTCATCGGCTCGATCATCATCGCGACGTTCGCCCTGCGCGTGGTCTCGTCGCTGTTCCGTGAGGAGGCGGGCCGGTCATGAGGTCGACTGCCGTGCGACGCAAGGGACTCGGCCTGGGCCTGGTGGCCTGGCTGCTGGGGGTCCTGTTCTTCCTGCCGATCGCCTGGATGGCACTGACGTCGCTCCACTCGGAACCGGACGCGGCGACCAATCCCCCGTCCTGGGCGGCCTCCCTGACCCTCGACGGCTACCGGGAGTTCTTCGGCGTGGACGGCGGGGCCAGCCCCTGGCCCGCCCTGGTCAACTCGGCGGTGGCGTCCCTGGCGTCGACGCTGCTCGTCCTCCTCCTGGCCTTCCCGGCGGCGTACGCGCTGTCGATCCGCCCGGTGAAGAAGTGGACGGACGTCCTGTTCTTCTTCCTGTCGACGAAGATGCTCCCGGTGGTGGCGGGCCTGCTCCCCCTCTACCTCTTCGCGAAGAACACGGGCCTGCTGGACAACATCTGGCTGCTCGTCCTCCTCTACACCTCCATGAACCTGCCGATCGCCGTGTGGATGATGCAGTCCTTCCTGGCGGAGGTCCCGGTGGCGGTCATCGAGGCCGCGCACCTGGACGGCGCCCGGCTGCCGACCGTGCTGGCCCGCGTGGTGGCGCCGATCGCGGCCCCCGGCATCGCCGCCACGGCCCTGATCTGCTTCATCTTCAGCTGGAACGAACTGCTGTTCGCGAGGGTGCTGACCGGTGTGGTGGCGGAGACCGCCCCCGTCTTCCTGACCGGCTTCATCACCAGCCAGGGCCTGTTCCTGGCCAAGGTGTGCGCCGCGTCGCTCGTGATCTCCCTGCCGGTGCTCGCCGCGGGGTTCGCCGCCCAGGACAAACTCGTCCAGGGCCTCTCCCTGGGAGCCGTCAAATGAAGGCCGCCGTCATCGAGTCCGTGGGCAAGGCCGTCGTCACCGAGGTCCCGGACCCGGCACCGGGCCCCCGTGACGTGGTCGTCGAGGTCGCCGCGTGCGGACTGTGCGGGACCGATCTGCACATCCTCCAGGGCGAGTTCGCCCCGAGGCTGCCGATCGTGCCGGGCCACGAGTTCGCGGGCGAGGTGGTGGGCGTGGGCACCCGGGTCACCGAACTGTCCGTCGGCGACCGGGTGGCCGTCGACCCGTCCCTGTACTGCCACGAGTGCCGGTACTGCCGCACCGGCCACAACAACCTCTGCGAACGGTGGGCCGCGATCGGGGTCACCACGGCGGGGGGTGCGGCGCAGTACGCGGTCGCCCCCGTCGCGAACTGCGTCCGGCTGCCGGAGCACGTGCGCACCGAGGACGCGGCGCTGGTGGAGCCGCTGTCCTGCGCGGTACGGGGCTACGACGTCCTCCGCGCCCGGCTGGGCGCCCATGTCCTCATCTACGGCTCCGGGACGATGGGGCTGATGATGCTGGAGCTGGCGAAGCGGACGGGCGCGGCGAGCGTGGACATGGTGGACGTGAATCCCGCGCGCCTGGAGACGGCACGGCGGCTGGGCGTCTCGGGAGCCGCCGCCGGCCCCGACGAGCTGGAGCGGCCCCAGGGCTGGGACGTCGTCGTGGACGCGACGGGCAACGCGGCGGCGATCCAGGACGGCCTGGGGCGGGTGGCCAAGGCGGGCACGTTCCTGCAGTTCGGGGTGGCCGACTACGCGACCCGGGTCACGATCGACCCGTACCGGATCTACAACCAGGAGATCACCATCACCGGGTCGATGGCCGTGCTGCACAGCTTCGAACGGGCGGCGGAACTCTTCGCCGGCGGGGTCCTGGACCCGGAGGTCTTCATCAGCGACCGGGTGCCGTTGGCGCGGTACCCCGAGGCTCTGGAGCAGTTCGCGTCGGGGGTGGGACGGAAGATCGTCGTGGTGCCGTAGTACGGGGAGCGGGGAAGCGGGGGCAGGGGTCGGGGCAGCTGCCGACGGCGGGTGGCGGGCGCAGCGCCGGGCGACCGGAAGCATGCGGCCGGGCACACCGCCGGGCGACCGGAGGCATGCGGCCGGGCGCAGCGCCGGGCGACCGAAATTCGCTGGGCCGGCGCCGGCCCCGCGCCTACCATCCGGGACATGCCACGCCCCAGCGGATTCACCTACACCGAGCACTCGGACAGCACCGTGACGATCGACCACCACGGCCGCGCGGCCACGACGCTGCGCGGCCCCCGAGCTGCCCAGTTCCTCGCCGAGGTGGCGGCGGGCGACCCGCAGCTGGTCATGGCCCGCTGGACCGGGAACTACCGGCGGGGCAACGAACGCACGGCCCGGGAGCACCCCCGCAACCGCCGCTGACCCGAACGGCCGCCCGGCGCGCCCGGGTAAGGGAACGGTAAAGCGGCCTGAATCGTTCACCACGCATGACCGCTATGACCCCCGGCTCGAACATCCCGCTGCCCGTCACCCGCGTCGCGGTGGACGTCTCCGCCCCCGTGCGGCTCGACGTATCGGGCCTGCTGCTCACCGCCGACGGCAAGGTGCGCTCGGACGACGACTTCATCTTCTACAACCAGCCGTCCGGCCCGGGCGTGACGTACCGCTCCGGCGGCGGCGCGACACCCGACTCGATCACGGTGGACACCTCGGCCGTGCCCCCGGGCATCGAGAAGATCGTCGTCACGGCCAGCCCGGACGCGGCGGGCCAGTCCTTCCAGGGCGTCGAACCGACGGCGACGATCCGCGACGCGGCGAACGGCTCCGTGATCTCCACGTTCACCCCGCCCCAGCTGGGCACGGAGACCGCCCTGGTGATCGTCGAGATCTATCTGCGCAACGGCGCGTGGAAGGCCCGCGCGGTCGGCCAGGGATACGCGAACGGTCTCGCGGGCATCGCGACGGACTTCGGGGTCACGGTGGAGGAGCCCGCCCCCGCCGCCCGGCCGGCCCCGGTCGCTCAGCCGACCCCCGCTCAGCCCGCCCCGGCGATGCGGCCCCCGGCGGCCCCGCCCGCCCCCGCCATGGACCCGCGGGTCACGGCGCCCCCGGTGCCCCCCGCCCCGCCGGCGGCGCCCCCGGCCCCCACCCCGGGCGCCGGGAAGATCAACCTGGACAAGGGCCGCGTCAGCCTCCAGAAGAACCAGACGGTCTCCCTGGTCAAGGGCGGCAGCCCGCTGCTCTCCCAGGTCAAGATGGGCCTCGGCTGGGAGCCGGCGTACCGGGGCAAGGACATCGACCTCGACGCGTCCGTCATCGCGTACGGCCCGCAGCGCAACCACATCGACAGCTGCTACTTCGGCAAGCTGTCGATCGTGAACGGCGCGATCAAGCACTCCGGTGACAACCTCACCGGCGAGGGCGGCGGGGACGACGAGGTCATCGTGGTCGACCTCGGACAGCTTCCCCAGGACGTCACCGGGCTGGTCTTCACCGTCAACTCCTTCTCCGGCCAGAAGTTCACGGAGGTCGCCAAGGCCTACTGCCGGCTGCTCGACGCCGCGACCGGCGAGGAGCTGGTCCGCTTCGACCTGACCAGCGCCGAGGCCCAGACCGGCGTGATGATGGCCAAGCTGATCAAGCAGTTCACCGGCGAGTGGGAGATGACCGCGATGGGCGACTTCGTGAAGTCCCGCACGGTCAGGGGGATGGTGAAGCCGGCGGCGCAGGCCCTCTGAGGGTCCGCTCACGTGACGCCGGGCGCCCCGCACGAGGCAAGGGTGCCCGGCCGACCGAGCGAGCCCAGGGCCGAGCCCCTGTTCCCTACTGGATCACTCCGCTGTACGCGTTCAGCGCGGGCTGGCCGCCGAGGTGGGCGTACAGCACGGTGGACTGCGGGTCGATCTCGCCGCGTTCGATCAGGTCGATCAGGCCGGCCATCGACTTGCCCTCGTACACGGGGTCGGTGACCATGCCCTCGGTGCGGGCGGCGAGCTGCATGGCGACGAGGGTGGCGTCGTCCGGGACCCCGTAGATCCCGGCGTGGTAGCGCTCGTCCAGCTCGACGTCGGCGACGGTCAGCTCCCGCTCGACGCCGATGAGTTTCCCGGTGTTCTGGGCGATGCGGGCGATCTGCTCCCGCGTGGGCTCCGGCTTGGCCGAGGCGTCGATGCCGATCACCCGGCGTGGCCTGGCGCCGGCCTCCTCCAGCGCGGCGAAGCCGGCGACCATCCCGGCCTGGGTCGAGCCGGTCACCGAGCACACGATCACCGTGTCGAAGAAGACGCCCAACTCCCGCTCCTGCTCGGCGACTTCGTACGCCCAGCCGGCGAAGCCGAGACCGCCGAGGGGGTGGTCGGAGGCACCGGCCGGGATGGCGTACGGCTTGCCGCCGCCCTCCTCGACCTCCCTGAGCGCCAGCTCCCAGCTCTCCTTGAAACCGATACCGAAGCCGGCCCGGACGAGCCGTACGTCGGCACCCGCCAGCCTGCTGATCAGGATGTTGCCGACCTTGTCGTACACCGCGTCCGGCCAGTCGACCCAGCTCTCCTGCACGAGCACGCACTTGAGCCCGGCGCGGGCCGCGACGGCGGCGACCTGGCGGGTGTGGTTGGACTGCACGCCGCCGATGGAGACGAGGGTGTCGCAGCCCTGGGCGATCGCGTCGGCGACGAGGTACTCCAGCTTGCGGGTCTTGTTGCCGCCGTACGCGATGCCGGAGTTGCAGTCCTCGCGCTTGGCCCAGACGGAGGCTCCGCCGAGGTGTGCGGTCAGCCGCTCCAGCGGGTGGACCGGCGAGGGCCCGAAGAGGAGGGGGTAGCGCTCGAAGGACGAGAGGGACACGGGTTCTCCCGGGTGGGATGGGGCGGAGCCGGACGGGCGAGGCGGGGTGCGTCGGGGTGGGGCGGGGTGGGGGTTGAGTGGGGCGGGACCGGTCGGGTCAGTGATCCGCTCGGCGCACGGGCGCGTCGCCGGGTTCGGGGGCGGGCTGGTGGGTGGGCTCGCGGGTGGACTCGTGGGTGGGCGGGCGCGCGGATGCGGCGCCGCCCGCGCCCTCCGCGGACTCCGGCCCCGACCCCTCACCCGACGCCGCGACCGGCTTCGTGACCGGCTCTTCTTCCGGCTCGGCGCTACGACCGGCGTCCCGATCGGCATCGGGCTCGGCGTCCGGCTCGTCGGCGAGTGCGGCCAGGCCGCGCCAGATCTCCGCCGTGACGCGGACCGCCTCGTCCGTGTCACCGGCCGCGCAGGCCGCGATCAGCCGCTCGTGCAGTCCGGCCGAGCGGCAGTTGCCGCCCTCGCCGAAGCGCCGTCGCTCCAGCCGGCGGATGAGCGGGGTGTAGCGGGCGACGGTGGCGGCGGCCGCGCGGTTGCCGCTCACCCGGACGAGCACGTCGTGCAGTGCGTCGTCGGCGACCAGGGCCGCGTCGACGTCGCCGGTGCGGACGGCCGCCGCGAACCGCTCGTTGGCCGAGCGCATCATCTCGACGTCCGCCGCGAACAGCCGGGGCACGGCGGTCCGGGCGACCAGCTCGTGCATGGCCCCGACCACGGCGGCGGCGTCCCGCACATCGGAGGCGACGACGGCCGTGACCCGGGTGTAGCTCTGCGGCTTGCTCTCCAGCAGCCCTTCGTCCACCAGCCGGGAGAACGCCTCCCGCACCGGCGCCCGGGACAGTCCGAGCAGCTCCGCGAACTCGGCGTCCCGCACCACCGCGCCCGGCTCGATCTCTCCGGCCACGATGGCGTCCCGGATGGCTTGGTAGGCGCGGTCCCTCAGCAGGGTGCGCGCGACGGGTCGTATGGCCTCCATGAACTGAAATGTTAGATGCCAGTACGACCCCGAACAAGAGTGTGGCCCGTGTCCCCACTGGGACACGGGCCACACTCACCCCCCGTTCTCGTGCTCCGCCGGTCCGCGGACCGGCGTCACTCGACCGCCCACGGCCACTCGGCGTTCCGGGCCCCCTCCAGCAGCGGCACCATGCGGAAGGCCGCGTCGGAGAGGCCGCCGAAGGTGTGGCGGTTCGCCGTGCCGGAGGGGCCGTGGCCCGCCCGGTACCCGGCGAGGTTCCAGGTGTAGACGGGCACCTGGGCCGGGATCTGCTCGGTCGGGTCGCCGTAGTGGCTGTAGCCGGCCTGCTCGTCGGTGACGATCAGCACCCGGTCGTGCCGGCGGTAGTGGCGGCGGACGGCCTCGGTGGTGTCGGTGCCGCCGAGGTCGCCGAACCGGCCGATGATCTTCAGCACGGACTCGCCCTCGCCGAACTTCACCACCCTGCTCGTGCTCCCGAACTCGACGAGGTCCGCGTCCGCCGCCCGCAGCGCGAGCGCCGTACCGAAGATCGCGGCCGCGTCGGCGTAGGTGAGCGACGAGCGGTCGGTCAGCCGGGAGCAGAACATCGAGCCCGAGCGGTCGACCAGGACCAGGGTCCGGCCGGGCAGCGCGGGCACGTTGGCCAGCGAGTGACCGAGCGCCTGCTCCAGCGGGTACGCCCAGCGCAGCGAGGGCGCGTGGCGGTACGCCGAGAGGTAGCGGAACGGGAACTGCCGCGACCGCGCGACCTCCGCCGGGTCGCTGATCCGAGCCGCCACCCGGGCCGCGACCTCGTCCGAGACGCCCGCCTCGTCGAAGTTGCGCAGGTTCCGGGTCAGCGCCATGGCGCCCATGGACGGAATGACGGCCTCCCAGGCCGCCTTGTCCATCGGCCCCTGCAGCCAGCCCGCCAGCGCCTCCCAGGTGATGCCCGCGTCCGCGAGACGCTGGGCACCGCCCGCCCCGGTCACGACCCTGCGCCGCTTGGCGGGCCGCAGCTCCATGAGGTCACGGTGCGCGGCGAGCATGGGCAGCGACCTGGGCACGACGGCCGTGTCCGGGTTGTGGCGCCGGTCGAGGGCGTACTGGAACAGGTCCCCCTGCCACGGCTTGTCCGGGTCCGGCGCCGCGTGCACCAGGTTCAGGATGTCGCCGAAGCGGTAGCCCTTGGACGCGGTGTCGTACTTCAGCAGCGCCTTGGGGCTGTAGAGCCGTCGTACGGCGTCGGCGACGCCCCGCTTCACCGGCTTGGGGAGGGTACGGCCGTACCGGGAGGTCCAGTAGGCGAGCAGTTCGCCGGGCTCGTCGGGGCGCCGCAGCACGGAGGCGACCACCTGGCGGTTGGTGGGCCCGTCGCTGACGCCCGCGTCGAGCCGAGCCTTCACGTACTCGGCGGCGCCCACGAGGGAGGCCGTACGGAGGTTGCCCTCGCCGCGCAGCCAGCCGAGCAGGCCGGCCGTCCACGCCGGGTCGGTGACGGCGAGCCGGCGCACCAGCGCGGCGAACCGGTCGTCCCGGTCCTCACCGCTCTCGTAGAAGGTCTTCTGCGCGACGAAGTTGGCGATCGACAGCAGAAAGAGCTCGGAGCGCTCGTCCCGCTCGCGTCCGCGACCGCCCTCGTACGTACGGAGCACACGGCCCGTGGAGGTGACACGGGAGGTGGGCTGGGCCTTGCCGGCCTTCGTGTTGAATCGCGCCATGATGAACTCCCCCGAATTCCCCGGCACATCACACTTCGTGCGTGGAATCCCTGTTCCTGAATTCTGAATTCTGGTTCGGGGGAGGCACGGCAGATGGAGGGTGCCCGAGGTCGAAGTCGGCGGCGGTGCTTATAACTGGCGCGTCTTCCCTTCCGCCACACCGACCAGGAGTCGATGACGGGATTCGAACCCGCACGAGGATCTCTCCCCACCAGTTCCCGAAGTATCCGCTGCCTGCGCACCGGGCACCCACCATCTGCCGCGCCTCCCGAGATCGGATCGCACCGGGAGGTGCGTGAAGCTTTGGGTGTCCAGAGATCGAAGCCGGCGGAACCGACGTAGGTGCTCTAACCCCTGAGCTACACCGGCGTGTTGGTACCGGTGGCGGGACTCGAACCCGCGGCCGCCCCATTATGAGTGGAAGTAGGTCCTGCCTTCGCACCTGGACAGCATCACTCTAGGAGGCGTACCACGGGCCGGGCCAATGAATTAACCACCGCTTCCCGCTATCGCTTCTGCCGCTTCCAGGGACCTGTGATCGCGAGCAGAATGCCCGGCGTCTGGATGTTGGCGTACAGGGTCTTTCCGTCGGGTGAGAAGGTGACGCCGGCGAACTCGCTGTACTCCGGCTCCTCCTCGGTGCCGATGTTCAGGTCGTTGCGCGCGATCGGGTACGTACGGCCGCTGTCGGTGGCGCCGAACAGATGCGAGATCCCCTCGCCGTCCTCGGCGAGGACGATGCCGCCGTACGGGGAGACGGTGATGTTGTCGGGGCCGTCGAGGGCGCCGTCGACGGACGGATCGGGGTTGACGCCGAGCAGGACCTTCAGGGTCAGGGTGCGGCGCTTGGGGTCGTAGAACCAGACCTGGCCGTCGTGCTGGACGGGGCTCTCCGAACGGGCGTAGGAGGAGACGACGTAGGTGCCGCCGTCGCCCCACCACATGCCCTCCAGCTTGCGGGCGCGGGTGATCTCGGTGTCGGCGAACTGCTTGCGCACGGCGACGGTTCTGGCGTCCCGGTCGGGCACGTCGACCCAGTCGACGCCGTACACCGTGCCGATGCGCGTGGCGCGGGACAGGTCGTCGACGAAGCGGCCGCCGGAGTCGTAGCACCGGGGTGCCTGGAGGACGCCCGCGTCGTCGGCGAGCGTGCGGAACCTGCCGGGGCCGTACTCGAATCCCTTGGGCGGGGTCCAGCGGAAGAAGAGGCCGTTGGGGGAGGCCGCGTCCTCGGTGAGGTAGGCGTGGCCGCGCCTGGGGTCGATGACGACGGCCTCGTGGTCGTAGCGGCCGAAGAACTTCAGCGGCTTCGGGGCGCGGTTGGCGCGGCGGTCGCAGGGGTCGACCTCGAAGACGTAGCCGTGGTCCTTGGTCATGCCGTTGACGCCGGCCCGGTCGGAGTTCTCCTCACAGGTGAGCCAGGTGCCCCACGGGGTGCTGCCGCCCGCGCAGTTGGTGGACGTGCCCGCGATGCCGACCCACTCGGCGACCCGGCCGTCGGGCCGCACCTCCACCACCGTGCAACCGCCGGCCGCCGCCGGGTCGTACACGAGCCCTTCGGTGAGCGGCACCGGGAACTCCCAGTTGGCCCGGGGTCCCTTCAGCTCGTGGTTGTTGACGAGGAGGGTGGTGCCGCGGGGGCCGGGGAAGGCGGCGGTGCCGTCGTGCTTGCCGGGGGTGAACTCGCCCGACTCCAGCTTGGTCCTGCCGCTGTACGTGAGGATCCGGTACTTGAATCCGGCGGGCAGCGCGAGGATGCCCTGGGGGTCGGGCAGGAGGGGGCCGTAGCCGAGTCGGTCCGCCCCGTTCCCGGATTTTTCGAGGCCGGCCTCCGAGCCCGGGTCGGTGTCGGTCGCCGCGAGGGCGTTCGGCGCGGTGGCGAGCGCGCCCACGCTGCCGGCCAGCGCGACGCCGGCTCCGGTGACCGCGGATCGTCTGGCGAAGTCCCTGCGGGTGAGCGGCATGCTGTCTCCTGGGTGGCGGTGGAGGACCGTGGGGGCGGACCCGAGGTGTCGCGCCACGGTGGCGCCCGCGCCTGAACACGGCCTGAACACGGAGAGAAGGACGCCCCCCGTCTTCGATGAACCACCAAGGGTCCGCACCCCTCCACCCCGCTCGCGCCTCACAGCTCGAACATCCGGCCCACGGACGACTACCGGCTCCGGCGGGGCTTCTCGCACAGTCCCCCACGCCCGCGAGGGGACCGCGAGGGGACCGCGAGGGGACCGCGAGGGGACCGCGAGGGGACCGCGAGGGGACCGCGAGGGGACCGCGAGGGGGAAAAGCACGGGGCGCAGCCCCTGCTTTTCAGGGGCGCGGGGAACTGCGCGAGAAGCCCCACCGGAGCCGCACCCACCCACGCACAGGGCACACCCCCTGCCCTTCAGGGGCGCGAGGAACTGCGCGACCAGCCCCCACCCACCCGCACCCACCAACGCGCCCGCACCCCCGAGCTACGCGCCCCCGAACTACTGCGCCCCAGCCCCCGGCCCCATCTGCGACCGCGCCTTGAACGCCGCCTTACGCGCCTCCTTCGCCACCCTCTTGTCGGGATGGATCCGCCCCATCGCCTCAAGAACGTCGGGCGTGGCCGGATGATCAACCCGCCACGCCGCCGCGAAGAACGAACCGTGCTGCGCGGCCAGCCCCTCCACCAGCGCCCGCAGCTCCGCGGAGTTCCCCTCGGCCGCCAACTGCGCGGCAACCGTGTCGATGGTCAGCCAGAAGACCATCGCCTCGGACGGCACGGGCACGTCGACCGCCCCGTTCTCGGTCAGCCACACCCGGGCGAGCCCGCCCAGCTCGGGGTCGTCCAGCACCTCCCGCAGGGCCGGCTCGGCCACGCCCCCCACGAGGGACAGGGCCTGCTGACAGCGCAGCCGCCGCAGCGGCGCGCCGGCGTCGGCGCCCCGCGCGGCGGCGAGCAGCTCGCGCGCCGCGGAAGCCGGCTCCCGGCGGGCGAGCCACTGCTCGGTCTCGGCCTGCGCCGCCGCCGGCGGAAACCCGGCGGTGCCGTCGAGCAGCGCGTCCGCGCCCTTGTCGACGAGGTCCCCGACCGCGGGAGCCGGCACGCCCGCCTCCTGGAGCCGGGCCCGCATCCCGTACAGCCCGAGCGGGGTGAGCCGGACCATGCCGTACCGCGTGACATCGGTGTCGTCGACGGCGGACGCACCGCCCGGCCCTTCGCCGGCGGCGACCTCCTCCGCGTCCGTCATCAGCGCCTCGTCGACCGGCTGGTACTCCACCAGCCCGATCGGCTCCAGCACCCGGAACTGGTCGTCCAGCCGCATCATCGCGTCCGAGACCTGTTCCAGCACGTCGTTGGTGGGCTCCCCCATGTCGTCGGGGACGATCATCGAGGCGGCGAGGGCGGGCAGCGGCACGGGCCCGTCGGGGCCGTCCTCGCTGACGGTGAGGAGATACAGGTTGCCGAGCACCCCGTCGAGGAACTCCGCCTCGGCCTCGGGGTCCCAGTCCAGCTCGGAGAAGTCGATCGCGCCGCCGGTCTCCATCGCGTCGACGAGGCCGTCGAGGTCGGGCACGCTCGCGTCGGCGAGGACGGTCTCCAGGGCGGTGAGCCAGATGCCGAGCACGTCCTGCGGCCCGCCGCCGGTGAGCAGGGCGAGCTCCTCGCCCACGGTGACCGCCCCCTCCGCCCCTCCCCGCGGCCCCTCGGGTCCGTCGGGTCCATCGGGTCCATCGGGTCCGTCGGGTCCGTCGGGTCCGTCGGGTCCGTCGGGTCCGTCGGGGTTCACGATCTCGACGAGGCCGGTGTCCACGGCCACCCGCCAGGCCTCACTGGCCGAGGCCGCCGCGTCGCCGTCGTCGACGCCCGCCCCGGTGAGCCCGAGCGCCTCGGCGGCGGCGGGCAGTTGCTCGTCGACGAGTTCGCCCCCGGTGCCCACGCGCGTGTCGGGCCCGGCCCAGCGGGCGAGCCGCACGGCACGCGTGAGCAGCGGTGTGGCGAGCGCCTCCCGCGCCAGCTCCGCTTCGGGGAGGAGCCGCACCGGCGGCAGTGGCGAGCTGTCTGACATCGGTGGGGATCTCCTCGGGAACGGGTGCTGACGAACGGGTGCTGACGAACTACTACCGAGCGATGCGGCGCCCCCGGCGAGGGGGCTTTCCGTAGGCGATACGCGTACGGCTACGCAGCCGCTCAGCCTAGACGGATTTGGACCCATGCCGCCCGGTTCATGTACCTGCCAGGAGTTGGACATGGCTGAAACCTTGACAACTGACCTGAGCAAGCAGGAGATTGACGCGCGTAGAAACTCGCGGGTAGCTCCGGGACGATTCCGGGGCCTCCCACAGGCACGACCGTCGGAGTTCATCGGGTCCGCCGGGTTCTACGCGCGTCGCACCGCCCCACCGGTCGCAGGCCACCCCCGTCCACTCTCGTCCCGGCGCCCACGTACGTCCCCGGAGGGATCCCCTTGCCGAGCAAGAGAACCGCGCGCATCGGCGCGCTGACCGTCGCCACCATCTGCTCCACGGTGTCCGCCGTGGTCCTGACCTCGCCCGCCGAGGCGGACTCGCTACGCATCCACGACATCCAGGGCACCACCCGGACGTCCCCGCTCACCGGCCAGCAGGTCGCCGGGGTCCAGGGCATCGTCACGGGCGTGCGCACCTACGGCTCGCGCGGCTTCTGGATCCAGGACCCCGAGGCGGACTCCAACCCCGCCACGAGCGAGGGCGTCTTCGTCTTCACCAGCTCCCGGCCGACGGTCTCGGTGGGCGACGCGGTGACGGTCGCCGGCACGGTCGGCGAGTTCATACCGGGCGGCACTTCGTCCGGAAACCAGTCCGTGACGCAGATCTCCCGCCCGACGATCACGGTCGTCTCCACGGGCAACGCCGTCCCGGCCGCGAAGGTCATCGACACCAAGTCCGTGCCGAAGAAGTACGCCCCGGCCGGCGACCCCGCCGCCGCCGGCTCGATCAAGGGCCTCAAGCTCGCCCCGGCCACGTACGCCCTGGACTACTACGAGTCCCTGGAGGGCATGAACGTCCAGGTCGCCGACACGCGCGTGGTCGGCGCCAGCGACCCGTTCACCGAGCTGTGGGTCACGGTGAAGCCCCGGGAGAACGACAACCGCCGTGGTGGCGCGCTGTACGACTCCTACACCTCGCAGAACACCGGCCGGCTGCAGATCCAGTCGCTGGGCGCGGTCGCCGACTTCCCGAAGGCGAACGTCGGTGACGTCCTCAAGGGCACGACGGCCGGCCCGTTGGACTACAACCAGTTCGGCGGCTACACGCTCGTCGCCAACCGCATCGGCACGCTCAAGCAGGGCGGTCTGGAGCGCGAGACGACCGCCAAGCAGGCGCGCGGCGAGCTCGCGGTGGCGACGTACAACGTCGAGAACCTGGACCCCTCGGACGCCTCCTTCGCGGACCACGCGGCCGCGATCGTGCACCACCTGCAGTCGCCCGACATCCTGGCCCTGGAGGAGATCCAGGACAACAACGGCGCCACCAACGACGGTACGGTCGCCGCCGACAAGACCGTGAAGAAGCTGATCGACGCGATCACGGCAGCCGGCGGTCCGGCGTACGACTGGCGCTCCATCGACCCGGTGAACCTCGCGGACGGCGGTGAGCCCGGCGGCAACATCCGCCAGGTCTTCCTGTTCAACCCCGCGCGGGTCTCCTTCACCGACCGCGCGGGCGGCGACGCCACGACCGCCGCCGGCGTGACGAAGGCGGACGGCGAGGCGCGGCTGACGGTGTCCCCCGGCCGGATCGACCCGGCGAACGCCGCCTGGACGAACAGCCGCAAGCCGCTCGTCGGCGAGTTCTCCTTCCGCGGCAAGCCCGTCTTCGTGATCGCGAACCACTTCGCGTCCAAGGGCGGGGACCAGGCGCTGCACTCGGAGTTCCAGCCGCCGAAGCGCAGCTCGGAGACCCAGCGCCACCTGCAGGCGACGGCCGTGAACACCTTCGTCAAGCAGGTGCTGGCGAAGGACAAGAAGGCCTCCGTCATCGCCCTCGGCGACATCAACGACTTCGAGTTCTCGGACACCGCCGAGCTGCTGGAGAAGGACGGCGTCCTGTGGTCGGCGATCAAGTCGCTGCCGAAGCGGGAGCGTTACTCGTACGTCTTCCAGGGCAACGCCCAGGTCCTCGACCAGATCCTGGTCAGCCGCTCGGTCCGGCGCGCCACCGGGTTCACGTACGACAGTGTGCACATCAACTCGGAGTTCAACGACCAGATCAGCGACCACGACCCGCAGGTGGTGCGGTTCGAGCCGTAGGCCGTGCACCACGGTCATGACCGGTCATGACAATTCATGATCGACCATGACCCGGTCGTGGCCGTCCGTGCCGCTCAGGGCTGGCTGAACACGCCGTTCAGCCAGCCCTGCCACGCGTTCTCGTCCGTACCGGCGTCGGCGCCCGGCGCGAAGTCGTGGACACTCATGCCCACCCGGTAGCCCCAGTGGTTGCGGCCGAAGAAGCGGATGAGGGCGTCGTCGGTGCGCAGGCCGATGAAGTACGGGTCGCGGTAGTCGACCACGGCGTCGAGGAGCTGCCCGTCGGGGCCCTTGACCTGGACCCGGGCCTCCTCGGCCGTGTCGTCCGCGAGACCGAGCGCCCGTCCGACGGTGGTGAGCGCGTCGGGGGCCCCGGCCGTCTCCGGCGCGTCGAAGGTGGCGAACGCGGTGACCGTACGGCCCCTGAAGCGCGTCAGATACTGGCGCAGGGTGTGCAGGTAGAAGCCGGTGTGCTTGGCGGCGCCGTCGTACTGGTTGTCCCAGTCGTCGACGAAGATGCCGCTGTGCACGTACCGCACCCAGGCCCGCTTGCCGTCGTCGCGCGGTTCGATCGTGTAGTCCAGCTGGTTGCGGGTCTGTTCGGAGATGCCCTCGACGTCCTCGACCCGGTTGGTGTACCGGTGCGGCGGGTCCCAGGCGGTGACCTCGGAGCCGAACGGCCCCCTGCCGCCGACGCGCGGCTCGGGCGCCTCCATGGGCCACAGCCACCCGCCCGTCCCGGCGGTGACGGCCTCCCACACCTCCTCGGGGGTGGCGTCGACCTCGAACTCCCGGGCGATCTCGAATTCCTTGGACATGACGTGCTCCTCAACGGGTCTCACAGGCCGGGCAGTTCGGTCCGGTCGGGCAGTTCGGGCTGGCTGGGCAGTTCGGTCCGGTCGGGCTGCTTGCGCAGTTCGGTCTGCTTGGGCAGTTCGGTCTGCTTGGGCCGGTCGAAGGGTTCGGGCCGGTCAGGCCGGTCGTCGAGGCGGTCGGCCCCCTCGGACCCGTCGGGCGGGGCCGCTGCCTCGGCTCCCTGCGGCCTGAGCGTCGGGTGGACCGCGACGACGATCCGGTGCCCCCGGCCGGCCGCGGCGTCGGGCGCGTCGTACTTGCGCAGGAGCGCGCTCACCCCGGCCGTCAGCTCCTGGACGAACGCGGCCCGGTCGGCGGCCGAGGCGAAGGTGACCTCCCCGTCGAGCGCGTAGGTCGCGAGCCCCTTGCGGGCCCTGGCCGCGCCCGTGACGAGCGATCCGACGTCCCGGACCAGCCGGGCGCCGAGCGCCAGCAGCCAGCGCGCGGAGAGCTGGTCCCGGAAGCGGTCCGGATCGGGCTGCACGGCGGCGAGCGCGAGCGGTGAGATCACGTACGACGCGGCGGTCGCCCGCATCAGCCGCTCGGTGACATTGCCCTTGCGGCGCTCCCCCGCAAGCTCGACCAGACCGTGCCGCTCCAGCGCCTTGAGGTGGTAGTTCACCTTCTGGCGCGGCAGCCCGACCTTCCCGGCCAGCATGGCGGCCGAGGCGGGCCCGGCCGCCAGCTCGGCCAGCAGCCGGGCACGTATCGGATCCAGCGAGACCGCCGCTGCCTCGGGATCCTCGATCACGGTGACGTCCAACATGACCCCACCGTCTCACCGAAAACTTTTTTTGTCCAGGACATCAGAGTGTTCGGTGAGAGGCGTGGCGGAGTCAGTCCGGGAGGAGGCCGAGGGCGTACTCGTAGCGCTTGACCGTGCTGGTCCTCAGTCCGGGCCAGGTCTGCACGCGCCGCCAGAGCGCCGAGGGCGAGCCGACTCCGTCGCCGGGCGACGCGAGGGCGTCGATGTGGTGCCGCGCGCTCTCCCACTCGGCGTAGTTGAGGACGCGGGTGCCGTCGGTGGCGAGGTGGAAGTGGGCGGAGATACCGCCGGGGTGCGGATGCGGCTCGGCCGCCAGAGCCTCTTCGACGGCGTCCACCCAGGCCCGCTGCCGCGCCGGGTCCGGCCCCTCGAACTCGACGTCGACGATCACGACGCACCCCGGCGTCCGGGCGACACGGTCGCCGCCCCCCGTGAGACTGCGGTACCGCCGGTAGCGCCCGAGCCCCACCCGCTCGATCCCGGGCACGGCGGTGTCGATGGCGTCGTTGCGCTCCTGCCGGCGCGTCCGCGCGAAGGCCTCGTACGCCTGCTCGTCGGCCCACTGGGAGTAGTGCAGCAGGCCGGAGCCGTCCTCCGCCGTGTAGACGAAGTAGCCCAGCAGTCCGTCGGTGGGCCAGGGGCGGCGCTGCCAGGTGTCGGCGACGGCCTCCACGGTCAGCCGCTGCCGCTCGGGCGTACCCACCTGCCAGGTACTGAAGAAGGGTGCCCCGGCATCGGGGCGGTCGAGGACGGGATGGAGGTCCGTACGACGGGTCATGCCGCTCTCCCATGATCGGTGCTCGGTGTGTGTGCACCGACCACCTTTCAACCTCAACCAGGATTCAGGTCAACTCCGCGATTCGGGCCCCTGTTTCGGGAGACCCGCCCGTTCATGGACGAGAAGCGGCCCGAGGCCGAGCGGGTGGGGAAGGAACCGGATTCCGGGGCGAAGGACGGGACGGAGACCGGGGCGGAGGCGGAGGAGCGGACCGGCGTGGACGGCCCCACCGGGCTGCCGAAACGTTCGTGGTGGGCGGTGGTGCGGCGCACGGCCAAGGAGTTCCAGGACGACGAACTGTCCGACCGGGCGGCGGCGTTGACGTACTACGGCGTCCTGTCGCTGTTCCCCGCCATCCTGGTGCTGGTGTCGATGCTCGGTGTCGTCGGACAGCGCGCGACCGACAAGATCCTGGACAACATCGGCGATCTGGCGCCCGGCCCGGCGCGGGACATCCTGCGGGACGCGGTC
The DNA here is from genome assembly GCF_000383595.1 of Streptomyces bottropensis ATCC 25435. Lineage (NCBI taxonomy): Bacteria > Bacillati > Actinomycetota > Actinomycetes > Kitasatosporales > Streptomycetaceae > Streptomyces > Streptomyces bottropensis. The sequence goes on along the minus strand of NZ_KB911581.1, from coordinate 3,105,705 downwards.
GTCCAGTTGAGCGACAGCGGCGGTACGGGCAGCCTGCTGGCGATCGTCGGCCTGCTCGCGGCCGTGTGGTCGGCGTCGGGGTACGTGGCCGCGTTCATCCGTACGTCCAACGCCGTGTACGACCTGCCGGAGGGCCGCCCGGTGTGGAAGGTGACGCCGCTGCGGATCGCCCTGACCCTGGTGCTGATGCTGATGCTGGCGGTGAGCGCGTTGATCGTGGTGTTCACCGGCCCGCTGGCCGAGCGCGCGGGGACGACGATCGGGCTCGGCGACGCGGCGATCGCGGTGTGGAACATCGCGAAATGGCCGGTGCTGCTGGTGCTGGTGACGCTGATGATCGCCCTGCTGTACTGGGCCGCGCCCAACGTCCGTGGCCGGGGCTTCCGTTGGGTCAGCCCCGGTGGCATCGTCGCCACGCTGATCTGGCTCGCCGCGTCCGCCGGCTTCGCGGTCTACGCCGCCAACTTCGGCTCGTACAACAAGACCTACGGCACCCTCGCCGGCGCCGTCGTCTTCCTCATCTGGCTCTGGCTCACCAACCTCGCGATCCTGCTGGGCCTCGAATTCGACGCGGAACTCTCCCGCGAACTCGCCATCACCGAGGGCCGCGCCCCCACCGAGGAGCCCTACGTCGAACCCCGGGACACCCGCACATGGCCTCCCCGGCTACGGGCCCTGCGGGAGGCACGCGCCCGGACCGCCACCACCGCGACCGGCCGCGACCCGATGACGAAGGGCTGAGCGCGGCGACGGGACCCCGGGCGGAGAGACGTGCCCGCAACCGCGGCCGGGGACCGGCCGCGGGCGGGTGCGCGGGGCGGCCGGGCACCGGAGGTGAGGCCTCGCGTACGACGGCTCCGCGCCGGACTTCCCCGCCCGTCCGGCACCAAGCAGGTCGCCCGGCACGGCGAAGATCATGCGCGGGAGGGCCTTCGATCGAGGCCGACACCACCCGCGGAGGTCTGCCGCAGCCGTTGTCGTCGTGGAGCTGAGGTCGAGGTACCGGCAGGGCGATCTCGTGATCGGCAGGATCGGCAGGATCGGCAGACCGTACCGCGCAAGAAGTCGTGGAGGCGCTCGACGGTGCCGCCACTGTGCCACGAGTCGGCCCTGCGGGCAGGGTGAGTCGGGTGGGCGGGAGGCGAACGCCGTGCCCCGCCTAGCGGTAGTGCCGCCAGACCAGCACCCCCACCGCGGCCACGGCGACACTCGCGCCGCCCACGATCAGCATCCCCCGGGGCACCCTCTCCCACGCCGACTGGGCCTTGGCCTTCACATCGGCCTGGGCCGCGTGCACCCTCGCCTTCACGTCCGCCTTGGCGGCCAGTTCCTCGACCGTGTCGCCGAGCTGTGCCCGGGTCTCCTCGATCTGTCGCCGGAGTTCGTCGGGGCCCTTGGCGCCGACTGAACCATCGGTCCTGCTCGATGCCTGCGTCATCGTCGCGCCCTCCCCTTGATCTCGTCCACGTCCGCCTTGACGCTGTCCAGCGCCCGCTCGGGCTTGGGCGGGGTGGCCCGGCGCAGCTGTGCGCGCCCGAGTGCGGCCAGCACGCCCGCGATCACGAACAGCACGCCCATGACGATGAGCGCGGCGGCCCAGACGTCCAGCACCAGGGAGAGTGCTGCGACGCCGGCGGCGGCGAGGGTCATGAATCCCACGTAGGCGACCGCGCCGGCCGCGCCGAGCAGCCCGCCGCCGCGTCCCGCGCGCCGCCCCTTCTCGGCCAGCTCCTCCTTGGCGAGGGCGACCTCCTGTCGTACGAGCAGGGAGAGCTGTTCGGTGGCCTGCCCGACCAGCTCGCCCACGGAGTGGTGGTCGTGTTCGCCCGGCCCCGGACGTTCGGATCGCGCAGAGCGCACGAATCGCGTGGGCCTGGTCTCGGTGGTCCCGGTCACGGTGTCGCCTCCTCACACATCGGGACACGCCGAGTACCCGTCCCGGCCCGCGCTACCCCTGCGACATCGCTTCGACCTCGGACGTCACCCGCATCCACCTGCCCCGGCCTCGCACACGGCTCCCTACTCCGTCCTCGTAGCAGAACTTCCATACATTCCGTAGGAGAATTAAGTGGAGCTTCACAATGAGGCACCCGAGACTACCCCTATGACCCTCACCCACCGCCCCGCCCCCACTCCCTTCGGCCGTGCCCTGTGCGCGATGATCACGCCCTTCACCCCCTCCGGCGCACTGGACCTGGACGGAGCCCAGCGGCTGGCCGACCATCTGGTGGCCGAGGGGTGCGACGGACTGGTGCTCTCCGGTACGACGGGTGAGTCGCCGACGACCACGGACGCGGAGAAGGCGGAGCTGATCCGGGCCGTGCGCGCGGCGGTCGGCGACCGGACCGTGATCGTGGCCGGGGTGGGCACCGCCGACACCCGGCACACCGTGGAACTGGCGCTGGCGGCCGAGAAGGCGGGCGCGGACGGCCTGCTGGCGGTCACGCCGTACTACAGCACGCCCCCACAGGACGCGGTCGAGGCCCACTTCCGCGCACTCGCCGACGCCTCCGGGCTGCCCGTCGCGCTGTACGACATCCCCGGCCGCACCGGCACCCGCATCGAACCGGAGACGATGATCCGGCTGGCCGGCCACCCGAGGATCGTGGCGGTGAAGGACTGCGCGTACGACCTCCTCGGCACCCAGAAGGTGCTGGCGCGGACGGAGTTGGCGTACTACACGGGCTGCGACGAGTACGTGCTCGCGCTGTACGCGATCGGCGGGTCGGGTTACGTCAGCACGGTCGCGAACGCGGCCCCCCGCCACGTCCGGGCGGTCATCGACGCGTTCGACGCGGGTGACACCGCCGAGGCGGCCCGGCTCCAGCGACGCACCATCGCCCTCACCGAACTGATGATGGCCTCGGGCCTGCCCGGCACGGTCACGGCGAAGGCGCTCCTGGCCCGGCTGGGTCTGCCCGCGGGTCCGGTCCGCGCACCACTGCGGCCCGCCGGTCAGGAGGTGACCGACGGGCTGCTGAGGGCGTACGAACGCCTGGTGGCCGCCTGAAAGGGTGGTCAGCGGGTGGCGAAGACCGCGTTCCAACGCCCGGCCGCCCCGTCGTTGCCCTTGCGGGCGCCGCTGAGCGTGAGCGTCTTGTCGCTGCCGATGGTGACGAGCACCAGGGCGTTGTGGAACTCGTTGTCGCCGGCCGCGATGTCCCAGGCGATGAGCCGCTTGTCGTCGACCCAGGCGAGCAGTTGCTGTCCGCGGATCTTGTGCAGCCGCTTGCCGGTGTGGGGATCGAGGATCTCGGAGGCGGTCGTCCTGCCCCCGCCCGCGAAACCACCGGCCGCGAGCTTGCCGTCCGGGGAGAGCCGCGCCTCCACCGACCAGGTCAGGTACTTCTCGTCGGCCGGCTTGGCGACCTTGTCGCCCTTCAGGTCGTAGAACTGGTCGTGCGGTTCCGAGGTCAGCCCGGAGTAGACCAGCTTCGCGTCTCGGCTGAAGGCGAAGTCCTGACGGGCGTTGAGGACGCCCATCTCCTCGCCGTCGTCGGGGACGACCTCGCTCCAGTCGGCGTTTGCGGAGTCGACGTCGACGACGTAGAAGCCGGTCCGGTACGACGTGGACCAGTCCGGCTGGAAGTCGTTCTTCTTGCCGTCGCCGTCGGAGTCGTAGTCCACCCGGTTCAGCAGGTCGGGGTTCTTGCTGTAGGTGGTGGCGACGAGCTTGGTGCCGTCGGTGGAGAACTCCACGCTCGCGACGCCCCGGTCGACCGGGATCCAGCGCTCGACCTTGCCGGTGAGCAGGTCGAGGAGTCCGATCCGCTCGGCGGGCAGATCCTTCTCCAGGACGGCGGCGGTCCGCATGCCGGGGGCGACCGAGACCTGGGACCAGCGGGTGTCCTTGACGTACTTGCCGGTCTCCTGGTCGAGGATCCGGTAGGTACGTGCCCTGACCGCGGTGTCCTTCGAGGTCCTGACGGTGTCCGAGGTGTACCACGCGGCCAGCGCCACGTCCCCGGCCGCGATCAGGTCCCGCGGCGGTGACTGGTCGGGGTGGGCGATGATGTCGCTCTTGTTCATCTCGGTGGCGAGCCGTACCTCGTCCTTGCCGGAGTCCAGCAGCGGCGCGGCCACCGCGACGGCGACCACGGCGGCGGTGGCCGCGGCGACGGTCGCGATCGACCGGTTCCGGCGGCGGCGCCGGACGGTCAGCACCCGCTCGGCGAAGCCGGGGGTCAGGGGCGGCTGTTCGGCGGCCTGCTCCCGCAGGGAGTCGCGCACCAGTTCGTCGACGTTCACGGACGCACCTCCACGGGCGAGAAGTCACGGGACGGGGTCTGCTCGGCGGCGGCGGGCCCGAGCAGGGCCAGCTCGGGCGCGAGTTCGCGCAGCCGGGCCAGCGAGCGGTGGGTCGTGGACCGGACGGTCCCGACGGAGCACCCGAGGATCCGGGCGACCTCGCCCTCGGGCAGGTCCTCGAAGTAGCGGAGCACCAGCACGGTCCGCTGGCGGGCGGTGAGCCGGGCCAGCGCCCCGCGCATCACGAGCCGCAGTTCCACCCCGGCCGCCCCGTCGGCGGCGCGGCTCTCGGGCGGCTCGGCGACGGTCAGCTCCCGGCGCCGCCACTTCAGCCGCCACCGGCTGACCTGCTGCCGGTAGAGGATCCGCCGTACGTACGCCTCGGGCTCGTCGATCCGCTGCCAGCGCCCGGCGGCCTTGATCAGCGCGTTCTGCAGCAGGTCCTCGCCGGCGTGCCGGTCCCCGCCGCTCAGCAGTACGGCCGTCTTCAGCAGAGCGGACGACCGCCCCGCCACGAATTCCCGGAAACTCTCCTGCCCCGCGGCATCCATCGTCACCTTCTCTTCCCTGGCGGGCCCCGTGTCCCGCCCCTGTGCCCCTAGTGACGCGCGGACCCGCGCCCGGCTATGCCGCCCCGGGGAAGAAAGTCGTGCGGGTGGTGGAGGACGGACGGTGGGAAACGCCGCGGGCCCGCACGCGCGTCGAGCGCGTACGGGCCCGGATTCCCGACGGCGGCCGGGTCAGCCCCAGCGGTACCCGTCACCGAACAGCAGGGTGTGCTCCAGCACGTCCTCCATCGGGTCGTCGACCTGGCCGACGTTGACGAGCCCGATGCGGGGGCCGTTGTGCGAGGAGGTGTTGGTCTCGTCCGCGTACGCGGCCCCGGCCGGAAGCCAGCACAGCGTCGCCCCGGCCAGCACCCCCGTGACCACGCGCGCCACACCCCTCGCCCGGTCGTTCCTCATCCTTCGGCCCCTCATCTCGTCGGCCCCTCATTTCGTCGGCTCGGCAGCTGATCGGACTCCGTGTCCGCCCGTTCATCTGCCTGGACCGCGCGAAGGTCACGGCGAGTAACCCGTACGTGGGGCCTTGATGATCAGTTGTGGCTGTGCAGGATGTCGTTCAGGCCGCCCCAGACCGCGTTGTTCGGGCGGGCCTCGACCGTGCCGGTGACCGAGTTGCGGCGGAAGAGGATGTTCGAGGCGCCGGAGAGGTCGCGGGCCTTGACGACCTGGCCGTCGGGCATGGTGACGCGGGTGCCGGCGGTGACGTAGAGGCCGGCCTCGACGACGCACTCGTCGCCGAGGGCGATGCCGACGCCCGCCTCGGCGCCGATCAGGCAGCGCTCGCCGATGGAGATGATGACGTTGCCGCCGCCGGAGAGCGTGCCCATCGTGGAGGCGCCGCCACCGATGTCCGAGCCGTCGCCGACGACGACGCCGGCGGAGATCCGGCCCTCGACCATGGACGTGCCGAGGGTGCCCGCGTTGAAGTTGACGAAGCCCTCGTGCATGACCGTGGTGCCCTCGGCGAGGTGCGCGCCGAGGCGGACGCGGTCGGCGTCGGCGATCCGCACGCCCTTGGGGGCGACGTAGTCCGTCATGCGCGGGAACTTGTCGATCGAGGTGACCTGGAGGTGCAGGCCCTCGGCGCGGGCGTTGAGGCGCACCTTCTCGATGTCGTCGACGGCGACCGGGCCGAGCGAGGTCCAGGCGACGTTGGCGAGGAGGCCGAAGACGCCGTCCAGGCTCTGTCCGTGGGGCTTGACCAGGCGGTGGGAGAGCAGGTGGAGGCGCAGGTAGGCGTCGTGCGTGTCGAGCGGCTTCTCGTCGAGCGAGGAGATGACCGTGCGGACCGCGACGACCTCGACGCCCCGGCGCGTGTCCTGACCGAGCGCGGCGGTCGCGCCCCCGCCCAGCAGCTCGGCGGCCCGCTCGGCGGTCAGCCGCTCGGTGCCGGAGGGGCCCGGCTCGGCCGCCAGCTCGGGCGCGGGGTACCAGGTGTCGAGAACGGTGCCGTCGGCGGCGATCGTGGCGAGGCCGGCGGCCACGGCGCCGGTGGAGCGGGGAGCAGTCGTGTCGGTCATGAGGGCAACCTAACCGTCCGGGGCCGGTACGGGCCAACCCGCGACGCGGCCGTCTCAGGAGCCGGGCACTTTACGGACATACGGCACCGGGCGGTCCGCCCGCCCCTGTGGCACGGGCCGCCCTCGTTCAGGGGCCGAGGTCGGTCGCGCCCGCCCGCCTCGTCCACGACGGCCCCGCTGATGAGCGAACTGCCACCGGCCACCTTTCCGCCCCTGATCTGCCGCGTACCGGAACGTCGTATGTCTCCGGGTCGATCAGCCAGTACCGGTCGGCTGCCGTTCCCTCGCCAGGAGGGCGGCGACCTCGGCGCAGTCCTGCTCGGCCTGGCTGCTGCCCTTCTCCGCGGGATGCCGCACAGCCAGGGGCGGGCGTCGGCCCGGGTCCGGTCGTGGCGGCCGGGGATGCGGAACGCCGTCAGGAAGGATCACCGCTCGCGCGGGCATGCTCAGGGGATCACCCGCGCCAGCACCTCGCGCGCGTACTCCTCGTCGTACGGCGCCCCCGTCAGCAGGACCTGCAGACAGATGCCGTCGATCAGCGCGACCAGCGCCCGCGCGGTCACCGGGTCGGTGCGGCGGGCGAGCGTGTCGGCGAAGGCGCGGGCCCACTCGTCGGCGACGGGCCGCAGCGCGGGTCGGCGCAGGGCGGCGAGATACAGCTCGTACTCCACCTCCAGGCCCGTCCGGTCGCCGCTGAACCACTCCCCGCCCAGCGCGGCCAGTTCGGCGGCGAGGTCGGTGCTCGGGTCGCGCAGGGCCTGGCGCGCGGCGACGGCCTTCGCCAAGCCCTCGTTGGCCTGGCGCAGCGCGGCGACCATCAGATCGTCGAGGGTCTTGAAGTGGTACGTCGTCGAGCCGAGCGGTACGTCCGCCTCGGCGGCCACGCTGCGGTGGCTCAGCCCGGCGATGCCCTTCGCCCCCACGACCCGGATCGCGGCGTCGATGATCCGCTGCCGCCGCTCGGGGTCGTAACGCCGGGCCATCAGTGGGCGCCTCCCAGGTTCAGCACCACCACTCCCGCGATGATCAGCACGATCCCGGCGACCTTGGCGAAGCTCAGCCCCTCCCCGAAGAGGACCAGCCCGAGCGCGGCGACCGTCGCGGTGCCGACGCCGGACCAGATCGCGTACGCCGTGCCGATGGACATCGACTTCAACGCCTGGGCGAGCAGCACGAAGGAGACGAGGTACCCCACGCCGGTGACGACCGACGGCCACAACTTGCTGAAGCCCTCGCTGTACTTCATGGCGGTCGTGGCGGCCACTTCGGCGGCTATGGCGCCGGCGAGCAACAGATATCCCATGTGTACGAGCGTACACATCATATGTACGGTTGTACACATCGCGTGTAGTGGCGCGCTTATGGGCGGAATTGGCCGCCGTCACCCCCCAAGAGGCCCTCGTTTCGGGGCCGTTCCGTTATGGAAGCGCTCACCGAAAGGGCTCCCCGCGCGTCACTTGGTGAACTACTGTTTCAACGGTCAATCTCCCGAATGTGTGACGACCGCCAGGGTTTGCACACACCGGTGACACGTACCACCCTCCCTGATCCGCATGACGAATTTGCGTCCGCCTGTGGCGACGCCGAGGGAACCGCGCATGCCGCCGACTAAGCCCGGACCTGATCCGGACCAGACCCCGCCCAGCCTTCCGATGCTCAGATCCGCGAAGGTGTGGGAGACCGGGGTCGCCCCGAACGACACCCGTATACCGGGCACCCGCCGCCTCTGGCTGGCCGGTGCCCTCGCTCTCGCCGTGGTCTCCTCCTGCGTCACGGCGATCACCCTCCAGGGCTCGGGACCTGACGACTCGTCGGACAAGAACGCCCGCACCACCGCCGCCGACGACCGGGTTCCCACCGCGTCCCTCCCGCCCACGTCGCCCCCCGCGACCTCGGCACCGGACGGCAAGAGCGGTCTGTCGGAGCCGCAGGGCTCCGAGGACGACCCCGAGAAGGACGGGGACAAGAGCAAGGGCGAGGACTCCAAGGGCTCCGGCTCGTCGGACGACAAGCAGCAGGGCGGCTCCGAACCGACCGCCAAGCCGTCGAAGACGACCTCGCCCGCCAAGAACCCGCCGTCCTCGTCGAACACCCGCAAGTCCGTCCAGGCGGTCAGCTACCCGGACCGGTACTGGCACCTGAGCAACGGCGCGATCCGGCTCGACTCGGTGGGCTCGTACAGCGGGGGCGAGACCAGGGAGGACTCCTCCTTCAAGGTGGTCTCCGGGCTCGCCAAGTCCTCGTGCTACTCCTTCAAGATGGCCGACGGTCGCTACGTACGGCACCAGAACTTCCGGCTCCGCGTCAGCGGCAACGACGGCTCGGAACTCTTCCGCCAGGACGCCACCTTCTGCCCCATGCAGTCCCCGCACTCGGACGCCGTGATGCTGCAGGCGGTCAACTACCCCGACCGCTTCCTGCGCCACAAGAACTTCGAGCTGGTCCTGGACCCGTACGGCTACAACACCAACGGACGGCAGGACTTCTTCTTCCGCCTGGTGAAGGGTCTCGGCTGAGCGACGGGACACCCGCCCGCACATGAGTGTGGCCCCCGGCGAATGTATTCGCCGGGGGCCACACTCATGACCGATGGATCTCAGACGTTGAACCCGAGCGCCCTCAGCTGCTCGCGGCCGTCGTCGGTGATCTTGTCGGGGCCCCACGGGGGCATCCAGACCCAGTTGATGCGCAGCTCGTTGACGATGCCGTCCGTGGCGGACTTGGCCTGGTCCTCGATGACGTCCGTCAGCGGGCAGGCCGCGGACGTCAGGGTCATGTCGATCGTCGCGATGTTCGCGTCGTCGATGTGGATGCCGTAGATGAGGCCCAGGTTGACGACATCGATGCCCAGTTCGGGGTCGACGACGTCGTACAGGGCCTCGCGGACCTCCTCCTCGGAGGCCGGCTTCATCTCCAGGGTCTCGCTCATGCCGTCTTCCTTTCGACGTCGGCGTCGGCGCCCAGCGCCTGGGCCGTCGCGTCCTTCCACGCCATCCAGCTGAGGAGGGCGCACTTGACCCGGGCGGGGTACTTGGAGACACCGGCGAACGCGACCGCGTCCTCCAGCACCTCCTCCATCGCGTCGTCCGGCTCGATCTTCCCCTTGGACTGCATCAGCTCCAGGAAGGTCTCCTGGATCTTCCGCGCGTCGCCGAGGTCCTTGCCGACCAGGAGGTCGTTCAGGACCGAGGCCGACGCCTGGCTGATCGAACAGCCCTGGCCCTCGTACGACACGTCCTGCACGGTCGTGCCGTCGTACTTCACTCGCAGGGTGATCTCGTCGCCGCACGTCGGGTTCACGTGGTGCACCTCGGCGTCACCGTCCCGCAAGCCCCGGCCGTGCGGGTGCTTGTAGTGGTCCAGGATGACTTCCTGGTACATCGAGTCCAGCTTCATGCGATCGTTCGTCCCCTCAGCCGAAGAAGTTCCGTACGTGCTCCAGGCCGTCGACCAGGGCATCGATCTCGGCCGGGGTGGAGTACAGATAGAACGACGCTCGGGTGGTCGCGGGAATTCCGTAGCGCAGGCAGACGGGGCGGGCGCAGTGGTGGCCGACCCGGACCGCGATGCCCTGCTCGTCGAGCACCTGACCCACGTCGTGCGGGTGGATGTCGCCGAGCGTGAAGGAGATCGCCGCGCCCCGCTCCTCGGCCGTGGCCGGGCCGATGATCCGCAGGTCCGGGACCTCCGTCAGCCGCTTCACCGCGTACTCGGTGATCGCGTGCTCGTGAGCGAGGATCTTGTCCATGCCGATCGCGCTCAGGTAGTCGATCGCCGCGCCCAGACCGACCGCCTGCGCGATCGGCGGGGTGCCCGCCTCGAACTTGTGCGGGGCGGGGGCGTACGTCGACGAGTGCATCGACACCGTCTCGATCATCTCGCCGCCGCCGAGGAACGGGGGCAGGTCCTCCAGCAGCTCCTGGCGGCCCCAGAGCACACCGATGCCCGTCGGACCGCACATCTTGTGGCCGGTGAAGGCCACGAAGTCGGCCTGGAGGGCCTGGACGTCCAGCGGCATGTGCGGCGCGGCCTGCGAGGCGTCGATGCAGACCAGGGCGCCGACCTCCTGCGCCCGGCGCACTATCGCCTCGACGGGGTTGACCGTGCCGAGGATGTTGGAGACCAGCACGAAGGAGACGATCTTCGTCTTCTCGGTGATGATCTCCTCGATGTTGGAGAGGTCGAGGCGGCCGTCGTCGGTCAGCCCGAACCACTTCAGCTTCGCGCCCGTGCGCTGCGAGAGCAGCTGCCACGGCACGATGTTGGAGTGGTGCTCCATCTCCGTGATGACGATCTCGGTCTCGGCGTCCACGCGGTAGGGCTCGTCGGCCCAGCCCAGCATGTTCGCCACGAGGTTCAGCGACTCGGAGGCGTTCTTGGTGAAGATCACCTCGTCGCGCGAGGGAGCGTTGACGAACGCGGCGACCTTGTCGCGCGCGCCCTCGTACAGCGCCGTGGCCTCCTCGGCGAGCACATGCACACCGCGGTGGACGTTGGCGTTGTAGCGCTCGTAGTACTCGCTCAGGGCGTCCAGCACCTGGCGCGGCTTCTGCGAGGTCGCCGCGTTGTCCAGGTACACGAGCTTCTTACCGTCGTGGACCTGGCGGTCCAGGATGGGGAAGTCCTTGCGGATCGCCTCGGTGTCGAGGAGGCCCGGCAGCTGTGTCACGCGGATGCGCCACCCTTCGTGTATACCTCGTAGCCCTCGTTCTCCAGCTTGTCGGCGAGCTCGGCGCCGCCGGACTCGACGATGCGCCCGCCGGAGAAGACGTGGACGAAGTCGGGCTTGATGTAGCGCAGGATGCGCGTGTAGTGCGTGATCAGCAGGGTGCCGACCTCACCGGTCTCGCGGACGCGGTTGACGCCCTCGGAGACGATGCGCAGGGCGTCGACGTCCAGACCGGAGTCCGTCTCGTCGAGGATCGCGACCTTGGGCTTGAGGAGCTCCAGCTGGAGGATCTCGTGGCGCTTCTTCTCACCGCCGGAGAAGCCTTCGTTGACGTTGCGCTCGGCGAAGGCGGGGTCCATGTTGAGGCGCTGCATGGCCTCCTTGACCTCCTTCACCCAGGTGCGGAGCTTGGGGGCCTCGCCGCGCATGGCGGTGGCGGAGGTGCGCAGGAAGTTGGAGACCGAGACGCCGGGGACCTCGACCGGGTACTGCATCGCCAGGAACAGGCCCGCGCGGGCGCGCTCGTCGACGGACATCTCCAGGACGTCCTCGCCGTCGAGGGTGACGGTGCCGCCGGTGATCGTGTACTTCGGGTGACCCGCGAGGGAGTAGGCGAGGGTCGACTTGCCGGAGCCGTTCGGGCCCATGATGGCGTGTGTCTCGCCCTGCTTCACGGTGAGGTCGACGCCCTTGAGGATCTCCTTCGTGGCGTTGTCGGCCTCGACGGTGACGTGCAGGTCGTGGATTTCAAGCGTTGCCATGGATGCCTCAGGACTCCTGGGAGAGGGAGACGAGCACGTCGTCCCCTTCGATCTTTACGGGGTATACGGGGACGGGGCGCGTCGCGGGAAGGCCGGACGGTTTGCCGGTTCTGAGGTCGAACGCGGAGCCGTGCAGCCAGCACTCGATCTGGCAGTCCTCCACCTCGCCCTCGGAGAGCGAGACGTTCGCGTGGGAGCAGATGTCGTGGATGGCGAACACCTCGCCCTCGGTCTGTACGACCGAGACCGGCGTGCCGTCGAGTTCCACCCGCTTCGGGGTGTCCTTCTCCAGCTCGCTCAGCCCGCAGGCGCGTACGTAGGTGGTCATCGGGCCGATCCAGACACAGTCTCCAGCTCCTCGTCGATCTTCGCGAGGAGGCGGTCCTGGATGTCGTCGACACCGATCTGCTGGACCAGTTCGGCGAAGAAGCCGCGGACGACGAGGCGGCGGGCCTCGTCGGCCGGGATACCGCGGGCCATCAGGTAGAAGAGCTGCTCGTCGTCGAAGCGGCCGGTCGCGGAGGCGTGGCCGGCGCCGACGATCTCGCCGGTCTCGATCTCCAGGTTCGGCACCGAGTCGACCCGGGCGCCGTCCGTGAGGACCAGGTTCCGGTTCATCTCGTAGGTGTCGGTGCCCTCGGCCTTGGCCTCGATGAGCACGTCGCCGATCCACACCGCGTGGGCGCGCTCGCCCTGGAGCGCGCCCTTGTAGACGACGTTGGACTTGCAGTGCGGGACGTTGTGGTCGACCAGGAGGCGGTGCTCCTGGTGCTGGCCGGCGTCCGTGAAGTACAGGCCGAACAGCTCCGCCTCGCCGCCGGGGCCGGCGTAGGTCACGCGCGGGTGCAGGCGTACGACGTCGCCGCCGAAGGTGACCACGACGGACTTGAAGGAGGCGTCGCGGCCGACCAGGGCGTTGTGCTGGGCGACGTGCACGGCCTTGTCGTCCCAGTCCTGGACGGAGACGACGGTCAGCTTCGCGCCGTCGCCCAGGAGGTAGTCGACGTTGGCGGCGAGCACGGCGTCGCCGGTGTGGTCGATGACGACGACGGCCTCGGCGAAGGCGCCCAGCTCGATCACCTGGTGGGCGAAGGCGGTGCCGCCCTCACCGTGCACGGCGATGCGGATGGGCTCGGTGAGGACCGTCTCCTTGGGGACGGTGATCACGCCGGCCTTCTCGAACGCCGAGTACGCCTGGGCGGCGACGCGGTCCACCGGGGTGCCGGCCCTGCCGAGGCGCGCGTCGTCACGGCCGACGGCCTCGACGGTGACGCCCTCGGGGGCCTGGACGTCGACCTTGAGGCCGTCGCCGGTGGCGACGGCGGTGCCGTCGTGCAGCCCGCGCAGGCGCTCCAGCGGGGTGAACCGCCACTCCTCCTCGCGGCCGTGCGGCACGGGGAAGTCCGCCACGTCGAAGGACGGGGGCGCGCTCATGCGCGTGGCGACGGTCGACTCGGCGGCCACCGCGATCTGGCCCGCGGTGGTGGATCCCACGGGGATGTTCTGAGCCTCAGCCATGGCTGTCGGTCTGCTCTCTTCCTACGTCAAGAAATCTGGCTACTGCCGGCAGGGACGGTCTTAACCGACCGCGCCTTCCATCTGCAGCTCGATCAGCCGGTTGAGCTCAAGGGCGTACTCCATCGGCAGCTCCTTCGCGATGGGCTCGACGAAGCCGCGCACGATCATCGCCATCGCCTCGAACTCGCTCAGGCCACGGCTCATCAGGTAGAAGAGCTGGTCGTCGGAGACCTTGGAGACGGTCGCCTCGTGGCCCATGGACACGTCGTCCTCGCGGACGTCCACGTACGGGTAGGTGTCCGAGCGGGAGATGGTGTCGACGAGCAGCGCGTCGCACAGCACGTTCGACTTGGAGCCGTGGGCGCCCTCGCCGATCTCGACCAGGCCGCGGTAGGAGGTACGGCCGCCGCCGCGCGCCACCGACTTGGAGACGATGTTGGAGGAGGTGTTCGGCGCCATGTGGACCATCTTGGAGCCGGCGTCCTGGTGCTGGCCCTCGCCCGCGAAGGCGATGGAGAGGGTCTCACCCTTGGCGTGCTCGCCCATCAGGTAGACGGCCGGGTACTTCATGGTGACCTTGGAGCCGATGTTGCCGTCGATCCACTCCATGGTCGCGCCCTCGTACGCCACGGCGCGCTTGGTGACCAGGTTGTAGACGTTGTTCGACCAGTTCTGGATGGTCGTGTAGCGGCAGCGGGCGCCCTTCTTGACGATGATCTCGACGACCGCGCTGTGCAGGGAGTCCGACTTGTAGATCGGGGCCGTACAGCCCTCGACGTAGTGGACGTAGGCCCCCTCGTCGACGATGATCAGCGTCCGCTCGAACTGGCCCATGTTCTCCGTGTTGATACGGAAGTAGGCCTGGAGCGGGATCTCCACGTGCACGCCCTTCGGCACGTAGATGAAGGAACCGCCGGACCACACCGCGGTGTTCAGCGACGCGAACTTGTTGTCGCCGACCGGGATGACCGTGCCGAAGTACTCCTTGAAGAGCTCCGGGTGCTCCTTGAGGGCGGTGTCCGTGTCGAGGAAGATGACGCCCTGCTCCTCCAGGTCCTCACGGATCTGGTGGTAGACGACCTCGGACTCGTACTGGGCCGCGACACCGGCGACGAGGCGCTGCTTCTCCGCCTCGGGGATGCCGAGCTTGTCGTACGTGTTCTTGATGTCCTCGGGCAGGTCCTCCCAGGACTCCGCCTGCTTCTCCGTGGACCGCACGAAGTACTTGATGTTGTCGAAGTCGATGCCCGACAGGTCCGAGCCCCAGTTCGGCATGGGCTTCTTCTCGAACAGGCGCAGGCCCTTGAGGCGGAGCTTGGTCATCCACTCCGGCTCGTTCTTCTTGGCGGAGATGTCTCGGACGACGTCCTCGTTGATACCGCGCTTGGCAGAGGCACCGGCCACGTCGGAGTCGGCCCAGCCGTATTCGTAGTTGCCCAGACCCTCGAGCTCGGGGTGGGCGGTCTCCTCGATGGGGAGCGTCATGCGGGGTTCCTCCCGGCGGTACGTGCAGATGCGGTGTCGGTGGCTGTCTTGGAAATTCTGGGGATGAACGTCGTACAGACGCCGTCGCCGTGGGCGATGGTGGCCAGCCGCTGGACGTGCGTGCCGAGCAGTTCGGCGAACAGCTCGGTCTCGGCCTCGCAGAGCTGCGGGAACCGCTCGGCGACATGGGCCACCGGGCAGTGGTGCTGGCAGAGCTGCTCCCCCTGGTGGGGGTGGGGCGCGCTGCGCGCCGTAGCAGCGTACCCGTCGGCGCTCAGGGCCTTGGCCAGGGCTTCGGTCTTCTCTTCGGGGTCCGCGGCCTCGACGGCCCGACGGTAGGCGCCGGCCTCGGCGGCGACCCGGGCCCGGGCGAAGGCGGCGACAGCCTGCTCCCCGCCCTCCTGGTCGGCGATCCAGCGGAGCGCGTCCATGGCGAGCTTGTCGTAGGACTGGTCGAAGGCGTCCCGGCCGCAGTCCGTCAATGCGAACACCTTGGCGGGGCGCCCGCGCGTGCGCGCGCCGTAGACACGCTGCTCGCGGGGCTGCACGACGTCGTCCCCGACCAGCGCGTCGAGGTGACGGCGGACGGCCGCCTGGGTGAGTCCGAGCCGCCCGGCGAGGTCGGCCACCGTGGACGGGCCGTGGGACAGGATGGACCGCGCGACACGGTTGCGGGTGGACCGCTCACCGGTCGCGAGTTCCTCCTGCGGAGCCTCGCCGACGTTTTTCACAACGCCATTGTTGCGTAATTCCTCAGAGAGGGGCAAGCCGCGCCGGACGGGCGGGCGGTGCCGTGCATCACTTAGGCAAACCTAAGCCGACCTGGGGAAACGATCACTGATCGATCGAAGGGCTGGCGCCTCGAAGGGTGCTCCGGAAGACTGCCACACCATGTCGACAACCCCTCCCACCGGCCCACTTGTCACCCGCGCCGGACTGGCGGCGGACCTGCGCGCCGCCGGTGTCGAACCCGGCGAGACCCTTCTCGTGCACACCTCGCTCAGCGCGCTCGGATGGGTCTGCGGAGGTGCCGTCGCGGTCGTCCGGGCGCTGCTCGACGCACTCGGTCCGGAGGGCACCCTGGTCGTCCCCAGCCAGACCGGCGACCTGTCGGATCCCGCGCTCTGGTCCCGGCCACCGGTGCCGGAGGAATGGTGGGAGCCCATTCGGGCCGCCATGCCCGGCTACGACCCCGCGATCACGCCCAGCCGCGGGGTCGGGGTGATCCCCGAGACGGTACGGACCTGGCCGGGCGCCCGGCGCAGCGCGCACCCCCAGACCTCCTTCGCGGCGATCGGCCCGGCCGCGGCGGCGATCCTCGCGGACCACGCCCCCGACTGCCGCCTCGGCGAGCGCAGCCCGCTGGCCCGGCTGGAGCGGGCGGGCGCCCGGGTGCTGCTGCTCGGCGCGGGCTACGACACCTGCACCAGCTTCCACCTGGCCGAGTACCGGATACCCGCACCGCTGGTCGAGGTCGGCCGGCCGGGCCCGGACGGCTGGGAGGTGGTGACCGAGGTGTCGATCGACTCGGACCGGTTCGACGAACTGGGCCACGACTTCGAGCGCGACCGGGGCATCCGCCGGACCAGGGTGGGCGGGGCGGACGTACGGCTGTTCCCGGTGGCCGACGCGGTGGCGTACGCCGAGCGCTGGCTCCCGGTGCACCGTCCCCGTGAGGAGGAGATCTCCGGACCCGGCCGCCTCGGCGCCCGGCCGCGTCCCTAGACTCGGCCCCATGCGAAGTGACCCCGTGGTCCAGGTCCGGTCCCTGGTGAAACGGTACGGCGACAAGACCGCGGTGGACGGCCTGGACCTGACGGCCCGAGCGGGCGTCACCGCCGTCCTCGGCCCCAACGGCGCGGGGAAGACGACCACGATCGAGACCTGCGAGGGTTACCGGAAGCCGGACTCCGGCTCGGTGTCGGTCCTCGGTCTCGACCCGGTCCGCGAGGCCGCGGCGCTGCGTCCCCGGATAGGCGTGATGCTGCAGTCCGGCGGCGTCTACTCCGGCGCCCGCGCCGACGAGATGCTCCGGCACGTGGCCGAACTGCACGCCCACCCCCTCGACGTGGACGCCCTGATCGAGCGCCTGGGCCTCGACGGCTGCGGGCGTACGACCTACCGCCGGCTCTCCGGCGGCCAGCAGCAGCGGCTCGCCCTCGCGATGGCCGTGGTCGGCCGCCCAGAGCTGGTCTTCCTCGACGAGCCGACCGCCGGCCTCGACCCGCAGGCCCGCCGGGCCACCTGGGAGCTGATCCGGGACCTGCGCAGGGACGGCGTCTCGGTCATCCTCACCACGCACTACATGGACGAGGCCGAGCAGCTCGCGGACGACGTCGCGATCATCGACGGCGGCCGGGTCGTCGCCCAGGGCGCGCCCGAGGAGCTGTGCCGGGGCGGCGCCGAGAACACCCTGCGCTTCACCGGGCGCCCGGCCCTCGACGTCGGCTCCCTGCTCAAGGCCCTCCCGGCGGACTCCGCAGCCGCCGAACTGACGCCCGGCGTCTACCGGGTGACCGGCAAGATCAACCCGCAGCTCCTCGCGACCGTCACCTCCTGGTGCGCCCAGCACGGGGTGATGCCGGACCGGATCTCGGTGGAACGGCACACCCTGGAAGACGTCTTTCTTGAGCTGACCGGCAAGGAGCTGCGTTCATGATCCCGGCCAACACACGGACCGGCCGGGGGTCCGGGGGTTGCCCCCCGGAAGGGCACAGCCTGGAGCTGACGGGCAAGGAGCTGCGTTCATGACCGCGAGGACGAACACGGGCACCGGCACGTACGCGCCGAAGCCGGGCGCCGCCCCCCTGCCCCGCATGATCGCGGCGCAGGCGGCCCTGGAGACGAGGATGCTGCTGCGCAACGGCGAGCAGTTGCTTCTGACGGTCGTCATCCCGACCCTGCTGCTGGTGCTGTTCGGCTCGGTGGACATCGTCGACACCGGCGAGGGCCAGGCGGTCGACTTCCTGGCGCCCGGCATCCTGGCGCTCGCCGTGATGTCGACGGCCTTCACCGGTCAGGCCATCGCCACCGGCTTCGAGCGCCGCTACGGCGTGTTGAAGCGGCTGGCCGTCTCACCGCTCCCCCGCTGGGGCCTGATGACCGCGAAAACACTCTCCGTGCTGGTCACGGAGATCCTCCAGGTGGCCCTGCTCACCGTGATCGCCTTCGCGATGGGCTGGAACCCGCACGGCAACCCCTTGGCCGTGCTGCTCCTGCTCGTCCTCGGTACGGCCGCCTTCTCGGGCCTCGGCCTGCTGATGGCGGGCACGCTGAAGGCGGAGGCGACGCTCGCGGCGGCGAACCTGGTCTTCCTGCTGCTGCTCGTGGGCGGCGGTGTCGTCGTCCCGCTCGACAGGTTCCCGGACGCGGCCCAGAGCGCGCTCGGACTGCTGCCGATCTCCGCGCTGTCGGACGGGCTGCGGGACGTGCTCCAGCACGGCGCGGGCATGCCGTGGGGGGACCTCGGGATCCTGGCCGTCTGGGCGGTGCTCGGGCTGGGCGCGGCGGCCCGGTTCTTCCGCTGGGAGTAACCGCAGCTCAGCGCCCCGGCCATACCCTCGTGAACGCGTGCACAAGCGGCACGCCTACCATGGTGGGCGTGCCGAAACCGACCCGCGACGACCTCGTCTCCGCTGCGCGCAACCCGCTCGCCTTCATCGCCGACCGCTGGACCCCGGACCCCAGAACGGTCCGCCGGGCGGCCCTCGCCGCCCTCGTCATGGCGGTGGTCATCGTGGTGACCGGCGGTGCCGTGCGGCTCACCGGGTCGGGCCTCGGCTGCCCGACCTGGCCCAAGTGCACCGACGACTCGCTCACCGCGACCCGTGAGATGGGCGTCCACGGCTACATCGAGTTCGGCAACCGCATGCTGACGTACGTGCTGTGCGCGGCGGTCGGCTGGGCGATCGTCGCCGCGCGCTCGCAGAAGCCGTACCGGCGCAGCCTGACCCGGCTGGGCTGGGCGCAGTTCTGGGTCGTCATGAGCAACGCGGTGCTCGGCGGCATCGTCGTCCTGGTCGGCCTCAACCCGTACACGGTGGCCGCGCACTTCCTGCTCTCCACCGCGCTCATCGCCGTGGCCGCCGTGATGTGGCACCGCACCGGCGAGGGCGACACCGCCCCGCGTCCGGTGGTCGGCCAGGCGGTGCGGCAGCTGGTGGCGATCCTGGTAGGTGTCACGCTGCTGCTGATCGCGGTGGGCACGGTCGTCACGGGCGCCGGCCCGCACGCGGGTGACTCAAGCGAGGTCCATCGCATCCCGCTGAACTGGGAGAACGTCACCAAGCTGCACGCGGTGCTGGCCTGGATCGTGGTGACGCTGGCCTTCGCCCTGTGGTTCGTCCTGAAGGCGGTGGACGCCCCGCGCGCGCCGCTGGACCGCACCCGCGACCTGTTCCTGGTCCTCCTCGCCCAGGGCGCCGTCGGCTACGTCCAGTACTTCACCGACCTCCCCGAGATCCTGGTCGGCGCCCACATGCTGGGTTCCTGCCTGGTGTGGATCGCCACCCTGCGCGTCCTGCTGTCCCTGCGCGAACGCCCGGCGGACGAGACGGACGCGCCGGGACCGGCCGTCACGGAGACGCCGGTCGCCGCGCACGGCTGAGTCCGGGACGGGCCCGCGCCCGCCGCGTCAGCCGTAGGTCCGTACGAGGTCGTCGATCGCGGGGGCCAGGAACCGGCGGGTCAGCTCGCCCCGGTGCCGTACCTCCTCGGTCCGCTGCCCGTACCGGCGCCGCCTGATGTCCTCGACCACCTCGACGGGCGCGCCCAGGGTGGGCAGCAGGTCCAGGGCCTCGCGCTTGGAGATCAGCCGGCCCTCACGCAGGGTGGCGGTGGCGCGGGCGAAGGTGAGCAGCCCGAGGTCGACCCAGATGTCCCGGTCCCACAGGTGGGCCTTGTCGAGCGCCGGGCGCCAGAACTCCCGCTGGTCGCGGACGACGAAGGCGTTCAGCTCGGTGTCGGAGACCGGTGGCAGCAGCGCCCCGGGCGGTTCGCCGTGCAGGACGAGACCGAAGGTGTGCAGCTCGCGCCGGGTGACCGGGGTGACCGTGCGCCGGAACAGCCGCTCGTGCGCCCAGGTGAGGTGCGGGCGCCCGGCGTCGGCCGCCGTGGGAGGCGTCAGGTACGTGCAGTGCAGGTTCGCCGCCTGCGGCGCGTGGCGCAGGCGGGCGTGCAGGCGTCCCGCCCGCCAGGCGGTCCGGGCGGTGACCGGGCCCTCCACGACGGCGATCAGGTCCAGGTCGCTGCGGCCCTCCTGGTAGTCGCCGCCGCCGAGGGAGCCGTGGGCCCAGACGGCGAGCGGGGAGAGGTCCCGCAGTTCGTCGAGGAAGCGTCCGACCAGGGCCGCGGTCTCGGTTGCGGCCGCGGGTAAGCCGGCGGTCGTGTCGCTGTCTGTCATGCGGGCCAGTCTCACCCACTCACTCCAGCCCGTACACCCGCCGGGCGTTCCCCGCCGCGATCAGTCCCGCCACGCGCTGTGCGTCCACCGGTGACCAGGCGCCCTCCGCCACCCAGGTCCCCAGCACCCGGGCCAGCGCCTCACGGAACAGCCGGGCCCCGACCACGTGCAGCTCGGGCAGGCCGTGGGCGCCGCTGGAGAAGAGGAGCTTGCCGAAGGGGGCGAGTTCGAGGACCTCGGCGAGCACGGCGGCGGCCCGGGCGCCGGTGCGCACGAGTTCGGCGCCCAGGTCGACGTGGACGTGCGGGAAGACCCCGGCGAGGTGGGCCGCCTGACGGTGGTACGGGTAGCCGTGCAGCAGGACCAGGTCGGTGCCGAGGCCCGCCGTGGCGCGGGCGAAGTCGGTGAGCAGGACGGGGTCGGTGGCGTCGATGCGCAGGCCGGGTTCGCCGAGGCCCGCGTGGAGCTGGAGGGGGCGGCCCGAGGCGACGGCGATCCACAGCAGATGGCGCAGGAGGACGGGGTCGGTGAGCGCCCCGCCGACCGGCCGGTGCGCGAGCCAGCGCCCCACCGCGCCGCGCACCTCTCCCGGGCCGGGCGGCTCGGGCGCGAACGCCAGGCCGTGCCGTACGCCCGCCACCGAGGTGAAGGCGACGGCGTTCGCGGCGGCCGCGTGCACCGACTCGGCGAGATTGGCCAGGAACGACTCGACGGTGCCGGAGGTGTCGGCGACCTGTTCGGCGAGCAGTTCGAGGCGGACGATCTCGTGGGCGTCCGCCTCTCCGGTGGAGGCCATCTCGCCCGGCCCCGTGAGGTCGCCGGGCAGCCCCGTGTCGACGAGGTAGGTCGTGATGCCGCTGCCTCGCAGGAGTCTGCGGCCGGCCTCCAGGACGCCCAGTTCGCGGCGCCGGGCCAGATAACGGGCCGGCGGGCAGTGCGGTTCCAGACCGAGCAGGGGCGGGCACCAGCGGCGTACGGCGAAACCCGTCTGGGTGTCGAAGAAGGTGGTGCCGGGCGCGGGCGGGCCCTCGCTGCGCGCGAGGTGGGCCTCGAAGGTGCCGAGGCCCAGCTCCGTGCGCAGTACGCCGTGGCAGTACTGGTCCACGAGGGACGGCGTTTCGATCATCCGAGCTCCCCGAGGCCGACTCCGTCGTTCACGGGGCCTAACGGGCGAGCCGGGCTCAGGTGTTGCTGTTCTTCGGACCGCCGACCTGGATTCCGGCCATGCGCGACCACTCGTAGGGGCCGGTGGTGACCTTGGCCGCGAACTCGCCGTCGAAGTCCTCGTGGACGGTGACGCCGGCCTTCCGCACGGCGGCCTCGGCGATGGCGTGGGTGGGGGCCACGAGGTCGCCCCAGCCGCCGTCCTCGCCGACCAGGACGATCCGGGCGCCGATCTGGCCGATGTAGGCGACCTGGGCCTCGGCTCCTCCGTGAGCCTTGGCGAAGGTGCCGATCTGCTTGGCCAGCTGGGTCGCTCGGCGCTCGGCCTTCGCGGCGGCCTTGGCTTCCCTGGCCTCGTCTGCCTGCTTCGTGTCTGACATGGTCAGGATGCTACCGATGGGTAGTGCGAGCGGCGATGGTGGCCCGAGTGGGCTTCGCCACTCGCCGTCGTACGTCGCGGTGAGTGGGTGCGTGACGCCCGTCGTGGTTGCTCGCGCGGTTCCCCGCGCCCCTCACGGGGCGCGCCTCAGCGCAGGAAGGGGTCCACCGCGACCGCCACGAAGAGCAGCGACACGTAGGTGATCGACCAGTGGAACAGGCGCATCTCCTTGAGCTTGCCGCCGGTCGCGCCGCCCTTCGCGCGGGTCTGGAGGGCGTGCGCCTCCCAGAGCCACCAGCCGCCGGTGACCGCGGCGACCGCCGTGTAGAACCAGCCGGTGTAGCCGAGCACGGTCAGCATCAGGGAGACCGCCACCATCACCCAGCTGTAGAGGACGATCTGACGGGCGACGACCTTGTTGGAGGCGACCACCGGGAGCATCGGGACGCCGACCCGGGCGTAGTCGTCCTTCACCTTCATGGACAGGGGCCAGTAGTGCGGCGGAGTCCAGAAGAAGATGACGAGGAAGAGGATGACCGCGGCCCACGACATCGAGTTCGTGACGGCGGACCAGCCGATGAGGACCGGCATGCAGCCGGCGATGCCGCCCCAGACGATGTTCTGCGACGTACGCCGTTTGAGGATCATCGTGTAGACGACGACGTAGAAGAGGAGCGCCCCGAGTGACAGCCAGGCGGACAGCCAGTTGACGAGGAGTCCGAACCAGGCGGTGGAGACGGCCGCGAGGGTGAGGCCGAAGACCAGACCCTCACGCGGGGTGACCATGCCGGTGACCAGGGGGCGCTGCGACGTGCGCTCCATGAGCGCGTCGATGTCCCGGTCGATGTACATGTTGAGCGCGTTGGCGCCGCCCGCCGAGAGGTAACCGCCGACGCAGGTGGCGAGCACCAGCCAGAGGTCCGGGACACCCTGTTCCGCCAGGAACATCACCGGAACCGTGGTGATCAGCAGTAGTTCGATGATCCGCGGCTTCGTGAGCGCCACGAAGGCCATGACGCGGGCCCCGATCGGCCGCTGACCCCGGCTGCTGCTCGTGCTGCTCGCGCCCAGCACGCCCGGTGGACGGGATTCGACGGCCGTCACGCACACCCCTGACAGAGACTCCTCAGCAAGCCTCCGGATGTGAACTCCCCGTGACGGCTCGCGCGTACCACGCCACTGTAGACGTTGCCCAGAGCCAGCCTTTCAAGGGGGTGGGGTCGTGTTTGTGGGTGCCCCGCGGCGGGCCGGACACACTTGCGTTGAGCAGTCGGATGAGCGGGTCCGTATTCAGATGTCGAACAGCGGAACCCCCTGGTCTCAGCATGCGAACCACTGGTCGGGAGGCGGACGGGACACAGTCCCGGCAGTCTGTAATGACTCGAAAAAATGCGCGTTCCTACGGGGGTAGGCTCGACAACGGCCGGTGCCGTGAAGAACACCGGCACGAGACATGTGGAGAGGAGCCCTGACCCAGGGTGAGCACCAAGCCGACCACTACAGACCTCGCGTGGACCGAATTGGACCAGCGGGCCGTCGACACCGCCCGGATCCTGGCCGCCGACGCCGTCCAGAAGGTCGGCAACGGCCATCCGGGGACGGCGATGAGCCTTGCGCCCGCCGCGTACACCCTTTTCCAGAAGGTGATGCGCCATGACCCCGCCGATCCCGACTGGGTGGGCCGTGACCGGTTCGTCCTGTCCGCCGGCCACTCCTCCCTGACCCTCTACATCCAGCTGTACCTGGGGGGTTTCGGCCTGGAGCTGGAGGACCTGGAGTCCTTCCGCACGTGGGGTTCGAAGACCCCGGGCCACCCCGAGTACGGGCACACCAAGGCCGTCGAGACGACGACCGGGCCGCTGGGCCAGGGGGTGGCCAACGCGGTGGGCATGGCGATGGCCGCCCGTTACGAGCGCGGGCTGTTCGACCCGGAAGCCGCTGTCGGGGAGTCGCCGTTCGACCATCACGTCTTCGCCGTCGCCGGTGACGGCTGCCTGCAGGAGGGCATCTCCGCCGAGGCGTCCTCGCTGGCCGGTCACCAGAAGCTCGGCAATCTGGTGCTGCTGTGGGACGACAACCACATCTCCATCGAGGGTGACACCGAGACGGCCGTCTCCGAGGACGTCACCCAGCGGTACGAGGCCTACGGCTGGCACGTGCAGCGGGTGGAGCCCAAGGAGAACGGCGACCTCGACCCGGTCGCGCTGTTCGCGGCGATCGAGGCGGCGAAGGCGGTCACCGACAAGCCCTCGTTCATCGCGATGCGTTCGATCATCGCCTGGCCGGCGCCGAACGCGCAGAACACCGAGGCCGCGCACGGCTCGGCGCTCGGCGCGGACGAGGTCGCCGCCACCAAGCGGGTGCTGGGCTTCGACCCGGACAAGAGCTTCGATGTCGCCGCCGAGGTCATCGAGTACACGCGCGCGCTGGGTGAGCGGGGCCGTGAGGCGCGTGCCGTCTGGGACAAGCGGCTGCAGGAGTGGCGTGACGGCAACGCCGGGCGGGCTGCGGAGTTCGACCGGATCAGCGCGGGCGAGCTGCCTGAGGGCTGGGAGTCGCATCTGCCGGAGTTCGAGACGGGCAAGGGTGTCGCCACGCGTGCCGCGTCCGGCAAGGTCCTCCAGGCGCTGGGCGCGGTGATCCCGGAGCTGTGGGGCGGCTCCGCCGACCTCGCCGGTTCCAACAACACCACGATCGACAAGACGTCGTCGTTCCTCCCCGCGGACAACCCGCTGCCGGAGGCGGACCCCTACGGGCGCACGATCCACTTCGGCATCCGTGAGCACTCCATGGCCGCGGAGATGAACGGCATCGCGCTGCACGGCAACACCCGTATCCACGGCGGCACGTTCCTGGTGTTCTCCGACTACATGCGCAACGCCGTACGCCTGTCGGCGCTGATGCAGCTACCGGTGACGTACGTGTGGACGCACGACTCCATCGGTCTCGGCGAGGACGGCCCCACCCACCAGCCGGTCGAGCACCTGGCCTCGCTGCGGGCGATCCCGGGCCTGAACATCGTCCGCCCCGCCGATGCCAACGAGACGGCGATCGCCTGGGCCGAGATCCTGCGGCGGCACGCCACCGACCCGGCCCCGCACGGGCTGGCGCTCACCCGGCAGGGCGTGCCGACGTACGCGCCCGACTCCCGGGCGGCGAAGGGCGGTTACGTGCTCCAGGAGTCCTCGACCGGGACCCCGGAGGTGATCCTGATCGCCACGGGTTCCGAGGTGCAGCTCGCCGTCGGCGCCCGGGAGCGGCTGGAGGCCGAGGGGGTCGGGACGCGGGTCGTGTCGATGCCGTCGGTGGAGTGGTTCGAGGAACAGCCGCGCGAATACCGCGAGCACGTGCTGCCGCCGTCCGTGAAGGCCCGCGTGGCGGTCGAGGCGGGGATCGGTCTGACCTGGTACCGCTACGTCGGTGACCACGGCCGCATCGTCTCCCTCGAACACTTCGGCGCCTCCGCCGACGCGAAGACGCTGTTCGCCGAGTACGGCTTCACCTCCGAGCACGTCGTCGCCGCCGCGAGGGAATCACTCACCGCCGTGCGCGGTTGACGCGAGCGCCTGAAGGAAGATGATCATTGTGACCACCGAAACAGCCGTGGCGGACACCGCCACGGACCCCCTGGAACGCCTCGGTGACGAGGGCGTCTCCGTCTGGCTCGACGGCCTCTCCCGCACCCGCGTCTCCTCCGGCCACCTCGCCAAGCTCGTCGAGAAGCGCCACGTCGTCGGCGTGCGGACCGACCCGTCCGTCTTCCGGGCCGCCATCGGCTCCGGGGAGGGCTACGAGGAGCAGCTCGGCGACCTCGCCGTGCGCGGGGTGACGGCCGACGAGGCCGTCCGGATGATGACGACCGCCGATGTGCGCGCCGCCGCCGACGTCCTGCGTCCGGTGTACGAGGCGACGGCGGGCCGGGACGGCCGGGTCTCCATCGAGGTCGACCCCCGGCTGGCCCACGACACCGCCGCGACCGTCGCCGAGGCCAGGCAGCTCGTACGGCTCGTCGACCGCCCCAACGTGATGATCAAGATCGCGGCGACGAGGGCGGGCCTCCCGGCGATCACCGAGGTCATCGGGCTCGGCATCGGCGTCGAGGCCACGCTGATCGTCTCGCTGGAGCGCCACTTCGAGGTGATGCACGCCTATCTGGCGGGCCTGGAGAAGGCACGGGCGGCGGGCCTGGACCTGTCCGCCGTCCACTCCGTGGCCTCCTTCTTCGTCTCCCGCGTCGACGCCGAGATCGACAAGCGGCTGACGCTGCTCGGTACACCGCAGGCACTGGCCCTCAGGGGCCGCGCCGCGCTCGCCAACGCGCGGCTCGCCTACGAGGCGTACGAGGAGGTGTTCGGCGAGGCCGGCGACACCGCGCACCCCGGCAGCCGCTGGACCGCCCTCGCCGGGGCCCGCGCCAACAAGCAGCGCCCGCTATGGGCCTCGACCGGCGTGAAGAACCCGGCGTACAAGGACACCCTGTACGTGGACGAGCTGGTCGCGCCCGGCACCGTCAGCGCCATGCCCGAGGCCACGCTCGACGCCGTCGCCGACCACGGCGACATCCGCGGGAACACGGTGAGCGGCGGCTACGCGCAGGCACGTGCCGACCTCGCCGCCGTGGAGGCGCTCGGCATCTCCTACGAGGAGGTCGTGGGTCTGCTGGAGAACCAGGGTGTCGCCGCGTTCGAGGCGGCGTGGCAGGAGCTGTCGGACATGGTGGCGAAGTCGCTGAACAGCAAGGGAGTTGATGGGGAATGACCGCCGAGTGGCACAACCCGCTCCGGGACGCAGACGATCGCCGGCTGCCCCGGATCGCGGGCCCGTCCGGGCTCGTCATCTTCGGGGTGACCGGTGACCTGTCCCGCAAGAAACTGATGCCGGCCGTGTACGACCTGGCCAACAGGGGCCTGCTGCCGCCGGGCTTCTCGCTGGTGGGCTTCGCGCGCCGGGACTGGGAGGACGAGGACTTCGCGCAGATCGTGCACGACGCGGTCCGCGAGCACGCCCGCACCGAGTTCCGTGAGGAGGTCTGGCAGCAGCTCGCCGAGGGGATGCGGTTCATCCCCGGCGACTTCGGCGACGACGAGGCGTTCAAGCGGCTCCGCGAGGCCGTCGAGGAGCTGGACAGCTCCCGGGGCACGGGCGGCAACTTCGCGTTCTATCTCTCGGTGCCGCCGAAGATGTTCCCGAAGGTCGTCAAGCAGCTCAAGAAGCACAAGCTGGCCAGTCCGCCCGAGGGATCCTGGCGGCGCGCGGTCATCGAGAAGCCGTTCGGCCACGACCTGGCCAGCGCCCGCGAGCTGAACGCGGTCCTGCACGACGTGTTCGACCCCGAGCAGGTCTTCCGCATCGACCACTATCTCGGCAAGGAGACCGTCCAGAACATCCTGGCGCTCCGCTTCGCCAACCAGATGTACGAGCCCCTGTGGAACCGCAGTTACGTCGACCACGTGCAGATCACGATGGCCGAGGACATCGGCATCGGCGGTCGCGCCGGGTACTACGACGGTATCGGCTCGGCCCGTGACGTCATCCAGAACCACCTCCTGCAGCTGCTGGCCCTGACCGCCATGGAGGAACCGGCCGCGTTCGACGCGGAGTCGCTGCTGACCGAGAAACTGAAGGCGCTCAAGGCGGTACGGCTGCCGGAGGATCTGGGCCGGCACACCGTGCGCGGGCAGTACGCGGCCGGCTGGCAGGGCGGTGAGCGGGTGCCCGGCTACCTGGAGGAGGAGGGCATCGACCGCTCCTCGACGACCGACACGTACGCGGCGGTCAAGCTCGGCATCGACAACCGGCGCTGGGCGGGGGTGCCCTTCTACCTGCGGACCGGCAAACGGCTGGGCCGCCGGGTGACGGAGATCGCGGTGGTCTTCCAGCGCGCGCCGCACTCCCCGTTCGACTCCACCGCCACCGAGGAGTTGGGGCAGAACGCGGTCGTCATCCGGGTGCAGCCGGACGAGGGGATGACCGTGCGCTTCGGTTCGAAGGTGCCGGGTACCTCGATGGAGATCCGGGACGTCACCATGGACTTCGCGTACGGCGAGTCGTTCACCGAGTCCAGCCCGGAGGCGTACGAACGGCTGATCCTGGATGTGCTGCTCGGCGACGCCAACCTCTTCCCCCGCCACCAGGAGGTGGAGGAGTCCTGGAAGATTCTCGACCCGATCGAGGAGTACTGGGCCAAGCAGGGCAGGCCCGCGCAGTACGCCTCGGGCAGTTGGGGCCCCGAGGAAGCGGACGAGATGCTCGCACGAGACGGACGGAGCTGGCGCAGGCCATGAAATTCGACCTGACGGACACCACGGCAAGCAAGATCAACAAGGCCCTGGTGAAGGGCCGCCGGGCCATCGGCACGCCCGCCGTGGGCATGGTCCTCACGATGGTGATCGTGACGGACGAGGAGAACGCCTACGACTCGATCAAGGCGGCCGAGGAGGCCTCGCACGAGCACCCCTCGCGCACCCTGGTCGTCATCAAGCGGCACGCCCGGACCCCGAAGGACCGCACCAAGTCGCACCTGGACGCCGAGGTACGGGTCGGCGCCGACGCGGGCACCGGCGAGACGGTCGTACTGCGGACCTACGGCGAGGTGTCCGACCACGCCGACTCCGTGGTCCTGCCGCTGCTGCTGCCGGACGCGCCGGTGGTGGTGTGGTGGCCGGTGAACGCGCCGGAGAACCCGGCGAAGGACCCGCTGGGCGCGCTGGCCCAGCGCCGGATCACCGACATGTACGCCGTGGAGTCCCCGCTCGCCGCGCTGGAGCAGCGCCGCGCCTCCTACACCCCCGGCGACACCGATCTCGCCTGGACCCGGCTGACGCCGTGGCGTTCCATGCTGGCGGCAGCCCTGGACCAGGCCAAGGAGACCATCACCTCGGCCGCCGTGGAGAGCGAGGCCGACAACCCGAGCGCCGAACTGCTGGCCCGCTGGCTGGAGGCCCGGCTCGGCGTGGCCGTCGAGCGGGTGTTGACCGCCGGGCCGGTCGTGACGGGCGTGCGCCTCGGCACCGCCCGGGGCGAGGTCGTCATCGACCGTCCCGAGGGCCCGCTGGCCACCCTCACGCTGCCGGGACAGCCGTCCCGCACCCTGGCCCTGAAGGTGCGCCCCACCTCCGAGCTGATCGCCGAGGAACTGCGGCGTCTCGACGCCGACGAGATGTACGCCGTCGCCCTGCGTGGCGGCGACCGGCAGGCCCCCACCCCCGACGCACAGAAGGAAGCGAACTGACATGCAGATCGGTCTGATCGGGCTCGGCAGGATGGGCGGCAACATGCGCGAGCGGATCCGCCGCGCCGGCCACACCGTCGTCGGCTACGACCGCAACCCCGACGTCTCCGACGTGGGCAGCCTCGCCGAACTGGTCGAGCGCCTCGACGGTCCGCGCACGGTCTGGGTGATGGTGCCCGCCGGCGCCGCCACGCAGTCGGTCGTCGACGAGCTGGCGGAGCTGCTGTCGCCCGGCGACACGGTCGTCGACGGCGGCAACTCCCGCTGGACGGACGACGAGAAGCACGCCGCCGAGCTGGGCGCGAAGGGCATCGGCTTCGTCGACGCGGGTGTCTCGGGGGGCGTGTGGGGGCTCCAGAACGGCTACGCCCTGATGGTGGGCGGCGACGAGGAGCACGTGGAGCGGCTCCAGCCGATCTTCGAGGCCCTCAAGCCGGAGGGGCCGTACGGCTATGTCCACGCGGGCAAGGTGGGCGCCGGGCACTTCTCCAAGATGGTCCACAACGGCATCGAGTACGCCATGATGCAGGCCTACGCCGAGGGCTGGGAGCTGCTGGAGAAGGTCGACTCGGTGACGAGCGTGCGCGAGGTGTTCCGCTCCTGGCAGGAGGGGACCGTCATCCGCTCCTGGCTGCTGGACCTCGCCGTCAACGCGCTCGACGAGGACGAGCACCTGGCGAAGCTGCGCGGCTACGCCGAGGACTCGGGCGAGGGGCGCTGGACCGTCGAGGCCGCCATCGACCACGCGGTGCCGCTGCCGGCGATCACCGCGTCGCTGTTCACCCGCTTCGCGTCCCGTCAGGACGACTCCCCCCAGATGAAGATGATCGCCGCGCTGCGCAACCAGTTCGGCGGGCACGCGGTGGAGTCGAACAAGTAGGCGACAGCGCTCCGCGACGCCGACCGGAGAGTTCCCCGCGCCCGCCAGGGCGCGGGGAACCACGCTCGGAAGGGCGCGGGGAGCCGCACGCGGAAGGTCCTCTCGCGCCCCCTCCTGATCCGCGTCCGTGCTTCGCGACGGGCCCTGCCCGATGACGCGGCCCCTGCCGGGCAGCCCGTGCGCGGCTGACCGTGAACCGTCGACGGCACCTGGAAGTGCTCCCGGCGGCCGTCCGGGCCCACCGGCTCGCCCCGGGAGCACAGCGGTGAGGTGACCGCCGCCGGAGGACCCGCCTCTCACGCGCTCGGCGGCCCCGTGGCGGAGCACCACGACCCACCGATCCACCGGCCCACCAGCCCACCAGCCCACCAGCCCACCAGCCCAACGACGGCGGACGGCGGACGGCCGCGCACCGTTTCCCGCCTCCACCGTCACCGCGGTCCGGTCCGGTGAGGCACCCACGAGGCGGTGACGTCCCGCATCCGTGCGGCCACGACGGGCGGGCGGGCCACGGGCCCGGCCCCCGACCGTCACCCGACCACGCCCCTGCGCCCGTGCGCCGTGGCGCCCCTTGCCCCCGCGGCGTCCGCGCCGTCCGCGACGTCTTCCGGCCAGACCGGTGGGACGACCGCCGAACCATGCGGAGGTGTGCGCTGTCATCGCGACCCCGCGAGCCTGCGGCGGCCGAACCGCCCCGCCCGGGTCCACCCGGCAGCCCGCACGGAGTCCCCCGGACACGCCTGGGGACGACGGCGCGACCGCCGAAGACCACCGGCAGGGACCGGCCCTCGCATACCGCCTCGCCCCGGCCGCCGTCCACGGGACGAGCGGCGTCTCCACCGTGTCGTGACCACCCGGCAACCTTGTCGATACGTCCTGACAAAGCTCTTGACATCACCTCGGGGCCGTTTCATAGTACGTGCTCTAGAGCGCGCTAGTAACGCGCTCTAGACGGCCGAGAACAGGCGGCACACACCCACCGCCGCCGACGACGACACCGTTCCGCCGCACACGGCAACCCCCGATCACGCGTCCCGGCCAGCACGCCGGGCCGGGCCCTTCTTGAGCCGTCATCCCATTTCCCACCCTGACCAGCACAGTGAGGTGCAAGGGACATGCACAGAAACCACCGAGCCGCCGCCCTGACCGCCGCGTTCCTCGCCGGCACCCTGACGCTCGCCGCCTGTTCCAGTGGCAGCGGCGGCAAGAAGGCCGAGGAAGGCGGCGAGGCGGCCTCCGCGGGCAAGGCCACGACCCCCCGTATGACCGTGGCCATGGTCACCCACGCCTCCCCCGGCGACACCTTCTGGGACCTGGTGCGCAAGGGCGCCCAGGCCGCGGCCGCCAAGGACAACATCAAGCTCGTCTACTCCTCCGACCCCAGCGCCGGCAACCAGGCCAACCTGGTCCAGAACGCGATCGACCAGAAGGTCGACGGCATCGCCCTGACCGCCGCCAAGCCCGACGCGCTGAAGGACGTCATCGCCAAGGCCACCGCGGCGGGCATCCCGGTCGTCGGCTTCAACTCCGGCGTCGACGACTGGAAGAAGCTCGGCCTGCTGGAGTACTTCGGCCAGGACGAGAACATCGCCGGCCAGGCCTTCGGCGGGCGCCTGAACGACCTCGGCGCCAAGCACGCCCTGTGCGTCATCCAGGAACAGGGCCAGGTGGCGCTGGAGGCCCGCTGCGCCGGTCTGAAGAAGGGCTTCAGCGGCAAGACGGACGTCCTCTACGTCAACGGCACCGACATGCCGTCGGTGAAGTCGACGATCACCGCCAAGCTCAAGCAGGACTCCTCGATCGACCAGGTCGTCACCCTGGGCGCCCCCATCGCCCTGACCGCCGTCCAGTCCCTCTCCGACGCCGGCGGCAAGGCGAAGGTCGCCACCTTCG
Organism: Streptomyces bottropensis ATCC 25435; assembly: GCF_000383595.1. NCBI lineage: Bacteria > Bacillati > Actinomycetota > Actinomycetes > Kitasatosporales > Streptomycetaceae > Streptomyces > Streptomyces bottropensis. The sequence continues at coordinate 3,073,990 of NZ_KB911581.1, read as the reverse complement.
ACCTCAACAAGGACCTCGTCAAGGCCGTCCAGAGCGGTCAGGTCGAGTTCGCCGTCGACCAGCAGCCGTACCTGCAGGGCTACCTGGCGGTCGACTCGCTGTGGCTGTACCGGACGAACGGCAACTTCAGCGGCGGCGGCACGGCCCCCGTCCTGACCGGCCCCGCGTTCATCACCAAGGACAACGTGGACGCCGTCGCCGAGTTCGCCGCCAAGGGAACGCGGTGATGAGTGTGACCCAGCATGCCGAGCCGGCGGTGACCACACCGCCGGCCCCCGGCCCCGAGGAGACCGACGGGCGCACCACCGCGAGGCCCCTGGCCCTCCGGCTGCTCGCCCGCCCCGAGGTGGGTGTCCTCCTCGGCGCCCTGGCGGTGTACGTGTTCTTCCTCGTCGCGGCGCCGCCGGTGCGCGACGGCTCCTCGATGGCGAACGTGCTCTACCAGTCGTCGACCATCGGCATCATGGCGATTCCGGTGGCCCTGCTGATGATCGGCGGGGAGTTCGACCTGTCGGCCGGCGTCGCCGTGATCACCTCGGCGCTGACCGCGAGCATGCTGAGCTACCAGCTCAGTGTGAACGTGTGGGTCGGCACCGCCCTGGCGCTCGTCGTGTCCCTCGCGATCGGTTTCTTCAACGGCTGGTTGGTCGTCAGGACCGGACTGCCCAGCTTCCTGATCACCCTGGGCAGCTTCCTGGGCCTGCAGGGCGTCAATCTCGCGGTGACCAAGCTGGTCACCGGCAACGTGGCCACCGACGACATCAGCGACATGGACGGCTTCGCCCAGGCCAAGAAGGTCTTCGCGTCGACCTTCGACGTCGGTGGGGTCCAGGTCAAGATCACGGTGGTCTACTGGCTCGTCTTCGCCGCCCTGGCCACCTGGATGCTGCTGCGCACCAGGTACGGCAACTGGATCTTCGCGGTCGGCGGCAACAAGGAGTCCTCGCGGGCGGTCGGTGTGCCCGTGAACTTCACCAAGATCTCACTGTTCATGCTGGTGGGCCTCGGCGCCTGGTTCGTCGGCATGCACCAGCTGTTCACCTTCAACACCGTGCAGTCCGGCGAGGGCGTGGGCCAGGAGCTGATCTACATCTCCGCGGCCGTGATCGGCGGCTGTCTGCTGACCGGTGGGGCCGGCTCGGCGATCGGCCCGGTCTTCGGCGCCTTCATGTTCGGCATGGTGCAGCAGGGCATCGTCTACGCCGGCTGGAACCCCGACTGGTTCAAGGCCTTCCTCGGCGTGATGCTGCTCGGCGCCGTCCTGATCAACCAGTACATCCAGCGCACGGCGACCCGGAGGTGACCCGATGACGAAGAACGCGTCCGGAACCCAGGGGGCCACCCTCCCCGACGCCCCGTCCGAGGGCGAGGACCGCCCGATCGTCGAACTGCGCGACGCCGGCAAGGCGTACGGCAACATCCGTGCCCTGCACGGTGTGAACCTGACTGTCCACCCCGGCCGTGTCACCTGCGTCCTGGGCGACAACGGCGCCGGCAAGTCCACGCTGATCAAGATCATCTCGGGCCTGCACCAGCACACCGAGGGCGAGGTCCTCGTCGACGGCGAGCCGGTGCGCTTCTCCACCCCGCGCGAGGCCCTGGACGCCGGCATCGCCACCGTCTACCAGGACCTCGCCGTCGTCCCCCTGATGCCGGTGTGGCGCAACTTCTTCCTCGGCTCCGAGACGACCAAGGGCCCCTGGCCCGTGCGGCGTCTGGACATCGCCCGGATGAAGGAGACCGCGGACACCGAACTGCGCAAGATGGGCATCGTCCTGGACGACCTGGACCAGCCCATCGGCACTCTCTCCGGCGGTCAGCGCCAGTGCGTGGCCATCGCCCGCGCCGTCTACTTCGGTGCCCGCGTCCTCATCCTCGACGAGCCCACCGCCGCCCTCGGCGTCAAGCAGTCGGGTGTGGTGCTGAAGTACATCGCCGCCGCCCGCGACCGCGGCCTCGGCGTCATCTTCATCACCCACAACCCCCACCACGCCTACATGGTCGGCGACCACTTCAGCGTCCTGCGCCTCGGCACCATGGAACTCAACGCCTCGCGTGACGAGGTAGGCCTGGACGAACTGACCAACCACATGGCCGGCGGCGCCGAACTGGCCTCCCTCAAGCATGAGTTGTCCCAGGTCCGCGGTGTCGACGTCGAAGGGCTCCCCGAAGCGGAGGAGCTCACCGCACAGGGGGCCGGCAAGGGAGACACGGCCGCGCCCTGACGGGCGGCGCCGGCATCCACCGCCCCCACCCCCGCCGGTGGGCGTCCATGGTCGGGCACCGGGCACCGATCCCGGGGCGCCCGGCCCCAGGGGGCCGCGAAGTGCCGCTCGGCACCCGCGGCGCCCACCGGCGTCGTCTCGACCACAGGAGAGGACCTGGCGTGAGCACCGTACGCATCGGCGTGATCGGCGCCGGCATCATGGGCGCCGATCATGTGAACACCCTGCATCGCCGTGTGTCCGGCGCCGTGGTCACCATGGTCGCCGACATCGACAGGGAGCGGGCCGCCGCGGTCGCCGGCGCTCTCCCCGGCACCCGCGCCACCGGCGACCCGTACGCCCTGATCAGTGACGGCGAGGTCGACGCCGTCGTCGTCGCCTCGCACGACTCGACCCACGCGGATCTGAGCATCGCGGCCGTTCGCGCCGGAAAGCCCGTGCTGTGCGAGAAGCCCCTCGCCCCGACGCTGGAGGAATGCGTCCGTGTCGTGCGCGAGGAGCGACGGGTGGGCGGGCCGGGGATCTCGCTCGGCTTCATGCGTCGCTTCGACCCCGCGTACCAGGAGCTGAGGAACGCGGTGGCGGCCGGTGCCTGCGGGGCGCCGCTGCTGTTGCGCTGTGTCAGCCGAGGGGTCCGCTCCGCTCCCGGTGCCACCGACGAGCTGAGCATCACCGGCTCCGCCGTTCACGAGTTCGACATCGTGCCCTGGCTGCTCGACTCACCGATCACAGAGGTGAGTTGGCATGCGCCCCGCTCCACCGGCGCGGCGACCGGCCTGCGGGATCCACAGCTGATGATGCTGCGTACCGCCGACGGCGCGCTGACCACCGTCGAGGTGTTCCTGAACGCCGGCTACGGCTACGACATCCGTTGCGAAGTGGCCGGTGAGCGCGGCGTGTTGGCGCTGGCCACCCCGGCCCGCGTGGTCACCGACTCGGCCCGTGCGCGATCCTGCGGCTATCCGGCCGACTGGCGGCCCCGGTTCGCCGACGCCTACCGCGTCCAACTCCAGGCGTGGACCGACGCGATGGCCTCGGGCACGCCGTCGCCCCTGGCCACCGCGGAGGACGGTCTGGTGGCGAGCGCGGTGGCCGAGGCCGTCATCACCTCCATGAGGAACGGTGGCCGGACCGTCGCCGTCCAGGTCCCGGAGGTCTGAGCATGCCGGTCTTCCCCGCCTCCCTGCCCGCCCCGCGCACCCCGGACCCGATGGACGCGCCCGCACTGCGCTGGGGCGTGATGGGCACCGGCTGGATCGCCGGACGCTTCGTCGCCTCGGTGCGACGCCACACCCGACAGCGCTTCACCGCCGTCGCGTCCCGCGACGCCGCCCGCGCCGCGGAGTTCGCGCACCGCCACGGCGTCCCGCGCGCGTACGGCTCCTACGAGGAGCTGGCCGCGTCGGCGGACGTCGACGTCGTGTACGTCGCCACGGAGCACACGGCCCACCTCGGCTGTGCCCGGATCTCCCTCACGGCGGGCAAGCACACCCTGGTGGAGAAGCCGCTCGCCCTCGACGCCGCCCAGGCCGCCGAGATCGCCCGACTGGCCACGGAGCGCGGCCTGTTCTGCGCGGAGGCGCTGTGGACGTTCTTCCTGCCCAGGTTCGATGTCGTCCGGCAGGTACTCGGCTCAGGCGTCCTCGGTGAGGTCCGCACCGTGTGGGCCGAGCACGGCGAGCACTTCGCGGCCGGCCATCGCATCCTCCGTGCCGACCTGGCCGGCGGTCCCCTTCTCGACCTGGGCACCTACCCGGTCTCCCTCGCCGTGTCGGTCCTCGGAGACCCTGTGGAGGTGCAGGCGAGCGCCCAGCCGCATCCCTCGGGTGTCAACGGCCAGACCGCCGCGCTGCTCCGCAACGCCGTCGGCGCCCAGGGCATCGTGCACACCACGCTGTTCAGCGACACACCGACCTCGGCGGCGGTCGCCGGGACACACGCCACCCTGAGCCTGCCCGGTCCCTTCCCCCAGCCCGGCGAGGTTCTCCTGGCCCCGGCGGGCGGTGGCGCGCCGCTGTCGTACACCGAGCCGCGGAGCGGGCACGACGCCCTGTACTTCGAGGCGGCGGAGGTGGCCCGGTGCGTCCGGGACGGACGGCTGCAGACCCCCTTGCGGCCCCTGTCCGACTCCGTGGCCACCTTGCGGGTGATGGACGAGATCCGCCGGCTGTGCGGCATCTCCTTCCCCCGGGAAGGCCCAGGGCAGGGGGCATCGCGCCCGCCCGCGCCGTGACCGCCGGCCCACGTCAGCGCTTCGGCGGCGGCCCGCTGGTCCCCCGTACCACCATCTTCGGCTCCACCACGGCCTCCCGTGGCTCGCGCCGGGGGTCCTCCAGGCGCTCCACCGCGAACCGCACCGCGTGCTCGGCCATGAGGCCGGCGTCCTGGCGGACGGTGGTCAGTCCGATCGGCATGAGGTGGGAGAGATGACTGTCGTCGTAGCCGACCACGGACATGTCGCGCGGCACCTCGACGCCGGCCCGGGTCAGGGCCATCAGCAGGCCCATCGCACTGCGGTCGTTGCCCGCGAGCACCGCCGTCGGCAGCGGCCGCCCCCCGTCGCGCTCCGTCAGCAGCAGCCGCCCGGTCTCGATGCCGGAGCGCTCGGTGTGCTCGCCGGGGACGACCCGCTCCTCCGCCTCCAGCCCGTGACGCCGCATCGCCGCCCGGTAGGCGCGCCGGCGCTCCGCCGAGCCGGGGCCCCGGCCGCCGTCCAGGTGCACGATCCTGCGGTGCCCCAGCTCGACGAGGTGGTCCATCGCCTGCCGTACGCCCCTGCCCTCGGCCGAGTGCACGAAGTCCACGTGCGCGTGCGGGACCCGGCGGCTGACGGACACGGCGACCGTGCGGCCGCCCAGTTCCTCCAGGAAGGCCGGCTCGGCGAAGGAGCCCAGCAGGAGCACCGCCTCGCAGCGGTGGCTGAGCAGCGCCTCGACGGCCTTCTTCTCGCTGCGGCTCTGGGTGGCGCCGGACAGCAGGACCTCGTACCCGAGGCGCTCGGCCTCGGGATAGATACCCTCGATGAGATTGGTGTGGAAGGCCTGCTGGACGGTGAACATCACGCCGAGCGTGCGGCTGCGGCCGCGGGCCAGGAGGCGGGCCGCGCTGTCGGGGCGGTAGCCGATCTCGTCGGCGACCCGCAGCACCCGCTGCCGCGTCTGCTCGCTCGCGCCCGGCTGACCGCGGAACACGATCGAGACCAGCGCCCGCGACACGCCCGCCTTCTCGGCGACGTCCGCCATCGTGGGCCGCTGCCTGCCTGGTGCATCCACCCCTGCCCCACCCTCCGACGCCGCCCACCGGAGCGGCGATCTTGAAATCTTCCGACAACAGTCTATTGACATGACATTTGGACTGGGGTCATCGTACTCGGACTAGAGCGCACTAGTAGAGCGCGACAGAAACTCTCCCGAGACGCTTCCGGGGCTTCACCCGAGTCTCCGGATCGAAGGGACACCAGCGTGATGCCGTACGAAGTGCTGACCATGGGCCGGGTGGGGGTGGACGTGTATCCGCTCCAGAGCGGCGTGGGGCTGGCCGACGTCACCTCGTTCGGCAAGTACCTGGGCGGCAGCCCGACCAACGTCGCGGTGGCGGCGGCCCGTCACGGCCGCAGGGCCGCGGTGGTCACGAAGACCGGCCGGGACCCGTTCGGCGACTTCGTACGCGCCGCTCTGGACGGCTACGGCGTCGACAGCCGCTACGTCGGTACGTCGGACATCGCGCCCACCCCGGTGACGTTCTGCGAGATCTTCCCGCCGGACGACTTCCCGCTCTGGTTCTACCGCCTGCCCAAGGCGCCCGACCTGGACATCACCGCCGCCGAACTGGACCTGGACGCGGTCCGCGGGGCGGCCGTGTTCTGGATGACGGGCACGGGACTGAGCGAGGAGCCGAGCCGCTCGGCCACCCTGGCCGCCCTGCGGCACCGCGCCAAGGCGGGCATCACGGTGTTCGACCTGGACTGGCGTCCGATGTTCTGGGCCGACCCCGCCCGGGCCCGCGCCTTCTACGCCGAGGCCCTGAGGCACACCACGGTCGCGGTCGGCAACCTCGACGAGTGCGAGGTCGCCACCGGCGAGCGCGACCCCGGTGCGGCGGCGAACGCGCTGCTCGCGGCCGGTGTGGAGCTGGCGGTGGTGAAGCAGGGCCCGAAGGGTGTGCTGGCCGTGCACCGCAGCGGCGAGGTCGCCGAGATCGCCCCCGTGCCGGTGGACGTGGTCAACGGGCTCGGAGCGGGTGACGCCTTCGGCGGGGCCCTGTGCCACGGGCTGCTGTCCGGCTGGGACCTGCGACGCACGGTGTCCTTCGCCAACGCCGCCGGGGCCCTCGTCGCCGGCCGTCTGTCCTGCTCCGACGCCATGCCGACCGAGGACGAAGTCCACACCAAGCTCGATGAGGTGACCAGTGTCTGAGAAGCTGAGCAGGATCGTGTCCGCCCGGGTGGGCGACCCCGGCGCCATCGCGGCCGCCGCCGCCCGCCGGGTCCGGGCCACCTCGCTGCTGGGCGAGCACGGCAAGGCGATGATCATCGCCGCCGACCATCCCGCGCGCGGCGCCAACGGCGTCGGCGGTGACCCCCACGCCATGGCCGACCGCTCCGGACTGCTCGACCGGCTGTGCACCGCACTGGAGCGCCCCGGAGTGACCGGGGTGCTGGGCACCGCCGACATCCTCGAAGACCTGCTCCTCCTCGGTGTGCTGGACGGCAAGAGCGTCTTCGGTTCCATGAACCGGGCGGGCCTGGCCGGTTCGGTGTTCGAGATAGACGACCGGTTCACCGGCTACGACGCGGCCACCCTCGCGGCGATGAACTTCGACGGCGGCAAGATGCTCACCCGTATCGCCCTGGACGACCCGGCGACGCCCTCGGCCCTGGAGAACACCGCCCGGGCGGTCGACGAGCTCAACGACCGCCGGCTGATCGCGATGGTCGAGCCGTTCATGTCCGAGTGGCGGGACGGGAGGATCCGCAACGACCTGTCCACGGACGCGGTCGTCAAGTCCGTCACGATCGCCTCGGGTCTGGGCCGCCGTACCGCCTACACCTGGCTGAAGCTGCCGGTCGTCGAGAACATGGAGCGGGTCCTGGCCTCCTCCACCCTCCCCGCACTGCTGCTGGGCGGCGAGGTCAAGGACGCCGACGCCGCGTTCGCCTCCTGGGGCAGGGCCCTGAAGCAGCCCACCGCGCAAGGGCTGGTCGTCGGACGGTCCCTGCTGTACCCGTCCAGCGGCGACGTGGCCGGCGCCGTCGACAAGGCGGTGAGCCTGCTGTGACCTCCACGAGCCGGTACCACCTGCCGAGGGGCAGTGCGGCCCACGGCCCCTACGACCTCCTGGTCACGCCGGAAACGGCGGGCTGGGGACACTCCGGCCTCAGGATCCTGACCCTGGGGCCGGGCGAGGCGCACACCCTGTCCACCGGAGAGTCCGAGTTCCTGGTGCTGCCGCTGACGGGCTCATGCACCGTCACCACGGACGGCGGCACCTTCGCACTCGAAGGCCGGACCGGCGTGTTCGCCTCGGCCACCGACTTCGCGTACCTCCCCCGCGCGTCGGAGGCCACCCTCAGCAGTGCGTCCGGCGGGACGTACGCGCTGCCCAGCGCCCGTACCGGGCAGGGCGGCCTCCCCGCCCGGTACGGGCGCAAGGAGGACGTTCCCGTCGAACTGCGGGGCGCGGGCGCCTGCTCGCGGCAGGTCAACAACTACTGCCTGCCCGGCACCTTCGACGCCGAACAGCTGCTGGTGTGCGAGGTGCTGACGCCGGGCGGCAACTGGTCGTCGTACCCCCCGCACAAGCACGACGAGGCCCGGCCGGGCGAGGAGTCGGAGCTGGAGGAGATCTATTACTTCGAGGTCTCCGGCGGCGAGAACGGCTTCGGCTACCAGCGCGTCTACGGCACCCCCGAGCGGCCCATCGACGTGCTGGCGGAGATCCGCTCCGGCGACACCGTGCTGATCCCGCACGGGTGGCACGGCCCGTCCGTCGCGGCCCCCGGATACGACCTCTACTACCTCAACGTCATGGCCGGTCCCGGGCAGGACCGCGCCTGGCTGATCTGTGACGACCCCGCGCACGGCTGGGTGCGTGCGACGTGGGACGCCCAGGACGTCGACGACCGCCTGCCCTTCGGAGAGAAACGATGAACACCGTCCGACTGACGACCGCGCAGGCCCTGGTGCGCTTCCTGGCCAACCAGTACAGCGAGCGCGACGGCCAGGAGCACCGCCTGATCCCCGGCGTGTGGGGCATCTTCGGACACGGCAACGTGGCCGGCCTCGGCCAGGCACTGCTCCAGGCGGCCACCACCGGCGAGGCCGACCTGCCGTACTACCTGGCCCGCAACGAACAGGGCATGGTGCACGCCTCCGTCGCCTACGCCAAGATGCGCGACCGGCTGGCCGCGTTCGCCTGCACCGCCTCGACCGGACCCGGCTCGACCAACATGATCACCGGTGCCGCGCTGGCGACCACCAACCGGCTGCCGGTCCTTCTCCTGCCCTCGGACATGTTCGCCACCCGCGCGGCCGACCCGGTGCTGCAGCAGCTGGAGGACACCCGCGGAGGGGACGTCACCGTCAACGACGCCTTCCGGGCCGTGTCGAAGTACTTCGACCGCGTGTCCCGTCCGGAGCAGCTGATCCCGGCCGCGCTGGCCGCGATGCGGGTGCTGACCGACCCGGTCGAGACCGGCGCCGTCACCCTCGCGCTGCCGCAGGACGTGCAGGCCGAGGCCCACGACTGGCCGGTGGACCTCTTCCGGCGCCGGGTGTGGCACGTGGGCCGCCCGGTGCCGGAGCCGGCCGCCGTCGAGCGCGCGGCCCGGCTGCTGCGGGGCGCCGGGAAGCCGCTGATCGTGGCCGGCGGCGGCGCCGTGTACTCCGGTGCGGAGACCGCGCTGCGGGCGTTCGCCGAGGCCACCGGCATCCCGGTCGCCGACACCCACGCCGGCAAGGGCGCGGTGCCGTGGGACCACCCCTGTGCGGTCGGCGGCATCGGCTCCACCGGTTCCCACGCGGCCGACGAACTGGCGAGGGAAGCGGACGTGGTGCTGGGCATCGGCACCCGTTACTCGGACTTCACCACCGCCAGCCACACCGTCTTCGGCAATCCGGACGTCGCCTTCGTCAACCTGAACGTCGCCCGCCTGGACGCCGTCAAGCACTCCGCCGAGCCGTTGGTGGCCGACGCCCGCCTGGGCGTCCAGGCCCTGGCCGAGGCCCTGGACGGCTGGGAGGTGGACCCGTCGTACCGGGCGAGGACACGCGAACTCATCGCCCGTACACGGGAGATCGAGGAGAAGTGCTTCGCCGCCGGCCATGGTCCGCTGCCGGCCCAGACCGAGATCCTCGGCGCTCTCAACGACGTCCTGGACGACCGCGCGGTGGTCATCAACGCGGCCGGTTCCATGCCGGGCGATCTGCAGCAGTTGTGGCGGGCCCGGGACCCGAAGGCCTACCACGTCGAGTACGCCTACTCCTGCATGGGCTACGAGATCGCCGCCGGCGTCGGCGCGAAGATGGCCGACCCCTCCCGCGAGGTCGTCGTGCTCGTGGGTGACGGCTCGTACCTGATGATGGCCCAGGAGATCGCCACGATGGTCTCCGAGGGGCTGAAGGTCGTCGTCGTCCTCGTCCAGAACCACGGCTTCGCCTCGATCGGCGCCCTGTCGGAGTCGCTGGGTTCGCAGCGCTTCGGCACCCAGTACCGCTTCCGCGACGGTGATTCGGGGCTCCTGGACGGCGGCGTCCTGCCGGTCGACCTCGCCGCCAATGCCGCCAGCCTCGGCGCGGACGTGCTGCACGCCACCACCGTCGAGGGGTTCCGCTCGGCGATGGAGAAGGCGAAGGCCGCCACCCGCACCACCGTCGTCCACGTCGAGACCGACCTCTACGGCCCCCATCCGCCCGGCCACGGCTGGTGGGACGTCCCGGTCAGCGAGGTCTCCGCCCTGGAGTCCACCCGGGCCGCCCACGCCACGTACGTCGCCCACAAGCACCACCAGCGCCACTACCTCTAAGGACACCGCTGTCGTGAACACCATTCCCCACTGGATCAACGGCTCGCCCGCCGAGGGCTCCACCACCGCCACCCAGCCGGTCCACAACCCGGCCACCGGCGCCGAGCGGGCCCGTGTGGTCCTGGGCGGCGGCGCGGACGTGGACGCCGCCGTACGGGCCGCCTCCGCCGCCTTCGCGACCTGGTCGGAGTCCTCCCTCACCACGCGCACGCAGGTGATGTTCGCCTTCCGCCAGCTGCTCGTGGAGCACGAGGAGGAACTGGGGCGGATCATCTCCGGCGAGCACGGCAAGACCGTCGACGACGCCCGCGGCGAGATCGTCCGCGGCCGTGAGGTCGTCGAGTTCGCCTGCGGGCTCGGCGACGTCCTCAAGGGCGACTTCTCCGACCAGGTCTCCCGCGGCGTGGACGTGCACAGCTTCCGTCAGCCCCTGGGCGTCGTCGCCGGCATCACGCCGTTCAACTTCCCCGCGATGGTTCCCCTCTGGATGCACCCGATCGCCCTCGCGACCGGCAACACGTTCATCCTCAAGCCGTCCGAACGCGATCCGTCCGCCGCCAACTTCGTCGCCGGGCTGTACCGGAAGGCGGGCCTGCCCGACGGCGTGTTCAACGTCGTCCACGGCGGCAAGGACGCGGTCGACGCCATCCTCGACCACCCCGGCATCGAGGCCGTCTCCTTCGTCGGCTCCACCCCCATCGCCCGGTACGTCCACGAGCGGGCAACCGCGGCCGGCAAGCGGGTCCAGGCCCTGGGCGGCGCGAAGAACCACGCCGTCGTCCTCCCGGACGCCGACCTGGAGTTCGCCGCCAACCACATCACCGCCGGCGCCTACGGCTCCGCGGGCGAGCGCTGCATGGCCCTCTCCGTCGCCGTCGCGGTCGGTGAGGCGGCCGACGGGCTGGTGGAGGTGCTCCGACGCAAGGCCCGCGAGGTCAAGGTCGGTCCGGGCGACGCCCCCGGCACGGAGATGGGTCCGCTGGTCACCAGGGCCGCCCAGGAACGGGTGGAGAACGCCGTCGGCACCGCCGCCGCCCAGGGCGCCACCGTCGTCGTCGACGGCCGCGGGCTGAAGGTCGCCGGCCACGAGGACGGCTTCTTCACCGGCCCCTCCCTGCTCGACCACGTCACCACCGAGATGGAGGCGTACCGGCAGGAACTGTTCGGCCCGGTCCTCGCCGTCGTCCGCGTCGACACCCTCGACGCGGCCATCGACGTCATCAACGCCAACCCCTACGGCAACGGCACCGCCGTCTTCACCGCCTCCGGTGAGGCCGCGCGCCGGTTCCAGCGCTCCGTCAAGGTCGGCATGATCGGCGTCAACGTCCCCGTGCCCGTCCCGATGTCGTACTACTCCTTCGGCGGCTGGAAGGACTCCCTCATCGGCGACTCGCCGGTCCACGGCCCCGAGGGCATCCGCTTCTACACCCGCCCCAAGGTCGTCACCTCGCGCTGGCCCCGGCAGAACCACCACGTCGCGGCGGGCTTCGACTTCCCCACCTCCGACTGACACCGGCCCCTTCTCTCCCCCAAGGACACGCCATGGCAACCGCTCCCTCCCCCCTCCGCACCGCCGCGGGCAACCTCTGCCTGGGTTCCGCCCCCGATTCCTGGGGCGTGTGGTTCCCCGAGGACGAGCACCAGGTGCCGTACACCCGCTTCCTCGACGAGCTCGCGCAGGCCGGTTACACGTGGCTGGAGCTGGGTCCCTACGGCTACCTCCCCACCGACCCCCACCGCCTGAGGGAGGAGCTGGACGCGCGCGGCCTCAAGGTCTCCGGCGGTACGGCGTTCGGCGCGCTGCACCGGCCCGAGGCGTGGGACGAGATGCTCGCCCACGTCCGGCAGGTCGCCACGCTGACCGCGGCGGCCGGCGCGCACCACCTGGTCCTCATCCCTCCCATGTACCGGGACGAGAAGACCGGTGAGTTCACCGAGTCGCCCGAGCTGACCGCGGTGCAGTGGGCGGGCTTCGGCAGGGCCGCGGACCGGCTCGGCCGACTGCTGCTCGACGAGTACGACATCCGTCTGGTCCTCCACCCGCACGCCGACAGCCACATCCAGACCCAGCCGGAGATCGAGCGGCTGCTCAACGAGTCCGACTCACGCTGGACCAACCTCTGCCTGGACACCGGGCACGTGGCCTACGGCGGCGGCGACAACCTCGACCTCATCCGCCGCTTCGGCGAGCGCGTCGGCTACGTCCACATCAAGCAGATGGACCCCGAGATCCTCGCCCAGGTGGCGGCGGAGAAGCTGTCGTTCGGGGAGGCCGTCAAGCGCGGGGTGTGCGTGTCGCCTCCCGCGGGGGTGCCCGCGCCCGCCGACGTGGTGGCCGAACTGGCCAAGCTGGACGCCGAGTTGTTCGTCATCGTCGAGCAGGACCTGTACCCGTGCGCGCCCGAGGTTCCGCTGCCCATCGCGGTGAGCACCCGTGAGCACCTGGCCGGCTGCGGTCTGGCCGGGACCCGGCGCCCCGGCACCCGCCGGTAGGGGCCCATGGAACTTCGCCCCCCGTTCTCCTGGAAGGAATGACCATGCCCGTACGTGTAGGAGTCATCGGCGCCGGCTGGATCGGCCACGAACACATCCGCCGCCTCACCCACACCGTCACCGGTGCCCGCGTCACCGCGGTCACCGACCTCGACCTGGCCCGCGCCGAGGAGGCCGCGGCACCGGTCGGGGCGCTGGTCCTGCCGGACGGCGCGGCGGTGGTCGCGTCGGACGACGTGGACGCCGTTCTCGTGACGTCGTGGGGGCCCACGCACGCCGAGCACGTCCTGGCCGCGATCGCGGCGGGCAAGCCGGTCTTCTGCGAGAAACCGCTGGCCACCACCGCCGAGGACTGTCTGAGGATCATCGAGGCGGAGACGGCGCACGGACGCCGTCTGGTCCAGGTCGGCTTCATGCGCCGCTACGACGCCGGCTACCGCCAGATGAAGCAGGTCATCGACTCCGGCCGCATCGGCGAGCCGCTGATCGTGCACTGCGCGCACCGCAATCCGACGGTCCCCGAGTCGTACACCTCCGCGATGGCCGCCCTGGACACGGCGGTGCACGAGGTGGACGTGCTGCGCTGGCTGCTGGACGACGAGATCGTCTCCACGCAGGTGGTGACCCCGCGTGCCACCGGCAAGCGGTTCGCGCACCTCAAGGACCCGCAGATCATGCTCTTCGAGACGGCCAAGGGTGTCCGCATCGACCTGGAGGTCTTCGTCAACTGCCAGTACGGCTACGACATCCAGTGCGAGGCCGTCGGCGAGGAGGGCCTTGTCCGGCTGCCCGACCCCGCCGCGGTGGGTGTGCGCACGTCGGCCCAGCACACCACGCAGGTGCCGACGGACTGGGTGGCGCGCTTCCGGGACGCCTTCGACACGGAGTTCCGCGAGTGGATCGCGACCCTCGCGGCCGGCGACGAACCCACCGGCCCGTCCGCCTGGGACGGCTACGCCGCCACCGTCATCACCGCCGCGACCGTCGAGGCCCTGGAGACGGGCCGCGTCGTCGGCACGGACCTCAAGCCCCGCCCCACGCTCTACGGAGGCACCGCATGAAGATCTCCCTCGACCCGTACATGTTCCGCGCGCTGCCGATCGACGAGATGGTGCGCACGGTCGCCGAACTCGGCTACGAATACATCGAGCTGTCGCCACGGGACGACTTCATGCCGTTCTTCCTGCATCCGCGGGCGGACGACGAGCGCGTCGCCGAGCTGAAGACCTCCCTGCGCACCCACGGTGTGCGGCTGTCCTCGGTACTGCCCCTGTACAAGTGGTCCTCGCCCGACGAGACCGAACGGCAGGCCGCGGTGCGCTACTGGAAGCGGATGATCGAGATCACCTCCGACCTCGAATGCCCGTTGATGAACTCGGAGTTCAACGGCCGTCCCGAGCGCGCGGCCGAGAGCGAGGCGGCGTTCTGGCGCTCGCTGGAGGAACTGCTCCCCCTCTTCGAGCGGGAGGGCATCGCGCTGAACCTGGAGGCGCACCCGGACGACTTCTGCGAGGAGAACACCCCCGCCGTCGACCTGGTCCGGGCGATCGACAAGCCCTGGGTCAACTACCTCTACTGCGCGCCGCACTCCTTCCACCTCTCGGGGGCAGATCCGGCGGCGGACGTCGCGGCGATGATGCGTTACGCGGGTGACAAGCTCCGGCACGTGCACATCGCCGACTCCTTCAACCACAAGGGTTCCAGCGGGCTGCGGTACATCCTCAACCCGCCCGGCACCACCGCCCGGATCCACCAGCACCTGGACATCGGCCAGGGCGAGGTCGACTGGGACGCCTTCTTCGGCACCCTGCGCGAGCTGGACTTCGACGGCGTCGCCACGGCCTGTGTCTTCGCCTGGGAGGAACGGGCCGAGGAGTCCTCCGCGTTCATGCTGGACCGCATCACCAAGGAACTCGCCTCGTAGCGGCGCGTGCCACGGACCGCGTTCGACTGGCGCCGGCGCATGACTCGTGCGACTGTCACCATATTGTCCTTAGATACGCACATGGCGTGAACTGTCGCTGCGGCCACCCGGCGCCGCCGGTAGCGTGCGGCCCCTGTCACGTATGCATCCCGGACGCATGTCCACGCGTCCGCACGAAGGAAGCGACCGATGGCGATGACCGGGCGGCACGAGCAGCGGTACGAGCGGTACGAGGACGGCGGCCCGGAGGCCGAGCGGCTCGTGTTCGAGCGGCTGGCCCAGGAGCTGATGGACGTCCAGCTCAGGAACCGGCGGGCCGGGGGCGGCGGGGTCGCGCGCGCGTTCCACGCGAAGGCCCCGGTGGCCGTCGAGAACGCGCGGCTGCGTTTCCACGACGACCTCCCGGCCGCCCTGCGGGTCGGCTTCGCGCAGCCCGGAGCCGACTATGCGGCGGTGGTCCGGCTGTCCAACGCGAGCGGCATCCGGCAGGGCGACGGCTCTGCCGACCTGCACGGCGTGGCGATACGCGTACGGGTGTCGGACGAGGAGAGCCACGACCTGTTGGCCACCGGCTTCCCGGTGTCGCACGCGGCGAACGCGCGGGAGTTCGTGGCGTTCGCCAAGGCCATGGCGGGGGCGCGCAGCCCGCTGCGGAAGGCGTTCGGGCTGTTCGTGAAGTTGCCGCTCGCGGTGGGTCTCGGCACGGCCGGGCGGATGCGGCGGAACGTGCGCGCGGCCACCCGGCGCCCGGTGAACTCCCTGGCGAGCGAGACCTATTGGAGCCGCGGCGCGATGCTGTGGGGCGAGGCCGGGCCGGTGCGGTACCTGCTCCGGCCCGCCCCTGGCACGCCGGTGGCGTCCGCGCCCGACCGGCAGGACCCCGACTTCCTGCACCGCGAGTTCGCACGACGCCTGGCGCAGGCCGACGTGGCGTTCGACCTGTGCGTCCAGCGGTACGTGGACGAGCGGCGCACGCCGGTCGAGGACGCGGCGGTGGAGTGGACGGACGCGGTGGCACCGGCGGTGCCGATCGCCCGGCTCACCGTCCCGGCTCAGGATCTGGACGGTGCCGAGGCGCGGGCGGCCGCCCGGCGGATCGAGGAGCTGACCTTCAACCCCTGGTACACGACCGACGAGTTCCGGCCACTGGGGAACATCAACCGTGCGCGGAAGGCCGCGTACCGGGCGAGCGGCGCGCACCGCCTCGGGCAGCGCTTCGTCACCGAGGAACCCGTGCGCAACAAGGTGCTCGGCCGTCTCGCGGGTCCCGTCTTCGGGCTGCTGAACCGTGCCGTGCCCTGGCACCGCCTGCCGCTGTCCCTGAGCCTGCTGAACCTGATGTTCCTGCGGAAGGCGCTGCGCCGGCTGAACCTGATCGACACCGAGCCCGGCGAGGCGCCGCCCCGGGCCCAGCCCGTGCCGGACCCGATCCCCGAGCGGCTGCGCACGGAGCGGTCGTACGACGGGACGTACAACGACCTGTCCGAGCCGTCGATGGGCGCGGTCGGCGCCGCCTTCGGCCGGAACCTGAAGCCCGACTACCGGCCGGACACCTTCGACACGCCGAACCCGGTCACGGTCAGCCGACAGTTGCTGCACCGCGAGAGCTTCGTGCCCGCGACCTCACTCAATGTGCTGGCGGCGGCGTGGATCCAGTTCCAGGTGCACGACTGGGTCAACCACCGCCGCCACAAGCCGGGCGGCCGCGGTGTGGAGGTGCCGCTGCCACCCGGCCACGGCCCGTGGCGGAACACCCCGAACGGGCCGGTCGAGAACGTGATGCGGTTCGCGGAGAACGAGGGCGTCGAACGGCCGGGCGAGCCGCCGATCCTGTTCGCCAACAGCGCCTCCCACTGGTGGGACGGCTCCGAGGTGTACGGCGCGGACGAGCGGACCGCACGGATCCTGCGGGAGGCCGACGGCCGCGCCGAACTCCGCCTGGAGGAGGGCCACATGCCGATGAACGGCATGGGCGTCCCGCTCACCGGGTTCAACGAGAGCTGGTGGATGGGCCTGAGCGCGATGCACACGCTCTTCGCCCGCGAGCACAACGCGGTCTGCGCGGCGCTGCGCGCCGAGTACCCGGCGATGGGCGAGGAGCGGATCCACCACACGGCACGGCTGGTGGTCTCCGCCCTCATCGCGAAGATCCACACGGTGGAGTGGACCCCGGCGATCCTCGCCACCGAGGCGATCGACCTCGCGCTGCACACCAACTGGTCCGGTCCGCCGAAGAGTTGGCTCAACCAGTTGGGGTTGTGGCTGTTCGAGGCGCACTCGCTGACCGGCATCCCGAAGACCCTGCCGGACCACCACGCGGCGCCGTACTCGCTGACGGAGGACTTCGTCACCGTCTACCGCATGCATCCGCTGATCCCGGACGACTACGAGCTGCGGGAGCACCAGTTCGGCCGGCGGCTGGAGACCGTGGGCTTCGCGGACATCCAGGGCGCGGCGGCCGAGTCGCAGATCCGCAAGACGGGTCTCGCGAACACGCTGTACTCCTTCGGGATCGCCCACCCGGGCGCGATCACCCTGCACAACTTCCCGCGCGCACTGCAGCGCTTCGAGCGCGACGGGGAGATCGTCGACCTGTCGGTCGTCGACCTCGTGCGCACGCGCCGGCGCGGTGTGCCGCGCTACAACGACTTCCGGGCCGGGCTGCACCGGGGGCGGATCCGTTCCTTCGAGGAACTGACAAGGAACCCGCAGACGCTGGCCCGGCTGAAGGACGTCTACCGCGACGTCGACGAGATCGACACGGTGGTGGGGCTGTTCGCGGAGAACCCGCCGGAGGGCTTCGGGTTCAGCGACACCGCGTTCCGGATCTTCATTCTGATGGCCAGCCGACGGCTGCAGAGCGACCGGTTCCTGACCGTCGACTACCGGCCGGAGGTGTACACACCGCTCGGCATCGACTGGGTCGAGAACGGCGGTATGCACTCCGTCGTCCTGCGCCACTGCCCGGAGCTGGCGCCGCTGCTGCCACGCGGCGCGAGCGCCTTCGCACCCTGGCGGACGGTGCGGCCGACGGGTGACGACGGCGGTGCGCCATGACGCCGTGACCTGACGACCCGGGGCGGGTCCGGCCCGGGTCCGGAACACAACGGGGGAACAGCATGACCTTCACCGACAGCCCTACCGGGGTGCCCGCGGCCGAGGGGCCGCTCGGCGGGACCGCCGCGGACGCGGGTCCTGCCCCGGCCGGCACCGTCACCGCACACCCCGGGCTCGCCGACCTCCTCGCGCGCCCGCTGCTGCGGACGGTGTGGCGCCGCCGTACGCACCGGGTGAGCCGGGGCGCCCAGGTGTCCGCGGGGACGATGACCTACACGTCCCCCAACCCGGTGCAGCCCCTGACGGAGCTGGAGGAGGCGGTACTGATCGCCGTCACCGGCACCACGGGACTGACCATGCCCGACCGGCCCTTCGAGGACCCGGACGACGGCACGCCGATCATGTCCAAGCCCAACCTGACGATGGCGGGCCGCACCGCCGGCAGCCCGGACAACGCCCAGGGCACGCACTTCTTCCTCGTCAACGACTCCGGCACGTACTTCCTGCGCAGGCTGGAGCCGGCGCCCGGGGAGCCGTTCGACGCCGAGACCCTGGTGGCGCGGGCCCGGGCGGCGAAGGTGAAGGTCCTGGACCACCGCCTCGACGTCGCGCCGGGCATGCGGGACTTCCCGGCGTACCTGGACTCCAACCGCTTCCTGTCCAACCTGCCGGGCACGACCCTGCTCTTCCCGGTGGTCGACCTCTCCCACCAGTACGTCAACGCGCTGATGTATCTGCTCACCCAGCCGGACGGCGCCCGCCCGACCCTCGTGGACGACCGCAATCTCTACCGTGCCGCCGGGGTGCGGAAGTGGGTCAGGAACGGCTTCCTCGACGGCGACCTCAAGCTGCCGCTCGGCGCCCTCGGTCCGATGCGCACCCAGATCGAGGCGGACCTGCTGCTGCAGAACCTGATGCTGACCGCCGAGGCGATGGGTCTGGGCGCCTGGATCCACGCCACCATCAACCCGCAGATCGCCCTCGGCGACCCGAAGTTCTCCCGGGTGTACGGCAGGATGCTCGGTTTCGACTTCGTCACCCCGCGCTGGCGCCCGGCCGACATCTGGCGCTGGCACATCCCCCTGCCGAAGTACGCCGAGGTGCGCTCGCACCCGGTACGGCTGCCCTCCCCGGACGGCGGCGACCCGCTGATCGCCGCCGCCTGCCCGCCCATGGTCGGGACGATGTCGCAGGCCGTGGACCGCGTCGTCCGGCAGAAGTTCGGCCGCGGCGGCGTCTACACCGACCGCGACGTCTTCGCCCGGATCTACCGCGAGGACTACGGGCAGCGCTATCTCACGGAGGCGAGCGAGTACGACGAGCGGGTGATCGACTGCGCCCGTGACATCTGTGAGTACATCTTCCGCACGCACGGCCGCTTCCCCGCCCACACGGACGCGATCCATGTCCCGGGCGTGTGGCTCCAGGCCCACCATGTGGAGAACGAGTACTACGAGCGGTTCTTCACCAACGGCCTCACGGACGCGCACCGGGCGCACGCCGAAGTGTGGTCCCACTAGGCGTGGTTGACAGGTACGGACGTTGCGGGTGAGATGCCCGTTGATGATGATCAACGATCTGACGGCGGCCGAGCGGCGGGTGTGGGACGCCTTTCCGCTCGGCGCGGCGGTGGACTTCACGACCGCCGGTCCGGGAACGGCCGAGGGCGGGACCGCGGCGGACGGCTCCGGCTGGGGGCCCGAGCGGACCGTCCGGGCCCGGGTGCTGCGGGCGTTGCTGCTCACCGCGCCCCAGGAGGAGGGCGAGGTCGCCGCCCTCAAGATCGCGGGCGCGCGGATCACCGGCAGACTGGATCTGAAGTACGCGACGGTGGACAGTGTCGTCCGGCTGAGCGAGTGCCACTTCGACGAGGTCCCGGACTTCTCGGGCGCGCAATTCACCTACCTCAATCTGACCAAGTCGGTGCTGCCCGGCCTGCGTTCGGCCCGGATGCGGGTCGACGGCGGGCTGCGGCTGACCGCATGCCGGTTCCGGGGCCCGGTCCGGCTCACCGGGGCGCAGATCTCCGGGACCCTGTTCATGGAGCGCGCCGAGTTCACCGGGTCGGACGACGAGCCCGCGCTGCGGCTCAACCAGGCGCAGATCGGCGAGGAGTTGTGCGCCCCCGGACTGCGCGCGGACGGTGAGGTCCGGCTCGGCGGTGCCCATGTCGCCGGCGCGGTCGATCTGAAGCGCGCACGGCTGCACCGGCCCGGCGGCACCGCCCTCGGCGCGGAGGCGCTCGCCACCGAGTCCGACATCGTGCTGCGCCACGCCGACGTACGCGGCCGGGTCGAGCTGCGTGGTGCCCGGGTGGGCGGCTGGCTGGAGCTGTCGTACGCGCGGTTGTCGAATCCCGGGGGCACGGCGCTGCGGGTGAGCAGTTCCGTCATCAGTGAACTGTGGCTGCGCAACGGCCCCCCGATGGAGGGCATCCTCAACATGCGGCGCGCCCAGATAGAGGTGCTGTTCGCGGAGCCGGACATGCTGCCGGACACGGTCCTGCTGAACAGCCTCACCTACACCTCCCTCATCCCGCACGAGTCCGCCCAGCGGCGGCTGCCCATGCTGGAGCGGGACGGGGAGGCGTATCTGCCGTACGCCTACGAGCAGTTGACGGCCTCGTACCGCCGGATCGGTGACGAGGACGCGGCCCGGCGCGTCCAGCTCGCCAAGCAGCGCCGGCACCGGGCCACGCTCCGCTGGTACGGGCGGCTCTGGGGCTACGCCCAGGACGTCACCGTCGGCTACGGCTTCCGTCCGCTGCGCGCGGCGGTCTGGATGCTGTCACTGATGGCGGTGGGTTCGGTCGCGTACGCGGCGCAGCCGCCGAGCCCGCTGAAGGCGGACGAGGCCCCGCCGTTCAACGCGGTCTTCTACACCCTCGACCTCCTTGTGCCGATCATCGACTTCGGCCAGGAGCGGGCCTACGCGCCCGAGGGGCCGGGCCAGTGGCTGTCGTACCTTCTCGTCCTCACCGGCTGGATCCTGGCGACGACGGTCGTCACGGGTGTGACGCGCACCGTCAGCCGTCAGTGACTCCCCTCAGCCGACCGGCCGCCCGGCGTGCTGGGCGGCGAGCCGCACGGGCGCGTTCGGCGCGCCGTAGCCCTGGTGGCCGCCGTCCCGCTGGACGAGTTCGAAGAATACCCGGCCGACGGTCTCGGTGTAGCAGTGGCGGAACTCGCCGTCCTCGTCACGGTCGTAGAGGATGCCGAGTTCGCGGTACGTCTCCAGCTCGCCGTCGGCGAACGCGAACCGTGCGGCCAGGTCGTCGTGGTAGTTCGCGGGGACGGCCAGCAGCCGGCCCCCGGCCGCGCGGAAGGCGCGGGCCGCCGCGACCACGTCGTCCGTGGCGAGGGCGATGTGCTGGGGGCGGGCGGTGTCGTCGGTCGGGGCGGGGCCGACGCCGAGGGCGATCCGGACGGTGCCGTCCTCGTTGGTCACCGGCCGGCTGCGGAACAGGCCGTAGGGGTCGGCGACGTCGACGCTGCCGCTGGCCCGGAGGCCGAGCACCGTGCGGTGGAAGAGGGCGGCCTCGTCGAACTGGTGCCAGGGCTGGGTCAGGGCGAGGTGGTCGACGCCGCGGACGTGGTCCGCCGGCCCGGTGTGGTCCACGGGCCGGAAGTCCGCGGTCCAGCTGGGGAGTCCGGGTCGGTCCGTGGCGCAGAAGAAGAGTTCCGTGCCGTCGGGGGCGGCCACCGCGTCCAGGGCCGCGTCCTCGGCGGCGCGGCGGCGCGGCAGCACCGGTGCGAGCAGGGCCTCGGCCCGACGGGCGGCGCCGGCCGGGTCCGGTGACTCCAGTCCGATCGCGGCGAGCTGGGTGCCCTCGCGCCGGGCGGCCGGGCCGGTGTTGACCAGTACGCGTGCCTCGCCCTGCCGCCAGAGGTCGACCGGCTTGCTGCGGTGGCGGGCCGTGCGGGCGAAGCCGAGCGCGCCGAGCAGCGCGCCCACCGGTTCGGCGTCGGGCGTGACCAGCTCGGTGAAGGCGACACCCGTGGGCACCACCCGCTCCGGCAGCGCGGCGATGCCCGCCGCCTCCTGGAGCATCAGCAGCGAGCGGTGGGCGTCCACGGCGGTGGGGCCGGCCTCGGCCTGCCGGAAGACGTCGTTGAAGACCTCCAGCGACAGCGGCCCCTCGTATCCGGCCGCCATGACGTGCCGCACCAGCCCGGTGACGTCGAGGCCGCCCTGTCCCGGGAAACAGCGGTAGTGCCGGCTCCACTGCAGCACGTCCATCGCCATCAGCGGCGCGTCGGCGAGCTGCAGGAAGAAGATCTTCTCGCCGGGGATGTCCTCGACCGCCTTGGGGTCGGAGCCCCGGGCCAGGATGTGGAAGCTGTCCAGGCAGGTGCCGAGCACCGGATGGTCGGCCGCCTCCACGATGCGCCACGCGTGGTCGTACGTACTGACGTGCCGCCCCCACGCCAACGCCTCGTACGCGACCCGGATGCCGAACTCCTGCGCCAGGGAGGCGAGTTGTCGCAGGTGGTACGCGGCGAGCGCGTCGTCGTCCTCGGCGAGCGGGTGCACGCTGGAGCAGACGAGCACCGTGTCGCAGCCGAGCCGCCCCATCACCTCGAACTTGTGCCGGGCCCGCCGCAGATTCCGGTCGAACACCTCCGCCGGTACGGCCTCGATGTCCCGCATCGGCTGGTAGAGGTCGATGCTCAGGCCCAGGTCCGCGCAGCGGGCCCGCACCTCCTCGGGCGCGAGCGGACTGGCGAGCAGATCGTTCTCGAAGATCTCCACCCCGTCGAAGCCGGCCCGCGCGGCGGCGGTCAGCTTCTCGGTGAGGGACCCGCTGAGCGAGACGGTGGCGATGGATGTACGCATGGTGGTGCTCCTTGGAGGCTCATCGAGGCTCAATGAGGTGACGCCGCGCGCCCGACGGCGGTCAGTTGCGGGCGCCCGCGATCCCGGCCAGCTCGGTGATGTCGGCCAGCATCCGCATCGTGTCCGGCTCACGCCCGGTGAACAGGCGGAACGCGTCCGCTGCCTGGAACGCCGCCATTCCTCCCCCGTCCAGCGTGGCGCACCCCGCCCCCCGGGCCGCGCGCAGCAGCTCCGTCTCCAGCGGCCGGTACACCACCTCCGCCACCCACAGCCCGGGGTGCAGCAGCTCGGCGGCGAAGGGCAGTCCCGGGTGCGCGGCCATCCCGGTGGGCGTCGCGTGGACGACCCCGTCGGCCGCCCCCAGCAGCGACGGCAGCGCGTCCGGCGTCGCTGCGGCGGCCCGCCCCGGACCGAAGTGCCGGGTGAGGGAGGCGGCGAGGTCGGTCGCCCGGTCGGGCATCGCGTCGACCACGGTGACGTGCTCCGCGCCGAGCGTGAGCGTGGCGTGCGCGACGGCCGCGCCCGCGCCCCCTGCTCCCAGCTGCACCACCCGCTCCAGCGGGGCGTCGGGCAGCCCGCGGGCGAAGGACGCGGCGAAGCCGGTGACGTCCGTGTTGTGGCCGACGGCCCGGCCTTCCTCGAAGACGACGGTGTTGACCGCGCCGAGCGCGGCGGCCTGCGGGGCGAGTCCGTCGAGGTGCCCGATGACGAGCTGCTTGCACGGGTGCGTGATGTTCAGCCCGTCGAAGCCCAGGTCACGGGCGGCGCGTACGAGGTCGCCAACCGCCTCCGGCGCGACCCCGAGGTCGTCGATATCGATCAGCCGGTACAGACAGCGCAGACCTTGCCGGTCGGCCTCCCGCTCGTGCAGGGCGGGGCTGAGCGAGGGCCCGATACCGGAGCCGATGAGGCCGACGAGATACGAGTCCCGCGGAGAGGCGGGGTTCGAGACCTGGGGCACGACGGGGCCTCCTGAGCGGCTCACTAATGTACGAACTAGTACGTTAGTCATAGCACCCGGGGATCGGACCTGGGAAGCCCCGGCCCGGACACGACGGCGCACACGACCGCGCACACGACCGCGCACACGACCCCAGCACGACCCGAGCACGACCAGGATCGGGCGCCGGAGCCGGACCGGGATCGAGCCCCGGACCAGAACCGGCACGGGAACTCGGCGCCCGGCCGCCGGGCGGGGGCTTCTACAATCGCCGACACTGGCCCCTTGCCCGAAGGAACGCGATGACCAGCGTCGAAGAACCGGCACGGCCGAACGGGCGCATCCGTGACGCCGCCCGCACCAAGGCCGAGATCCTCGACGTCGCGACCAGGGAGTTCGCCCGTTCCGGGTTCGCCGGCGCCCGGGTCGACGAGATCGCGGCCCGGACCCGCACCACGAAGCGGATGATCTACTACTACTTCGGCGGCAAGGAGCAGCTGTTCACCGCCGTGCTGGAGCGGGCGTACTCCGTGATCCGGCAGACCGAGCAGGAGCTGGACGTCGAGCATCTGGACCCGGTCGCGGCCATCCGCCGGCTCGCCGAGGTGACGTTCGACCACCATGAGGCGCACCCCGACTTCATCCGTCTCGTGAGCATCGAGAACATCCACGAGGCCGAGCACATCGCCTCCTCCGAGATGCTCGGCAGGATCGGCTCGCCCGCGCTGGACGTGATCCGCCGGATCCTGGCGTCGGGCCGTCGGTCGGGCCTGTTCACGGCCGAGGTCGACGCCGTCGACCTGCACGCGATGATCAGCGCGTTCTGCTTCTTCCGGGTCGCCAACCGCCACACCTTCGGCGCCCTCTTCGGGCGCGACCTGGTCGATCCCGGCCGGCGCGAGCACTACCGCACGATGCTCGGTGACATGGTGATCGCGTATCTGACGGCGGACCGCGCGGCGGACTGAGCACGCGGAGAACACGGGGAACACGAGGAACACGAGGAACACGGCGGCGGGACGCGCGGCCGTGGGCCGCGTCGCCCCCGTCCCGGCCGCCCCGCGCCGCCCCGCGCCGGGAAGATCCTTCGGCATGACCTCTTGACACCCGGGAAACGTCGGCGCAACATCCGTAGCCAACCGCTACTAACTATCCAGTGGGTTAATTAGCCGGAGAAGAATCCGGCACGGCCGTCCCGATCACCCCCAGGGTTCCGGCGCCTCTCCCCCGGCAGCACCCCCTGCCTCCCTCCTCCTCCCTCCGCCTACGGTGGAGACCCCTCGAAGGAGCACGCCGTGTCCGTCCCCGCCGCACCGCCCGGCCAGCCCAGGAAGGCCGCCACGGCCGCCTGGATCGGCAGCGCCCTGGAGTACTACGACTTCTTCATCTACGGCAGCGCCGCCGCCCTGATCTTCCCGACGGTCTTCTTCGACGAGTCCGACCCGGCCACCGCGACCCTCCTCTCCCTGGCCACCTTCGGTGTCGCGTACGCGGCGCGGCCGATCGGCGCGCTGTTCCTCGGGCACTTCGGCGACCGGCTGGGCCGCAAGAAGATCATGGTCTTCACCCTGATCCTGATGGGCGTGTCGACGTTCCTGATCGGCTGCCTGCCCACGCGCGACCAGGTCGGCTCGCTCGCCCCGGTCCTCCTGGTGCTCTGCCGGGTGCTGCAGGGCATCTCGGCGGCCGGTGAGCAGGCCAGCGCGAACTCCATGACGCTGGAACACGCGCCGTCGGACCGGCGCGGGTTCTTCACGAGCTTCACCCTCAGCGGCACCCAGGGCGGCCAGCTGCTCGCCACCCTGGTCTTCCTCCCGATCGCGGCGCTCCCCGAGGACCAGCTGCTGTCCTGGGGCTGGCGCGTGCCGTTCTGGATGAGCATCGCGGTGGCCGTCGTCGGTTACGTCATCCGCCGCACGCTGGAGGAGACCCCGGCCTTCACCCGGCAGACCGAGTCCGAGGGTGTCGCGAAGCTGCCGCTGGCCGTCCTGCTGCGCGAGCACTGGGCGGACGTGCTGCGGGTGATCGCGGGCGCGCTGGTCGCCTCGGTCTCCACGATCTTCACCGTGTGGGCGCTGGCGTACGGCACGAGCGAGTCGGTCGGCCTGTCCCGTTCCTCCATGCTGTGGGTGGGCGCGCTCGCCAACCTGGTCGCGCTCGCCGCGATCCCGCTGTGGGCCACGCTCTCCGACCGCATCGGCCGCCGCCCGGTGTTCGCGATCGGCGCGGGTGGCAGCGCGGTGATGATGTTCGTCTACCTGTGGGCGATCTCCACGGGCGCCTACCCGCTGGTCCTGGTCCTCGGCATCGTCACCTTCGGTGTCGTCTACAGCGCCGCGAACGGCATCTGGCCCTCTTTCTACGGCGAGATGTTCTCCACCCGCGTCCGGCTGTCCGGCATGGCCATCGGCACCCAGATCGGCTTCGCCGTCGCCGGTTTCGCCGTCACCTTCGCCGCGCAGATCGCCGGCCCGGACGGCGACGACTGGTTCGCCGTGGCCCTGTTCACCACGGCCCTCTGCGTCCCGCCGGTCATCGCCGCGCTCACCGCCCGCGAGACCCACAGGATCCCGACCGAGCTCCTCGGCGTCCGCACCCCGCGCGAGAAGAACGACCGGGAGCGCGTCGCGGCCTGAAACCCCGGCCGCGCCCCGCTCCGGGTCCCCGGACACCCCTGCGGTGTCCGGGGACCCGTGCGTCGCGGCGGCCCTCACGCCGGCGCCCCCGACACGAAGGGCGGCGCAGCTCAGCGGCAGGATGACCGCACACCGCCGCGACAACGCGGCACCGCGTCGGGGGGGGCGATGTGAAGCGCGCCGAGGACCCTTGCAGGACCCCTCCGCCTCCGTGGCAGGGGTGGCCTTCGGCACAGACGCGCAGACGGCGCCGACGGATCGCCCTGCTCGTCCCGCTCGTCGGCCTGGCGGGGTGCGGGCTGCTCTTCCTGTTCGGGGCGTTCGCACTGCTGCTCCTGGTGAGCCGGCTGACGGTCCCCGTTCCCGACGGGGATCCCCGGGCCATGCGCCCGGCCGAGGTCACGGGCACCTGAGTGGACGGGCAGGGCGGACGGCTGGAGCTGAAGGCAGACGGAACGTTCGCCTCGCGCGGGATCTGCGGCGACTTCAACGACGCCGACCTCGATACCGCCGTCGCGCCGAACCCGGGCGCGGGCAGCTGGACACACGACATCACGCCGGACGTCGACACGAGGGACCCCGCAACACAGATCCGTCTCACGTTCGCGCCGGGCGGGATCTGGACCCAGTACGACGCCCGGGGCACGGTGAAGAACCCTCTCCTGTGGGACTACGTCGGCGACCCCGACGAAGGCAACCTGTGCGTGCTGAGGAAGGCGGCCGACCACAGCGGCGGGTAGACGGACGCGCGCGCGGACCGACGGGGCGAGCAGACCGGCGGGCGCGCAGACCGAGGGGGCGAGCAGACCGACGGGCCGACGCCGAGTAGACACTGTCTACCTCTCCTTGGTAGACAGTGTCCATGAGCGAGCCGAACACGGGGCTGCGGTCCCGGCTGGTGGACGTGGGCGTCGAGCTGGTGACGGCGGAGGGGGTCCAGGCGCTGTCCCTGCGGGAGATCGCACGGCGGGCGGGGGTGTCGCACGGGGCGCCGCGCCGCTACTTCCCCACCCATCTGGAGCTGCTCTCGGCCATCGCGCGCCGGGGCTTCGAGGACCTGGCGGCCAGGGGGGCGGCCGCACTCGGGGACGGTACGGCGAGCCCGCGCGAGCAGATCGCGACGCTGGGGCGCGTGTACCTCGACTTCGCGCTCACCCACCGGGGCATGCACGAGCTGATGTTCCGTCATGATCTGCTGGAGAGCGACGGGTTGAGGCTGCGGGACGCCAGCCTGCCGATCTTCGGCCTGCTGGTGGACCTCGTCGCACGGGCCCGCCCCCACGCCGATGCCCGGCTCGTGGCGGGCGCCCTGCTGGCGAACCTCTACGGCATCGCCCAGCTGTGGACCTGGGGCAGTCTCCAGCTCACCACGGGCGCCGCCGACCTCGCGCCCCTGCTGCGCACCGCGCTGGACGCGCACCTGGGGAGCGAAGGGCGATGACGGCGTCCACGACCGAGGCCGGCGTCGAGGGGAGCACACCGGCATCCGCGCGCCACCGCCGGCTGACCCTCGCCAACAGCGTGCTCGGTGCCGTGCTGGTCGCCCTCGACGGAACCGTGCTGATGATCGCCCAGCCGGCGCTGCGCGAGGATCTGGGCGCGTCCCTCACCGAGGTGCAGTGGACCAGCACCGGCTATCTGATCGCGGTGGCGGGGCTGTTGGTGTTCGCGGGGAGGCTCGGCGACCGGTTCGGCCATCGGCGCGTCTTCGCCTGGGGCGTGCTGGGGTTCGGCGCGGCCTCCGCCGGCATCGGGTTCGCGCCCGGGGTGGGCTGGGTGATCGGGTTGCGGGTCGTCCAGGGTGTCTTCGGGGCGCTGCTGCAGCCCGCCACGCTCGGGATGCTGCGGGCCGCGTTCCCGCCCGACAGACTGGGGATGCCCATCGCGCTGCGGACCAGCGCCATCGGTGTGGCCGTCGCCGCCGGTCCGCTGGTCGGCGGTGTGCTCGTCGCCCAGCTGGGCTGGCGGGCGGTGTTCTTCCTCAACGTCGTACCGGCGCTGGTCATGGGTCTGACGGCGCTGGCGGTGCGCACCCCTGCGGCGCGGCCCGCGAACAGGGCTCCGGGCCCCCGGCTCGACCTGCCCGGCGCCGCGCTGCTCGCCGTGACCCTCGCGGCTCTCGTGCACACGCTGGTCGGGGTGCCTGAGCACGGCTGGACGGCCACCGGTGCGCTCGGTCTGCTGATCGCCGCCGCGTCCGCCCTCGCCCTCGTACGGCACGAACGGCGCACACCGAACCCGCTGTTGCCGTCCGCCGTGCTCGGTTCGCCGCCGGTGCGCGCCGCGCTCGGGGTACTGGTGGCCGCTTCGGCGGCGATGCTCGGCGCGTTGTTCGTGTGCAGCTTCGTCCTCCAGGACGTCCTCGGCCTGGACCCGCTGCGTACGAGCCTCGTCGCGCTGCCCGGCGGCGTGACGATGGTGCTCGGGGCGCCGCTGTCGGCCGTCCTGCTGCGCCGGTGGAGGGCCCGCCCCACGGCCCTGATGGGCGTGGTGCTGCTGACCGCCGGTGTGCTGGCGCTGTCCCGGCTCGGCCCGGGCTCGTCGACGCCGCTGATCGGGGCGGGATTCCTGCTGCTGGGAGCGGGTTTCGGCGCGCTGATGGTCACCGCGACCGCCGTCGTCGTACGACAGGCGCCGCCCGAGTCGGCCGGAGTGGCGGGCGGGCTGCAGCAGACCGCGCTGAACGTCGGCCCCGCGCTGGGGGTGGCGGCCGCGACGACGCTCATGCCGTTCGGCACGGGCCCCGCCCTGCTGCTCCTGGCCGGCGTGGCCGCGCTCGGTGCGCCGCTCGCCGTACGAATGCCTCGACCCGCCCGCCCCACGAGGGATGGAACGCGATCAGTACGGAACGATGAGGACGACAGCGTTGAACGAGAGCCGTGAGCCGGGCCACCGGAGGAGAACCACCATGGAACGACTGCGCCGAGAGGTCGAGCCGCGCGAGGCGGGCCTCGACCCGAAGACCCTGGCCCGCCTGGACGCCCATCTGGCCCGCCAGGTCGACGAGGGCCGGCTGCCCGGCTACCTGCTGTCCCTGGCCCGCGGCGGCCGCGTCGCCCACCTGACGACGTACGGACACCGCGACCGCGAGGCGGGGCTTCCCGTCGAGACCGACACGCTGTGGCGGGTCTACTCCATGACCAAGCCCGTCACCTCGGTCGCCGCGCTGATACTGGTCGAGGAGGGCCGGCTGTCACTGACGGACCCGATCTCCCGCTACCTCCCGGAGTTCGCCGAGCCGCGCGTGTACGAGTCCGGGGCGGGCGCCGACGTCCGGACCCGGCCGGCCGAGCAGCCGATCCTCGTCCGCCATCTGCTGACCCACACCTCGGGCCTGACGTTCGGCTTCTACTACGACCACCCCGTCGACGCGCTCTACCGCGACGCGGGCCTGGAGAACTCCGTCCGGCCGGGGGCCACCCTGGCGCAGACGTGCGCGGAGTACGCGCGTCTGCCGCTGCAGTTCGAGCCGGGCTCGCAGTGGAACTACTCCGTCTCCACCAACGTCCTCGGGAGGATCGTCGAGGTGGTGTCGGGGCAGGACCTCGACGCGTTCTTCGCCGAGCGGATCCTCGGCCCGCTCGACATGGCGGACGCGGGCTTTCAGGTCGGTCCCGAACAGGCGGGCAGGCTCGCCGAGTTGTACGGCGAGCAGGAGGACGGCTCGATCGCGCCCGTGCCGGGGCTGCCGTTGCGCGGCGGCCGGCCGCGCTTCCTTTCCGGCAGCGGGGGCCTCGCCGCCAGCGCCCGGGACTACCACCGCTTCGCCGAGTTCCTGCGCCGGCGCGGCGAACTCGACGGCGTACGGCTGCTCTCCGCCGGGTCCGTCGACATGATGACCACGAACCAGCTGCCGGGGGGCGTCGACATCCACACGCACGGCAGTCCCTTCCACCGGCAGCCGGGCAACGTGGGCGTCGGCTTCGGGCTCGGGGTGTCCGTGGTCATCGACCCTGCCCGGACCGAGCACCCCTCCTCCCTCGGCACGTTCGGGTGGACCGGGGCCGCGACCACGATCTTCTGGGTGGACCCGGTGCGGGATCTGACGGTGCAGTTCATGACGCAGGTGCGGCGGCGGTCGTCGTTCTCGGTCTATCCCGACCTGAAGCGGTGGGTGCACGAGGCGGTGATCCAGCAGCCGCTCCGACAGGGGCCCCTCACGTAGCGCCCCGTCCCCCGTCGGTGGCCTCGCTAGGTGAACTCCACGCCCGTCCGGGCCAGTTCGGCCAGCCACGCCTGCGACCGCTCTCCCGTCTCCGCGGCCCGGCTCAGGCCCGCCGGAAGTGATCCGTCCAGGATGTGTCCCACCCCCAGGGCCAGCGGGCGGGACACCAGGCGGGCCATCGCGCTCTCCTCCTCGGTGCCGACGGCGTCGAGGAGGTGGCGGCCGGACCAGTGTTCTCCCGTACCGGTCCGCACGTCGAGGGAGACGGCCAGGACCACCCGGTCGCGGTCGGCGTCGGTCGTCGGATGGCGGGCCGCCAGTTCGCGGGCCAGCGCGGCGATGCGCCGGTCGTCGCCGCCCTCCAGCTCCGCGAACACCGGCGCCCAGGCCGCTTGCCAGCCGTCGAGGCGAAGGGTGCCCCGGACGAAGGTCCGCGGCCTCCAGGCCGGCGGGAGGCCGTACTGGGCGACGAAGGGAACGCTGTCGCGGTTGGGGTAGACCTCGAAGGTCTCGCCGTCGATGACATGGGGGCGGGTGGCCGTCCAGGGCCGGCCGGCCGTCGTCTCGGCGCCGTCCTCGATGTAACGGGCGGGCGAGCGCAGCGCGCCCAGCACCCCGGCCGGGGCCCAGCTGAAGCGGTACCTGAAGTCGTTGGGCACGGCCGGCACACCTCCGCAGTACGAGGTGAAGGTGACGGAGGCGGCGGTCTGCGGCCCGATCGCGCGGGCCGCCCGGGCGATCAGGCTGTGCGCGAAGAGGTGGTCGATGCCCGGGTCGAGGCCGGCCTCGGTGAGCACGGTGACCCCGGCGGCCTCGGCCGCCGGGACCTGCTCCAGGACCGCGTCCGAGACATAGCTGGAGCAGGCGAAATGGGCCCGCGCGCCGACGCACGCCCCGAGCAGCGGCCCGTGGTCCGGCGCCGGGAGCATCGAGACCACGACGTCGCCCGGTGCCAGCTCGGCCGCGAGGGCCGGCAGGGTGTACGCGCGGGGCTCGGCGCGGCCCGTCAGGCCCAGCGCGGCCAGGGCATGCCCGGCGCGCTCCTCGCTGCGGTGCCACAGCCGCACCCGGGCGGCGCTGTCGCACAGCACCGCCAGGCCGCTGCCCGTGGACAGTCCGGCGCCGACCCAGTGGACGGTACCGCTCGGGGGAACCACCTCGGCGGTCATCGGGCACCTACCTCTCCGTGAGCCCCGATTCGGCGCTCACCTGACGGAATCGGTCCAGACACCGGCCCCACGCCCCACCGGTGCCGAAGTCCAGCAGCTGCGGCAGCAGCGCGGCCGAGAAGTCGGTGCTCGCCTCCCGGGGCAGCAGGGAGGGCAGGTTGTCGATGGCGATGAGGTCGAGCGGAGGGTGCTCGCGCAACCGCCGTACGGGG
Organism: Streptomyces bottropensis ATCC 25435; assembly: GCF_000383595.1. Taxonomy (NCBI): domain Bacteria; kingdom Bacillati; phylum Actinomycetota; class Actinomycetes; order Kitasatosporales; family Streptomycetaceae; genus Streptomyces; species Streptomyces bottropensis. The sequence continues at coordinate 3,042,310 of NZ_KB911581.1, read as the reverse complement.
TGGTCCCACTCGGTGGTCGTGTCGTAGACCGGCAGGACGTTCATGGGGGAGCCGACGTCGACGGTGACGTCCGAGAGGGTCCTCAGGCGGCGGCCTTGGCCGTCGAGGTCCTTGTCCGTCAGGAACGGCGGGACCGGGCTGGTCGTCAGCACCGTGTTGACGAGCAGGTCGTGGGCGAGCAGGGCGGGCCGGTCCAGGTCGCGGGTCTCGGCCAGGTCCCAGCAGGTCGGCTCGACGCCCGCCTCACCGAACGCCACCCGGGCACCCTGGCCGCTGCGGCCGAGGGCGCCGATCACCAACGCGCGCATGTCACCTGTAGACGCCCGGAGTTCGGCCTCCATCGCCTCCTTGGTGGTCGGCTGGAGAGGGCCGCGCAGAGCGCCCCGGTGGTGCAGCACGGCGAGGGCCGCGCCCAGATAGCCCGCCCAGAAACCGAAGGCGGCGAGCCTGCGGCCCCGGTCGTCCACCAGGTACTCCAGGTCCAGCAGCGCACCGCCCCCGGCCGCGAACCTGCGCAGCAGCGCCCGCGCACCGGGCTGCCCCTTGTAGGCATGACCGAAGAAGATGTGGCGGTGGGTCAACTCGTCCGGGGTGTCCGGGAGTTCCTTGAGGCCCACGATCACCGCGCGCGCCGACGCCGAGACCCAGGAGCCGGGGTCGGCGACCTGGCAGCCGGCCTCCTCGTACTCCTCCAGGGGGAAGATCCGCTGCGGGGACTCCTCGACGGTGATCCGTACTCCGCTCTCCACGAGCCGCCGGGCGTCGGACGGCACGATCGGGGTGCGGCGTTCGGTGGTGCGGGTCTCGTGGCGGAGCCACAAGTGGAGATCGGTCATACGAGGTTGGCCTCCGGGCGCAGGGTGTCGGCCGTGAACCGGTCGACGCTCAGCGGGCTGATGTCGACGAAGGGTACGCGCCCGAGGTACAGGTCACGGACCACCTCGCCGACCGCCGGGCCCTGGAGGAACCCGTGGCCGGAGAACCCGGTGGCGTACAGGAAGCGGGAGCACGAACCGGCCTCGCCGATCAGCGCGTTGTGGTCCGGAGTGATCTCGTACAGGCCCGCCCAGCCACCCGTCCGGCGCAGGTCGAGCAGGCCGGGCGCGCGGCGCTCCATGGCCTCGTACAGGCGGGGGATCCAGCGGTCGTGGGTGTCGGTGGAGAAGCCGGGCCGCTCGTCGGGGTCGGACATGCCGACGAGGAGGCCGGGGCCCTCGGCGTGGAAGTAGAGGCTGCTGGTGAAGTCGATCGTCATGGGGAGGTTCGGCGGGAGGCCGGGGACGGCTTCGGTGACGGCGATCTGGCGGCGCAGGGGCTCCACGGGAAGGTCCACGCCGACCATGGCGCCGACGGACCGGGACCAGGCGCCGGCCGCGCACACGACGGTGTCGGTGACGATCCGTCCCTTGCTGGTGACCACCGCGGTGATCGTGTCCCGCCAGGTCTCGATGCCGAGGACCTCGCAGGCGCGCAGCACGGTCGCCCCGTGGCGGCGGGCCCCGGCGGCGTAGCCGTGGACCACGGACTCGGGGGTGCAGTGCCCGTCGTCGGGCGAGAACGCGGCGGCGAGCAGGCCCTCGGTGGAGATCAGCGGGGAGAGCAGCTGGGCCTCGGCCGGGTCGAGCATGCGGCTGGGGACGCCCAGGTCGTTCTGGAGCCGCACCCCGGCCTCGAACTGGGCGACCTCGCCCGGGGTCGTCAGGAGGAAGAGGTAGCCGACCCGGTGCAGTCCGATGTCGTGGCCCGGTTCCTTCCGGAAGCGGCCGAACGCCTCCAGGCTGCGGGCGCCGAGCTGGATGTTGAGTTCGTCGGAGAACTGCGCGCGGACCCCGCCGGCGGCCCTCGCGGTCGATCCGGAGGCCAGTTCGTCGCGTTCGACGAGGACGACGTCCTCCACTCCGGCGGCGGCGAGGTGGTAGGCGATGCTCGTCCCGATGACGCCTCCGCCGATGACGACGACCCGTGCGCTGCGGATCACGAACGCTCCCTTCGCCCGACCCCGGTCGGACGGCCCGACCGAATCAGGTCTTCCACCACGGGCGAACGTTCATGCGGAGCGCCCGCGTACCGTCCCGTGCGGGGGCGGCGCGTGGGGCGCTCCGGGCGGGCGCGGCGGCCGGTGTCGGAGTTGTGGGCACCTCTCCACGACGGCCGCCGCGCGGACCCCGGCGCTCAGGACGAGTGGACCACCGCGTCCAGGTGCGGCAGGTAGTGGTCGAGCCGCTCCCGCTTGGTGCGCAGGTAGGTGATGTTGTCCTCGCACGGCGTGATCAGCAGCGGCACCTGCTCGGAGACCGTGATGCCGTGGCGCAGCAGCGCCTCCCGCTTGCGGGGGTTGTTGGACATCAGCCGGACCGACCGTACGCCGAGGTCGTGCAGCATCTCGGCGGCCACCCGGTAGTCGCGGGCGTCCACCGGCAGTCCGAGGGCGAGGTTCGCCTCGACGGTGTCCAGGCCCTCCGCCTGGAGCTTCATCGCCTGGAGCTTGGCGAGCAGGCCGATCCCGCGGCCCTCGTGGCCGCGCAGATAGACGAGCACGCCGCGGCCCTCGGCGACTATCGCCCGCAGCGCGCTGTCCAGCTGCTCACCGCATTCGCAGTGCTGGGACCCGAACGCGTCACCGGTCAGGCACTCCGAGTGCAGCCGTATGAGAATTCCCTCACCGCCGCTGATGTCGCCGTACACCAGTGCCACTTGTTCCTCGCCGCGGTCCTGGTCGAGATAACCTACGGCCTCGAAGTCGCCGTAGGTCGTGGGCAGGGGGGCGTTCACCACACGTACGGCGCCGGAGGACTGGGCATTCGTGCCGAGTACACCAACATTTTCTGTCATGATCTGTTCCAATCTGGTAAGCCCTGGCGTCATGCGAAAATGACGGAGCATCAGCAGAGACGAAAGGCCGTGTAAAGATGAGCAGTTCGAGTCTTGTTCCGACGGACACCACCGCGGACGTCCGCGCGCGGGGGGAGCGGGCGGCCGGTCCTCAGGTCGCGGTGCTCCCCGTCGGCAGCTACGAGCAGCACGGCCCGTACCTGCCGCTGGCCACCGACACCCTCGTCGCCTGCGCCATATCCCGGGAGATAGCGGCCGCGTATCCGGTGCATCTCCTGCCGCCGGTGACCATCGCCTGCTCGCACGAGCACGCGGCCTGGCCGGGCACCGTCAGCATCTCCGCGACGACCCTGCACGCGATGGTCCGCGACATCGCCGCGTCGCTGCGCCGCTCGGGCGTCGAGGCGCTGGTGGTGGTGAACGGTCACGGCGGGAATTATGTCCTGGGCAACATCGTCCAGGAATCCACCGCGGCGGGACATCGAATGGCGCTTTTCCCGGCGATGGAGGACTGGGAAGCCGCCCGCGAACGGGCGGGCGTACAGACCTCGTTGCTCAGTGATATGCACGCGGGAGAAATAGAGACCTCCATACTTCTGCATTGCCATCCCGAATTGGTCCGGCCCGGTCACGAGACCACCGATTTCCTTGCCGACGACCGCCGTCATCTCCTCTCCCTCGGTATGTCGGCCTACACCGATTCCGGTGTCATCGGCCGTCCGTCCCTGGCATCCGCCGCGAAGGGAAAGGAGTTGCTGGCAGGGTTCGTCCATTCCTTCGGCGCGTACTTCTCGTTGGTCACCTCGGACGCCTGGGACACGGGAACGGTTCCGCCCGGGACGCCTTCGGCAGCCGCCTCGTCCGCCGGCTGACGGCGGGCCCGCAGGGAGCCGTACCAGCGTCCGACGAGCACGAGGGCCCCCGGGAGGGCGGCCGCGAAGCTGAGCACACCGTAGACGACGGCCACGGTCAGGCCCTGGGAGGCGCCCAGACCGGCGGCGCCGAAGGACCAGGCGGTGACGCCCTCGCGGGGCCCCCAGCCACCGACGTTGAGCGGCAGGCTCATGGCGATCAGGGCCAGCAGCGCGAGGGGCAGGAGTTCCGGCGTGGTCGCGCCGGAACCGGCGACGCGGGCGGCGAGCAGGAACGTCGCCACGTACCCGGCGAGGACCGCAACCGAGGAGACCAGCACGGCGGGGCCGCTGTCGCGGTCCAGCAGCGCGCCGCGCGCCTCGGCGAGAGCGGCCCGGACCCGGCGGCCCCGGCCGGCGCGGACTCCAGACGCCGCCGGCCCGCGGCCCATCCGGGTCGCGGCCCAGATCGCCGACACGCCCAACGCGACGAGCGCGGTCAGGCCCACCGCGTAGCGGGTCTGCTCGCGCACCGGCGAGGGCAGCACCAGCAAAACCGTTACGCCCACGACCGCCAGCACCAACTGGCCCGCGGTGCGCTCGATGACCACCGCGCGCACGCCCCGGCCCATGTCCCCGGAGCTCCGGCCGTGCCGCACCGCGCGGTGCACGTCGCCGAGGACACCGCCGGGCAGGGCCGCGTTGAGGAACAACGCCCGGTAGTAGTCCGCGACGGCGGGCCCGAGCCGCAGCCTGATGCCGAGCGCCCGCGTCACCGCGCACCAGCGCCACGCGCTGCACACCGTGGTGAACACACCGATCGCGACGGCCGCCGCCAGCGTCCCGCCGTCGATCCGCCGCAGCCCGTCCACGAACACGCCGGTCCCCATCCGCCAGAACACGACGACGAGGATGGCCGTTCCGGCGAGCGTGCCGAAGTGGGTGCGCAGGGCGCGGGTGACCGCCGAGCCGCCGGCTTTCGAGGCGGTGGGCCCGTTTTGGGCGGTGGGGCCGGAAACGGTCGTGGGGGTGGCGCTCGGCTCCGGGGCCGCCCCGCGCGGGCTCGCGCCGGGCGTGAGCGCGCGGGCCTCGACCGTCTCCTCCACCGGCGCCGTCATGAGACCCCGCCCGTGGGCCGGGGCAGGGCCAGCAGGTCGCTGTGGTGGACGACGACGCGGAGGTCGCCGGCCGCGCCGGCCGCGAGCCGGTCGCGGAGGTACGCCTCGGCGCGCTGGGTGAGTTCGGGGCGCTGTTCGCAGGCGGCGCCGACCCAGCCGCGCAGCCACTCCTCGGTGAGGGCGGTGTACCGCGTGTCGAGCTGCCACGGGCTCGGGTGGACACGCACCGTGGCGCCCTGCTGGGCGAAGGCCTCGCAGGCCACGGTGATGGCCTCCGGACCGAGCAGATCGCTCGCGCGCTGGTGGGCGTTGAACGCCTCGGCGAACTCGGCGTCCATGGGGTGGGCGGGGGCGATGTCCACCCGGCCCACGACCGACAGCGTCAGCAGGGCGGGGACCCCGGCGCCCGCGCAGGCCGCGGCGAGCGCCTCGATCTCCTCGCGGGTGAGCACGTCGAGGAGCGCGGACGCGGTGACCAGCGAGGCACCGGCCAGGTCGGCCGCCGTCAGCCGCCCGATGTCGCCGCGCCGAGTGGTGACCGTGACGGGGCTGCCGTCGGCGGCCGCACGGGGCGCCCGCGCGACGGCCAGCCGCAGCAGGTTCGGGTCCTGGTCGTGCAGGACCCATCGCTGGGCGCCGTCGAGCCGGGGCGCGAGCCAGCGGCCCATGGAGCCGGTGCCGCAGCCCAGGTCGTGGACGGTCAGCGCGGTGGCCCGCCCCGGCAGGTTCGCCAGCCGGATCCGCAGCGGGTCCAGCAGCTCCGCCGCGCGGGCGTCGACGTCGGCGCTCTCGCGCAGCTCCAGCCACTGCGGCGCGTACTGGTGCCCCTCGGGCGCGGGTGTGTCACCGCCGCGCCCCGCCATGCTCAGCGCGGCCCCGGCGGCGGACGCACCGGCCGTCGCGGCGGTGGGGCCCACGGACAGCGGGCCGCCCGCGGACGCGGTCATGTCGGCGGAAGTGGTCATGCCGCCCTCCGGGGTTCGTGCCGCAGCCGTCCCAGTACGTGGGCGAGGCTGCGGGCTGTGGTCGCCCACCCGTCCAGCGCGGCTCTGCGTCCGCGCGCCGCGGCCTTCAGCCGGCGCCGCACGTCGGCCTCACCGAACCAGCCGCGCAGCTCCGCCGCGATGGCCGCGGGGTTCTCCGGCGGTACGAGGATGCCGGGGACCCCGCCGTCGGGGGCGCGGCCGACGGCCTCGGGCAGTCCGCCGACATCCGTGGCCAGCACGGGGATCCCGCGCGCGAGGGCCTCGGTGACCGCCATGCCGTACGTCTCGGCGTAGGAGGTGAGGACCATGAGGTCGGCGGCGGCGTAGCTGGCGTCGAGTTCGGCGCCCGCCTGCGGTCCGGCCAGGTGGAAGCGGTCCTCCAGGCCGAACTTCGCGATCAGCGTGCGGATGTGGTCGACGTACTCGGGCTCCTGGTCGAGGCCGCCCACCAGGACGCAGCTCCAGCGCAGTTCGGTGACGGTCGCGAGGGCCTCCACCAGCCGGTGCTGGCCCTTGCGGGGGGTGACCGCGGCCACGCACAGCAGCCGGGAGACGCCGTCGGTGCCGGAGGCGAGAGGCGCGATGTCGGCGCCCGGGGCGGCGACATGGACCCGCTCGGGGGCGAGCCCGTGGTGTGACACGAGTCTGCGGACGGCCCATTCGCTGGTCGCGATCACGGCGGACACGCCCCGCAGGGTGGCCCGCTCCTTGGCGTCGAGTTCGGCGGCGAGCACGGGGTCCAGGCCCGTCTCGTCACCGAGCGGCAGATGCACCAGCACGGCGAGGCACAGGCGCTCGGCCTCGGGGAGGATGATCTCCGGGACACCGCAGGCGACCAGACCGTCCAGCAGGACGACCGTGCCGTCGGGGAGTTCGCGCAGCGTACGGGCGAGTTCGGCGCGGTCCGGCTCCGACGGGCTGGGCCAGCTGCCGGCGACGGTGTGCTTGTGCACCTGCCAGCCGAAGCCGGGCAGATCGAGACAGATCCGGCGGTCGTAGGCGTTGCCGCCGCTCGGGCGGGCCAGGTCGTCCACGCCGCCCGGCATCACGAAGTGCATCGAGCGCAGCGACATGGGGACGATCGCCGCGTTCTTCAGCACCGCGTTCTGCACGGGCACATAGCCGAGCCGCACTTGCTCTCCCCCGTCTGCCTGGACAGCGCTGCCGTATGCCTGGGCGGTGCCGACGACCGCCCGGTCGATGGTCACGTCGGTCACAGGGCACGCTCGTAACTCGCCCAGGCGATGTGCGACTCGTGCAGGGTGACCGTGATACCCGCGATGCCCTTGGCGTTCTCCCCCAGGGCCCCCTTGTGGATCCGCTCGGCGAGGCGGTCCGCGATCACCTTCGCCAGGAACTCCGTCGAGGTGTTCGTGTGGGCGAAGGCGGGCTCGTTGTCGAGGTTGCGGTAGTTCAACTCGCTCACCACGGCACCCAGCTCCTGCGTGGCCAGCCCGATGTCTACGACGATGTTGTCGTCGTCCAGTTCGGCGCGCCGGAAGGTGGCGTCCACGAGGAAGGTGGCGCCGTGGAGGCGCTGCGCGGGTCCGAAGACCTCCCCGCGGAAGCTGTGGGCGATCATGATGTGATCGCGGACGGTGATGCTGAACAACGGACGACCCTCCAGTGCGGTACGTCTGCCCCCGGGCCGGGGCATGCCGTGTAGTACGGCTGCTCCCTACCCGTTGTTCAGCCGAGTTTTGCTGTTTCTTTGGAGGTCGATGTTCCGTTCGGGCAGTTCAGGGGCGGGTGGGACAACCCGGAACGGTCGACCTCGGCCTCACTCGGCCTCGTAGCGGACACGATGACACATGCCCGGCAGCTCTCCGCTCGCCAGCTTCGGCAGGACGTCCGGGAGTTCCTCGAAGGCACACTCTCCGGTGACGAGCGCGTCGAAACGGGCGTCGGCGAGGAGTTCGAGGGCGAGCGCCAGCCGGTCCGCGTACGTACGTCCGGCGCGTGCGGCCGGGGAGACGGTTCCGACCTGGCTGCTGCGCAGGGTGAGCCGGCGCGAGTGGAAGGCCTCGCCCAGCGGCAGGGCGACGCGGCGGTCGCCGTACCAGCTCAGCTCGATGACCGTGCCCTCGGCGGCGAGGAGTTCGAGACAGCGGCCGAGTCCCTGTTCGCTGGCGCTGGCGTGCACCACGAGGTCGCACTCCCCGAGCGCGTCCTCGGGCAGCGCGAAGTCCACGCCGAGGGCGCGGGCGATGTCGGCGCGCGCGGGATCGGCGTCGACGAGCTGGACGCGGACGCCCGGGTAGCGGGCGAGCAGCGCGGCGACCGAGCAGCCGATCATGCCGCCGCCCACGACGGCGATCCGGTCCCCGATGAGCGGGGCCGCGTCCCACAGGGCGTTGACGGCGGTCTCCACGGTCCCGGCCAGGACGGCCCGCGCGGCGGGCACCGACTCCGGCACGACGGTGACGGCGCTCACGGGAACGACGTAGCGGCTCTGGTGCGGATACAGGCAGAAGACGGTCCTGCCGACCAGTGCGTCCGGCCCCTCTTCCACCCGCCCGACGCTGAGATAGCCGTACTTCACGGGGGCGGGGAAGTCCCCGTCCTGGAAGGGCGCGCGCATGGTCGCGTACTGGTTCTCGGGCACCTGGCCGCGGAACACGAGCGTCTCGGTGCCCCGACTGACCCCCGAGTACAGCGCGCGGACGAGAACCTCGTCGTCAGCGGGTGTGGCGAGGGTCTCCTCGCGAATCTCACCCACTTCGGGGGAGCGTAGCCAGAAGGCTCGGGCTGTCGGTTTCATGTGCGTCTCCGTGAACGGTCGAGCGGTTCGCCACGTACGCAGCGGTGGAAGTTCGCGGACACGGTACGCGGCGATGATCCACTTGTCACACGTTCGGAAGGTATGCGGTGGCCCTGATCAACACATACGACGGCCGGCTGTTGCTCTCGGAGACGACTGTGGGCGCGGGCGCCCAGGTGCTGCTTCTCGCCTTCCTGGGCACGGCGATCGAACTGGGCCCGGCGGGCTGGCTGACCGGGCTGGCCTTCGGGCTCGCCACCTGGGCCGTCCTCAACCGCGCCCTGCTGCGCACGCGGACCCGCACCTTCGGACCCGCCAACCGCGTGACCCTCGGCCGGGCGATACTCGTCGGCGCCGTGACGGCCCTGGTCGCCGACTCCTTCCAGGGTTCGCCGCCGGTCTCGCTGTTCGTCGGCCTGACGGCCGTGGCCCTGATCCTCGACGGTGTCGACGGCCAGGTGGCCCGGCGCACGAACACCTCGACCGCGCTGGGCGCGCGCTTCGACATGGAGGTCGACGCGTTCCTGATCCTGGTGCTGAGCGTGTACGTGGCGATGTCGATGGGCCCGTGGGTGCTGCTGATCGGTCTCATGCGATACGGCTTCGTCGCCGCCGCCAAGGTCCTGCCCTGGCTGAACAACTCCCTTCCGCACAGCATGGCCCGCAAGACGGTCGCCGCGGTCCAGGGCGTCTTCCTGCTGGTCGCCGCCTCCGGTCTGCTGCCCTACGCGGCGGGCTTCGCCCTGGTCGCGCTGGCGCTGGGCTCGCTGCTCTGGTCCTTCGGGCGGGACATCGCCTGGCTGTTCCGCAACCGGACGGCCGGCGTCGAGCCGACGGCGGCCACGGCGACCGCCGGCGGGACGGTGACCGTGGCCGTGGTGGCCCCCGCCGCACGCCGGACCGCCGAACTCGTCACGAGCTGACCACCGTCCGGCCGACGGGCTCACCGCGAGCCCATCCCGTGCGGGGCCCGGCTCAGCGGCCCTTCGCACGAGGGGAATCGCGGCAGCGACTCAGCGGACCGTGAGGACGATCTTCCCCGTGGTCCGGCCGGTCTCACCGTGGGCGTGTGCCTCGGCCGCCTCGGCGAGCGGGAAGGTCGCGTCGACGAGAGGGCGCAACTGCCCCTTCTCCACCAGTTCGGCGACGGCCCGCATCCCCGCGTGGTCGGCCTCGACGAGCATCGGCTCCAGCCGTACGCCCAGCTCCGCGGCCCGCTTCAGGTCCTCCTCGCAGCCGTGCGGGAGGATCGTGACGAGGACGCCGCCCGTGCGCAGGACGTCCAGGGAACGGCTGCGGACATCACCGGCGAGGGTGTCCAGGACCACGTCGACGTCGGCGACGGCCTCGGTGAAGTCCGTGGTCCGGTAGTCGATCAGTTCGTCCGCGCCCAGCTCGCGCAGCAGTTCGTGCTTGCCCGCGCTGGCCGTGCCGATGACGTACGCGCCGCGCGCCTTGGCGATCTGCACGGCGAGGTGGCCCACTCCCCCGGCGGCGGCGTGGATCAGGACGCGCTGCCCCGGCCCTACGCCGGCGGTGTCGACGAGCGCCTGGTACGCGGTGAGCGCGGCCAGCGGCAGGGCTCCGGCGCGGACGTGGTCGAGGCGGGCCGGCTTGTGCGCGAAGGACCGGGCGGGCGCCGTGGCGTACTCGGCGTAGGCGCCCGCGCGGTGCGGGTAGGGCAGCATGCCGAAGACCTCGTCGCCCGGCTTGAAGAGGGTGACCCCGAGGCCGACCCGCTCCACGACCCCCGAGACGTCCCAGCCGAGGACGGGCAGCGGTTCCGCGTGCCACAGTCCGAAGGCGCGGTTCTTCCAGTCGGTGGGGTTGACGCCGGCCGCGTGCACCCGCACGAGGATCTCGCTCATGAGCGGGACGGGACGCGGCAGTTCGGTCTCCCGCAGCACCTCGGGGCCGCCGAAGGTGTCCTGGGTCATGGCGCGCATGCCGGCGGCGCCGCTGTTCTTCTCGGTGGTTTCCGTCATGCCGTCCAGCCTGCGACGGGCCGACGATCACGACAATGGCAGGATGGCCATCCTTCGATGGGATCGTGCCACACTGGTCGGCATGACATCCCCGCACCGTGTGGTCGTCCTCGCCCTCGACGGGGTCTACCCCTTCGAACTGGGCGTCCCGAGCCGGATCTTCGACGCGACCGAGGGCCTGTACGAGGTGCTGACCTGCACCGCGGACGGGCGGCCCGTGCGTTCGGCGGCCGACTTCGCCATCGCCGTCGATCACGGCCCCGAGGTACTGGACACCGCGGACACCGTGATCGTCGCCTCGTTCGGGCTCACCCCGGCCGCGGCGCGACTGCTGTCACCGGAGCTGCCGGAGCCCGTGACGGCGGCGCTCGCCCGGATCCGGCCCGGCACCCGGCTGGTGTCCATCTGCACGGGCGCCTTCGTGCTGGCCACGGCCGGACTGCTGGACGGCCGGCCCGCCACCACGCACTGGGCGCTGGCCCAGGCGTTCCGGGAACGCTTCCCGAAAGTCGACCTGGACCCGGACGTCTTGTTCGTCGACGACGGTGACATCCTCACCTCGGCCGGCGCCGCCTCCGGCATCGACCTCTGTCTGCACCTCGTGCGCAGGGACCACGGCAGCGAGGTCGCCAACCGGGTCGCCCGCCGGTGCGTGGTGCCGCCGTGGCGGGAGGGCGGTCAGGCGCAGTACATCGAGCAGCCCGTCCCCCAGGACCCGGCCAGCGGCACCGCCGCCACCCGCCAGTGGGCGCTCGAACACCTGGACGCTCCGCTGGCGCTTGCCGACCTCGCCCGGCACGCCCGGATGAGCCTGCGCACCTTCGCCCGCCGCTTCGGCGACGAGGTCGGCATGAGCCCCGGCCGCTGGCTCGTCCAGCAGCGCGTGTCCCGCGCCCGTCACCTCCTGGAGTCCACCGACCTCCCGGTCGACGAGATCGCCGGCCATGTGGGCTTCGCCACGGGCACGTCGCTGCGCCAGCACCTGCACGCGGCGATCGGGGTGTCGCCGCTGACGTACCGGCGTACGTTCCGGGCGGGGGCCGAGGCTCCCGCACCGGCTAGCCGGTGACGGCCGCCCCGGCCCAGGGCGGCATGTTGTAGGGCGTCACCACCTGGATCGCCGACGGGAGGAAGGGGCCCTCGTCGGGGAGGGCCTGGTGGGCACGCATGATCATCTGGCAGGCGCGGCGGACGTCCTGGCGCAGGTCGTGGTGGAGCACGGCGGAGAGCCGGTGCTCGCGCAGCAGCCGGGTGTTGTCGTGGTCGAGGTCGTGGGCGACGAAGACGTGCGGCTCCCGGCCGATCGCGGCGAAGGCGTCGAGCGTCGCGGTGTTGCCGCCGCCGATCGAGTAGACGGCGGCGATGCCCGGCTCGCGCCGCAGCGCGTCGAGGACGAGGTCGCGCTGGGTGGCGTCGAGGCCGTCGCTGTCGGTGACCTCGACGAGGGTCCGCCGTGGGTCGACGGCGCGCATCACCCCGCGGAAGCCCATCTCGCGCTCCTCCTCGTTGCGGTAGAAGCCGCGGCTGATCGTCACCAGCACGGCACCCGGCCGGTCGCCGAGCCACTGCCGGACCAGATACGCGGCGGTCGCCCCGGCGGCCCGGTTGTCGATCCCGACGTACGCTCCGCGCGCACTGCCGGGCAGGTCCGTCACGTAGGTGACCACCGGTGTCCCGGCCGCGACCAGCCGTTCGACGGCGGCGGTCACCTCCGGGACGTCGGGCGCCTTGAGGATGACGCCCTGTGAGCCGCGCCGGCCGATCCGGTCGAGCACCCGGACCATCTCCGACGCGGACCCCGTCTCCCGGAAGTGGAACCGGGACCGCACGACGGCGGGATGCAGGGACGGCAGCTCGGCCTCCAGCGCCTCCCGGACCGCCGTGGAGAACCGCTCCGGGGTCTGCATCACGATGTCGACCATGAACGTACGGCCGCCGATGCGCACCTGCGTCCGCTGCCGGTCCAGGTCCTTGACGGCCTGGTGCACCTCACGGGCGGTGCTCTCCCGCACCCCGCCCCGGCCGTTGAGCACCCGGTCGACCGTGGCCTGGCTCAGCCCGGCCTGACGGGCGATCTCACGGATCGTGTAGGGGTGTGTCATGGCGATGTGTCCCGGATGTCGACGCTCCCGGCGCCGGTGCCCGGTGGGGCCGCGGGGAACCGGATGATGGGTTTTTGATGGTCCGCTGCGGGTTGTACGAGGGGCCCCGCGCCCCAAGACTGACAGAGGCGAGGACGCCGCGAAAGCTCGCCTGCGAGCGGGCCACCACCGGGTACGGCGGCACCCGCCGGGAGCGGACGGAAAGGACACACCCCACATGGCACTACTGGAGGACAGAGTCGTCCTCGTCAACGGCGGCAGCCAGGGCGTCGGCGCGGGCATCGTCCGCGCGGCCCTCGGCGAGGGCGCGACCGTCGCCTTCACCGGCCGTCGCGCCGAGATCGGCGAGAAGCTGGCGGCGGACACCGGCGCCACGTTCGTCCGGGCCGACCTGACGGACCCGGCGCAGGTGCGCGGCGCCGTGGACCGGGTGGTCGCCGCCCACGGCCGGGTCGACAGCCTGGTCAACGCGGCCGGCCTGACGTCCCGCGGCTCGCTCCTCGACACCTCCCCCGACCTGTTCGACGCGCACATCGCGATCAACCTGCGCGCCCCCTTCTTCGCGATGCAGGCCGTGGTCGAGCACCTGGTGGGCCGCTCGGCGCCCGGCACGATCGTCAACATCGGCTCCAACTGCGCGCACGGCGGCCCCCCGAACCTGGCCCCCTACTCCGCCGCGAAGGCCGGCCTCGCGGGCCTGACCCGCAACGCCGCCCACGCCCACCGCTGGGACCGGATCCGGATCAACGACCTCAACATCGGCTGGACGGAGACCGAGGGCGAGGACGCGATCCAGCGGGAGTTCCACGGGGCGGGCGACGACTGGCGGGAGCGTGCCGCCGAGCGCCTGCCGATGGGCAAGCTCGGCCAGGTCGACGAGATCGCCGACTTCGTCGTCCTCCTGCTGTCCGACCGCAGCGGCGTGGTGACGGGCTCCGTGATCGACTGGGACCAGAACGTCTTCGGCGCCCAGGACTGACCGCCCCGCCCCCGCTTCTTCCCCCCTCGCCTCCTTCCGCTTCTCCCGCTTCTTCAGCACATCCGAAAGGGACACTCGATCATGCGCATTGGCATCCTGGGGCTGGGCCGCATCGGCGCCTTCCACGCCGGGACTCTCGCCGGGCTCGACGTGGTGGAGCAGCTGGTGGTCTCCGACCCGCTGGCCGCGGCCGCCACCTCCGCCGCCGAGAAGTACGGCGCCACCGTGGCCGACTCGCCCGAGGCCGTCTTCGCCTCCGGCATCGACGGCGTCGTGGTCACCGCCGCGACCGACGCGCACCCGGGGCTCATCCTGGCCGCGGTCGAGGCGGGCATCCCGGTCTTCTGCGAGAAGCCGGTGGCGAAGACCATCGAGGAGAGCCTCGCTGTACTGCGCGCCGTCGAAGGCGGCGACGTGCAGGTCCAGATCGGCTTCAACCGCCGCTTCGACGCGGGCTGTGTGACGGCGCGACAGGCCTTCCTGGACGGCGAACTCGGCGATCTGCACACCGTCCGCTCGACGACCCTGGACCCGGCGCCCCCGCCGGCCGGCTACGTGGCGTCCTCCGGCGGCATCTTCCGGGACTGCGCGGTGCACGACTTCGACGTCGTCCGCTGGGTGACGGGCCGGGAGGTCGTGGAGGTCTACGCGACCGGCGGCAACCGCGGCGCGGCGTACATCGAGGAGGCCGGCGACGTCGACACCGCCTCCGCGCTGCTCACCTTCGACGACGGCACGATCGGCGTCATCTCCAACTCCCGCCACAACGCCCGTGGTTACGACGTCCGCCTGGAACTCCACGGCATGAAGGACAGCATCGCCGCCGGCCTCGACACCCAGCTGCCGCTGCGCTCCGCCGAGCCGGGCGTGACCTTCCCCGCCGGCCCCCCGCACAACTTCTTCATGGACCGCTTCGCCCCCGCCTACCGCGCCGAACTCACCGCCTTCACCGAGGTCGTCGCCGGCACCCGCACCTCACCCTGCACCGTCGCCGACGCCATCGAGGCCAGCTGGATCGCCGAGGCGGCGACCCTCTCGGTGGCCGAGCACCGGCCGGTGCGGCTGGACGAGGTGCGCCGGCAGGCCGACTGAGGGTCCGAGCCCGGCATGAGCGGGGCCGCGCGGCCGGGTGGAGGCCCCGCCCGGCCACACGGCCCCGCCCACATCAGTACCTGTTCCTTGTCCCTCCGCTTGGACGCCCCTGCCGCGAGGCATATGACAGCGCTACCTTCCGTCTTGGCCGTCCGACGAACAAGTCGGCATGGCGCGTGATCAACAACCTGTGCTCCATGGCAATCTGCGGGCCAGCAGGATGACTTGGAGCCGGAGGTACACCGCTCGTGGCGGCGAACAGC